>NZ_JBQFOO010000010.1:0-172521 GCF_056533565.1 Ruegeria sp. G12
CTCTGCCCCCGGACCCCCCGGGATATTTATGGCCAGATGAAGTTTCGGATCAGGGTTGCAGGCCCGTCAGGGCGGCGGCGAAATCTTCGGGGTCGAAGGGGGCGAGGTCGTCGATTTGCTCGCCAACGCCGATGGCATGGATCGGCAGGCCGAACTTGTCGGCCAGCGCCACCAGCACGCCGCCTTTGGCGGTGCCGTCGAGTTTGGTCATCACGAGGCCCGAGACGTCGGCCAGTTTGCGGAAGGTTTCGACCTGGCTGAGGGCGTTCTGGCCGGTGGTAGCGTCCAGCACCAGCAGGGTGTTGTGCGGGGCGGTGTCGTCGACCTTGCGGATGACGCGGACGATCTTTGCCAGCTCCTCCATCAGGTCGGCGCGGTTTTGCAGGCGGCCTGCGGTGTCGATCATCAGCAGGTCTGCGCCGTCGTTCTGCGCCTTGGTCAGGGCATCGAAGGCGAGGCTGGCGGGGTCGGAGCCTTCCGGGGCGGTGAGCACGGGCACGCCTGCGCGGTCGCCCCAGACTTGCAACTGTTCGACGGCGGCGGCGCGGAAGGTGTCTCCGGCGGCGATGACGACCTTTTTGCCTGCGGCTTTGAACTGGCTGGAAAGCTTGCCGATGGTGGTGGTTTTGCCTGATCCGTTGACGCCGACGACCAGCACGACCTGCGGGCGTTTGGGGTAGAGGGGCATGGGCTTGGCCACGGGTTCCATCACGCGGGCCACTTCTTGCGCCAGCAATTGCTTGATTTCGCTGGTCGAGAGTTTGCGGCCAAAGCGGCCCTCGGCCATATTGGCGGTGACGCGCAGGGCGGTGTCTACGCCCATGTCCGAGGCGATCAGCAGCTCTTCGAGTTGCTCAAGCATGTCGTCATCCAGCGTGCGCCGGATTTCTGTACGGGTTTCGCTGCGGTTGAACAGGCGGCCCAGCAGGCCCTTGCTTTCAGGCACTTCCGGCGGCGGTGGTGCCGAAATGGGGTCGGCGGGCAGAGGCGTTGGCGTTTCAACCGGTTGCGGGGCAGGGGCCGGTTCGGGAACCTCGGGAACTGGTTGTGGCTCGGGCTCAGGCGCGGGGATCACCGGATCGGGTGCGGCGGTTTCCTCGCCCCCATCCTCGACAATCGCGTCAAGCCCCTTTTCGAGCCGCGATGAGGATTTGAACAGCTTGTCCTTGAGCTTTGAGAAAAACGCCATTTTCGGTCTCCGCAGGTGGTCCTCTCACCTAATGCGGATTGGCGGCAGTTGCAAAGGGTCAGGTGAAGGCGATCAGGAACCCGGCCTGTGCGCCCCAGTAGAGCGGCCAGATCAGATAGGGGGTCAGCTTCAGGGCAGGGTGGTTGGCGGGCAGCAGGAACTTCTCGGTCGCCAGGATCAGGTCGGACGCGATGAACGCGAATGCGGCTGGCAGTGCCCATCGGAGGGGACCTGCGTCGGGCAAGGCGAGGACGGTGATGCCCATGCCGAGGATGATCGGGATATAGGCCAGCACCGGCCCTTTCAAATCACCCGCGCGCGGGGCGAGCAATGTGGCCATGACGATCCCGAGGATCACCAGAGACCAGACGATGGCAGGCTGGTGCAACATCAGGGACGGGTCGCTGACAGGTTGGGTCAGGAACAGGGCGATATAGGCCAGATGACCCAGTGCGAAGGCGGCAACCCCAGCCATGAAGGTGCTGTCGGTCTCGCGCGACAAAAGCGCATCGCCAGCAGCGCACAGGGCCAATGCGGCGACCAGCAGCCAGGGGGAGGCCTGCATCAGTGCGATGATGGCCAGCAACGCGACAGACGCCGTTTTCAACGCGGTCCGTAGCATACTGGCGGGGCGAGCGGACATTAGCAGGTAAGCCAGAGCGCAAGCGCATGCCGCCCAGAAAATCAGCGTTGTCATATTCGGTTCCGATGTCCTGCCGGTTCTGATGCGGGCAATCTGGCAATGAGGCGTAAACGGATGCAAGCAGTGACGTGGGGGCATCTGTGCGGCACGAGAAAGCTTGAATGGTCACGCGTCGTGGTATCTGCCAGAGTGCGGTCATGTTCAGACGTATTGTGATTCTTCTGGCTCTGGCCGGACAGGCTGCTGTTGCGCAGTCACCATTGTCCGGGACAGAGTTTGATGAATACACGCAAGGCAAGACACTGTTCTACGAATTCGACGGGCAGGTGTACGGCGTGGAACGGTATCTGCCCAACCGCCGCGTCATCTGGTCGTTTCTGGATGGCAATTGCAAAGAAGGCGTCTGGTATCAGCGCGAGGATCAGATCTGCTTTGTCTATGGGGATCGGCTGGATCCGCAGTGTTGGGAGTTTACCCGCTCGGTCGGGGGGCTTGTTGCACGGCCCGACGGTGCTCCGGAAGCGCAGGAACTGTATGAGGTCGAAGACATCGATCAGGAGATGGTCTGTCTGGGCCCCGAGGTTGGGGTTTGAAGGTTCAGGTCACCCGCAGTTCGTCGTAGCTGATCATCACGTGTTTTTGGTAAGCGGGGCGCCGGGTCAGGCCATCATAGTACCTGCGCAGACCGCCAAGGGGTCTGCGGCGGATGTCGATATCGTAGTAGCGATAGAGGACATGGCCCAGTTGGACATCGGCAAGGGTCAGGTCGTCTCCTGCCAGAAACGTGCTGTTGGCAAGCCTGTCATCCGCTATTTCCAGTTTGCTTTCGAGGTTTAGAAGCGCGTCTTGAATTGCGGCTTCGTCCCGCTGTGACGGCCCTGTACGAACAACGCGCCAGAAGATTGGCCCGGTGAAGGCCATGGCGATGTTCAGTTTCGCCCACTCGGCCCATTTATCGACCTCGGCCCGCCGGATCGGGTCGTCGGGCCAGAACGTGCCACTTCCGTATTGCGCGGCGAGGTAGCGCAGGATTGCCCCGGTTTCCCACAAGGGCGGATTGTCACCATCCTGCAGAACCGGGCTCGTTAGGTTTGGGTTCAGGGCCCGGAAGGCCTCGGTATCGAGCCCGCCGAACCTGTGGCCCAGATCATGGCGTTGATAGGTAAGGCCAAGCTCTTCGATACACCACATCAATGCCTGAACATTGGATGAAGTTTTGCGGCCCCAGACGGTCAGCATTGTTCAGAACAAAGAGCCCTGATCGGGCGCATCGGGCTTGGGTTTCCGGGGCGGGGCCTTGGCCGATGCGCCGGTTTTCAGGCGGCCATCGGCGAATTCGATTTCCAAAACCGGGTGCCCGGCGGCTGCGGCTTTTGTCGTGATGACTTCTCCTTCGGCACGCACGACCGCGTAGCCCCGGTCCAGCGTCGCCTTGTAGCTGAGGGTTTCGCGCAGGCGGTCGGTGGCCTCAAGCTGTTGGCGCAGGCGGTCCAGACGGCTGGTTTGGTCGGTGTTCAGGCGGTCAGTGAGTCGTGACAGCGTTTCGCGCCGTGCCTCCAACTCGCGCTGAATCGGGCGTAGGGATAGGCGCGAAGACAGGTTGCGCCAGCGGTCGCGGCGGGTTTCGACCAGTCCGCGCAAGGTCGCCGGACGCAGATGGGCGGACGTGTCCAGCAATTTGACACGTCGGTTTTGTACGCCTCGGATCAGCGCATTCGGCAGGCGTTCAGAGACTTGATCCAGCCGCTGCCGGGGACTTTCCAGCAAGCTATCGGGTCGCGGCAAGGCGCGGGACAGATCGCGCAAGCGCTGGGATCGGCGTTGTACGGAATCTGCGGCGGAACGCGACAGGCGTGCGCCCTGTTCGCCAGTCCAGGCCAGCAGTTCCATTCGCACTGGCACCGCCAGTTCCGCCGCAGCCGTGGGAGTCGGCGCGCGGCGGTCCGAGACGAAGTCGATCAGGGTCGTGTCCGTCTCATGCCCTACGGCTGAGATCAGGGGAATGTCCGAAGCCGCCGCCGCGCGGGCAACAGTTTCTTCGTTGAAGCCCCAGAGGTCTTCGATAGACCCGCCTCCGCGGGCGACGATGATCAGGTCCGGGCGCGGCAGGGCACCACCCGGGGTCAGCGCGTTGAAGCCCTCAATGGCGCGCGTCACCTCTGGCGCGCAGTTCGCGCCCTGAACCGCGACCGGCCAGATCAGCACCTTGCGGGGGAAACGGTCGCGCAGGCGGTGCAGAATGTCCCGGATCACCGCGCCCGAGGGCGAGGTGATTACGCCGATGATCTGCGGAAGATAGGGCAGAGACTTCTTGCGCTCGGGCGCGAACAGGCCCTCGGTCTCTAGCTGTTTCTTGCGTTTCTCCAGCAGCGCCATCAGCGCGCCTTGCCCGGCGACAGCGACCTCATCGACATTCAGGTTGTACTTGGACTGAGCGCCGAAGGCCGTCAGGCGACCGGTGACGACGACCTCCAGCCCTTCTTCGGGGACGACGGACAGGCCTGAAATCTGCCCTTTCCACGTGGTGCAGGCCAGCACGTTTCGATCATCCTTGATGTCATAATACAGATGGCCTGAGCGGGCTTTGAACACGCGCCCGACCTCGCCCCGCACACGGATTCGCCCGAACGAACCTTCGAGGGTACGTTTCACCTCGCCCGAGATTTCAGAAACCGTGTATTCAGGGGTGTTTTGGCCCGGAACCGGGTCGTCAAGCAGGTCGGACATTTCAGCGCCTTGTGTCAAATGCCCGGCCAGCTTAGAACGCCGCGCAGGCGAGGCCAAGCAGATCGGAGACGACCCCATGAACATCCTTATTCTCGGCAGCGGTGGGCGCGAACACAGCCTGGCCTGGGCGGTGATGCAGAACCCCAAATGCGACCGTCTGATCGTGGCGCCGGGAAATGCGGGGATTGCGCAGATTGCGGAATGCGCGTCGCTGGATATCGAAAACGGCGGGGCGGTGGTAAGTTTTGCCGAAGAAAATGCGATTGATTTCGTGATCGTCGGCCCCGAAGCGCCTTTGGCGGCAGGGGTTGCGGACCGGCTGCGTGAGGCGGGTGTGCTGGTCTTTGGCCCCTCGGCTGAGGCGGCGCGGTTGGAAGCGTCGAAAAGCTTTACCAAGGAAATCTGCGATGCCTCGGGCGCGCCGACAGCGGCCTATGCGCGGTTTACCGATGCGGAACCGGCCAAGGCCTATATCCGCGAACAGGGCGCGCCGATTGTCGTCAAGGCTGACGGGCTGGCCGCAGGCAAGGGCGTGATCGTGGCGATGGATGAGCAAACCGCCTTGGATGCGATCGACGACATGTTTGGTGGCGCGTTTGGCGGGGCCGGGGCCGAGGTTGTGATCGAGGAGTTCATGGATGGCGAAGAGGCCTCGCTTTTCGTGCTGTGCGATGGTGAGGACATTCTGTCGGTCGGCACCGCGCAGGACCATAAGCGGGTAGGAGAGGGCGATACCGGCCTGAACACCGGCGGCATGGGGGCCTATTCCCCTGCGCCGGTGCTGAGCGCCGAGATTGAGGCCCGCGCGATGGATGAAATCGTACGCCCGACCATTGCTGAGATGAAACGGCGCGGGATGCCGTTTCAGGGGGTGCTCTATGCCGGTTTGATGATCAAGGACGGCCAACCGAGGCTGGTGGAATACAACGTCCGTTTCGGCGATCCGGAATGTCAGGTGCTGATGATGCGTCTGGGCGCGCAGGCGATGGACCTGATGCACGCCGCTGCCGAAGGCCGGTTGGGTGAGATGCGCGTGAACTGGGCGGATGACCATGCGATGACGGTGGTGATGGCGGCGAAGGGATATCCAGGTTCATACGAGAAAGGTTCTGTTATCAAAGGGCTGGACGGGCTTCCTGAGGACAGCAGCAACATGGTGTTTCATGCCGGAACCAAAGCTGCTGATGGTCAGATTCAGGCGTCGGGCGGACGGGTTTTGAACGTCACGGCGCGGGGCGCGACGTTGCAGGATGCGCGCGACCGGGCTTATGCGATGGTGGATGGTGTCGATTGGCCCGAGGGGTTCTTTCGCCGCGATATCGGCTGGCGGGCGCTTTGATAGGCTGATCGGGTCAGGGGGCGTTGCCCCCTCGGCCTGCGGCCTCACCCCCAGGATATTTATGGACAGATGAAGTTCGGATCAGCAGTTGAGGGCGCTGGTCAGGCTATCCGGGCCGTTGAACGGGCCGAGGTCGGTTTTGGTCCAGCCGTTTTGGTATGAGACGCTGATGATGCGGGTCCAGTTGCCGTTGACTAGGATCATTTCGGGGGTGTCGCCGCAGGTTCGGATGCCGCCGGAGATGAAATCCTCGCCGATCTTGTGGTTGGTCAGGTCGGGGAGAGAGGCGATTTCGGTCAGGTTGCCGTCCTCGAAACGCCAGATGCGCAGGGTTTTGGCCAGATGCGGGCGGTCGATGTAGGCGATCTCGATATGGCCGTCGCCGTCCATGTCGGCAGCGCCGATTGGGGCGAGCCAGCGGTTCCTTGTTCCGATGTATGGGGTTGAGGCAATGAGTTTGAGCTTGTAGTCACCCCGGTCGGCGTAGATCGCGAGTTGCGCTCCCTTGTCGGCGTGGCTGCGGACGGTGATGATTTCCGCGCTTTGATCCCCATCCAGATCGACAAGCCTCGGGGCGATATCTTCGAAGACGTGAAACTCGTCCAACTGTGCAGATTTTGCTCCGCATGTGTCCGCAAGGCTGTCGTTGGAGTCGACAGTGAGTCGGGTGTATTCAATAGCGTCTCCGAGAACGCCGTGGGTGTAACGGTCGGTTTCCTGAGAATACCAAGCCGCTGCAATGGTCGTTTCCGGGCAGGAATAGCTTTTGCAACCAGGCGCAAGGACATATGAGCCATTGGCAATTCCCCAATGGCGGGGCGAGATTCTGCAGGCCTCAGCCGCGGTTAGCCAGCCAAGCCACAAGCCCAACACCAGCCCCGCGCCGCGTGCCCAGTGTTGCCACGTTTGGGCGGGCAGGCGCGGCGCTTTTGCAGGCATCAGATCTGTTTTTCCGGCATTTGCACGACCAGGCCGTCCAACGCGTCTGTGACCTTGATCTGGCAGGTCAGGCGCGAGCGGGTGGGGTCGGGTTCATAGGCAAAGTCCAGCATGTCTTCTTCCATGTCGTCCTTGCCTGGGATTTTCTCGACCCAGTCGGGGTGGATATAGACGTGGCAGGTCGAACACGCGCAGGCACCGCCGCAATCGGCTTCGATGCCGGGGATGTTGTTGTCACGGGCCCCTTCCATGACGGTCAGTCCGTTGGCGACCTCGACAGTGTGTTCGGTACCGCCGTGCTCGACATAGGTGATCTTTGCCATTGCGTGCGTCTTCCTTTTGCGATGTTCGAAATGGTGTTTAGTCAAGGCATTGGGGTCTGACCAGCCTCATTTGCGACTCATCGCGCCGCCTCTGGACTTTCTTGCTTTTTGTTCTATTTTTGTTCTCATGCTTGTTACCCCTATTCGCCCTGCGGTTTCAAACCGGGATTGGCCGCGCCCGCCCGCCTGTCTGCCTGCCAACCGGCTGGATGATCCGCCCGAGGGCGCGCGGGTGACGGTGGCCGGGCTGGTGATCCTGCGGCAAAGGCCGGGGACGGCCAAGGGGGTGATCTTTATCACGCTTGAGGATGAGACCAGCATCGTCAACGTGGTGGTCTGGCGCAAAATCTATGAGCAGTTCCGCCGCGCGGTGATTTCGGGGCGGCTGCTGCGCGTGACGGGGCGAATGCAGAAGGCCGACGCGGTCATCCATGTGATCGCGGAAGAGATCGAGGATATCTCGGGGATGCTGGATGTGTTGGTGCGAGGGGAGGGGTAGGTTCAGCCCGACTGTCAACGCACCTCTTTGCAGCCGTTTTCAATCTTCGTTTCGAAGGCGGTTTATCTGCGCCAGGGCAGCATCGACCTTAAGTTCGATCAGTTTCTCGCCTATCTCGGGCGATGCAAGATCAGGGCGGCCATTGTTCCCTGACGGCCAGCCCGAGGGCACCGGAGGATAACTGCGCTCGGCATCGGGTGGCCGAACAAAATACAGTTCGGACGTGTCGCGAAGCCCGGCATGTGTGCCGATCTGTTCCGTGTTGAATCCCAAGCTTTCCAGATAGGCGACCTGACCATTGTTGCCGTAATAATCGGAAATGTGGCGCACCACGACGCCGGACGGCGCAAACTCGGGCGTCATGGCCGCAGCAACCCGGGCCTGTGCCGCCTGATTGCCGCCGCTGTCGCCAATCAGAAGCACCTCGGTAAAGCCGTGGGTTACAAGGCTTCGGATGGTGGCTTCCAGAACCTGTTCGAAGACCGGCTCGGGCAGAGAAAGGGTTCCGGGCCACTTCATGTGGCCGCTGGGTGAACTGCCCGTGTCTCCTTCGGGGACATAGGCCATGACCGGCGCGATCAGGGTGCCTTTCAGTTCTTGGGCAATGCGTTCGCTGGTATGCGCGACAACGAAATTGTGCTTTCCCAAAACCGCGTGAGGGCCGTTCTGCTCGGTGCCGCCGGTGGGAATGATGACGGTGTCATAGCCCGCCGCCAGTGCGGCATGGACTTCGGGCCATGTCATTTCTTCCAGAAAGAGGTTTTGGGGCTGGCTGGTCGCGGACGCAGCCCGAAATTGGGCAAAACCAGCAAATGCCAATCCGGCAAGGCACAGGGCCCCGACGAAACTCGGGCGGAAGACTCGACGCAAAGCAATACCTCTCATGTCTTTGCCTGCTGGTTTCTTTAGTGCAAGAAATAGGTTGTATTGCTCAACGCTTAAACAAAACTCCCTGCGCCTGCTTGTCCCGGTGATCCCCACGCAACTCTGCATGCAGCGCACGTCCGGCCTGAACGCCTGGGCGCGCGTTGACCGTCTCAAGCCAGCGGGTGAAGTGAGGTTTGTCCTCCAACACCTGCTGTTGCCCTTCCCACAGGCTCGCCCAGCCCCAGATCGACATGTCGGCGATGGAATAGAAATCGCCCGCGACGTATTCGTTCTCGGCCAGTCGACGATCCAGCACACTGTAGAGACGCCCGACCTCAGTTCGGTAGCGGTCTTTGGGGTAGGGCAGGTCCTGTGGCGGATCCAGTTGCGGGGCGTATTTCAGGAAGTGGTGCGCCTGACCCGCCATCGGGCCGACGCCGCCCATTTGCCACATTAGCCATTCCTCGACCGCGATCCTGTCGCGCTCGGTTTTGCCATAGAACCGTCCGGTCTTGCGGGCCAGGTACATTAGGATCGCGCCGCTTTCGAACACCGAGATCGGTGCGCCGTCCGGGCCATCCGGATCGACGATGGCGGGCATGCGGTTGTTGGGGGCGATCTTCAGGAACTCGGGGTCGAACTGGTCGCCCTTGCCGATATTGATCAGGTGAGTGGCGTAGGGCAGTTCCATCTCTTCCAAAGCGATGGATACCTTCCAGCCATTCGGCGTGGGCCAGAAATACAGGTCGATCATAGCGTCTCCTTATGTTGGGACGATCATGAGGGTTTCAGCACATTCGGCAAGGGGCAGCCGACGAGGTGTTACGAAAGCGTGACCGATATCGGCCCGCTCTTGACCAATGGCGGGGTGGGGCGTAAATGCATCTTCACCACGTGGCGATTTGTTACCGGATTGCGGGCCACGCTAAACAACACCGCTAAAAGGTCAGGATGAAAGACCCCTTTCGCTTGGCCGCGTCTGGGGTTTTTTGTTTGCCCTGAGGGGCTGAAAGGAATGACATGAGCGAGAGCTGGAACAAACGCACCCAAGCCGTCCATGGCGGTATCCGCCGCAGCCAGTACAACGAGGTTTCCGAGGCGATTTTTCTGACGCAGGGCTTCGTTTACGACAACGCTGAACAGGCCGAGGCCCGGTTTCTGGACAGTGGCCCGGATGAGTTCATCTATGCCCGCTACGGCAACCCCACCGTGTCGATGTTCGAACAGCGCATCGCGATGCTGGAAGGGGGCGAGGATGCCTTTGCCGCCGCTTCGGGTATGGCTGCGGTCAATGGTGCGCTGGTCTCGATGCTCAAGGCAGGGGATCACGTGGTCTCGGCCAAGGCGTTGTTCGGGTCCTGCCTGTATATCCTTGAGAACATCCTGACCCGCTATGGGGTCGAGGTGACCTTCGTCGATGGCACCGATCTGGATGCATGGAAGGCCGCGATCCGGCCCGACACAAAGGCCGTGTTCTTCGAATCCATGTCGAACCCGACGCTTGAGGTGATCGACATCACCGCAGTGGCAGAACTTGCCCATGCGGTCGGCGCTGTGGTCGTGGTGGATAACGTGTTCTCGACCCCGGTGTTCTCGCGCGCGATCGAGCAGGGGGCGGATGTCGTGGTCTATTCGGCAACCAAGCATATCGACGGTCAGGGGCGTGCCCTTGGCGGTGTGATCATCGGCACCAAAGAGTTCATTCGCGGAACGGTCGAGCCTTACATGAAGCACACAGGCGGCGCGCTAAGCCCGTTCAACGCGTGGATCATGCTCAAGGGTCTGGAAACGATTGCCCTGCGTGTCAACGCGCAGGCCGAGACCGCTCAGACGCTGGCCGAGGCATTGGAGGGGCATCCCGCACTGGAGCGCACCTTGTATCCGGGCCTGAAGACGCATGAGCAGAATGGCCTTGTTCAGACCCAATTGGGCGGTAAGGGCGGCACTGTTCTGTCTTTGGACATCAAGGGTGGGAAAGAGGCGGCGTTTGCGTTCCTGAACGCGATGACGATCCCGGTGATCTCGAACAACCTTGGGGACGCGAAGTCCATTGCGACGCATCCCGCCACGACGACTCACCAACGCCTGAGCGACGCGCAGAAGGACGAGTTGGGCATTACGCCCGGTTTTATCCGTCTGTCCGTCGGGTTGGAGGATGCCGAAGATCTTCTGGCGGATATCCGGCAGGCGCTGGACGCCTCTCAGTCTTAGCAACCAACCCAAGGCGGTGAACCCGTCTTGGGTGCCGCATTCAGGCCCTGCCGTAGAAGCCAATTCGCTCAGATTCGGAAAAGGTGACGCCGGGGTTTTCGTAATACGAGAACACGGCGATCACGCGCGGCTTACCGCCGACAACGGGCGTGACGCGGTGGGCGGTGTTCTTGCCCTTGAACACATTCAACGTTCCGGGGCTGAGCGTGATGACCTTGCTGTCCCGATCCGCACCGTTCAGCAATCGGGCGACGCCGTCGTAGTTCGGGTCCTCATCGCTGCGCAGGTCGGTTCGGTATTCGAAGCCGCCACCCTGATCCGGGGATTGCAGCAACAGCGTTGTCGTAAACTCGGACCGGTCGAAATGCCAGTTCAGGGCCTGCCCTTCCTGATATGACATGACATTCACGCGGGCCAGAGGATCATCCATGACATGAAGCTCGGGCTTGCCCATCGTCGCGGCCAAAAACTGAGCGAATTCCGGCCATTCGTACAATCGAAGCAGGGCAGAACCTTCGATCTGATCAGCACATAGCGTTCGGTTCGAGGTGTGAAATTCTTGCAACGCGGGGTGGTCTTTGGGCAAATCTCCAAGCTTCTTGAAATAGATGTTGTGGCGGCGTTCGTGCAGGAACGACTCGGTTGCAAAACGGGGGGTCATCTCGGAAACGGCGGCAGCGGCGACGTCCCTGCGCATAAGCCCGTCCAGGTTATACATTCCGTCGGCGGCAAGGTCCGCCCGGCACCGTTCGACGAGCGCGTGCCATTCCGGACTGCCGGGGCGGTCAATGGGAAAACGGTCCAGGTCGAGAATAGTCTGCATGCGATTTCCCCCTTTGACAAAATCTTCGGTCCAAGCCTTTGCGCATGCTATCTGCCAGCAGCGTTTGGGCTGTTCTGATTGCGACACCATCGGTGCGACGCCTCGCGCTTGATCCGGCTTTCCGCCACGACAGGGCGTATTCCGTTGTAATATGACGGTTTTGCCCTACTATTTTCAATCCAGAGTGTTAGTGAATGCGTATTGGGTAAGACTGGAAAAACAACTGTAGTCGTATATATTCCGGCGACCAATCGAGGAACCCGATCCTATGAACGTTCACCCGCGCGACATTGACGACACCCCGGACCGTGACGAAGCCGCCGCCGCCCTGCACGTTCTGCAGCGATGGGCCAAAACCGCCCCTGCGTCCGAGATCAGCCAGCTTGATCCGGCAGTGGCTCGGCTGGTTCCGGGTTTGGTGCCGGTGGACTATCCCGCCATGTCGCGCGAATACCCCGAAGGTTTTGAGGTTGATGCCACCTACCGGGCGACGCTGCCCGATCTGCAGAATGGCCCCTCAAGCCTGATCCGGGGCGCTAAGCAGCAGATTCAGCATGTCGGGGTTTCGAATTTTCGCCTGCCGATCCGGTTCCATCGTAAGGAGGGCGCGGATCTGACGCTTGAGACCTCGGTCACCGGAACGGTCAGCCTTGAGGCGGAAAAGAAGGGCATCAACATGTCCCGCATCATGCGGTCGTTTTACAGACACGCCGAGCGCACGTTCAGTTTTGAGGTGATGGAAGCGGCGCTGAGCGACTACATGACCGATCTGGACAGCTTTGATGCCCGCATCCAGATGCGCTTTTCCTACCCCGACCAGATCAAAAGCCTGCGTTCGGGTCTGGAAGGGTATCAGTATTACGATATCGCTCTGGAACTGGTCGAGCAAAACGGCGTGCGTCAGAAGATCATGCATCTGGATTACGTCTACTCCTCGACCTGCCCATGTTCGCTTGAGTTGAGCGAGCACGCACGTTCGCAGCGCGGGCAATTGGCGACCCCGCATTCGCAGCGCTCGGTCGCGCGGATTTCGGTTGTCGTGGATTGCGACGCCGACTGTTTGTGGTTCGAGGATCTGATTGCGCTCTGCCGCCGTGCAGTGCCGACCGAGACGCAAGTCATGGTCAAGCGCGAGGATGAGCAGGCCTTTGCAGAACTGAACGCCGCCAATCCGATCTTTGTCGAGGACGCCGCGCGCCTGTTCTGTGCCGAGTTGCTGGCCGACCACCACGTCGGAGATTTCCGTGTGATCGCGAGCCATCAGGAAAGCCTGCACAGCCATGACGCGGTTTCGATTCTGACCGAAGGCCCGACCTTCGCGGCCCCCAGCCTGGACCCGCGTCTGTTTTCGACCTTGTTCCACGTCGGGTAGCAAACGGGCTAACTGGTCAGAAATTCATCACGTTTCCGTGGCGTAAGCGCCTTTTTGCCGCAATGCAGCGATATCGCTGCACTGTAGCATTCTTTTGCGTTAGGGTGGGCAGGAATGCAGCCGCTGCACACCTGCGCCAAAAGAAGGTGTGCCGCCCTGAAAGGACCCCGAGACGTGCAACGCCTTGGACTGCAACACCACAACCGCCGCTCAAGCGATTTGAGCGGGCAGAGTGCTATTCACTCAATGTCCTTGCTGCGTTGTTATTACAGGAGAGAACGTAGATGAACCCGATTACCCAACCGCTTGAGCTTCAGGCTGCGGTGTGCCGCGTGGCTGGCTATGCGATTGTGAGCCAGATGAAGATCATGCAGATCATGGCCCGTTCGGCATTCGAGCTGCCGATGGCTCCGGTCCAGGCGCTGCATGCTGCGGCTGCGAGCCCGGCACCCGTTGTGGCGAAACCCACCGCACCCAAGCCTGTTGCCAAACCCAAGGCCAAGGCACCGGCTGCGAAGCGCGCGAAGTCGGCGGCAAAAGCTGCCCCTTCGGCCAAGAAACCTGTCGCGAAACCGTCTGTGGCCAAGGCTGAAACCAAACCCGTTGTGATCAAGGCTGAACCAAAGCCCGTTGCCGAGTTCACGGCAAAGCCGCGTACCGCTACTAAAGCCCCGGTGGCCAAGCCTGCTGCCAAACCGGTTGTCGCCAAAGCCGCAGCAAAGCCTGCCGCTAAACCTGCGGCCAAGCCTGCGCCTGCAGCCAAGGTACAGACCGCACCTGCTGCGGCTTCGGCAAAACCGGCTGTGAAAGCTGAAAAGCCTGTTGCGGCCAAAGCTGCGCCGAAACCTGCGACTACAAAAGCGCCCGCTGCGAAACCCGTCGCGGCTAAGGCTCCGGCCTCGAAGCCGGCAGTTGCGGACGCAAAACCCGTTGCGACGCCAAAAACCGCAGCTACAAAGCCCAAGGCCGATCCGGCGCCGGCAAAGGCGAAACCGGTCGAGGTAAAAGCCGCGAATACCACCGAAGCCGCGCCCAAGCCTCAGTCGCGTCGGACGCGTGCGCCGTCCAAACCACCTGCGATGCCAGCGTCCAAGGCTAAGGCCGAAGAATAATCGCAGATCATCTGCTTGACACGGTCCCCATGGCGCGCCAACGCTGCGCGTCATGATGGATCTTCGCCCGGTCGGATATGTGATTGGCTTGCTGGTCGCCATTCTTGGGGCGACCATGCTGCTGCCCATGCTCGCCGACATGATCGAGGGGCGGGGCGAGTGGCATGTTTTTCTGGAAAGCGCCATCATTACGGTGCTGACCGGTACTGTGCTGGCCCTAAGCTGTTCGAATGGCGTGGGCGAAGGTCTGACCATCCGGCAGACCTTTCTGCTGACAACCGGTGTATGGGTCGCCCTGCCGGTATTCGGGGCGATCCCGTTTTTGTTCGGCGAATCCGAACTGCGCTTTGTCGATGCGTATTTCGAGGCGATGTCGGGCCTCACCACCACCGGATCAACGGTAATCTCGGGCCTCGATAACCTGCCGCAGGGCCTGCTGCTGTGGCGCGGCATTCTGCAATGGCTAGGCGGTATCGGGATCATCGTTGTCGCCATGGTGTTCCTGCCCGAACTGCGCGTGGGCGGGATGCAGATCTTCCGCTCGGAAGGGTTCGAGACGATGGGGAAGATCCTACCCCGCGCGCAGGAGATCGCGGGCCAGATTTCCCTGATCTACGTGTTCCTGACCGTCGTCTGTGCCTTGGTCTATGCCGGGTTCGGTATGGGCTTCTTCGACGCCGTCGTGCATTCCATGACAACGATCGCCACAGGCGGCTTTTCCAACTACGACAGCTCGTTCGGCACGTTCTCGGGCCCTGCAGAATATGCCGCATCGGTCTTCATGATCCTCGCCGCTCTGCCCTTCGTGCGCTACGTCCAGCTTGCCAACGGCAACACCAGTTCCTTGTGGCGGGACAGCCAGATCAGAGCCTTTCTGGCGACCATTCTGGTGCTCGTTGTGATGATGTCCATCTTTCTGACATCAGTCTTTCCGCATCATTGGGAGCAGGCCTTTCGGCAATCGCTATTCAACATAACGTCGATCATCTCGGGCACGGGATACGCCAGTGTCGATTACATGACCTGGGGCAGTTTCCCGGTCATGATCTTCTTTCTGATCGGCCTTATTGGGGGGTGCGCGGGCTCAACCGCATGTTCGATCAAGGTGTTCCGCTATCAATTGCTGTTTGCCTCGATCAAAACACAGCTGAGCCGGATCAGATCGCCGCATGGGGTGTTCATGCCGCTCTATGACGGGCGGCCTGTTGGGCGCGACGTTCTGACCTCGGTCATGAGTTTCTTCATGTTTTTCGTGCTGTCGATGGGCATTCTGTCCTGGGCGCTGGCGCTGACTGGATTGGATTTCATCACCTCGGTTTCGGGTGCGGCGACGGCGCTGGCCAATGTAGGCCCGGGCCTTGGCAGCCAGATCGGCCCGGCGGGCAATTTCGCGGGGCTGAGCGATACCGCCAAGTGGCTGCTGTCGCTTGGCATGCTGGTGGGCCGTCTGGAACTGCTGGCGGTTTACGCGATCTTCACCGCTCAATTCTGGAGAGGGTGATGCAAAAGCCCCTTGGCGCGCAAGTCTCGCATATGCTGAAGGATCGCGGGGTCGACGTGATCTTTGGTATCCCCGGCGTGCATAACCAGGAAATGTATCGCGGCATCGAAGAGGCCGGAATCACCCATGTTCTGGCCCGGCACGAGCAGGGGGCCGGGTTCATGGCCGACGGTTATGCGCGCGCGACGGGTAAGCCGGGGGTGGCCTATGTGATCACCGGACCGGGCCTGTGCAACATCATGACCCCGATGGGGCAGGCCTATTCCGACTCGGTTCCGATGCTGGTTCTGTCCTCTTGTCTGGATGACACGCATGCCCAACGTGGTCAGTTGCACCAGATGAAGGATCAGCGCGCAGCGGCGGACACCGTGGCCGACTGGTCTTGTCAGGCCAATAGCGCGCAGGCCGCGTATGGTCTGATTGAGCGCGCGTTTGAAGAGTTCGCGCTATCCCGCCCGCGACCCAAGCATATTCAGGTGCCAATCGCTGTGCTGGAGGCCGATGCCGAACCCGCACCCTCGCCCAAGCCTCCGGCCACGCGGGCGGCTTTGCCTCCGGATGTGTCGATGGTTGTGTCATTGTTGGCGCAGGCACGCAGACCTTTGTTTATTCTGGGCGGTGGGTGCCGGTCTGACCGTTGGCGAGACCCGCTGACAAAGCTGGGCGCGGCCTGTTTCACCACTTATGCGGGGCGGGGTTTCGTTGGCGTGGACTATCCGCTGGATTTTGGGTCAATGCTGCCGCGACCGAGCAGTGTCGACGTGATCGCCTCGGCTGATCTGGTGGTCGCTGTCGGGGCGGAACTCGGCGAAGTTGATCTGTGGCGGCGCGAGCTGGGTCATACCGCCAATCTGGTGCGCGTCGATCTGGACCCCGAGGTTTTGTCGGATCACCACCGCGCCACCGTCAAGTTGCAGGCTGACGCAGAGGGCTTTGCCCGTGCCCTGTCGGAAGCGACCCAAAACTCCGATCCTGCCGCAGGCTGGTCGCCCGAAGAAGTTGCCGAGACCCGTGCCCGCTGGCGCGCCGAGGTTGAGGCCGAGCGTTCGGGCATCGTGCAAGTCGCAGATGCCCTGCGCGCAGCGTTGCCTGCCGAGACGATGATCTACTCCGACATGACCCAATTCGCCTATGTCGCAAAAGAGGTCTGGGATATGGACCATCCCCATCACTGGCACCACCCGACTGGCTTCGGCACGCTGGGATACGCCTTGCCCGCCGGCATCGGCGGGGCGGTTGCACGGCGGGGTCAGCCCACGGCGGTGATCGCCGGGGATTACGGGTTTCAGTACACGATGCAGGAGTTGGGAACGGCAGTCGAACTGGGCCTCTCGCTGCCGATCATCCTGTGGGACAATGGCAAGCTGAAAGAGATCGAGGACAGTATGGTTCGCAGCCAGATCGCGCCCAACGCGGTTGTGGCCCGCAATCCCGATTTCTGCAAACTGGCCGAGGCGTTTGGCGCGCTGTCCGCGGCCCCCACCAGTTTGGACGAGATGCAATCCGCCATCCGTGCAGCCCTTGACGCACCGGTGCCGACACTGATCCGCGTGACACCGGGCATCGCGTAAGAAAAGCGCCGCAGATGAATGCGGCGCTTTTTGAGATTTCGAGGATGTTTCCTTAGTCCCAGCAGTGAACCAGTACGGTCATTCCGGTGGCTCTGCGGCTCAGCTCGTTGGGCGAGATTTGTACGGTTTCTTGACTGGACTGACCCGACACGCCCGCCTTGCCCAGCACATCCGTCAATCGGTCCACGGTTGCCGCAAGGCTGACCGAGGCGGGCAGGGTGCGGCCTTCGGATGGGGCTGGTAGCAGCATGCCGATTACGTGGCCATTTCCGTCGAAGACCGGGCCACCGGCATCGCCGGGCTGTGCGTTTAGCGCCAGGCGCTTGACCCCGGTTTCACCATTCAGGCCCCGGATGTCCGCGACCTGTCCAAAGGTCAAAGTGGGAGCCCCCAAAGCGCCTTGATAAGAGAAGCCGGACACGGCAACCTCGGACTGAATACGTGGCTGATCTGCGCTGAATTCGGCGATGTTGATCGGGGCGAGGGACCGGCTTGGGCGCAGAACCGAGATACCAAGGTCTGCGTCGGTCAAGGCCACCTGAACCTCCTGATCGCCCTCCAGCGTGATCCGGCTGCAACTGTCGGCGGCCTCGGCCACGGTCAGGACGGTGCCTTGGGCATCCGCAAAGAACCCGGATCGGGACAAGCGCGGTTTGCGGACCTGCAGGCCCGAGACCAGATCGATACGCTGCTCAGCATCCGCACCGGCTGCGGCGTCCAACACCGCATCGGTGGTCGAGAAGCTGGCCCTCATCGCCGCCAGAACCCGTGCACGCCGCGCCTCGTCACCTTCGGGCCAGACCAGCGTAAAGCCTTTGATCTTGCCGTCCTTCAGTGTGGCTTGGGTATAGGACACGACCCCGTTGCCGCGCCCTTCCAGCGTGAACCGGTCCCCGCGCAACTCGCGCGCGCCGTCAAGGGGCACGATTTCCAGCGATTGCATCACTTCGTACAGCGCGCGTAGGGTGGATTTGTCACCGTCCTGACTGATCAGCAAAGCCTGTGCCTCAAGGTCAGAGGAGGCTTTGAAATGGGCAAACGGAGCCTCGTAACGGTCAAAGGCGACGACTCCCAAAGGCAGGTCCAGCGAAATCCCGGCCTGATCGTCGCTGTGCCGCGCCATCCCGGCACTGATCAGCGGGGCGTTGTAGTCATCCATCAGCGCCTTGCGCTGTGACGTGGTCAGAACGCCGGTGGCCTCAAATCCGTTAAACCGCTGCCAATCGCCCATGGAACGGCGCGTGCCCTGACCAAATGCGCCATCAATGGTCGAGTTATAAAAACCCGCAGCCTGCAGTGCCGTCTGCAGGTCCTTGCGCTCCTGCGCGGTCAGCAGGCGTTCGCTTTGCAGGGCCTGTGGGCGTGTTTCATCCGCATCTTGCGGCGCGACGGCGGTCTGCGCTGGCTCTGGTTGCGCCTCAGGCTCCACAGGCGGCGCAATGACGCCCCGGTTCAGAAGGTTCGCGCCAACCGGCCAGAATTGTTGCCCCAGCGTGTTGGAAAAGGCGATGAAGCTGTCGGCGGGAATCTCGCCCTCGGCCCGGTAGACGCGCAGCACCTGTTCGGCATCGCTGCGCAGGTAGGGGCCGATCACGATGGCGTACCAGCCGCTGTTCAGGCGAAACCCGTTCACATCCGGCAGCGCATTGGCATAAGCCTGCGCGCGGTCCTGCGCCTGGCTCAGGGTCGGGCGCGCCTCGACCTGAACCCAGACGCCCTGATCCTGCTGAGCATTTGCGGCCTGAAGGCCGAAGGTGAAAAACAATAGAATAACCGTTAATACGCGTGTCATTTTCTGCCCGTTTTATGCGCCAGTGGTGCTTTGGCGCAGATTACGCGATTTCGGACCCCGATTGCCATGCCGTGAATGCGGGGAATTCAGGGTGTGGCCGCGCAGATACAGCATCGGGCCATTGGCCCGTTGACGCCCCTTGGCCCCTTGCATAGGAAGGGCAAAACCGACCGGAACCGGGTGCTGTCGCGCCCAAAGGGAATGTCATGACCGAACACTCCAGCGCACCTCGTTCTTTTCAGGAGATTATCCTGCGGCTTCAGACATATTGGGCGTCCAAAGGCTGCGCGATCCTGCAGCCCTATGACATGGAGGTCGGCGCCGGGACGTTCCACCCGGCGACCACCTTACGCGCGTTGGGGGGCAAGGCGTGGGCGGCGGCCTATGTGCAACCGTCGCGTCGTCCGACCGACGGGCGTTATGGTGAGAACCCGAACCGGCTGCAGCATTACTACCAGTATCAAGTGCTGATCAAACCCAGTCCGCCCGATCTGCAAGAGCTGTATCTGGGCAGTCTCGAGGCTATCGGCATCGACATGGACCTGCACGACATCCGCTTTGTCGAGGATGACTGGGAAAGCCCGACGCTGGGCGCTTGGGGTCTGGGATGGGAGGTCTGGTGTGACGGGATGGAGGTCAGCCAGTTCACCTATTTCCAACAGGTCGGCGGCCATGACTGCGCGCCCGTATCGGGTGAGCTGACATATGGTCTGGAACGTCTGGCGATGTACGTTCTGGGTATCGACCACGTGATGGACATGCCGTTCAACGATCCGCAATCGCCCAGCCCGCTGACCTATGGTGACATCTTCAAGCAAACCGAAGAGGAATACGCCCGCTGGAACTTTGACGTGGCCAACACCGAGGTTCTGCTGCGCCATTTCGAAGAGGCCGAGGCTGAATGCGCCGCCATTCTGGCGCAGGAACATGACGATCCGAAAACCGGCAAGCGCATCATCATGGCGCATCCCGCCTATGATCAATGCATCAAGGCCAGCCACGTCTTCAACCTGCTGGACGCGCGGGGCGTGATCTCGGTGACGGAACGCCAAGCTTACATCGGGCGCGTACGAGCGCTGGCCAAGCAATGCGCGGATGCGTTTGTTCAGACCGAGGCGGCCGGGCATTCGGCCTGATGGGCAGTCAAGCCAAACCCGGCAGCAGTGCTTTCAGGCCGCTTGCGATCATGCTGATGGCGATGGCCGACAGGATCATGCCCATGAAGCGGCTCATGATGACACGGGCGGTCCCGGATAGACGCTCGGCCAGCCAGGCGGCGTTCCAGAAGGTGATCAGCAGCAGCGCGACAACACCAAGAAAGACGCCTGCAAAAACAAGGGCATCGATGGGTTTGGTGATGTGATGAGCATACAGGATCAGCGTTGTGATCGTGCCGGGGCCGACAAGGATCGGAAAGGCCAGCGGGTAGAACGCCACGGTGTCCGGTTCGGGATACGACTGCTTCTCTCCCTCCGTTCCGTGATGCGAGGTGCTCTCGTTCCCGTTCAGCATGTTCAGCCCGATCATCATGACGACCAGACCACCTGCCACTCGCAGATGATCCACGGTGATACCGAACAGCCCCAACGTCTGGCTGCCTACCGCCGCGAAGGCGGCCCCGAGGATCAGACAATAGACCGCTGTTTTCACCGCAATTTTCTTCTGTTCCGCCGCTGGCAGACTGTCCGTTACACTCAGGAAAACCGGCAGGTTGGTTACAGGGTTCATGATTGCAAAAAGTGCGCCGAAAAACCCGACAGCAAGGGTCGATTCCATCCGGTGTTCCTTGATCCGCTCTGTTCTGTTGCGAAACCTGTCCTATTTTTGAGCCACTTAAAAGAGCCCGCGTAAAAGGATAAGCCAAAGTATGACCGGAAAGTTTCTAGCGATCATCCTGATCCTGTCCGCCGCTCTGGCGGGCGCAGGCATGTATTACCTGCAGGTCTACGGCTACTATTACACGGTCGAACCGCGCCCCGGTCAGGATGTGGTTCTGCTGGCGCAGGGGGCGGAGACGCCTGAGCCCATCAGCTACACCGCGTTTCAGGCGATTGATGCCGACAGCTCTCCGATCCGATACCGCGCCTGCTTTGAAACCGACCTGACGCCCGAGGAATTGGGTACCATCTACCGCCCCGCCGAGGACGCGACCCCTCTGACTGCGCCAGGGTGGTTTGACTGTTACGATGCCGTGTCGCTGGCCGACGCTTTGAAATCGGGGCAGGCCGAGGCATTTGTCGGCGTGAAAAACGTGCATTATGGCGTGGACCGGATTGTGGCAGTGACTCAGAATGGTCAGGGCTTCATCTGGCATGCGCTGAACAATTGCGGTGAAAAGGCCTATGACGGGACGGTGGTCGGCGAGGAATGCCCGCCGCGCCCGGAAAGCTGAGGGTCCACCGATGACCGACGCGATTCAGATCCCGGATTTCCTGACCGCCACGCTGGGCTTTGCCGTTTACCTGTTCGGGGCCGAGGTCAATGCGCGGGTTGCCACCCTGCGCCAGTTCAACATCCCCGAGCCTGTGACGGGCGGCTTGCTGGCCTCTCTGGTCGTGTTGCTGTTGTATCTGCTGTTCGGGATGGAACTGTCATTCGGTCTGGCCGCTCGCGATTTCCTGCTGGTGGTGTTCTTCGCCGGAATCGGCCTGAACGCGCGGTTTTCCGATTTGATTTCGGGCGGTAAGCCATTGCTTTTGCTTCTTGTTCTAACGCTGGCGACAATTGTATTTCAAAACGTGATCGGTGCCGTGGGGGCCGTGACCTTCGGCTACCCGGCACAAGCTGGGGTTCTGTTCGGCTCTGCCGCGCTGATCGGCGGTCACGGCACGGCCATCGCGTGGTCGCCCGAGGTCGCCCAGGTGACCGGCCTTGAAGGGGCGACTGAATTGGGCGTTGCCGTTGCCACGCTCGGGCTTGTTCTTGCAGCGCTGGTGGGCGGCCCGATCGCGCGGTTTCTGATTGAGGGGCGCGGGTTGACCCCCGCGCGCCCCGGTGAGGAACACACTATCGGTCTGCCCGAGGACGCCGAAGAAGCGGACGCCAAAATCGACCACCTGTCGGTCATGCGGGTGCTGCTGCATCTGAACCTCGCCATTATCTTCGGCTACATGCTGGGCGAAGTCATCGAGGCCGCCGGTCTGAAATTGCCCCTGTTCGTGCCCTGCCTGATCATGGGAATCGTGATTGCCAACCTGCGTGCAGCGCTGGTCCCCAAAGCACCGCCAGTGGCGCGGACCCCATCGCTGGCGTTGATCTCGGAATTCTCGCTGGGTGCGTTTCTGGCGATGTCGTTGATGAGCCTGCAGCTTTGGACCATCGCGGAACTGGGTTTGGCCATTGTCGTCATCATGTCTGCCCAGACCTTGTTTGCCGTGGCCTTCGTGATCTGGGTGCTGTTCCCGGTCATGGGCCGCAACTACCGCGCCGCTGTTCTGTCCGCCGGGTTCGGTGGGTTCGCTTTGGGCGCAACCCCCACCGCGATTGCCAATATGACGGCAGTGACCAAGCGATATGGCCCATCGCCTATTGCCTTTATCGTGCTCCCCCTTGTATCCGCCTTCTTTGTGGATATCGCCAATGCCATCGTCATCCAGACGATCGTCAATTTCTAAGGACCGAAAATGCCCGACCTGCTGATCGAACTGTTTTCCGAGGAAATCCCCGCGCGCATGCAAACCCGCGCCGGTGAAGACCTGAAAAAGCGGATCACCGATGGTCTGGTCGAGGGCGGTCTGACCTATGCCGGGGCCGCGGCCCTGACCACGCCCCGCCGCCTGACGCTGGCGATTGAGGGCCTGCTGGCGGAAAGCCCCACCATCCGCGAAGAACGCAAAGGCCCCAAGGTCGGCGCGCCGGACAAAGCCATCGAAGGCTTCCTGCGCGGCGCGGGCCTGACCCGCGACCAGCTTGAAGAACGCGACACCCCCAAAGGCGCGGTCTATTTTGCCACCATCGAAAAACCGGGCCGCCCGGCGGCTGAGATCGTCGTCGAAGTGCTGGAGGCCACGATCCGCAACTTCCCATGGCCCAAGTCGATGCGCTGGGGGGCTGGCTCGATGCGCTGGGTGCGGCCTTTGCATTCGATCCTGTGCATCCTTAGCGATGAGGCGGGTGCTCAGGTCGTCCCGCTCGAGGTCGAAGGGATCACATCCGGCGACACGACCGAGGGCCATCGGTTCATGGCCCCGAACCGCTTTTCTGTAACGTCTTTCGACGATTACGCGGCCAAGCTCAAACGCGCCTTCGTTGTTCTGTCGCCTGATGAGCGCGCCGAGCATATCTGGAACGACGCCCAGAACCTCGCCTTTGCTGCCGGTCTTGAGGTGGTCGACGACAAGGGCCTGCTGGCCGAGGTCGCCGGTCTGGTCGAATGGCCCGTTGTGCTGATGGGGCAGATCGACGAGGAGTTTCTGGAACTGCCGCCCGAGGTTCTGCAGACCTCGATGAAAGAGCATCAGAAGTTCTTTTCGGTGAAAAACCCCAAGACGGGGCGGATCGAGCGCTTCATCACCGTCGCCAACCGCGAAACCGCCGACAATGGCGCGACCATTCTGGCGGGGAACCAGAAGGTGCTGTCGGCCCGTCTGGCCGATGCGAAGTTCTTTTGGGAGAATGACCTGCGCGTTGCCAAGTCGGACATCGCCCAATGGACCCGCGCGCTGGAGAACGTGACCTTCCACAACAAGCTGGGCACACAGGCCGCGCGCATCGACCGCATTGCCGCACTGGCACGCGAACTGGCCCCGATGGTTGGGGCGGATGCTGATCAGGCCGAGAAAGCCGCGCGTCTGGCTAAGGCTGACCTGAGTTCCGAGATGGTTTATGAATTCCCGGAACTTCAGGGACTTATGGGGCGCTATTACATCGAAGCGGCAGGCAAAGACGCTGCTGTGGCCGCCGTAGCGCAGGAGCATTACTCGCCGCTGGGGCCGTCGGATGACGTGCCGACCGCACCGCTGTCGGTGACGGTTGCGCTGGCCGACAAACTGGACACGCTGACCGGGTTCTGGGCGATTGATGAGAAGCCGACCGGATCGAAAGACCCGTTTGCTCTGCGCCGAGCGGCGTTGGGGGTTATTCGGTTGGCAACAGCTAATGAAATCCGCCTCGACTTGGGCAAATCGTTGGCACTCCAAGTTGAACGAAACCAAGAAGCTGCGCGGTCGAGAACAATCGACGATGTACAAGACTTCGACAGCATAGAGAACATGGACTCGATAGGCGTGGCTGATGAACGCAGCCCTGAAGAAATCTCTGACGACCTCCTCTCCTTCTTCCACGACCGCCTCAAAGTTTTCCTCCGCGACGAAGGCATCCGCCACGACATCATCGACGCCTGTATCGCGATGGAGGGGAATGACGACCTTAACCTGCTGGTCAAACGCGCCCGGGCGCTGAATGCGGTGATCGCGACCGAGGACGGGGAGAACCTCGTGCAGGGCTTCAAGCGGGCCAACAACATCCTGACTCAGGCCGAGGAGAAGGACGGGGTCGAATACTCCTACGGCGCGGATGTGAAATTTGCCGAGGCGGACAGCGAAAAGGAGCTGTTCAACGCTCTGGATCAGGCTCAGGAAAAGATCGCCCCTGCGCTCAAGGCCGAGGATTTTCCGACGGCCATGGCCGCAATGGCTGCGCTGCGCGAGCCGGTTGACGCGTTTTTTGAGGATGTTCAGGTCAACACCGACAACGACATCCTGCGCCGCAACCGCCTGAATCTGCTCAGCCAGATCCGGCAGGTTTGCTCTAGCGTGGCCGATCTGACCCGGATCGAAGGCTAAAGCCACGAGCGCGGGCCGGACCGCGCCCAGATCACCCTTGCGTGAAGTGCGCAGGTGCCTATGCTGCGGTGAAACCAAAAGGTGCCGCAGTGCAGAATAACCCGCATACCACGCTGATTACCTCGGAAGCGCCCGTGACCACCGAAACCCATGGTGGCCGGGCCAAATGCCTGCAACGGCTGGTCCGTCTGGACATGCCTGTGCCGCGCACCGTGGCGCTGTCCTTCGATGCCGTCCTGAAGATCGCCAAGGGGGACATCCCCGATCTGGTGGCGATTTTGGAGCAGTTTGACTCGTCGGCCCTGCTATGTGTGCGACCCAGTTCCGAAGACCCGGATTGGGGCGGCCCGGGGGCGGTTCTGAACATCGGCATGAACGACGCGCGCTACGTGGAACTGTCCGACGCAATGGGGGCCGAGGCCGCGGCGGCGCTGTATCTGCGCTTTGTCCAGAGTTACGCGATCCATGTGGCGCGGCTGGACGCGGATGTGTTCGACGACATCGAGGCAGACGGGCAGGAAGGACTGCGGCAATCCCTGCGCGCCTATGAAGATGAGGCCGACGAGGTGTTCCCGCAGGACCGGGGCGAACAGCTTGCCGGTGTTCTGCGGTCAATGGCGCGGGCGTGGGACGGCACCTCGGCCCGGTTGCTGCGTCAGGCGAAGGGTGCTCCGGCAGACGCTGGGTTGGGGTTGGTCATACAAGAGATGATCCCTGGCGTCGGGCAGGGGGAATGCGGATCGGGCGTGCTGCAGCTGGTGGATTCCACCACAGGCGAGCCGCAGATCACGGGCCGGTACCTGAGCCAAAGCCAGGGCCGCGATGCCCTTGGTGCAGGGGTGGCTGCGCTGTTTCTGGAAAAGGACCCGCGCGGGCAGTCTCTTGAAGAGGTGGCACCCGACGCGTTTGCCGATCTCAAGGCGCACGCGGCGATGATGCGGCGGAAGCTGCGGGAAGAGATGCAGGTCGAATTCGTCATCGAAAACGGCCGGGTACATATTCTGGACGGAGTTCGGGTCCAGCGCAGTGCCCGAGCGGCGATGAAAATAGCGGTTCGGCTGGCCGAGGATGGGATTATTCCGCCGCAACAGGCAGTGATGCGCGTCGATCCGCATGCTTTGAACGAGCTTTTGCACCGTCAGGTGCACCCCGATGCCGAGCGCGATGTACTGACAACGGCCATTGGCGCAAGCCCGGGGGCCTCGACCGGCAAGATCGTGTTCACCGCCGCCGAGGCTCAGGCCAGCGCGGCACGGGGCGAGGCCTGCGTTCTGGTCCGGCGCGAGACGTCGCCCGAAGACGTGCGTGGGATGCATGCCGCGGTCGCCGTGTTGACCGAAAAGGGCGGGATGACCAGCCATGCCGCCGTGATTGGCAGGGGTTTGGGTCTGCCGTGCATTGTCGGGGCCTCGGAAATGCGGTTTCAGACCAAGAAGAAACTGCTGACCGCGCCGGACGGGCGGGTGTTCAAGACCGGTGACGTGCTGACGATCGATGGCAGTTCCGGTCAGGTTCTGGCGGGTCAGCCAGCAATGCTGGAAGCGGCGCTGGATGATTGCTTTCAGACGCTGATGGCCTGGGCCGATGCCGAGCGTGACATTGAAATCCGCGCCAATGCCGATACGCCCGCCGATGCGCAGACGGCCCGGAACTTTGAGGCGCAGGGTATTGGTTTGTGCCGGACCGAACACATGTTCTTCGATCCGGGGCGGCTGATCGTCATGCGCGAGATGATTTTCGCCCAGACCCCGTCTGGCCGCGCGGCGGTGCTGGAACGTCTGCTGCCCATGCAGCGCGAGGATTTCGTGCAATTGTTCCGCATCATGGAGGGGCAACCGGTCTGTATCCGCCTGTTTGACCCGCCGCTGCACGAATTCCTGCCGACCACCCGAAGCGGTCAGCGCGAACTGGCCGAGGCGTTGGACCTGCCGGTGTCGGATGTGGAACGGCGAGTCGCCGCGATGACTGAATACAACCCGATGCTGGGCTTGCGTGGTGTTCGGTTGGGTGTCACCGTGCCCGAAATCTACGACATGCAGGCCCGTGCAATCTTCGAGGCTACGCTTGAGGCCAGCAAGAATGGGGCACCGGTTGTGCCCGAGGTCATGATCCCGCTGGTTTCGGCCAAGCGCGAGGTGGAACTGGTAAAGTCCCGCATCGATACGGTCGCTGCGGCCGTCGCTGCAGAGCAGGGGCAAGAGTTCGAATACCGTCTTGGCGTGATGGTCGAAACGCCGCGCGCCTGCCTGCGCGCGGAAGAGATTGCGCCCAACACCTCGTTTCTTAGCTTCGGGACAAACGACCTGACACAGATGACTTACGGTCTGTCACGAGATGACGCGGGGCGGTTCATGTCTGCCTATGTGCGTCAGGGTGTCTTTACCGAAGACCCGTTTCACGTGCTTGATGCGGACGGGGTAGGGGAATTGCTGAAGCTTGGCGCTGAACGCGGGCGGACGGCGAAGCCTGATGTTACCCTTTCAGTCTGCGGCGAACATGGCGGAAACCCCGAATCAATCGCCATTTGCCGCGAACTTGGGTTTGACTATGTCTCATGCTCGCCCTTCCGGGTCCCGGTTGCTCGGCTGGCTTCCGCTCAATTGGCGATTTCGTCCAGACTTGGGGGTTGACACCCGGTATTTGCCCAAGGATTAGTGGGTTCCAGGTAACCTTGTGGCGAAAATAAATCTTCCCACGGGCGGTTTTCCACTTGCTTTTTCCGTAGTTCTGGACGTTTGCATCTGTCTGGGTTAAACGCCTCGTCGCGCCCGCCGGGGGAGGGTATGGCGCGTGTTGTGCCTGTGCGAGGTTATCTGATGCTACGATATATAATGGCTGTTGCCGTGTTGGCAGCAACCGTGCTGCCTAGTGCGTCCTTCGCTGAGAAGGAAGCCACCACCAAGCCTGAGCTTGTGGCCCGCAATGAATTGCCGGGGCAAAGCTTTCGGGACTATTTGAAATTGTTCAAGCCGCGTGGGGCGGCTGAACCGGTCGAGGTGTCCTATTCCAAGGATTGGCTCGACCAGCAGCCCGCACCATCGGGCGACGAAAACTGGAAATGTCTGGCCGAGGCTCTGTACTTCGAGGCGCGCGGCGAAAGCGTCCGCGGTCAGTTTGCAGTGGCCGAGGTTATCCTGAACCGGGTCGAAAGCAGCCGCTTTCCGAACTCGCTGTGCGGTGTGATCCGCCAGGGGACCGGCAAGAAATACCAATGTCAGTTCACGTATACCTGCGATGGTCGCAAGGAAGTGATCCACGAAAAGAAAGCCTATGAGCGGGTTTCCAAAGTGGCGCGTGCGGCGATTGACGGAACGGCGAACGAGTTGACCGAAGGCGCAACCCACTATCACACCACGGCGGTTCGTCCGTCCTGGTCGCGCGTTTACAAACAGACCGCGAAGATCGGCGTGCATATTTTCTACCGTCACAACTATCGGACGGCGAGCAACTGATTGACGCACCCGCGCTGGAAGGCTGATGGCGCGGGGTTTCATGCAGGCTATATTGGGGGCCAGGAGGCCCCCAATGTATTTCAACCGCCGACAAATCCTTAAATCCGCAGCCGCGCTTGCGCTTTTGCCGCGCGTGTCCCTGGCGGATTACCCGGCCCTTGAAGCCCAAGAGGCGGCGCAGCGCCTTGCGCCAGAGGGCTTTCCGGAAACGAGAGTTTGGAGTTACGGCGGTTCGGTTCCGGGCGCGCCGCTGCGGTTAAGGCAAGGTGAACGTCTGCAAAGGCGGTTGGTGAACAACCTGCCTCAGGCGACGTCGGTTCACTGGCATGGTATTCGTATCGACAATGCGATGGATGGGGTTCCGGGGCTGACGCAGGACCCTGTGCTGACGGGGGAAACATTTGATTATGACTTTATCACCCCCGATGCCGGGACCTATTGGTATCACGCGCATAACAGGTCGGTCGAACAAGTGGCGCGCGGGCTCTATGGGCCGCTGATTGTCGAAGAGGAGGCACAGATCGACATTGATCAGGATCTGGTGCTGATGCTGGATGATTGGCGGCTGGACCCTGAAACGGCGCAGATCACCGACGATTTCGACAACGGGCACGATCTTAGCCACGCTGGACGCCTTGGTAATATCGTGACGGTCAACGGCACGTTTGATCCTGCGTTTGCCGTGAAGGGCAATGAGCGCCTGAGACTGCGCCTGATCAACGCATCCAATGCCAGGATTTATGATCTGGGTCTGGACGGGCTGCAGGGGTGGATCGTCGCATTGGATGGCATGCCGTTGGACACGCCTCTGCCGATCCCCGAGACATTCCCTCTGGCCCCGGCTCAACGCGCGGACCTGATGGTCGATGTGACTGGTGATCCCGCCAGCCTGCTGAGTATCGAGCGGGATGGTGCCTATGGGCTCGCCCGGTTTGACGTTGCCGGTGAGGCGTCGCGGGCGCGCCGGGGCGAGGTATCGGCGTTGCCGCCCAATCCACTGCCGGAGATCAATGATATCCAGTCCACGCCCTTGCACCGGATGGTTCTGCAGGGCGGTGCGATGCGCTGGTTGGAAAGCGCACGGCTTGGCGAGACCGAACTGTCAGGGCGCGAATTGGCGCAGTTGGGCCGGTTCTGGGCGTTGAATGGATATGCCGAGCGCCCGCAAGACCCGTTTCTGGATGCCGCGCGCGGCAGCCAGCATCGGTTCGAGTTCGTCAACGAAACGGCCTTTCCGCATGCGATGCATCTGCACGGTCATCATTTCCGGCTGATCCTCGAAGATGGCTCTCTGGGGCCTTGGCGCGATACGGTGCTTGTCGAGCGCGGCCAGACGCGGCAAATCGCGCTGGTGGCTGACAACCCGGGCAACTGGTTGTTGCATTGTCATATGCTGGGGCACGCCGCATCAGGTATGATGAGTTGGTTCCGCGTTGCCTGACGCCGCATTCGGCGGCTGGAATGGCGCATGTTTGAATGCTATAGGCCCCGGACACGTCTAGATTAGGCAAACGTCCTGACAAGCCCGAAAAGGCCAGTTCCAATGAGTTCCGAAATCCGCCTTGCCTTTGCGCACCCGTCTGAACGGTCCGAGGCGACTTCGCCGCAGGGTCCGCTGGACCGTATTTCGTTGCGCGATCATATTGTCGATGTCGAAATTGGTGCCTTTCAGGCCGAGCGGGGAACGACGCAGCGGGTTTGCTTTAACATCGTGGTCGAAGTGCGCCCGCTAACAGATGCGATCGAGGACGATGTGGATCGCATCCTGTCCTATGATCGCGTCACCGAGGCAATCGCGTTTGAACTGGCCGCCGAACGCCTGAACCTGCTTGAGACCTTGGCCGAGCGTGTGGCTGAGCGTATCCTGCTTGAACCGCAGGCCGTAAGAGCCTTTGTTCGCATCGAAAAATTGGATCGAGGTCCGGGCGCATTGGGGGTAGAGATCGTCCGCGGGCGCGATGCGCACAACCATGATATTGTCGAGGAAGAACGCCCGCATCCCCGGTTGGTTTATCTTTCGAATGAGGCCATCGCCTCGGACAATCTGACCGGCTGGATCGATCAACTGGAAAACCGGCAGCGCCCTTTGATTCTGTGTGTCGGTGCGTCTGATCTGTCCGTGCCCCAGACCGGCCACGCCATGACCCAGCGGCGGATCGACCTGCTGGCGATTGAGCAAAATGCCTGGGTTCTGGCCGCGCGGGATCATCGCTGCGTTGTGGTCTCGACACGGACCGAACTGGACTGGGCGATGAAGAACGGTCAGATCTGTGTCTGGGCTCCGTCCAAGATCGTGCTGGACGCCGTAGATGGCCCCTCGGCCGCGCCATCGGACGCAGTGGCACTTGCAGCGTGGTTCGCGGCGACCTTTGAGGCCAGCGAAATGCTGGTCATCGGCGGAGAGTTGCCGCAGTCCCCCAAAACACCGCTGCGCGCGGTTTCGGTGGAGCAGGCGCAATTGTGAGCGTGTATTACCGGCCATTGGTTCAACACGGGCCGACCCGCTCGGAGGACTCGGTTTCGCTCGCCGGGCAACAGCTATGGTTTACGCATGCTGAGGCCCTGACTCGAAACGGTGGTCCCGAAATCGTGGCAGTTGCCGACATTCCGGCAGCCAGTTTGGACCGTCTGACTCGGTCGCGCCGTCCCATCGCAGGGCTGGACAATGCGCGGCCCCTGATCATGGGAATCCTTAACGCAACGCCGGACAGTTTCTCGGACGGCGGTGTGCATAACTCAGTCGAAAACGCCCGCGCTGCAGCGTCGGATATGGTCGCGCATGGGGCCAGCATTCTGGATATCGGCGGGGAATCCACCCGGCCCGGCGCTGATTTCGTGCCCGAAGACGAAGAAATCGCCCGCACACGCCCGTTGATTCAGGCGATCCGAGCGGAAACGGATGCGCTGATCTCAATCGACACGCGCAAGGCCAGCGTTGCCCAGGCGGCGGTTGAGGCGGGGGCCGGGTTGGTCAATGACGTCTCGGGCTTCGCCTTCGATCCGGACCTTGCCCCATACTGCGCGCGGATGGGCGTGCCGGTCTGCGTAATGCATATGCAGGGCGACCCGGCCACGATGCAGGAAGACCCGCAATACGATGACGTTCTGCTGGATGTGTACGACTTTCTTGAGACCCAGATTGCGCATCTGGAAAACCTCGGCCTGAACCGGGACCTGATCGTGGTTGATCCGGGCATCGGCTTCGGCAAGACCGAGGCGCATAACCTGACCCTGCTGCGCAATCTCAGCCTGTTTCACGGCCTCGGCTGCCCGATCCTGCTGGGCGTATCGCGCAAGGGCTTCATCGGGTCAATCGGGCAAGAGCCGCGCAAGACGGCTCGCGCGCCGGGATCAATTGCCGTTGCGCTGGCTGGATTGTCTCAGGGCGTGCAGATCATCCGGGTCCATGACGTGGCTGAGACCGCTCAGGCCTTGCGTCTGTGGGCCGCTGTCCGGTAATCCGGTCGCAAGCAATTTTCACGGAGTGACAGATATGCGCAAGCTGTTCGGAACCGACGGAGTGCGGGGCACGGCCAACACGCATCCGATGACCGCCGAGATGGCCCTGCGCATCGGCGCGGCCGTGGGGCGGTATTTCCGCCGCGACGCGACCGGTGTGCACCGTGTGGTGATCGGCAAGGACACGCGCCTTTCCGGTTATATGCTGGAGAACGCTCTGACGGCAGGGCTGACCTCGACCGGGATGAATGTGCTGTTGCTCGGGCCGGTGCCGACCCCGGCCGTGGGGCTGATGACACGGTCGATGCGGGCGGACCTCGGGGTGATGATCTCGGCCAGTCACAACCCGGCCGAAGATAACGGGATCAAGTTCTTTGGACCGGACGGGTTCAAACTGTCGGATCAGGCCGAGGCCGAGATCGAGAAGCTGATCGAAGAGGGGGTCAGGCCCGCTCAGGCGCAAAATATTGGGCGTGCGCGCCGGGTCGATGATGCGCGGTTCCGGTATGGTGAGCGGGTCAAATCCTCGCTCCCGCGAGAGTTGCGGCTGGACGGGCTCAAGGTGGTCATCGATTGCGCCAACGGCGCGGCCCACCGCACCGCGCCCGAGGTTCTGTGGGAGCTTGGGGCCGAGGTCATCCCGGTCGGCGTTGCGCCCAACGGTAAGAATATTAATCAGAATTGCGGGTCCACCAAACCCCAGATGGCTGCGGAAACCGTGGTAGCGCATGGCGCGGACGTTGGCATTTGCCTTGACGGTGACGCAGACCGGGTTGTTGTGATTGATGAGACCGGGCAGGTGGCTGATGGCGACCAGTTGATGGCCTTGCTGGCGACGGCCTGGGCCAGATCGGGTCAGTTGAAAGGCGGAGCCCTTGTTGCGACGGTTATGTCGAACCTCGGGCTGGAGCGGCACCTAGGCGCGCGCGGGTTGCAGTTGGAACGCACCGCCGTCGGAGACCGCTATGTGGTCGAACGGATGCGCGAAGGTGGGTTCAACCTTGGCGGCGAACAGTCCGGTCACATCGTGATGAGCGATTACGCCACCACCGGCGACGGGCTGATGGCCGGGCTGCACTTTCTGGCCGAGATGGTTTTGTCCGGCCGCAAGGCATCCGAACTGTCAAAGCAATTTGAAACCGTGCCGCAATTGCTGAAGAACGTGCGGTTCAGCGCCGGGCAGCTTCCGCTGGAAAGCCAAAGCGTAAAGGCTGCCATTGCTGACGCTGAGGCGCGCCTGAACGGGCAGGGCCGGTTACTGATCCGCAAGTCGGGGACCGAGCCGCTGATCCGCGTTATGGCGGAATGCGAAGACGACGGGCTTTTGGTTCAAGTGGTCGACAGCATTGTGGCCGAGGTCGAAGCCGCCGCAGGTTAACTGCCGAACAGGGCCTTGCGCAGGCTGAACCACTGGCTGATTGCCATGCCGGTCAGGATCAGGGTGAGGGCGATGAAAAAGCGCAGGGGCAGGGCCTCGGACAGGATCCATGCGCCGAAGATCATTGACCAGATCGGAACCTGATAGTTCACCAGCGTCAGGAACACCGACCCGGCGCTGCGGGTGACCGACACGCGCAGCAAGGTGGCAAAGGCCGTCGGCACGAGCCCCAGAAAAATCAGCGCAAATGTGGGGCGGGGGCCTTGCCAGGTCGGCAGACCCTCGGTCACCAGCATGATCGGCAATAGGATCACGGCACCAACCACAAGCGTCAAAGCCGCCAACACCAGAGGGTCCACCGGCGGGCAGCGTCGGGTCATGACCGAAGAACTGGCGTAGCACAGCGCTGCCGTGATGCAGGCCAGTTGTGCCAGCGGCTCAGCCCCCTGACCCAGTTGCGCAAGGCCGGGGCCGATCAGAACCAGCGCGCCCGAGAACCCCAGACACACGCCAAGAAGACGGCGCAGGTTCAGCGGTTCGTCCGAGAAGAAATGCGCCAGCGGGAGCACCATCAGGGGAATTGCCGCCATCGACAATCCGGCAAAGGCAGAGGGTACGAATTGCTGGCCCCAGCTGAGCAGCATGAAGGGCACAGCGGTGGAGAGCACTCCGATCAGGACAACCGATGTGCCCAAAGCGGGCGTCAGCACCGGCATCTTGCGACCGCTCGCCCACATCAAACCCAGCAGGGTCACGGCCCCAAGCGTTGTCCGCGAGGTTGCCACCGTTATCGGGCCATACCCCTCCAGCGCCATCGCAACGACCATGAACGTGGCGCCCCAAATCAGGCCAAGCGTGAAAACACCGCTCCAATCCTGTTTTGTTGGTTGCTGAACCATGGCGCGTCCTGTGGGTTGGTGGGAATGGTCAATACCACCAGCGGTTTATGTGCCGGGAAAAGGCCGGGTGCAAATGAAAAAGGGCGACCGTAGCGGCCGCCCTTTTCCGTGGCTTTCGCCGACCTTAGTTCTTTTCTTTATCGACCATCTTGCCGGCCGAGATCCAGGGCATCATGGCGCGCAGTTTGGCACCGGTTTCCTCGATCATGTGCTCGTCATTGGCGCGGCGCGACGCTTTGATGGTCGGCTGACCAACGGCGTTCTCCAGCATGAAGTCGCGAACGAATTTACCCTGCTGGATATCGTTCAGAACCTCTTTCATGCGCGCTTTGGTCTCGTCGTATTTCAGGATGCGCGGGCCGGTGACGTACTGACCGTACTCGGCGGTGTTCGAGATCGAGTAATCCATGTTGGCAATGCCGCCTTCATAGATCAGGTCAACGATCAGCTTCACTTCGTGCAGACACTCGAAATAGGCCATCTCGGGCGCGTAGCCCGCTTCGACCAGAGTTTCAAAGCCGCAGCGGATCAGTTCGACCAGACCACCGCACAGAACGGCCTGTTCGCCGAACAGGTCGGTTTCGCATTCTTCGCGGAAGTTGGTTTCGATGATGCCCGAACGGCCGCCACCGATGGCCGAGCAATAGGACAGGCCGATTTCCAGCGCCTTGCCGGTTGCGTCCTTGTCGACGGCCACCAGGCAGGGCACGCCGCCGCCTTTGGTGTATTCGCCGCGCACGGTGTGGCCGGGGCCTTTGGGGGCCATCATGATGACGTCGACGCCTTCTTTCGGCTCGATCAGGCCGAAATGCACGTTCAGGCCGTGGGCAAATGCGATGGCAGCACCCGGTTTGATGTTGTCGTGGACGTATTTCTTGTAGGTTTCGGCCTGCAATTCGTCGGGCATGGTGAACATGATCAGGTCGCACCAGGCTGCAGCCTCGGCGATGCCCATGACCTGCAGGCCTTCGGCTTCGGCTTTCTTGGCAGATGCCGAGCCTTCGCGCAGGGCGACGACAAGGTTCTTGGCACCAGAGTCGCGCAGGTTCAGCGCGTGGGCGTGGCCTTGCGAGCCATAGCCCAGAATCGCCACTTTCTTGTCTTTGATCAGGTTGATGTCGCAATCGCGATCGTAGTAGACGCGCATTTTGCCGGTCCTTTCAGTTTCGATTGCGGTGTTTCTATCCTTAGCTTTGGGTATTGGCGAGAGCGTTGTGATTGAGTATTTGAGAAAAAGATGAAGAATAATTCTTCAAACATAATGAATGTGAAAAAATCATGCTTGATGATGTTGATCGGCGTATTCTGCGCCAGTTTCAGGCTGAACCCAGCCTGACCACGGCGGATCTGGCCGAGCGCTGCCGGATCAGCACCGGCGTCTGCTGGCGGCGGATCGAGAAGATGCAGGCCACTGGGGTGATCGAGGGGCAGGAGACTGTCATCGACTGGGCGGCGCTGGGATATGCGGTTGAGGTGTCGTTGCGGGTGACGCTGGACAAGACGCAGGCGCGGGCGTTTGACGAATTCACCGCTGCGGCGCGCGAGGTGGCCGAGGTGATCGAGATCCAGACCTTTCTGGGCCGGGTCGATGTGCGTCTTTCGGTTCTGGCGCGGGACATGAACCATTATCAGAAGGTCTATCGCGACCGTATCCTGACCTTGCCTCATATCGCCGATATCGAGGCGCTGATGCATATCGCCCGGGTCAAGCGGAACGAGGTGCTGCCGGTATGATCGAACTGGATGAGGTCGATCGCAAGATCCTGCGCGCTCTGGTACAGGATGCCACCCAAAGCGCCGGGGCGCTGGGGCGGCGTTTTGGCCTGTCGCAGCCTGCCACGTGGCGGCGGATTCGGCGGTTGGAACAGGCAGGCGTGATCAAAGGGCGTCGCCTGCGCCTGAACGCCGAGGCGCTGGGATTTGGCGTGACCGTGTTTTTGGGCGTCAAACTCGCGCGAAAGGGGCAGGTCAGTCTGGAAGATTTCGAGCGCGCCGTCAGCGCCATTCCCGAGGTTCAAACCGTTGAACATGTGCTGGGGCTTTACGATTACCGCCTTCGGGTCGTCGCGCGAGACTTGTCCGATTTCGAGCGTGTGCTGAGACGGCGGATCATGACGCTGCCGGGGGCCGGGGACGTCGAAGCAAACGTTCTGCTCAGCGAGGAACGCCTGCCGGGGCCGATCGGCTGATTGACTTCAGTATCGGGTCCGAATGCAATAGCCGGGGTGATGTGTCATGCGGGCGAATGTAATCGGCACATCGCCCTTCCACGTGGTGCGTTCAAGCTGAATCATCGACGCCCCGGCTGTGGTCCCCATGAACTCGGCAAGACGGCCATCGGCAGAAATGGCGCAGAACGCGACCTCGGCATCCGAAAAGGGCGCGGCGTTCAACAACCACTCATGCGGCCCGCTTTCGCTGAGGTCGGCCTGTTCCACATCGGGGACGGCTTCGATGTTGATCCAGCGTTCCTCAAGCAGAAACGGGCGATTGTCAGCGTAGTGCATGCAGACCACATGCAGCACCCGCGCATCGGGCGACACGCCAAGCTGCGAGGCCAGCCAACCGGGGCTTGAAACCACCTCACGTTCCACAAGCGCATAGCGGTACGTGGCGTTCTGGCTTTCGACCATCTGGCGGGTCAGCGAGAACTCCAGCTTCGCGTGTTTGCTGGGTTCTTTCTTGACCCGCGTGCCGCTTTTACGTTTGCGTTCCACAAAGCCTTGCTCGGCCAGTTCCCGCAGAGCGCGATTGACCGTTGCGCGAGCGCAGTTGAATTCTTCGGCTAGCTGTGTCTCGGTTGGGAGTAACGAGCCTTGTGGCCAAACTCGGCTTTCAATTCTTCGTTTAACTTCGTCACGAACATACTGGAAACTGATCCGCTTTTGGGCAGTCACGGGTACAAAAGCCCTTTCATGTAAAAAGTGTGCTTATCTGTGCAGAAGCACGTCAAAGTGTAAAGAGGTATGACACTATATGGCGTCATATCTTGTGTTTTCAGCGGTGTGTGGGGCGAAATTATGTCAAATACGTGAGTTGCCGTCAGGTCAACTCAACCAGAAATTTCACACTTTACCAATCCGCGTGAAGAAGCCAAGAATTCGGGTAACTGATCGAAAGGACAGACCATGCCCGCTTTGCTGGATTCCATCGACCCAAACGGCCTTGAAGAATTCTCGGTCGTGTTCACGGATCGCTCGCTGAACCACATGTCAGCCAGCTTTCAGCAGGTGATGCGCGACATTTCTGACATGCTGCGGCAGGTCTACAACGCCGATGGGGTTGCCATCATTCCCGGTGGCGGCACCTATGGGATGGAGGCGGTTGCCCGCCAGTTTGCGCGCGACGCTAGAGTTCTGGTCGTGCGCAACGGGTGGTTTTCCTATCGGTGGAGCCAGATCATCGAAAGCGGCGCGCTGACTGCGTCGGCAACTGTTCTGAAAGCGCGCGAAACCGGCAATTCCAGCCCGTCGCCTTTTGCCCCTGCGCCGATTGAAGAGGTTGTAGCGGCGATTCACGACCAGCGCCCGGATGTGGTCTTCGCCCCGCATGTGGAAACCTCGGCGGGTGTTATTCTGCCGGATGACTTCATAAAGGCCATGGCGTCCGCAGCGCATGACGTCGGGGCGTTGATGGTTTTGGACTGCATCGCATCGGGCTGCGTCTGGGTTGATATGAAGGCCACCGGCGTCGATGTGCTGATCTCGGCCCCGCAAAAAGGCTGGAGCGCATCGCCCTGCGCCGGTCTGGTCATGCTGTCCGAGAATGCCGAGGCGCGGTTGGATCAGACGACATCTGACAGTTTCGCAATCGACCTGAAGAAGTGGCGGCAGATCATGCAGGCCTATGAGAATGGCGGTCATGCCTATCATGCGACGATGCCTACGGACGCGTTGCGGGCGTTCCGCGATACGATGACTGAAACGCAAGAATACGGGTTCGAGAAGCTGCGCGACGCGCAATGGGCGCTCGGCAACGGTGTTCGTGCAATGTTGAAGGACAAGGGCGTCGTCTCAGTCGCGGCAGACGGGTTCGGCGCGCCGGGGGTGGTGGTCAGCTATACCTCGGACCCCGAGGTTCAGAACGGCAAAAAATTCGCCGCCTTGGGTATGCAGATCGCCGCCGGTGTGCCGCTGCAATGTGATGAGCCCGAGGGGTTCAGCACCTTCCGTCTGGGCCTGTTCGGGCTGGACAAGCTGTATGACGTGGACGGCACGATTGCCCGTCTGAAACGCGTTTTGGATCAGGTTTTGTAACCAGCGGGCCTCAGCGCACCCCGAGGCCCATCTGCATCAACGTTTTGCGCACGGGCGGCAGGGAATAGAGCGCATTCAGCCCCATCGCCCGCGCATCGCGCAACGGGCGCGCCTCGATCATCGAGGCGCGGTTCAGCAGGTCGATGCCTTTGACGCGCAGTTCGATCTCGGTGTGCCGGGCCTTGTGATAGGCGTCTAGCATCTGCGCGTCGCCCAGACCCTCGGGGCGGGCCTGCGCTAGGTCCAGCAGGCAACGCAGATCGCCCAAAGACATATTCAGCCCCTGCGCGCCGATGGGCGGCACCACATGCGCGGCCTCGGCCATCAGGGCGACGCGCTCGCCGGACAAGCGGTCTGCCGACTGGCTGATGATCGGCCAGATCGTGCGGCGCGAGGCCAGTTTCAGCGGCCCGAACAAGCCGCAGGACCGTTCGGTCATAGCAGCCTCGAACGCGCTGTCGTCGAGATTCAGCAACTCAACCGCGCGAGGGCCGCGTTCCATCCAGACGGTGGCTGAGGAGGGCTGGCCCTGCCAATCGGGCAGAGGAACAAGCGTGAAGGGGCCGCCGGACCGGTGAATCTCAGTTGAGACGTTCTCATGCGCGATAGGATGCGTGACCGCAAAGGCCAGCGCCTTCTGCCCATAACGCGTCGTGCGCACGTTGATCCCGGCAGCCTCGCGCGTCGGCGAATTGCGCCCGTCGGCCGCGACTACCAAATTGCAGCGAATTCGGCTGCCATCGCTCAACCCCACGCGCGCTTCGGCGGTGCGGGTAAACAGGCTGACGGTGCCGGTGCCGGGGCGGAAGTCGACATTGGGCAGTTCGGCCAGCCGCGCCACCATCTCGCGCCGCAGCAGCCAGTTGGGCAGGTTCCAGCCAAAGGGCTGATCCGAGATGTCCGATGCGTTGAAATCGCGGACTACACGCGGTTCAGGCACATCGCCACCGGCATCCACGATGCGCATGATCTGCAGCGGGGCTGCGTGGGCGTCCAGGCGGTCCCACAGGCCGCATTGTTCCAGCAACCCGTGCGCGGGTTGCAGGAACGCCGTTGTCCGCAGGTCGGACCCATCCACATCGCGTTCGGTGATCGGCGGGGTGGGGTCGACGCAGACAACGTCGAACCCGGCTGCCCCGAACACCGCCGCGGCGGTCAGGCCAGCGATTCCGCCGCCGGAGATCAGGATATCGCAGCTGTTAGTCATGGCGTTTCCCATCGTTTTGGGCGGACCCTAATGCGGTTCCGCCGGACGCGCCAAGTGACATCCTGTCCCGTGCCTTACCCCCGAGAGATCAGGATGAGGATCAGGAACATCACCGGCACCATCATCAGGGCAGGAATGTAGAGACCCGGCAGGCCGAACAACAGGGTGGAACAGCCCCACATGCTGAAAATGGCAAGGGCGGTATAGCCCCAATCCTCGCTCTGGGTGGCATCGTGGGCCATCCATCCAAACAAGGGAATTGCAAATAGCAGGCGTTGCCACATCGGCGGGCGCCGAAGGTTTTCGATCGCGCTCATTGGAGGTCTCCGTTCTGTTCGTCGCAAGAGGCGATATAGGGCTCGTGCTGCGGGTGCAAAATGTGCGGAACGTCGCAGTGTGACAGGCTATCGCAGGCGGGACAGAAAGAACGTCAGGTCGTCGGTGTGATGGTGGATATGATCGGCTTCGTGCGGCTCGGGGGCGACGTGTACGGTGCGCATGCCCATTTCATGCGGGGCGGCCAGATTGCGGGGATCATCCTCGAACATGGCGGCGGTTTTGGCCTGAATGCCGTCTTTCGCAAAGATCGCCTCGAAAGCGGCCTTGGTTGGTTTGGGGCGGTATCCGGCGTGCTCGATGCCGTAGATCGCGTCGAACAGGCCCGACAATCCGCGCGCCTCCAGAACCCGCTCGGCATAGGGCGCGCTGCCGTTGGTGTAGACGATCCGGCGGCCGGGCAGGGATCGGATGTGGCCGGCCAGTTCGGCGTCAGGGTCCATGTGGCTCATGTCCACCTGATGCACGGCGCGCAGATAGGGATCGGGATCCAGATCATGCTCGGCCATCAGACCGGCCAGCGTGGTGCCGTATTCGCGCCAATAGTGCGAGCGCAGCCGGTCCGCCTCGGCCCGGTCAACGCCGATGGCCTGAACCACGTAATCCGTCATCAGCACCTCGATCTGATCGAACAGGCGCATGTGCGGCGGATAAAGCGTGTTGTCCAGATCGAACACCCATTGGGTGACGTGGCTGAAGGCGGGTTTAACCATGATCCGGGTTTAGGACGCGGCGAGCCGGTTTTCAATGCCGCTCTTGATTGCAGACCCTCGGGACGGATAGACATGTCCGAACGAGGAGACATAACACCACATGCGCCAGTCCCGACAGTCCAACAAGGACGCCTACAGCCTGATACTCGAAGCCATCGATGTGGGCGTCTACAAACCCGGCGATCGGCTGGTTGAAAGCGAATTGGCCGAGCGGTTTGGCGTGTCCCGCACTCCAATCCGCGAGGCGTTGCAGAGGTTGGAAACCCAGTCTTTGCTGGAACGGGACGGGCGGTCGTTGATCGTGGCGTCGCTGGACCACAACCAGATGGCTGAACTGTACGTCGTGCGGCGAGAGCTTGAGGGGCTAGCCGCAAGTCTGGCCGCGAAACACGCCACCGAGGAAGAAATCAGGGTGCTGCAGGACATGGTCGCCGCCGATGACGCGCTGGTCAACGATCCAACGGCGCTGTCGCGAGCCAACCGGCGGTTTCATGAGCAAATTCATCTGGCCTCGCACAACCGCTATCTGGTGCAACAGCTTGACCTTGTGCACCGCACGATGGCGCTGATGGCGACGACCTCGCTGGCCGTGCAAGGGCGTGGGGAGATTGCGCAGAACGAGCATAAAGGCATTGTCGAGGCCATCGCCGCCCGCGACGAAGAAGCCGCGGCGCGCGCGTTGAAAGACCATATCTCGATCGCGTTTATGACCCGTCTGAAACAGGATGCGGTTCGGCGGGAGGGCTAGGATTTAGGGGGCTGGTCTTCGCCAGCTTGCCCGTGTTGGGTTTTGTCCCAGAAGAAGGGATCTACGACCAGCTCCCAAAGGCCTTTGTAGGCCGCCAAAACACCCAACGGGTAGTACAGAACCATCGTCGGCACCCAAGGCAGCAGGAACCGGCGTTTCCCCGCGATCACTCCCAGCATCCCGACCAGTAGGTTGGCGGCTTCGGCGATCAGAAACAGGTAGACGCAGCCGGTTAGGAAGCTGGGCGTCATGATAGGCTGAAACGGATGGGGCAGGCCGAGGAAGATCAGCCAGAACACCCACAGGACCGGGGCCAGTAGGAACTGCCCCAACGTGCCAAGAAAGAACGCCTGTAGCCCCAGAAAACGCAACAACCCCAGATCGCGCAGCAATTGGCCCGGCGCGCGCATATGCACCAGATAGGTCACCATGAACCCCTTGAGCCAGCGCGAGCGTTGCTTGACCCAGGGCCAGGCGCGAAAGTTGGCCTCTTCATAGGTGGTGGTGTTGACGATTTCGGTCCGGTATCCGGCGCGGCTGAGGCGCACTCCAAGCTCTGCGTCCTCGGTGACGTTGTGGGCATCCCATCCGCCCAGTTCCAGCAGCTTGTCGCGGCGGAAGAAGAACGTGGTACCACCCAAGGGGACGACCAACCTCAACCGGGCAATTCCCTTTAGGATCACCCGGAACCACCCGCTGTATTCGATGGTGAAACAGCGCGACCGCCAGTTGGTGCGGGGGTTGTAATAGTCCAGCACGCCCTGCAGGCAGACGACATCCTCGGGCGCGGTCGCAAAGTGGCGGGCTACCGTTTCCAATTGATCTGGTACCGGCGCATCCTCGGCGTCCCAGACACCCAGAATGTCGCCGCGACAGAAATCCAGAGCGTAGTTCATGGCGCGGGGCTTAGTGGTCAGATCCCCGTGCTGAGGCACCACGATGGCGCGCATCCAGCTTGGCAGTTCGACCTGTTCAAGCGCCGCTTTTGTCACGTCGTCCTGTTCTTCCAGCACCAGAATGACGTCCAGCAGCGCCTTGGGATAGGTCAGACGGCGTAGCCGGGCGATCAGGATATCCGCGATCTCGCGTTCCTTGTAAAGCGGGACAAGGATCGAGACACAGGGCAGGCGGATCGGGCCATCGGCAGCCGATCGCGCCTTGCGTGGCAGCAGATAGGCGATCAGGCCCGACAGTCTGAGCGCCAGAAACAGCGCCAATGTGAGCAGCGTAGTGCCCAGCAACAGGCTAAGGCCGATGGTCGGAAAAAGTGTAATGAGTGTGGCCAGAAACAGCATCATCCCCAGCACCGAGCCGGTCCGCGCCCGGGCTGACCAGTTGCGGCAGCTTTGCCCGACGTTCACCCTCGTCTCTGCCGCTTGCGCCAGTGGCATCGCATAGTGACGGGCGATGGCGGCGTCGATCTGCTCGGGCCCGGCCAGAACCGGGACGATGGTCTGACCGCTGTCTTTCAGGGCTTCGGCAATGGCGGGGAATGCGTCCGGGCGCGCGGTCGCAACCAGCAGGATTGGACCCACGCGCATCCACGGCAACACGTTATGGGTCAGCCAGAACTCCACCGGTTTCAATGCGCAGAGGTCCGCAGGTGGCGGCATCTGGTCCAGATCGGCGATCTGCAGGCCGGTTTGCTCGGACAGGGCTGCAAGAACCTGCGCCCGGCTGGCCCAGCCTTCGCCCACCAGTATCTCACCCAGCGGCGCGTTCTGGCGCATCTGCATCCGCAAAGCCTGCGCCAGTTGGTCCGAGGTGATGATGCCTTGGTCCAGCAGGCAGGTGCCCAACGGTTTGCGCGACCGCGGCCCGGGTACCGGCTGCGCCTGCGTTTGACGCTGAAGCTTCAGTTCGACCATAAGAAAACCCTGCCGCAAATCACGCTGGGCAGGATTGCTTAAACAGGGTTAACGTGTGGTTAACGCTGATGATTTCGGCGTTAAGCCTGTGTTTTTTGATCCGCCATGGCTGCTGCGAACCGTTCAAACAGATAGAAACTGTCCTGCGGGCCGGGTGAGGCTTCGGGGTGGTATTGCACCGAATAGACCGGACGATCGGTCATGCGGATGCCGCAGTTCGATCCGTCAAACAACGAGCGGTGGGTTTCCACCACGCCCTCGGGCAGGGTTTGTGCATCAACGGCGAAGCCGTGGTTCATCGAGGTGATCTCGACCTTGCCGGTGTCCAGATCCTTGACCGGATGGTTCGCACCGTGATGGCCGTGGTTCATCTTGACTGTCTGACCACCAAGGGCCAAGGCCAGCATCTGGTGGCCGAGGCAGATGCCAAAGACCGGCAGGCTGGTGGTGTCCAGCACCTCTTTGATCATTGGCACCGCATATTCGCCGGTGGCGGCTGGGTCGCCGGGGCCGTTCGACAGGAAGACACCATCCGGCTCATGCGCCAGTACCTCGGCAGCGGTGGCGGTGGCGGGCAGGACGGTCACGTCGCAACCGGCCGAAGCGAGGCAGCGCAGGATGTTCCGTTTGGCCCCAAAATCCAGTGCCACGACCTTGTGCACGGGTGCTTCCTGCCGCTTGTAACCATCTGGCCAGGCCCAACGCATCTCGTCCCACCGATAGCTTTGGGCGCAGGTGACGTCCTTGGCCAGATCCATGCCTTCCAGTCCGGCAAAACCGCGCGCGGCGGCGATCAGGGCGGCGATATCGAAGTTTCCTTCCGGATCATGTGCCAGCGCGACATGGGGCGCACCTTGCTGGCGGATCGCGCGGGTCAGACGGCGGGTATCGACGCCGCCGATGGCGATGCGGCCACGGCGCGCCAGCCAGCTTTTCAGTTCTTCGGCCGAGCGCCAGTTCGACGGCTCGGTTGGGTCCCACTTGACCACCATGCCAGCCGCAACCGGATCGCCGGTTTCGTCATCGTCGGGGTTCACGCCCACATTCCCGATATGGGGGAATGTGAAGGTCACGATCTGGCCCGCATAAGAGGGGTCGGTCATGATCTCCTGATAGCCGGTCATGGCGGTGTTGAAACACAGCTCGGCCACGGTCTGACCGGTTGCGCCGAAGCCAATTCCGTAGAAAAGCGTTCCATCGGCCAATGCCAGACATGCGGTGGGCTTGGACGGGGCGTTCTGGGCCATGGCGCGACTCTCCTGCAAGGTAAACCGGCGCATACCTAAGGGGGATGAGGCGTTGGGTCAAGCCTGATCAAAATTTAGGCTATTGTTGTTTTTCAATGGGTTAAGCGCTTTCACCCCCTGTTGTGCCTGCCTTTTTGTTTCGATATGGTCGGGGTTCCTTTGCCATGGGGATGGACAGACCATATGGATATGCGATCACGGGTGAATGCCGCCCTGAAGCAAGCAATGAAAGACAAAGAGGCCGAGCGCCTGTCGACGCTGCGGTTGATCAATGCGGCGATCAAGGATCGGGACATCGCTGCACGGGCCTCGGACAATGAAGAGGTCAAGGGATGCGGCGACGCCGAGGTTCTTGAAATCCTTGGGAAAATGACCAAGCAGCGCAAGGAAAGTGCGCGCGCCTATGAAGAGGGCGGGCGGCTGGATCTGGCCGAGCGTGAGTTGCGCGAGGTCGATGTGATCGAGGAATTCCTGCCCAAGCAGTTGGACGACGACGAAGTCACCAAGGCGATTCAGACTGCCATCACGGCGACCGGCGCGGGTTCGATCCGCGATATGGGCAAGGTCATGGGTGAGTTGAAAACGCGCTATACCGGCCAGATGGATTTCGGCAAGGTCGGACCGATGGTCAAGGACCACCTCTGCGCCGCTTCAAACGGCTAGAGCGACTGCTCGGCGGGGTCGCGCAGTTTCTGAACCAAATCGTCATACAGGGTGATACGCTCATCCTCGGACAGAAACGCACCGATTTCGACCTCGCGCCCGTCGCCGATCAGGGTGACGTAATGTGGGACGGGTCCGCCTTTTTTGTGCATCTCGGGCCGAGCCCAATAACGGTTGCAGGACCATTCCTGTTGCTGTCGTCCGGGCGTGTGATGGACCAGATGCGCTTGGGTGCCGCTTAGCGTCAGCACTTCGAATTCACTGCGGGCGCGGTAGTTGGTCTGGATGGCATGCCACAGGCCCAGAACTGTCAGCAGCAGGAAGGGCAGCAACCCCCACAGGATCACCGATCCCAGCACCGCAAGCAGGGGTATCAGGCCAAACAGAAAGACCGACAGGATCACAATCATCGCCCCACGTTTGGGCAGCGAGTTATGTGGCCACAGGCGCAGCTGCTGTTCGGAGTCCGAGGTCTGATTCCATGCATACGGCATGTGAGAAAAATAGCGCAGCGCCGCGCCATGTCGAAGCGCAAATGATCAGATGACGTGGCCGACGCGCGCCCAGGACAGGGCATCGTCCAGACGGTCATCGCCCCAGAAGACCTCTCCGCGCACGACAAGGCTGGGCGCGCCGAATACGCCCAGTTTTGTGGCCTGCTCGGTCTCGGCCTCTAGCGCGGCGACGGCTTCGGGGCCGCGGGCGCGGGCTAGGGTCAGGCGCGGGTCCTGCTGGCAGCGCAGCAGAGCTTCGGACAGGGCGCTTTCGCTGCCGGCCTCGGTGCCTTCTTCAAACCAGATGCGATAGAGGTTCTGGGTGAACGCCTTGCCCCAACCAGCCTGCATGCCCATCAGGGCGACCTGATTGGCCAGCGCCAGATCGGTGATCGGGTAGGGGGCGGGCAGTTTGGCATGAATGTGGTACTTGGCCGCGCGACGCTCGATATCGCGCCACATATAGGCGGATTTGACCGGTTTGCCTGCAAAGGGCACGTTTTGCTGTTCAGACATCACGGTGCGCACGTTGAAGGGGCGCCACTTTACCGTTGCATCATTTTCCGCGCACCACTCATCCAGCCGCATGATTGTCAGGAAGCTGTAGGTGCTGCCGATGGAATACCAAAAGTCGATTTCGGGCATCTGAACACTCCGGTTTGCCGGATGGTTTGCCCGAACCAGAATAGCCTATTTTTGCCGTTCTGGCGACTTGGCCACGTTTTCAGCGCGTGAACCGGTTCTTATGCCAAAGAAAAACCCCGCCGGTTTTGGCGGGGTTTTGTTGGGTTTACCGTGGGATCAGTGCGCGTGGCCTTTGTCCCAGTCTTCCTGCTTTGGCAGCTGCTCGAACGTATGCTCGGGCGGCGGCGAGGGCAGGGTCCATTCCAGCGTGTCCGCGTATTCGTTCCACGGGTTCGGACGGGTCTCTTTCGCGCCACGCAGCAGGGCGTAGATCACGATGCCGAAGAACAGCAGGAACGAGGCGAAGGACACAAACGCACCAATCGACGACACGAAGTTCCACTGGGCGAACGCCTCGGGGTAGTCGATATAGCGGCGCGGCATGCCCTGACGGCCCAGGAAGTGCTGCGGGAAGAAGGTCAGGTTTGCACCGATGAAGAACATCCAGAAGTGAACCTTGCCCCAGAACTCGGAATACTGACGACCGGTCATTTTCGAGAAGTAGAAGTACACACCTGCGAAGATCGCGAAGACAGCACCCAAGCTCATCACATAGTGGAAGTGAGCCACCACGTAGTAGGTGTCGTGATAAGCGCGGTCGATACCGGCCTGCGACAGCACCACACCGGTTACACCGCCTACGGTGAACAGGAAGAGGAAGCCGAAGGCGAACAGCATCGGTGTCTTGAACTCGATGGAACCGCCCCACATGGTCGCGATCCACGAGAACACCTTAACACCTGTCGGAACCGCGATAACCATCGTGGCCAGCATGAAATACGCCTGCTGACGCAGCGACATGCCAACGGTGTACATGTGGTGCGCCCAGACGACAAAGCCCAGAACACCGATCGCGATGATCGCCCAGACCATCGGCAGATAGCCAAAGATCGGCTTGCGCGAGAAGGTGGCGATCACGTGGCTGATGATGCCGAACCCGGGCAGGATCACGATGTACACTTCCGGGTGGCCGAAGAACCACAGGATATGCTGATACAGGATCGGATCACCGCCACCGGCCGGATCAAAGAAGGTGAAGCCAAAGTTGCGGTCCATCAGCAGCATGGTGATCGCGCCCGCCAGAACTGGCAGCGACAGCAGAATCAGCCAAGAGGTGACGAAGATCGACCAGCTAAACAGCGGCACCTTGAACAGGGTCATGCCCGGGGCACGCATGTTCAGGAAGGTGGTGATCATGTTGATCGCGCCGAGGATCGAGGAGGCGCCCGATACGTGCACGGCGAAGATCGCAAGGTCCATGGACATGCCGCCTTCGGTCGTGGACAGCGGCGGGTAAAGCACCCAGCCTACGCCCGAACCCAATTGGTCGTTACCACCCGGAGACAGCAACGAGGCCACACCCAGCGAGGTACCGGCAACATACAGCCAGAAGGACAGGTTGTTCATCCGCGGGAACGCCATATCCGGCGCGCCGATCTGCAACGGCATGAAATAGTTGCCAAATCCGCCGAACAGGGCAGGGATGACCACGAAGAACATCATCAGAACACCGTGGTAGGTGATCATCACGTTCCACAGGTGTCCGTTGGGGGTACACGGGTCGGCCATGAACCCTTCGAGGCACATGTACTGCACACCGGGGTGCATCAGTTCGAGCCGCATATAGACGGTCATCGCCACCGAGATGAACCCGGCCAGCGCCGAGAAGATCAGGTAGAGAATCCCGATGTCCTTGTGGTTGGTCGACATGAACCAGCGCGTGAAAAAGCTGCGCTGGTCTTCATGATCGTGACCATGAATGGCTGCGTCTGCCATTTAGGTGCCTCCTGTTGCAACTACACCGCGCTGTCAGACCTCTCTGACGCGCGGGATTCCTGCTGGTTTTAGAATGCGTAGGGGCGACCTTCAATGGTCGAGTTTGATCTGGATCAAGATTAATTGTCGCGGGCAAGTGTCTGCCGCGCGATTTCCGGGTCCTGAACGGGTCCTATCTGGCTATTCCGGCCCTGAATTCAAGAGGGACAGTGTCGACATCTACCTTGACCCCTGCAAGGCCGCGCCGCAGAACTGTCGCAAACGCCCGAAAACCGGAGATCAGATATGGCCGCCTATGACCCCGAGAACATCTTCGCCAAGATCCTGCGCGGAGAAATCCCATCGACCCGCGTCTACGAGGACGACGACACGCTGGCCTTCATGGACATCATGCCGCGCACCGATGGTCATCTTCTGGTGATCCCCAAAACGCCCTGCCGCAACGTGCTGGATGCCTCGCCCGAACAGCTATCCGCGGTAATGGCGACAGTCCAGAAACTGGCGAGGGCTACGAAAGAGGCATTCGGAGCCGACGGCATCACCATCCAACAGTTCAACGAAGCCGCTGGCGGGCAAGAGGTGTTCCACCTGCACTTCCACGTTCTGCCACGGCACGAGGGCGTCTCGATGCGCCCGCCGGGCAATATGGGGGATTTCGACCTGATCGCGGAGCATGCGGAAAAGATCAAAGCCGCGTTGGCGTGATCCCGGAATGAGAATTGCCGTTCCGATTTTGGGTCGGAACGGCAGACTCGTACCAAACACTATACGGATTTCTCGGGGGCAGGCCCCGGTCGACCGGTTAACATACCACTCACTCAAGATTGGCAATTTCAGATTACGTGATTTCCGCCGCGCTGTATTCAACCAAAGCGCGTTTTGGTTAAAATTGGTCGAAAACCCGCGGTACTGCCGGTCAATTGTTGTGCTGACGGGAAACAGACGATCTTAGCGCGCAGAATTGTTGTTTGCCTGAATGTCTCAAAGTGATTCGAGGGATCAGGCCTCGGCGTGCTCAAAGACTTCGGCAAAGGTTTTCTGCAGGGCGGCGTCCAGGTCTGCTATGGTCACGGGCAACCCCAGATCGACCAGAGAGGTGACGCCGTATTCGGAGATCCCGCAGGGCACGATCCCAGTGAAATGGTCCAGATCCGGCTCAACATTGACCGAGATGCCGTGAAAGCTGACCCATTTTCGCAGGCGCAGACCGATGGCGGCGATCTTGTCTTCGGCCGGTTTGCCAGTGATCGTCTTGGGCTTGTCGTCCCGCCGCACCCAGACGCCCACGCGCCCGTCGCGGATTTCCCCGTTCACGTTGAATTCCGCCAGTGCCGCGATGACCCAGTTCTCCAACTGCTTCACGAACCGGCGCACATCGCGCCCGCGCGTGTTCAGGTTCAGCATGACATAAGCAACACGCTGGCCGGGCCCGTGATAGGTGTATTCGCCCCCACGTTGGCTTTCATACACCGGAAACCGGTCGGGGTCGGTCAGGTCCTCGATCTTGGCTGAGGTTCCGGCGGTATAAAGCGGCGGATGTTCCAGCAGCCAGACGCATTCATCGGCCTCACCCGCTGCGATGGCGGCGACGCGCGCCTCCATAAAGGCGACAGCGTCTTCATAGCTGGTCAGACCGTCGGTGATTTTCCATTCCATGCGGGCCTCATACCGTGCGGGGCAGGTGGGGGAAAGGGGTCAGGCGGCCTCGCTTTGGCAGCGCTGCAGGACCTGGCTGTAGGTCTCGGTCCCCTGCGCCCCGGTCAGCAGGTATTTCCCGGCAAAGACCATCGACGGCACGCCCGAGATCCCCTGGCTGGTCCAGAACTGCTGTTTCTCACGCACCGGGGCCGCATGCTGCCCCGAGTTCAGCGCCGCCCGCGCCGCGTCCGGGTCCAGTCCGGCCGCTTCGACGGCGGTCAGCAGGACCTCGGGGTCCGAGACATCCTGTTGCTTGGTGAAATAGGCCTCGAACAGCGCCAGCTTCAACGGGTGTTGCCGGCCTTGCGTTTCCGCCCAATCCAACAGCTGATGCGCTGCAAAGGTCTTCACGATCCGGCTGTCATCGCTGAAATTGAAGGTAAACCCCAGTTCCGCGCCCAACGCGGTCAGCTGCGCACGGGCTTGCTGGTTTTGCTCAGCGGTCGAGCCGTACTTCTCGGCAATATGCTCACGCAGGTTCTGCCCTTCGGGGGGCATGTTCGGGTTCAACTCAAACGGATGCCACCTGAGCCGCGCCAGCATGCCCTGTTGCTGCAGCGCCAGATCAAGCTGCCGGAACCCGACGATACACCAGGGGCAGACCACGTCGGACACGATGTCGATCTGGATGACGGGTCGGGTTTCAGGCTGGGACATTCGCGGTTCCTGTCAGATAAGGATGTCAAGGTTAAGTCCCAAAATATGAACGCGTCCCGAGATTTTAAACCACTGTGTTTTTGCCTCTTCACATCACCTGCGCCAACGTCTATACGCGCCTCTACCAAGCCAATGGCAGTGCGGTCGTGGCGGAATTGGTAGACGCGCAGCGTTGAGGTCGCTGTGGGGTAACACCCGTGGAAGTTCGAGTCTTCTCGACCGCACCATTTCATAGCAGTATTGCAACAAAATTGGCCGGCCATGTCCTGTTAAGAGCGCCGGTGTATTCGTTGGGAAATGCCCTGCCGAAAACAGTCTTGCTCGATCTTCCCGGCAAACTGCAGCCGACCAGATTTGAAACGCCGCGCGCGCGAATTCCGCGCGGTTCGGTTGCTTGCAAAGCGCTGCCGGGACACATAACAAAGCTGGGCGTCCAAAGAACCTGCAAGAAACAGGCAATGAGCGCAGCAAAACGGCTACAGGTGCTATCGGATGAGACTTGTCATTTCCACGATGAAGGACGAAGGGCCGTTTATTCTCGAATGGATCGCCTATTACCTGTCCATCGGGTTCACGCATTTCATTGTGAGTTCAAATGACTGCTCGGACGGCACCGATAAGATCCTTAAGCGCTGTGAAGAATTGGGATTCCTGAAGCATATTGACAACCCCGGGCCTTGGAAGTTTGGGCCTCAGGCCTCTGCCTATGCCAAGGCCATGGAATTGCCGTGGTACGACGAGGCTGAGTGGATTTTAGTGTGTGATGTTGATGAGTTTCTGGATATCCGCGTGGGCGGCGGTACCTTGGATGACCTGTTCCACACATTGCCGCATGCGGATGGGTTTGCGGCGCTGTGGCAGCTTTTTGGACATAACGGCATGGTGGAATTCGAAGATCGCCTCGTGGTGGAGCAATTTACCAGGGCCGGTCAGCTTGGGGCTGTCATGCCGCAAAATCTGCGCGCGTTCAAATCCCTGATCCGAAACAATGGCTCTTACCGCTCGATCAACACCCACAGACCCCGTGGCCCGGTTCGGGGAAAGGCGGATCGGTTCGCTTGGGTGGACGGGGACGGCGACCCTTTGCCACCTGCGATGCGGCGGCGGGGGTGGGCTTTTTCGACCACGGGTGCCGGGTTCGGGCGAAGCCTGTTCCGCATGAACCACTATGCCGTCAGGTCCATTGAGAGTTACCTGATGAAACGGCTGCGCGGGGACGTGAACACCACGGCCTTTCACCCGAAGATGGAGGCGACGGGACAGGCCTATTGGCACCTGCATTGCTACAATGATGTCGAAGAGACATCTATTCTGTCTAAAGTCCTGCGTCTTCGCGAGGTTTACGATCGCCTGCGAGCTGACAGCGTCTTGGGGGATTTGCACGAAAACGCAGTGGATTTCCATAAATCGAGAATTGCGATGATCCGCGAGACGGATGCGGCGAAAGAGTTTGTCCGAAAATATAAGAATTTTCGAAGCGGGCAGAACTTGAAAGCGCTGGATTTGGGGGTGATTGAGGAGGCAAACGCCTCCTTCGATGTTGAAACCTACAAAGATCCCGAGGTCAGCTTTGCTCAGGTCGCAAAGTGGAACCGTTTGGGACAGATGGCAAAAGTTCAAAGCCCTAAACCGAATAGTTTTCCATGGTTCGCCCGGCTCGACGCGCTTGAAACTCCGCTGGACTACGAAGTCGCCGCAGCACAGCATGCCAAGATCACGGATGCCAAGCAGGTTTCCCTTCCGTTCGACCCCAAAGACCCCACTCTGCTGCCCTCGGCATCGCCAGAGATGGAGCGAACAAAGGAACAGCGGCAGAGCTTTCTCAAATCGATCAGCGGGAAGAAAAACTGGGTTCTGATCGGCCATGTGGAGCCCGAACTGGTTGACGAAATACTGGCGCTAGATGCGGTGTCTCAGTTAACGGTGATCGGCCCCTGGGGTTTGTCATGGGACAGTTTCGCCTGCGCGGATACAACCCAGGACCCGGACCTTCAGGCGCTCGACCGGTCGTTCTACGCTTTTTTGGAATATTTCCGGCAACCCATCGTTGACGGGCGGCTGCGGGTCTACCGGGCGCTGCCCCCGTTGATGCTGAAACTGTTCGAGGACGAATCCGTCGGCGTGGTCATTATTCGCGGTGTCCGGGCCGAGCGTGTCATGACCCAGCTGCTCAGGCGGATCGACCGCGTTCTGGCGCCCGGCGGAAGCATCGCGTTTACCTCTTACCGCAGGGGGAAGGGGTCATATTCGGGTATGTCTGCAGCGATAAACAGTTTTCTGGGGGGCAATGCGGCCCGGTACCGTATCACCAGCCTGCAGCCACCGTGGCTTGGCATCGACAAGTTACCTCCACTTAACACTGAGGACATATAGTTTCTGGCTCTTGGGTCTTGGGCATGGTAGCCCTTCATCAAGTAACAAAGCGGGCTGGAATAAATGCCCGTCACCACAGTGAGGTCGAGATGTCAGACGAATCCAAGGTCATCGGTGCGATGCCCGGAAGCCAGAAAAAGCCCAAGGCGGCGAAGGCGACCAAGCGGAAGAACACGAAAGACGCCATTCGTCGGACCTTTCTCTCGCGCCTGCCCAAAGGCGGCGTCGCGGTTGAGATCGGGGTGTGGCAGGGAGAGTTCTCGCCGACCATTCTCAAGCTGCTGGAGCCCAGCCAGCTTTTCCTGATCGACCCGTGGAAGCACATCGGTGAGGAATCGCACACAACCGCTTTCGTCGGCCGGACCGAAGACGAAAAGATGGAGGCCATCTTCCAGAAGGTCGTCAAGACTTTCGAGAAAGAGATTGATGAGGGCAAAGTCGGCATCATCCGCGATTTCTCGGTCCCGGCGCTGCAGTTGTTCGAGGATGAGAGTATCTCGTTCGCCTACGTCGATGGCGATCATTCCTACGAAGGCGTGTCTGCCGATCTGGCGGCCCTGTTTCCCAAGATCAAGCCGGGCGGGATCATGGCCTTTGACGATTACCACCGCCGCGGTTGGTGGGGCGACGGTGTGATCCGCGCCGTAAACGAGTTTCTGGGGCTTCACCCCCGCGAGCTGCGTATCCGGGCAATCGCGGGCGCACAGATCGCGATTGAAAAGATCGTTCCGCAGGACGACAGCAAGCAATAAGACCACAAGGTATCGGGTAGCGGCGATGGGCAAACCTGAAAAAGTCCTGATTACGTCCATGAAGAATGAGGGGCCGTATATCCTGGAATGGGTGGCCCATCACACGGTGCTTGGTTTCGACAGGATCATCGTTTTCACCAATGATTGCTCGGACGGGACGAACCAAATCCTCAGACGTCTGCAGACTATGGGGCATGTGGAGTTTCACAGGAATCGGGTTGGCGTCGGGGGAATTCACCGGTCCGCCCTGCGTCAGGCGCGCCGTCTTCCGGCAGTGAAAGAGGCGCAGTGGATTTACGTCGGGGATGCAGACGAGTTTCTGAACATCCATGTTGGGGGCAACAGGGTCGACGACCTGATCGAAGCCACGCCGGATGTGGATGTCATCTCTATCCCTTGGAAGTTGTTTTCGAACAATGGCCGCCACGTGCTGCGCGATGCTCCGATCACCCAGCAATTCACCGATTGCGAAATGGATTTTGAGGACGGCGGGGCCGGGCGGCGTTTCGTCAAGTCGATGTTCCAGCAGGGGGAATTCTACACCCGCTATGGGCTGCATAACCCGCATCCCAAGCCGGACCTGCAGGCCGGCATATTTCGGTCCGTGCCGGGCGGTCATGCGAAAGAGCCCGCGCCGTTTGGAAACCACGTGGCACCCCCTTTCGGGTTCGAGGTGGCGCAGATCAACCACTACGCCGTCCGGTCAACGCAAGCCTATCTGGCCAAGCGCAGCCGGGGGCGGGCCAACCATTCTTCGCAAACATTGGGGACCGAATATTGGGATCGCTGGAACCGGGGCGGTACGCAAGACGACTCGGTTCTAAGGTACAAAGACGAGGTGAGCGCACTGGTTGAGGAGTTCAAGGCTGATCCAAAGCTAAGGCGGCTGCACAAAAAAGCCTTCCGGTGGCACAAGGATCTGATCGACCAGCTTCTGGAACTGCCGGAATACCGGGGCCTCTACGGTAAGCTCATCGACAAGCCTGCCGTTCAGTTCGTCGCCCGTGACCGCGGCACCCATGAACGACTAACAAAGGTCGCGGTGTCTGCTGTGACACCTGAGCCGCCCGAATCCTGATGGCATACCCTTCGGAGTAACGTGTTAATGGTTGTCGAAAACAATCTTCCGACGATTGGAATGCTCTGGCTGGAGGGGCCGCTAAGCTTCCTTGAGCAGATGTGCATGTTGTCTTTCGTTGCGAACGGGCACCGGGTGGTGCTGTTCCATTATGGTGAGGTTGAAAACGTGCCCGAGGGCATTGAACTGGTATCAGCGAACGAGATTCATGAGCCGAAACAGTTCATCATGAACAATCAGTTCAAAACACCTGTACCTCAGTCCGACATTTTCAGGCTGCAGCTTATGAAGAAAACGGATTTCCTGTGGTGTGATACCGATGTGTTCTCGATCGCGGCCATTCCCAAAGCAGACCATACTTTCGGCTACTTCAACAAGACCACGATCTGCAATGCAATCATGCGGCTGCCGGCTGACAGCCCTGCATTGACAGCGTTCACGGAATACAGCCTGGACCCATTCCCGATCCGCCCATGGGTGGAAGGCGCGAAAAGGGAAGAGCTTGAACGCCAGAAAAAGGCAGGGGAACTGCCGCACGCGTCCGAGCAGGCACACAGCGTTTATGGGCCCGAGGTCATGACGTGGTATCTGAAGCATTTCGATGAGATCAGGCATGCCAGTCCGATCCCGGTGTTCTATCCTCTGCCGTTCCGCCAGACCGGGCAGGCAAATGACATTCCTGCACGCGAGTTTCGCGGGAAATACCTGTCGGAAGAAACGCTTGCTGTGCACCTTTGGGGGCGCCGCATGCGGTGGTGGATTGCCAAAGGTGTCAAACGACATTCGTTCCTGGACCGCAGGCTGCGCAGTTTGGGCATTCGACCCGGCGACGCCCCGCTGCCCAGAAAGGGCAAGGCTGCACCCAAAAAGATAGAGTTTCCCGACGTTCTCCCCGCGTTGCGGTTGAGTCAGGAAGACATCAGCGCAGCGACAAACGGAATCCAATCTGTCGCACAGATATCCAAATCAGAACAGTATCTTAAGGTGGCGCAATCTGAGTTGGACAAAATACAGAGCAGCGATCTTTACCGGGTGAGCGGCACGCCCCGTCAAGGTTTCCAAAGGGGTTGGGACCACTACAGTAATGATGCCGCCCGGTTGAACGCGCTTTCGATGTCACTTTCGCGCTTTGCCAACAACCAGCGGTATCTGCCGGATTTGTCGAAGCCAAAAACTCTGACGGAAAAGCTTCTGGTCATGAAGCTTTTCGGTGAGATGCCGGAAAGCCCGGCGGCCGACAAGCTAACGGCCGAGAGTTTCATACCTTCATCTGCAAGGGGTCTGCTTACTCCGGTGCGAAGGTTTTGGGATTCGCCTGAGCCCGAGCTTCCCGAAAAGCTTGACCTGCAGCCGGGAACCTATTGGCTAAAGTGCAACAATGGTCAGGGGCAGAACTACCGCATGTCGTGGCCCGTGAACGTCGAAGAACGCGCGCTTGCGAACCAAAAGCTCATCGGTTGGAGCAAGAAGTCCATTCCACACGGATATTGGGCGGCGGAATGGTGGTATTCCACGATCGAAACGCGGTTCTTCATCGAAGAGGATCTGGCCCCCGAAGGCGAGGACATTATCGACTGGAAATTCTGGGTCGTTGCCGGAGAAGTGCAGCTTGTGCAGGTCGATAGGGACCGATCCCGTGGGCATGTTCAGATGATCCACGACCGGGACTTCAACTACATTCCGAAAGAGCTGTATTTCAAGACCAGCGACGACACCGAACCAAGGCCCGAACGCTATGACGATATGGTTCAGATCGCCGAGGCTATTGGGCAGCGCGTCGAATTCGCGCGGGTGGACCTCTATGCGATTGGGTCCGAGATATACTTGGGGGAGATCACGCTGTGCCCATTTGGGGGGAAACGAAAGATGCGCACGCCAGGGCTGGATGAGCAATTGGGCGACGCCTGGGTTGGGACGCGTCTTTTTCCAAACTGACAGGCAAGTTCAATCCAAGCTTCTGACCTATTCGACCGCAACCTCCTGTCGCAGCTTGCCGGTGGTTTTGTCAAAGATCAGAATGCGGTTGTCATCCGTGACCACCGCATACCAGTTGTTTCCAATCGTCAGCGCCTGCGCCCGCGCGCCGTCTGGCAGTTCGATCTGATCGGGCAGGGTGGGGGTGCGGTCCGAAAGCCGGATGACAATCAGCGCGAATGTCACTAGAACCCCGCCAATCATCACCGCGGTCAGTAACATGACCATGCGCCGCAACAGCCGAAGCTGCGGTGTTTCCTGCGGTTCCTGGGGTTCGGAAGGGACAGTCATGAGCACCCGCCAGATTGAGTTTCAGATCGCGGCCGCTCCGCCGCCCCGCCTTGATAAGGCGCTTTCGCGGGATGTACCACCCGAGGAAAACCTGTCGCGCACCCGTCTGGTCCGGTTGATCGAGGACGGTGCGGTGCAAGTGAACGGCGCACAGGCGCGGGACCCGAAATTTAAAGTGGCCGAGGGGGCCGTGGTCCTGATCACGGTGGCCGATGCCGAAGAAAGCCACATCGGCCCCGAGGATATCCCATTGCAGGTCGTCTACGAAGACAACGATCTGATCGTGGTGAACAAGCCTGCGGGTATGGTCGTTCACCCGGCACCAGGCTCGCCCAACGGAACGCTGGTGAATGCGCTGCTGCATCACTGCGGTGATGACCTGTCCGGGGTGGGCGGTGTCAAACGCCCCGGCATTGTGCATCGCATCGACAAGGAAACTTCTGGCCTGCTGGTCGTCGCCAAATCCGATGCTGCGCATCACGGGCTGGCGGCCCAGTTAGAGGCTCACAGCGTTGAACGCTACTACCGGGCGCTGTGCTACGGCGTTCCGGACGCGAACGACCCGCGTTTGCGCGGGGTTAAGGGCGTGAGTTTCGAACCCGGAAACATCATGCGCCTGACCACGCAGTTGGCGCGACATAAGACTGACCGTCAAAGGCAGGCGGTTCTGTTCCACGGCGGACGCCATGCGGTGACACGTGCGCGGGTCGTTGAAACGTTCGGGCAACCGTCCGGGTTGGCGCTGATCGAATGCTGGCTGGAAACCGGGCGCACGCATCAGATTCGGGTTCACATGGCGCATGCAGGGCATGGGCTGGTTGGAGACCCCGTCTATGGCGGCAAGCGCAAATTGTCGGCAAAAGCATTCAGCCCGACTGCAACAGATGCGGTACGCGCTTTCCCGCGTCAGGCGCTGCATGCTGCTGTTTTGGGCTTTGAACATCCCGTGACAGGCGAAAACCTGCGGTTTGAGGCCGATTTGCCGGACGATATGCAAAACCTGATTGCCCGGCTGCACGATCCGCTGACATAATGCGCAAAGTCCTGTGAGTAAGCGTTTCTTATCTTTCCTTTACCAAGGTTTAATTTCAAACTGTTACCAGCACCTCTTGAACGGACAGGGTTCCTTACCCATATCCTATGTTAATAACGTAAACATTTGTCGGAGGGACATCATATATGGCAAACTACGCAAATCTCCCCGCACCGACGCCCGAGGGCGGCCTGAACCGCTATATGCAGGAAATTCGCAAATTTCCCCTGCTGGAGCCGGAAGAAGAATACATGCTGGCCAAGCGCTGGGTCGAAAAACAGGACACCGAGGCGGCGCATAAAATGGTGACATCGCACCTGCGTCTGGCCGCCAAAATCGCCATGGGCTATCGCGGCTACGGTCTGCCGCAGGCCGAGGTGATCTCGGAAGCCAATGTGGGCCTGATGCAGGCGGTCAAACGGTTTGACCCGGAAAAGGGATTCCGTCTGGCGACCTATGCGATGTGGTGGATTCGCGCCTCGATCCAGGAATACATCCTGCGGTCGTGGTCTTTGGTGAAGCTGGGCACGACCTCGGCGCAGAAGAAGCTTTTTTTCAACCTGCGCAAAGCCAAGGCACGCATCGGTGCCTTGGAAGAAGGTGACCTGCGCCCGGAAAACGTCACGCAGATCGCGAATGATCTGGGTGTGACCGAAGAAGAAGTGATCAGCATGAACCGCCGGATGTCCGGTGGCGATGCCTCACTGAACGCCACGGTCGGGTCCGAAGGCGAAGGCACAATGCAATGGCAGGATTGGCTGGAAGACGAAGATGCCGATCAGGCCGGTGACTATGAAGCCCGCGATGAGTTGGAAGCGCGGCGTGAGCTGTTGGCGGCCGCTTTGGATGTGCTGAATGACCGGGAAAAGGACATTCTGACCCAGCGCCGCCTGATGGATCAGCCCGTCACGCTCGAGGAACTGAGCACGCAATATCACGTCAGCCGCGAGCGTATTCGCCAGATTGAGGTGCGTGCTTTCGAGAAGCTGCAGAAAAAGATGCGTGAGCTTGCGCGCGAAAAAGGCATGCTGGGCGCTGCCTGACTGGCCTGTTTTCCCAATCATCAAACCGGTCTGATCCTCGTCAGGCCGGTTTTCTCGCGTATAGGTGACTGTGACAGGCATGACAGACGGGCCCGCTCTTGGTAAAACGCTGGAAATCCGATAGCGCTAACGACGTGCGCAGCCAGCACAACAGAGGGACGATCATGCAAAAACCGGTTCAGTGGGGCATCCTTGGGGCCTCGAAATTCGCGCGCGAGCAAATGGCACCCGCCATCCACGCGGCCCACGGTGCCCGTTTGGCCGGGCTTGCCGCGTCCGACCCGGCCAAGGCCGAACCATTTCTGCAGTTTTGTCCGGATTTGGATGTCTATGACAGCTATGACGCGCTGCTGGCCGACCCGGCAATCGACGCGGTCTATATCCCGCTGCCCAACCATCTGCATGTGGAATGGAGCTTGAAAGCGCTGGATGCGGGAAAGCACGTGCTGTGCGAAAAACCGATGACGATGCGTGCGGATGAATTTGACGCCCTGATCGCCAAGCGAGATCAAACCGGTCTGCTGGCGGCTGAGGCGTATATGATCGTGCACCACCCCCAATGGCAACTGGCGCGCAAGCTGATTGCTGATGGGGCCATTGGCAAGCTGGTGCATGTGACCGGCGTGTTCAGCTATGACAACCGTGCGGATACGGGCAACATCCGCAACCGCCCGGAAACCGGCGGTGGCGGTCTGCGTGATATCGGCGTCTATGTGATCGGCAGCGCAAGGTTCGCAACGGGGCAAGAGCCTGCCCAAGTCACCGGCGCAATCCGGTGGGAGAATGATGTGGACGTGTTTACCGAAATCCGGGCGCGGTTCCCCGATTTTACCTATTCGGCTTACGTCTCGACCCGGATGCACCCGCATCAGGAGATGGAGTTTCACGGCGAAGGCGGCGTGATCCGCCTGACCGCGCCCTTCAACGCGCGTGTCTTTGGCGAGGCGCGGGTGGAACTGCACCGTCCGGGGCTAGAACTGCAGGTCACACGTTTTCCGGGCGACGACCATTATAAGCTGCAGGTCGAAGCTTTCTGCCAGTCTGTCCGCGAGGGCGTCGATTACCCGTGCCCGCTGGAATTTACACGGGGGACGCAGGATATGATTGACCGCGTGTTCGACGGCGCGGTTTCGCTGTAACTTGCCCGATCCCGTTCGACCTGTGTATCCTGTCCGCCACCGATGCAAGGAGACAAGGCATGGCGGGCGGATGGGCGCGTGATGGCGCGGTAAGCGAACAGATCGAGGCGTCGATTTCGGACGAACTGGCGCGGATGCAGGCGCAGAAGCGACCCGTTGGCGAAAGCCTGACCCATTGTGCGGAATGCGAGGAACCCATTCCCGAAAAGCGCCGCATGGCCCTGCCGGGCGTGAAGCTGTGCCTGGATTGCCAGCAAGAGCGTGACGGGGCGTTCAAGGCGCGTTCAGGTATCAATCGGCGCGGATCGAAGGATAGCCAGCTTAAGTGAACGGCTGAGGGGCGTCGTGACACAGAACTCCGCAAAACGTGCGCCGCTTCTGCAGAACGGATTGGTTCTGGGATTTGTTGCGGCGTTTTTGTGGGGGACACATTCGGTCATTGTTCGGTATCTGACCGGTGATCTGGGCGGAATGCAGATCGCCGTGACCCGCTTGTTTATCGCGGCTTTGGCGATCTTCTGTATGCTGCGCGTGTTGCGCGCGCCGGTCTCCGTTCAGTTTCGGGATGGCAATTTTCGCCTCGCGGTTTTGGCGACCGTTGTGAACTATGTGCTGTTCCATATCGGGCTGGAACATACCGGTGCGGCCAACGCTATGGTGCTGGAAAACACGGCCCCGTTTTTCGTGCTTCTGTTCCTCTATTTTTTTGCTGATACGTCCGTCACACGGATCGAAGTGCTGGCAACCGTGCTGGCTATCTTCGGCGTTTTCCTGACCGTTTTCAGAGACTTCCAGGGTGGAGGTGAACCGCTTTTCGGTGACCTTTTAGAGATCGGCGCGGGCTTCAGCTGGGCCGCGTTCCTGATTGCCAGCAGCCGGGCGATGAAGGCTTCGCAATCAACGGCGGAGCGGCTGAACTTCCTGTTCGGCATTTTCCTGTGCTCAGGCGTTCTGTTGGTACCATTGGCGCTGTTTTCCATGCAGATGCCAACGGCCAAGGACGTCGTGTTTCTGCTGCTTCTGGGAATCCTGCCGACCGCGCTGGCCTATTACCTGTGGTACGAGGCCGCTGCGCGTGTCTCGACCCTGACCGCGACGTTGATGTTCGCGGCGTCGGTGGTGTTCACCTTTATCAACTCGGCGCTGTTTCTGGGGGCCGCAATCACGCCGGTTGCGGCCTTGGGGGCGGCGCTGATCGTGGTCGCCGTGTTCCTGACGACCAAAAGCCAGAAGTGATCAGCCTTCCATTGCTTCCAATTCGTCAATAAAGCCCGAGATCATCGACAGGCCCTTGTCCCAGAATTTGGGATCGCTGGCATCCAGGCCGAAGGGGGCCAGAAGTTCCTTATGGTGCTTGGAACCACCGGCGCGCAGCATGTCGAAATACTTGTCCTCGAACCCGTCTGCGCCGCTTTCGTAAACGGAATAAAGCGCGTTCACGAGGCCATCGCCGAAGGCATAGGCGTAGACGTAGAAGGGCGAGTGGACGAAGTGGGGGATATAGGCCCAGAACGTCTCGTACCCCTCCATGAATTCGAATGCGGGGCCAAGGCTTTCGGCCTGAACACTCATCCACAGCGCGTTTATGTCGTCGGGGGTCAGTTCGCCTTCACGACGGGCGGCGTGCAGCTTGCATTCGAAGTCATAGAACGCGATCTGGCGGACGACCGTGTTGATCATGTCCTCGACCTTGCCGGCCAGCAGCACCTTGCGCTGTTCCGGGGTTTCGGCCTGTTCCAGCATTTTACGGAAGGTCAGCATTTCGCCAAAGACTGACGCCGTCTCGGCCAGTGTCAGAGGCGTCGATGACAGCATCTCACCCTGATCGGCGGCCAGCACCTGATGCACGCCGTGGCCCAATTCATGCGCCAGGGTCATCACATCGCGTGGCTTGCCCAGATAGTTGAGCATGACATAGGGGTGAACGTCGGTGACGGTTGGATGCGCAAACGCGCCCGGAGCCTTGCCGGGTTTCACGGCGGCATCAATCCAGCCCTTGGTGAAGAACGGCGTTGCGATTTCGCCCATACGCGGATCGAAGGCATTGTAGGCGTCCATCACCGTTTTCTCGGCTTCGGTCCAATTGACGACGCGAGTGTCTTCCATCGGCAGGGGCGCGTTGCGGTCCCAGACCTGCATGACGTCAAGACCCAGCCATTTGCGCTTTAGCTCATAGTAGCGATGGCTCAGCTTGGGGTAGGCGGCGACAACGGCTTTACGCAGAGCCTCGACCACTTCGGGCTCGACGTCGTTCGACAGGTGGCGACCGGTCTGCGCCGTCGGCATGTTGCGCCAGCGATCGACGATTTCTTTTTCCTTGGCTTGCGTGTTGTGGACGCGGGCAAAGGTTTTGACGTTGTCCTGAAACACGCTGGCCAGTTCGCGCGCGGCGGCCTCACGCTTGCTGCGATCCTGTTCGGTCAGCAAGTTCAGCGTGCCTTCGATGTTCAACTCCTGATCGTCAACGGTAAAGGTCAGCCCCGCGATGGTTTCGTCGAACAGGCGTTCCCAAGCATCCCCGACGACGCCGAGGTCGTGCAGGAATTTCTCTAACTCGTCAGATAGTTGATAAGGTTTCATCGCGCGGATGCGGCGGAAAACAGGCTCATAGCGGGCAAGGTCCGCGTTCGCGTCTAAATGCGACTTCAGTACATCGTCGTCGATCCGGTTGATCTCGAGCGTGAAGAACACCAAGGGAGTGGTGAAGATGGTGATCTTTTCCTGCATGTCGGACAGGAACTTGGCGCGCTCGGCATCCGTGGTCAGTTGATAGTAGCGCAGACCGGCGAAAGACATGATCCGCCCGGCGATGGCGTTGATCTTTTCATTGCGCTGAACGCATGTCAGCAGGCCCGCCGCATCCAAATCGGCCAGCTTGCCTTCGTAGTCTGAGGCGAAGGATGCGCACTCACCCTCAAGCCACTCCAGATCGCGCGAGATTTCAGGTGCGTCTTCCCCGGTGTAGAGATCGCTCAGATCCCATTCCGGCAGGTTGCCCAGATTGTCGGCACCGCCGACGGCGTTTGCATCACGGACGGGAAAGGGAAGGTCGCGCATGGATCACCTTTTGAAGATTGTTTGGCAAACATCTAGGGCTGGCGCGCCCGGATCACAAGCGGTCAGAGCCCATCGCGTGGATCAACGCGACAGGGCAGGCTCGGGCGCGCCGTTGGATTGGTTGGCCAGAAAATGCGCTGCCAACTGGTCAAGCACTGGTCCACGAACGTCGGGTCCCTCCATCAGTACCTCGTGTTCGCCATCGGGAATCTCGACCAGCTTGCCCTTGGGCCAACTGGCCATGCGCGCCCGGATCGCCTTGCGGTCCACGATCTGTTCGTGACTGCCCATGAAGGTCAGGCAAGGGGTGTCGGGTGCAGGCTGTTCGATCAACCAGGCACATTCGTCCAGAGATTCGCGCAGCCACAGGTTCGACGGCGCGCCAAGAGCCAGTTCGGGATGGGCAGTCAGCTGATCCTGCATCATCCTGTACATTTCAGGATCACGGGTCAGCACATTGCCGTCAAAGGGCTGCGACAGGACATAGCTTTCCAGCGTCGTTGTCGGGGGCGTCCATTGCCCCATACCCAGCGCCGTGCCCCAATAGGCCGTTACCCGGCTGAGCGGTTTCATGATCGGGGTGAAGAAAATACCCCACATCGGGCCGGTAAAGGCGCAAGCCGCGAAGCATTTGTGTTCAATCACCGCCCGCAGACCGATAGCGCCGCCCATCGAATGCCCGACGACATACCACGGCTGGGGCAGGTCAAGTTCGGTGGCCAGATCGAGCACTGCCTGAACATCGCGCTGATAGTCGGGGAAGTGATCGACATGGCCGATACGCGGATCATCCAGCAGCCGGTCCGCCAGACCCTGTCCGCGCCAGTCGACGGCCAGCGTCGCAAACCCACGCTTCACGAATTCGGCGGCCGTGCTGCCGTATTTCTCAACGTATTCCGTGCGACCGGGAAACAGCATCACCGTGCCGTTCCCCGCACTCTCGGGCAACCAGTGGCCCACGCGAATGCGTTTGTCGTCCGAGGTGCGCAGCCAATGCGCTGCGCCCCCGGCGGGGCCGCCGGCAATGGCTTCGAACAAGGGGGCCGGCGACAGGTCCATCAGGCCAGCACCGAGGCGAGCTTCATGGCGATCCCCATGTCTCCGTCCACGCTCAGCTTGCCGGACATGAACGCGCCCGTTGGGTTCATCTCTCCGCTCAGGATTTGCTCGAACGTGTCCGCGTCCGCGCTCAGAGTCACGTCGGCCTCGTCGTCGCTGACGCGTGCGCCGTCGGCATCCAGCACGATATTGCCCAGATCGGTAATGGCAAACCGGGCTGACGCGTCGAACGCGCCGCTTTCGAGTTTTTCGTTCAGCGCAGCCGCCGCCTTTTCAAGAGTCACGCTCATGGTCTTCCTCACAGTTGTTTCTTGCGTCGTGAATGGACATCCTCTGTCTCGACGCTAAAGTGATGCTTGTTATGAGCATTGCAAGCACCAATCTCAAAGGTATCGTTGCGGCAACCGCAGTCCTAGTCATGTTTTCCACCAGTTGCATCGCGCAAGAGGCGGATTCCCGGGATGAGGGTGCGCTGTTGCAGCAATTGCAGGAATCGACCCCCGAACAGGCCATCGGAATCGAACGGCAGTTGAAAGCACTGTGGTCACTGTCAGGCTCGGCCTCGGCGGATTTGCTGCTGGAGCGCGGGCGCGAGGCGATGGAAGACGGCGATATGGACGCGGCGCTGGATCACTTTACTGCGCTTACGGATCACGCCCCGGATTTCGCCGAAGGATGGCACGCGCGGGCCTCGGTGTTTTTTGGGATCGAACGGTTCGGTATGGCCGCTGCCGATCTGGAATATGCGCTGACCCTGAACCCGAATAATTTTGAGGCGATCTATGGTCTGGGCCTGATATTCGAAATTCTGGACAAGCCCGAGCAGGCGTATGGTGCCTATGAGCGCGCACTGGCTATACATCCCCACTATGAAGAAGTAACCAATGCCGTGAATCGACTGAAGCCTCAGGTCGAGGGCGCTGCGCTCTAAGATCAGGGGCAGGGGGCAAAGGTGAGCGGGTCATCCCGAATCGTGGCCATACTTGGCCCGACCAACACAGGTAAAACTCATTACGCGATTGAGCGGATGCTGGGGTATCGGACCGGCGTGATCGGCCTGCCGCTGCGCCTGCTGGCGCGCGAGGTCTATGACAAGATCGTCGCCATCCGTGGCCCGTCGGTCGTGGCGCTGGTTACCGGTGAAGAATGCATTGTACCGCCGCGCACGCAGTACTGGGTCTGCACGGTCGAGGCGATGCCCGAGGGCATGGGCGCGGATTTCGTTGCCATTGACGAAATCCAGCTGTGTGCGGACCCCGAACGCGGCCACGTGTTCACCGACCGCCTGCTGCGTATGCGCGGCACGCATGAGACGCTGTTTCTGGGCTCGGACACCATGCGCGGTTCGATTGCCGCATTGGTGCCCGAGGCGCAGTTCGTCCGGCGCGAGCGGATGTCTCAACTGGTCTATTCGGGCTCCAAGAAGATCAGCCGGATGCCCGCACGCAGCGCCATCGTCGGCTTCTCGGTCGATAACGTCTATGCCATTGCCGAGCTGTTGCGTCGGCAAAAGGGCGGGGCGGCTGTGGTCATGGGCGCGCTCAGCCCGCGCACCCGCAACGCGCAGGTCGATCTCTATCAGAATGGCGAGGTCGACTATCTGGTTGCCACCGACGCCATCGGCATGGGCCTGAACCTTGATGTGGACCATGTGGCGTTTTCATCGCTGACCAAGTTCGACGGGCGGCGGATGCGCGCGTTGGCCCCCAACGAACTGGCGCAAATCGCCGGGCGCGCCGGGCGCGGCATGTCGGATGGCACCTTCGGCGTGACCGGAGAAGCTCCTCCGCTGGATGAAGGTACGGCGCAAGCGATCATGGACAGCCGCTTTATGCCGATGAAAAAGCTGAACTGGCGGAATGCCGCTTTGCGGTTCGGTTCGGTTGACGCGCTGATAGACTCGTTAGAGGTCAGCCCGAGCGACGAACATCTGACCAAAGCGCGGCCCGCCGATGACCTGAACGCGCTGAAATCGCTCTCGCAAGTGACCGAAGTGATGGCCCGCGCGAGCGACCCGCAATCGGTCCGATTGCTGTGGGATGTCTGCCGAATCCCTGATTTTCGCGGCATCAGCCACGCTGAGCATACTGGCCTGCTTGACGTCATCTATGGCCACCTGCATGAACGTGGATCGATCCCCGACGACTTCATGGCGCGGCAAATCCGCCGAATTGACCGAACGGATGGGGATATTGATGCGCTGTCCAAACGGCTGGCATATATTCGCACCTGGACATATGTTGCGCAGCGAAATGGCTGGGTGCGTGACGAATCCCATTGGCGCGAGGAAACGCGCACTGTAGAAGACAGGCTGTCGGACGCTCTGCATGACCGTTTGACCCAACGATTTGTGGACCGGCGCACATCCGTGTTGCTGCGCCGGCTCAAACAGAAGGAGGCCCTTTTGGCCGAAGTAAATGACAAGGGTGAAGTGACCGTCGAAGGCGAATTCGTCGGTCGTCTGGAAGGGTTCCGGTTTATCCCGGACAAAGCCGCGCAGGGGACCGAGGCGAAAGCCTTGAAATCCGCGTCTTTGCAAGCACTCGCGCCGCAATTCCATCTGCGTGCCGACCGCTTCTATAACGCGCCCGATACCGAAATTGATTTCACCGATCAGGGTGGCCTGATGTGGGGCGAATATGCCGTCGGCAAGCTGGTTGCCGGGGCAGAACCGCTCAAGCCGCTGGTCGAGGTTTTTGTGGATGAAGCCGCAGGGCCGGACGTCGAACAGAAGGTGCAGCGTCGCCTGCAGCATTTCATCGACCGCAAGGTGGCTGCCCTGTTCGAGCCGCTGTTGAACCTGTCGCGCGACGAGGAACTGACCGGTCTGGCCAAGGGCTTTGCCTTCCGCATGGTCGAGGCGCTGGGCGTGCTGCCCCGCGCGCAGGTCGCGCAAGAGGTAAAGGATCTGGATCAGGACGCCCGCGGCGCGCTGCGCAAGCATGGCATCCGGTTCGGCCAGTTCACCATCTTCATGCCGCTGCTGTTGAAACCCGCGCCGACGCGTCTGCGTCTGGTGTTGTGGGCGCTGTCGGGCGGTCTGCAAGAATTCCCCGAGGCACCGCCTCCGGGTCTTGTCACCGTGCCTGTCGCCAAGGATGCGCCGCAGGGCTATGACACCATGTGCGGCTACCGCGATGCCGGTGAGCGCTCGATCCGCATCGACATGCTGGAACGTCTGGCCGACATGCTGCGCGCCGAAGACAGCCGGGGCGGGTTCGAGGCCAAGGCCGGCATGCTTTCGATCACTGGCATGACGCTGGAACAGTTCGCCGACCTGATGCAGGGCTTGGGCTACAAGGCCGAGCGTGGTGAGCGCGAAAAGGTCAAGGCCGCACCGGTCGAACAGCCCGCCGCAGAAGCGCCCGAGCAACCTGCCGCCGAAGAAACTCCGGCAGACGCGGTTGCGACGGAGGAGGAGAGCGCACCCGCCGAGGCGTCAGCCGAGGCCACCGAAAGCACCGAGGCGGCAGCCGAGGCCCCCGCAACGGAACCTGCATCGGACGAACCCGAGGTCGAGGTGTTCTATACCTTCACATGGGGTCGCCAGCGCCAGCAAAACCGTGGCCCGCGCCGTGAACAAGGGCAGGGCAGAGGCAAGCCGCGGGGGAAACCTCAGGGTAAGCCGCAGGGTAAGAAGGGCGGCAAACCTCAGGGTGCCAAGTCGTTCTCGTCGCGGCCTCCGAAGAAGGAAAAGGCCATCGATCCCGACAACCCATTTGCCGCCGCGCTGATGGGTCTGAAGGACGGCAACTAAAAGCCGATGGCCGAGGCCAAGCTGCGGATCGACAAATGGTTGTGGCAGGCGCGGTTCTTCAAGACCCGTAGCCTGGCCGCCAAACAGGTCAGCGGCGGCCATGTCCGGCTAAACGGAAACCGGGTGCTGAAACCGGCGCAGGCGGTGGCCCCCGGCGACGTTCTGACCTTTCCACAGGGCCGGATCGTTCGTGTTGTTCGCATCGAAGCATTGGGCGAACGGCGCGGTCCAGCCCCTGAGGCGCAGGCGTTGTACTTCGATATGACCGAAAAGCAGGACGCAGCGCCCAAGAATCCCGGTTTTGAGGGAAAAGGTCGTCCGACCAAGAAAGAACGGCGTGCGCTTGATCTTTCTCGCACCCCAAAGGGGTGATCTTCTCTTGAAGAGGCGGGCAGACTGAATTAGCTAAACGCCCAAAGCGCAAACGGGAAATCCAAAATGACCTATGTTGTCACCGAAAACTGCATTGGCTGCAAATACACCGACTGTGTCGAGGTATGCCCGGTGGACTGTTTCTACGAAGGCGAGAACACGCTGGTCATCCATCCCGATGAATGCATCGACTGCGGCGTCTGCGAACCCGAATGCCCCGCCGACGCGATCCGCCCCGACACCGAGCCGGGGATGGAGCAGTGGGTCGAGTTCAACCGGAAATACTCGGAAATGTGGCCGGTGATCATCACCAAGAAAGACCCCTTGCCCGAAGCCGAGGAACGCGATGGTGAAGAAGGCAAGATGGAGAAGTATTTCTCGGAAGCGCCGGGCGAAGGCGGGTAAGCGATTCGCACCTAAATTTTAAAGTGAAATTTGAGCGATGCGTGGCCAGAACATTGAAAACGCTTAATATTCACCCATCTGCGAAAGTGCGAACTTTCAGGTGTCGTATTTTTGTGATATAATGACTCTCACATGATGACCAAAATTGGGATGCACTCCGTAAGTATGCTCACTTTGGAGTTCTGAATTTGTGACAATACCACCGCCTGACGGGGCTGAAAAAGTCCCCGCACGTGGTGTTTTTGTCGCCTGCGTTCCAAACTGTAACCAAGGATAAAACTGAATGACAAAGTCGAAAAAGCTTGAGTTCCGCCCGAACGACTATGTTGTCTACCCCGCTCATGGCGTGGGTCAGATCATCTCGATCGAAGAACAGGACGTCGCGGGATTCACGCTCGAGCTGTTTGTCATCTCATTCGAGAAAGACAAAATGACCCTGCGCGTGCCGACCAACAAGGTGACCGAAAGCGGCCTGCGCTCGCTCAGCTCGCCGGATGTGATCAGCCAGGCGATGAAGACGCTGAAGGGCAAGGCCAAGGTCAAACGCGCCATGTGGTCGCGCCGGGCGCAGGAATATGAACAAAAGATCAACTCGGGCGATCTGATCTCGATCGCCGAAGTTGTGCGCGACCTGCACCGCACCGACGACCAGCGCGAGCAGAGCTATTCCGAGCGTCAGCTTTACGAAGCCGCGCTGGAACGCCTGACCCGCGAAGTTGCCGCCGTGTCCGGCGCGGGCGAGATTTCGGCCGCCAAGCAGGTGGATGAGGTTCTGACCTCTCGCGCCGCTTAAGAGCGACCGCTTTGTATCAAGGGCCGTCCCCTGCGGGGCGGCCCTTTTTCGTGGCTTGGTGAAACCCGCATTTGGCGCTAATTTTCCTGTAGCCAAAGGCGGATACATGGCCAGGATAAAGCAAACCGTCAAGTTTCTGTACGTCGCGCATGAACCGGTTTCGGTCAGGTTCCGCTATGGGCTGATCCTGTTTGATGCGGTGACGATTGTGTTTTTCGTCGCCACGGCGAATATTCCACATGGTCCGGGGATCACTCTTGCCAGCCTTTGTATCGGGGCCTTGATCCTGCTGGATTTCTCAGCCCGCATGTGGATCGCGAGAGATCGCTGGAAGCTATTACGGCAGATTTACACGCTGGCGGATATCGTGGTGATCGCCTCGCTGATCCTCGATCCGTTTTTGACCGGGAGTCTTGCGTTTCTGCGCATCCTGCGGGCCTTGCGCCTGATCCACTCCTACCACCTGCTCAGAGATCTGCGGCGGGACAGCAGCTTTTTCCGAACCCACGAAGACGCGGTGATCGCGGCGATCAATCTGTTGGTGTTTGTCTTTGCAACCTCGACGGCGGTTCTGGTGTTCTTCGTTCCGGAAGACAGCCAAACGCCCTATATCGACGCGTTGTACTTCACGATGGCAACACTTACGACGACAGGGTTCGGAGACATAACTCTGGCTTCCCCCGCAGGTAAGCTGTTTTCCGTCTTTATTATGGTGGTCGGTGTCGCCCTGTTCGTGCGGCTGGCACAGGCGATCTTCATGCCGCAGAAAGTGCGCCATAAGTGCCCAAGCTGCGGGTTGTATCGGCACGACCCGGACGCCGTGCATTGCAAGCATTGCGGGGGCACTCTGCGGATTGAGACGGGCGGGGCGTCCTAAATCTGGGCGCTGATGGCCAGCAGAAAGGCGATCTCGGCCAGTTGCTGCGCGGCGCCTAGGATGTCTCCGGTCTGACCGCCGATTTTCTTTCGTGCGACCCATGTCAGGATGCCAACGGCTAATGTGGCGGCAAGTGCTGCTTTCACGGTCAGAGTTCCGCAAAGAATAGCTGCGATCAAGACAGCCAACCCCAGTGAAACGCCAACCGAAGCCCAGCCCGGAGTGCCGACAGAATGGCTCAGGCCCGAATTGCGGGCATTCGGCAAAGACGTCATCAAAACCGGCATCAGGGCCCGAGAAAACACACAAGCCGCCATAACCGCCAAAATCGGTCCGGTCGCCAAGACCGCAGCAATGGCGGCGGCGCGGAGAAGCTGCGAGACCAGAAGGGCAAGCACGCCATAGGTTCCGATGTGGCTGTCCTTCATGATTTCTAACCGGCGTTCGGGGGTGAACCCGCCCCAAAGGCCGTCGAACGTGTCGGCCAGCCCGTCCTCGTGCATCGCGCCGGTTGTTGCGATCAGTACGGCAACCACCAGAACCGCAGCCGCCAACGGCGACAGATAGGTATTGGCCAGCCAGCCAATCAGGCAGGCCAACCCGCCCACAACCAAGCCCACCACTGGAAAAGCCCAGACCGCCTGCGCCTGCCGGGCAAAGACCCGCTCGGGCAGCTGGGGCAGGGGCAGGCGGGTCAGCAGAACCAGCGCCAGCGGGATGTCCCACGCGGAAAAGGGTTTGGTGTCGTTTTTATGCACTCCCGCGCCTTTCGGGGTCTTGTCGGTTTGGTTGCTTCGGTTAAACACACAGGACCACTCTGATGCAATGAGGCTTTGGATGCTGCCCGAACTTAATGATTTGAAGACCTTCCGTGACGCGCTGATGACCGCTCCGGGTCCCGATGAAGCTGCGCTGAATGGGGCGGCAGACCGAAACGGGCAATTGACCAAACCTCCGGGCGCGCTGGGGCGGCTAGAGGATCTGGCGATCTGGTATGCGGGCTGGCTCGGGGATGCGCGGCCACATATCACCGCGCCGCAGGTCATTGTGTTTGCGGGCAACCACGGCGTCACGGCGCAGGGCGTTTCCGCCTTTCCGCCCGAGGTCACTGTGCAGATGGTGATGAACTTTCAACACGGCGGCGCGGCGATCAACCAACTGGCCAAAGCGGCGGGTGCGAAGATGGACGTGCACGCGCTCGACTTGGACCGGCCGACCGCAGACTTCACCCAATCCCCGGCGATGAGCGAAGAGGAGTTGCTGGACGCCCTGCGCACTGGCTGGCAGGCCGTTGACCCCGGGTCCGACCTGTTGGTGGTCGGCGAGATGGGCATCGGCAACACGACCCCCGCCGCCGCGATTGCCTGCACGTTGTTTGGGGGTGAGGCCGCCGACTGGACCGGTCGTGGCACCGGCGTCGACGATGCGGGGCTAGCCAACAAGACCCGCGTCGTGGCCGAGGGCGTGGCGCTGCACGGAGGGTCGGACGACGGGCTGGACATCCTGCGCTGCCTCGGCGGGCGCGAGATTGCAGCGATGGCGGGGGCCATTGCCGCCGCGCGGGTCCTGCGCATCCCGGTCATTCTGGACGGGTTCATTTGCTCGGCGGCGGCGGCCTGCCTTGCGCAGATGTCGGACAGTGCGCTGGATCACGCAATAGCAGGTCATCAAAGCGCTGAAGGGGCCCATGGGGCGGTTTTGGCCCGGTTGGGCAAGGAACCCCTGCTCAATCTGGGTCTGCGTCTTGGAGAAGGCTCGGGCGGGGCGCTGGCGATCAACATTCTAAAAAGCGCCGTTGCCTGCCATTCGGGCATGGCCACCTTTGCCGAGGCAGGTGTGTCTGACGGCTGATCGCTGACCCAGACCGGGGCAAGCGCGCCGGTCAGGCTGACTTTTTGGCGTGTTCTTCCGCCAGCTCAAGCAGCGCCGTTTCCAGATCTTTCTCCAGCCGCCGTGCGCGGTCGATGTATTTCTTGTTCTCGGCGGTTGGCAGGCCAGGAACCCAAAGCTCGGCCAGTTCGCGGACCGAGGTCCGGTCATGGTGGTAAAAGGTCTGTTCGGCTTGCGCGGCTTCGTATTCGCTCAGCCCGATGTTTTCCAGCACGTAGCGGCCAGCCCGTAGGGAGCTGTCGAACATCTCGCGCACAATGTCGTTCGCGCCAGCCTGATACAGCTCGTACACATGGGTGCGGTCATGCGCGCGCGCGATGATATGCAAGTCGCGCCGCTGGCGGCGTGCGTAGCTGACCAGCCGCGTGACCTGAGTGCGATCGTCCATGGCCGCCACAAGGACAGATGCTTTTTCAAGCCCCGCCGCGCGCAAAAGCTCGGGCCGCGTCGGATCGCCGAGGAACCCTTTGACGCCAAATCGGCGCATCAGTTGGATTGTCTCGATGTCGTGGTCCAGAACGATGGTCTTGAACCCGCTGGCACGCACCAGTCGGTTGACGATCTGACCGAACCGCCCGATCCCCGCGATGATCACCGGCCCTTTTTCGTCGATCTCGTCCGGTTCCACTTCGGAAGTCACCTCGCCAATTTTTCGGGATAGAAGATCAAAGAGGATGAACAGCAGCGGGGTGATCAGCATCGTCAGTGCGATGATCATAAGCAGTTTCTGCGACAAATCCCGGGGGATAACGTTCTGTTGCATCGAAAACGCCAGCAGAACGAAACCGAATTCACCCGCCTGCGCCAGCCCCAGCGTAAACAGCCAGTGATCGCGCCCACGCAGCTTGAAGGCTTTGCCGACCAGAAACAGGATGATCCCCTTGGCCAGAATGACCAGCAGAGCCAGCCCGATCAAATCAAACGGGTCGTTAAAGAAATAGGCAACGTTGATCCCGGCCCCGACGGTGATGAAGAACAGCCCCAGAAACAGCCCTTTAAAAGGTTCAAGGTCGCTTTCCATCTCATGCCGGAATTCCGAGTTGGCCAGAACGACGCCAGCCAGGAACGCGCCCAACGCGGGCGACAGGCCCACAAGCGTCATCAGGAATGAGATGCCGACCACGATCATCAGGGCCAGCGCCGTATACATCTCGCGCAGGTGTGTGGCGTGGATGAACCGGAACAGCGGTCGGGTCAGGTAGATGCCGGCCAGTATGACAAAGGCTACGGCGGCGAGGGTGACCAGTGTCACCGCCCATCCCGGTAGCCCTTCGACCAGCGACAGGCTGTGATGAGCCGCGCCGTGATGATCGTCACCGGCACCGCGGTCGATTGAGCCATCGGCCTGAATATGCGGCATCGCAGGCAGGGCTAGCAGGGGCAGGAACGCCAGAATGGGAATAACCGCAATATCCTGCGTCAACAGAACCGAGAAGGTCGCGCGCCCGCCATTGGTCTGCATCAGCCCCTTTTCGGACAGGGTCTGCAACACAATCGCCGTTGACGACAGCGACAAGGTCAGCCCCACCGCCAGCGCGACGGACCACGGGTGGTTTGCGTACATCGCCACGGCAGCGATGACGGCGGTGGACAGGGCGACCTGCAGACCGCCAAGGCCCAGCAGCCTGTCGCGCATGTCCCACAAGGCGCGCGGTTCAAGCTCCAGTCCGATCAGGAACAGCATCATCACGACGCCAAACTCGGCGACGTGTTGCAATTCCTCGGTTTCGGCACCGACCAGCCCCAGGACCGGCCCGATGATGATACCGGCGGCCAGATAGCCCAGCACCGACCCCAGCCCCAGACGCGCCGAAAGGGGTACGGCGATCACGGCGGCGGCCAGATAGATCGAAGCCTGATAAAGGAACTCGTCCATGTTTTTCCTCTTGCGCCGGTCAGGTTGGCAGGGGGGCGTCTCGTTTAAGCTGGTCCATCACGATCTGGCTCTGGACCCGTGCAACAGCAGGATGCGGCAGGATCACCTGATGAAGCAAGCTGTTGAGGGCGGAAAGATCATCGCAATAGACATGCAGCAGGTAATCTGCCTCACCGGTCATCGTCCAGGCGCTGGTGATTTCCGGTCGGGTGTCGACCATCCGGGCGAAACTGGCCGATTGCTCGGGGCCATGAGTGCCCAGATGGACCTGAATGAACCCCTGTACGTGCAGCCCCAGTTTCAACGGATCAAGCCGCGCGGCATAGCCGGTGATATAACCTTCGGCCTCAAGCCGTTGCCGCCGTCGTCCGGCCTGACTGGGCGACAGGTTCAGCATCTCGCCCAACTGATGCGCCGTCAGATGGGCATTCTTCTGCAAGGCGGAAAGAAGATGCGTGTCTGTGGCGTCAAGCATATGCGGCGTATTCCCGTATTTCTAAGTTTGTGTGCGAGATTTGCGCGTCTAGCCACAGTTTACAGGAAAACAATGCGCAGAAAAAGCGTTGCATAAGGCGTATTTTGGAATCAGCAAAGAATTTCCTGTTCGAAAGGAGGCACCCATGGGCCCTTTCCCGCATAACGCACCAAAATCCGTCATCAGTGACGAAAACCCCGCCGGAACCGATGGCTTTGAGTTTGTCGAATTCGCACATCCCGAGCCTCAAGAATTGCGCGACCTGTTCGCCAAGATGGGGTTCGAGCTGGTGGCCCACCACAAACAGAATCCTGCTGTGGAGCTTTGGCAGCAGGGTGATGTCACCTACATCCTGAACGCCGACCCGAACAGCTTCGCCGACAAGTTTGTGGCCGAACACGGCCCCTGCGCCCCGTCGATGGGGTGGCGCGTAGCGGATGCGCAAAAGGCCTATGAGCATGCGGTTTCAAAAGGGGCTGAGCCTTATGACGCCGCCGACAAGACCATGGATGTGCCAGCGATTAAGGGCATTGGCGGGTCGCTGATCTATTTCATCGATCAGTACTATGACACCTCGCCCTACAACCAAGAGTTCGACTGGATCAAGCAGTCCAAACCGCGGGGCGAGGGGTTCTACTACCTCGATCACCTGACCCACAATGTCTACAAGGGCAACATGGACAAGTGGTTCAAGTTCTACGGCGACCTGTTCAACTTCCGTGAAATCCGCTTCTTCGACATTCAGGGCAAGTTCACTGGGCTGTTTAGCCGTGCTCTGACCTCGCCTTGTGGCCGCATTCGCATTCCGATCAACGAAGATCGCGGTGAGACGGGCCAGATCGTTTCGTACCTGAAGAAATACAAGGGTGAGGGCATTCAGCACATCGCGGTTGGCAGCGAGGATATCTATGCCTCGACCGATGCCATCGCTGAAAACGGGCTGAAATTCATGCCGGGTCCCAATCAGGCCTATTACGACATGTCGACTGAGCGTGTGACGGACCATGAAGAGCCGCTGGACCGGATGATGAAGCACGGCATTCTGATCGACGGCGAAGGCGTCGTGGATGGGGGGGAGACGCGGATTTTGCTGCAGATCTTCTCGAAAACCGTGATCGGACCGATCTTCTTCGAATTCATTCAGCGCAAGGGCGATGATGGGTTCGGCGAGGGGAACTTTCAGGCCCTGTTCGAATCCATCGAACGGGAACAGATCGAAACCGGTGAGATTTCGGCGGCCTGAAGCCACAACTCCGGCGCGCAGACCAGCTCTGCGCGCCCTTTTTTCACAGTTAGCTACGCGGCATGGACAGGGTCACGTTGCGGCCCTTTTTCTGATACCGCAATTCGCTGTCGCTGATGGCAATTACCTTGCCGCCATCCAAACGATCCCCGATTTTCAGCTTTTTGTACCGTCCACTGGGCAGGCGTACCAAGGCGCGCCGGTTGGCCGGGGTGCCATAAACGCCGATCAAGTTCAGTCTGCGCAGGTTCAGCGCGTTGTCGATTGTCGCCTGACGGGCAACCGACGCAGTGGATGGGGCTTTGGGTTTCACCGTCTTGGGCTGGAACGATCCGGCCTCATCCGAGTTTTGATTCACCGCCGCCGTCGAGCCCAGATTGGCAGTATTTGCATTGGTGGATGGGGCCGCCGCCACGACGCGGGCCGGGCGGAGTTTGGGGCGCGGCACCCGGACAACGGCCAAAGCGGTGGGGGTTTCGTCCACCTGCGGATTAACCTGCAGCGACTCAGGGCGCAGTTTGGGGCGAACACCCGCGAGTTCTTCTAACGAACGACCACCCAGTTGCTGACGTTCGAACTGTTCAACCAGATCACTAGGGCGACCCTTGGGGCGCAGGCCTGCCAATCTCTGGTCCGTCTCATCGATCACGGGTTCTTCCTCGAACCGCACGGGCGGTTCCGGCGGCACCGAGGATGGACGACCCGCATAGATCATCACCCCATCGGGGTTCAGCGTGCCTTCGGAGGTTGGCGGGACCAGCCCGCGTTCATCCAGATCAAAACCCGTGTCCGCGGTCTGAGGCAACGCGATCTGTTCAAAGGGCAGGTCCGTGTCAAAACTCTCAACTGGGGGCAGGGCAATGGCATCGCTCGACAGGTCGGGCTTGTTGACTGAGGCCAGATAATTATCGTCGTCCTCAATCGGAACCGGCTGTTCCAAGGCGGTTGGTGGGATGGTGTTCACTGCGGTCGCTGGGGCGAATTCAGTTTGCGGATCGGTCTGGATCGTCTCCACCGGGGTCGGAGGAACCTTCAGCGCTTCCAGAATGGCCGCATCCGTTGATGACAGCTCCGGCTGTTCCTCAGGTTCAGGCAGAGATGCGGTTTCTGTGCCTGTCACCTCGGGTTGTTCCGCAGTGGCTTGGGTTGCTGAATCCGACGCGATATCAACCTGTTCCGACTCCGCCTTAATCTCAGGTTGCACCACCTCAGCGGGGGCGGAAGTGACCTCGGTCCCGTCGTCAGAAGTGAAAAACGACCAAGCGGATAGCGAAACCCCGGCCAGTAGCGCCGCCGCAATCGCTGGCAGAACAAAGCGCCCTGCCTTCGGCTCTGCCGCCGCAAAAACCGTTTGAAACGGTGCACTGGGCGCTTCTACCGAGCGGAACGTGTCGGGGTCGGCGCTTTCGGCAATGGCGTGAACGGGCGGTTCCGCCTCGGTTGGTGGCGGAGGCGTTTCCGGTTCTGCAGGCGCGGGCGGTTCGTCCTCCAACGTGGTTTCGACCACCTGAGACGCCGCATCCTGCAACGCGAGTTCGTCCGCAACGAGTGGCTCTCCCTCCAACGCGGCTTCGGCCACTTGAGGCGGCTCATCCTCGGGTGCGGTTACGGCCCCAACGGATGGCTCCTCATCCAGCGTAGTTTCAGCTAAGTGCGGCAGCTCATCAGGTCCAAAATGCGGCTCTTGCGGAAAGTCCTTGTGGCTCGGATCAGCGCTAAACAGGACAGGAATGAACCCGTGCTCGGCGGCAAAGACCTGCGCTTCATCTAATGTCTGGCGTGCTACCGCCGCGATGTGGATCGTGGTGCCCTCGGTCGCGGTATCAAAGGACAGCTCCGACAGATCATAGGGCGTGGCGGACGCCAGCGCGTCATAGACCTTTTGCTCGCTATCCTCGGGGCTTAGGCCTTCTGTTTCAACCGACAAATAGCGTATCTGATCCTCGGGGATCACGACCTTGCAACTCAGATCGTTTGCCAGCGCAAAGGCCTGATCGCGCAAGCCGCGAATCTGGTCCGAAAGGTCGGGCGCATCCAGCGCGACCGAGCCTATCTGATACCAATCGTCATCCGACTGGTGGTGCAGCGATATTCCGGCAGAAGAAAATGACAGCGCAAAGGCAGGTTTCATAATCCGGAGGAACCATAATTGTCAGCATCAATGCAAACGGCATTGCGTTCGCAGACCGACATTAAAGCAGGAACCCGCCGAGGGAAAGAAAAAGCCAAGCCTCCCCCTTGTCCCGCATACCCCCGCAAACCCATGTTGAAGCAGAACTATTCGGAGAGAGAACCTTGAAGACACTCGCTTTTCTGGCCGCGATGATGGCCGCGACCACCGCCGGGCTGGCCCATGCGGAAGAACGTCGCATCACCGTTGATGCCACCGGCACGGTGCAGATTGCGCCGGATATGGCAACAATCACGCTGGGCGTCACAAACGAAAACGCCGAGGCGTCGCAGGCCATGCAGGCCACATCCGACGCCGTCAGCCAGGTACTGTCGCGGCTGCAGGAGATGGGCATTGAAGAGCGCGACATCCAGACCCGCGACCTGTCCCTGTCGCCAGTCTGGTCCGGCCGCAACAGTCAGACCGGAGAGCAGCCCGAGATCACCGGCTTCGTCGCCTCGAACCGCGTGTTCGTGCGGGTGCGCGATCTGGACAAGCTGGGCGAGATCATGGATGCGGTCATTCAGGATGGCGCGAATGACTTTGGCGGGCTGACCTTTGGGGTGCAGGACCCCAAGCCGCTTGAGGCGCAGGCCCGCGCGAAAGCGGTGGGTGAAGCCAAGGCGAAGGCCGAGCAACTGGCGCAGGCCGCCGGGATCACACTCGGTCCGGTTCAGTCAATTTCCGAACGGTCCGGCGGCGTTCGCCCGTTTCTTGAGGGCGGGGCCGCAATGATGGCCGACGCGCGCTCTGTTCCGGTCGCGGGCGGTGAGGTCTCGGTGTCCGTCAATGTCTCGATGGTGTTCGGGATTTCCGAATAAGCCTAGTCTTTTGCGCGGGCCATCAGCGGTTGCCGTTGTTGGCCCGTGGCGTCGAAATTATCCGGAGACAGCCAGGTTTCAAACGCCTCGCGAATACGCGGCCATTCGCTGTCGAGGATCGCATACCATGCCGTGTCCCGGTTGCGTCCTTTGTAGTGGGTCGCCTGACGGAATATCCCTTCAAAGGTAAAGCCCAGACGTTCCGCCGCGCTGCAAGACGGCGCATTCAGCGCATCGCATTTCCATTCGTAGCGACGATAGCCCAACTCGTCGAACACCCGCCGCATCATCAGGTACATCACCTCGGTCGATTGCAGCTTGCGCTGCAGCAGGGGTGAGAAATGGATATGGCCGACCTCAATCGCGCCCGCGACCGGTTCGATCCGCAAGTATGAGGCTATGCCGACCGGCACCTCATCCGCATCCAGCACCGTATGAAACATCGGGTCAGCGTCCATGCAATTGGCGCGCGCCCATTCCTCGAAGGTAGCCTCCGAGTCGAAAGGCCCATAGGGCAGATAGGTCCAATTGCGTCCGTCGGTGTCGTTGGCAAACGCCCGGAACAATCCGGGCGCGTGGCGATTCACATCCAAAGGCACGACCGAACAGTACTGGCCCTGCATCGGCGTGTAGGGCGGCGCAGGGCGGGGAAATTCGCCCTGAACCGGCAGGCCGATGGGTTGGCCCAACTCGTTCGTGTCGTGCTGCGCCATCGTCAGGCGCTGGCTTTGCTGAGCGCTTGATCCAGATCGGCGATCAGATCGTTGGCATCCTCGATGCCGATGGAGACACGAACCACGTTCGGGCTGGCACCTGCGGCCTCTTGCTGTTCCGGAGTCAACTGACGATGAGTGGTCGAGGCCGAGTGTATGATCAGCGACCGGGCATCGCCCAGATTGGCGACGTGGCTGAAGATTTCCAGAGCGTTGACCAGCTTGATGCAGGCGTCATATCCGCCTTTGACGGCGAAGGTGAACAGCGCGCCCGCGCCGCGTGAGTACTGCGCCTTAACGCGATCATGGTAGGGCGATGAGGGCAGGCCCGCATAGGTCACGTATTCCACGCGATCATCCGCTTCGAGCCACGCGGCGATTTTCTGAGCATTCTCCACATGGCGCTCCATCCGCAGCGACAGGGTCTCGATCCCCATCAGTGTGTAGTGCGCCGCCTGCGGGTTCATCGTCATGCCAAGGTCACGCAGGCCAATGGCAATGCCGTGGAAGGTGAAGGCCAGCGGGCCGAAGGTCTCGTGGAATTTCAACCCGTGATAGGCCTGTTCGGGCTGGCTGAGGGACGGGAATTTGTCATTCGCCGACCAGTCGAACTTACCCGAATCCACGATGCATCCACCAGTGACCGTGCCGTTGCCCGTCAGGTACTTGGTGGTCGAATGCACCACCAGTGTCGCGCCATGTTCAATCGGGCGGCACAGGTAAGGCGTGGCCGAGGTGTTGTCGACGATCAGCGGAATGCCTGCCCCATCGGCCACATCCGCCAAGGCACGAATATCAGTGACGTAGCCGCCCGGGTTGGCGATGGATTCGCAGAACACCGCGCGGGTGTTTTCGTCGATAGCTTCCTTCACGGCGTCCAGATCGTCGGTGTCCACGAACTTGGCCGACCAGCCGAAGCGTTTGATGGTCTGGCTGAACTGCGTGACCGTCCCGCCATACAGACGGGTCGAGGCCACCACATTGCAGCCCGGACCCATTAGCGGGAACAGCGCCATGATCTGCGCCGCGTGGCCCGAGGAACAGCAAACCGCACCAACGCCGCCTTCAAGCGTGGCCACACGTTCTTGCAGAACTGCCACGGTCGGGTTGGTCAGGCGGGAATAGATAAAGCCCACTTCTTGAAGGTTGAACAAAGCGGCGGCGTGGTCCGCGTCACGGAAGACGTAAGCTGTGGTCTGGTAAATCGGTGTCTGGCGCGCTCCGGTCGCCGGGTCGGGGCGGGCGCCTGCATGAATTTGCAGCGTGTCGAAACCATAGGTGGGGCCGTCAGACATCTTGAAATCTCCTGTTGGACTTTGTCGTTAGGGAATGTCTAGGCGATTGACCGGACGCGCACAACGATCCTGTCAGCGCATCCACAGACCATTGCGTTTGATCGTGTTGCGAATGACCTGCTCGCGCTGGGGCAGGTTGTCCTGATCGAACAAATCGCGGATTTTCGCACCCTTGCCCTGAATGACCAGCTTTTTTAGCGGATCGTAGTTTTTCAGAACCTTCTTGACCTTGTTGGGCGCGGTGACGGTCTCCAGAACCTTGATCACATGATCGCTTTCGCGGGCGTAGAGAAGGGGAAACAGGCGATAGTGGCAACTGACGGTGCCATCCAGCAGCCCCTCAGGCAGGGCATCCCGCCCGCCGCCGAAAGAGTGGATCACCAGCGGCAACGCCACCTGATCCAGCCAGGGGTCAAGGTTCTGCCCGGTCAGTTCCGGGATGTCCTCATCCCGGATGGCGCGTGCGTATTCAAGAAAACGCTCACCGAACTGGCGGGGGCATTTGTAGAAGAAGTAGCCTGCGTTGAAGTACAGATACCGCCGCCAGTAATCTATGGGCTGGCTGGGATCCAGTGAGCTTTCAAAGTCCAGTCCGAACCGCCGGTAAAGCGCGCTCCAGATGCCTTCAAAGCCCGGACCATACAGCGTGGGCTTGGGCCACGTCCCCTCGACCCGCAGCGACGCGCCGGGGCGGTCGAAGTCAAACGGGACGCCGTTCAGATCTCCGGTGATCAGCGTGTCGGTGTCGAAGAAGACAAACGGCTCGCCTTCGGGCAGGGCCAGCAGAGCTTCGATCTTGTTGCCGTTTGGATAGCTGTCGCCGAACACGTGGGTGTCAAAGGGCAGGACCTCGGCCCCCAACTGTTTCAGCGCCTTCAACACATCCTCGTTCTGAATGCTGGGGTTCTGGTGCCAGCGCGGGCCAGGTTTCGGCGTTGCGACAAACAGACTTCCGGCGAAATCCGGCGAGGAATGGCGCAGCGAGGCAGCGAACAGAAGTGCCTCATACTGCAGGCGGTTGTTTTGCCCGACGATGACGACGTTGAATTTCTGCGAGGGTGCCTGCATGTTTGCCTGTTCCTGTCGGGCGTCTTTGGCTTGCGCTCTTAGTCCGGGATTACAGGATGCCGCGTGGGCCGTCAAAAGGCCGTATTTGGAATCTGTGAAGGCAGGGCAGACATGACACAGAGGCAGTTGCATCAAAATCAGGCGAAACCGTGTGGGAAAGCAATTGATCGGGACGGATTTCTCATTTTTTGACCATTTGGCAAATTTTACCAATTGATAAAATTTTCAGATGTGGCAAGCTGGGCCCATAACAAACATATCTACAGGGAGTAGAGCGATGGCACAGGGCCAGATGGCACCCGGGATCGTTTCCGGGCGGCTTTCCAGCGATGAGCTGACCTCGAATTTCACCGATCTGCATCCGCCACTGGCCCCGCATGAGGCTGCCGTGGCCGCAGATCGCTGCTATTTCTGCTACGACGCGCCATGTGTGACGGCCTGTCCGACGGATATCGATATTCCGCTGTTCATTCGCCAGATTCAGGCCGGACAGCCGCAATCGGCGGGGCGCACGATCCTTGACCAGAACATTCTGGGCGGCATGTGCGCGCGCGTTTGTCCCACTGAAACTTTGTGTGAAGAGGCCTGCGTGCGTGAAGCCGCCGAGGGCAAGCCGGTTGAGATCGGACGTCTGCAACGTTTTGCTACTGACGATATCATGGCGTCGGGCACGCATCCGTTCGAACGCGCCGTCTCGACCGGTAAGACCGTAGCGGTGGTGGGCGCGGGGCCCGCAGGGCTGGCTTGTGCGCACCGTCTAGCGATGTTGGGTCATGACGTGGTGATTCACGAAAGCAAGCCCAAACCGGGCGGCCTGAACGAATATGGGATCGCTGCCTATAAATCGACCAACGACTTTGCGCAGGCCGAGGTGGATTGGCTGCTCAAAATCGGCGGTATCGCAATTGAGACTGGTTCGATGCTGGGCGAAACCATCTCGCTGGACGGCCTGTTGGAGAACTATGATGCGGTCTTCCTGTCGATCGGTCTGGCCGGTGTGAACGCGCTGCGCGCAGGTGGGGTGGACAAGGACGGTGTGCGTCCTGCGGTCGATTTCATTTCGGACGTGCGGCAAGCCAGCGATCTTGCCGATCTGCCTGTCGGCCGGAACGTGGTTGTTATCGGTGGTGGCATGACGGCGGTGGATGCGGCTGTGAAGTCCAAGTTGCTGGGGGCCGAGCATGTGACCATCGCCTATCGTCGGGATCGTGACGCGATGGGGGCCAGCCGGTATGAACAGGATCTTGCGGCCTCGCACGGGGTTCGGATCATGACCAATGTGCAACCGGTGGCCGTGCACGGAAACGGCGCTGCGGCTGAGATTGAGTTGGAGTACACCGCCAGTCACGACGGGCAGTTGTCAGGTACCGGAGAAATGATCCGTCTGCCTGCCGATCAGGTGCTCAAGGCCATCGGCCAGACACTGGATGGCGCGCCCGAGGGGCTGACACTGGACGGCAACAAGATCGCTGTCACCGGAGCCGGTCGTACCTCGATGACCGGTGTCTGGGCGGGCGGAGACTGCGCCGCGGGGGGTGAGGACCTGACCGTGACAGCCGTGGCCGAAGGCCGGGACGCGGCAATGGACATCCACGCAACGCTGGTTTCGTGATAGGGTGGGGTATTCACCCCATTCCTTTCGCTGCTCGAGGTTTTCTCATGTCCCAGATCGAACAAGCTGTTGCACAACACTACACGACCGGCGCTTTGACCGAGCGCGTCCGCGCGGCGCTTGAGGCGAGCGGCATTGACCCGGATTCGGCCACGGTAGCGGATTTGAAGGCGGGCGATGAATTCCACACGGGCGGCGTTCTGGCAACCGACAACCTGTTCGCCCAATTGTCACCGACCCATGCGACGCGGGTGCTGGACGTTGGATGCGGCATAGGCGGCACCTCGCGCTACATCGTGGATCGCTACGATTCAACGGTGACCGGTGTCGATCTGACGCCGGAATTTGTTGAAACCGCCGCCGCGCTCAGCGATCTGGTCGGTCACTCTGAAAAGACCAACTTTCACGTTGGCAGCGCCTTGGACATGCCGGTGCCCGACGCTGGATTTGACCTTGCCGTCATGCTGCATGTGGGCATGAACATCGAAGACAAGGCAGGGCTGTTTGCCGAGGTGTCGCGCGCCTTGGCCACCGGGGGAACATTCGCCCTGTTCGACGTGATGGGGGGCGAAGCTGCCGATGCGTTGGCCTTTCCTCTGCCGTGGTCGACCGTTGCCGAAACGTCCTTTGTTGATGCGCCGCAGGTCTACAAGGACGCCGCCGCTGCCGCAGGTTTGGACCTGATCACTGAAAATGACCGGACCGGTTTCGCGCTGGAGTTCTTCGAGGAAGTCTTTGCCAAGATTGCCGAAACCGGTCCGGCCCCGCTGGGCATCCACCTGATGATGGGCGAGACAGCGCCCGAGAAATTCCAAAACTACGTCGAAAACCTCAAGGCCGGGCGCATTCGTCCGACCGAAATGATATTCAAGAAAACCGGCTGAGGAGCCGGGAAGGAGTACCCATGGCTGACCTGACGACTGACTTTCTGGGAATTTCCAGCCCCAACCCTTACTGGCTGGCATCCGCACCGCCCACCGACAAGGAATACAACGTGCGCCGCGCGTTCGAGGCCGGATGGGGCGGTGTTGTTTGGAAAACGCTGGGGGCCGAGGGTCCTCCGGTCGTGAACGTCAACGGGCCGCGTTACGGCGCTATTTACGGCGCGGATCGGCGTTTGCTGGGCCTCAACAACATCGAACTGATCACCGACCGGCCCTTGGAGGTGAACCTAGAAGAAATGGCGCGGGTCAAGGCCGACTACCCGGACCGCGCGCTGATCGCCTCGCTCATGGTTCCGTGTGAGGAGGAGGCGTGGAAAGCTATTCTGCCGCGTGTAGCGGAAACCGGTGCGGACGGAATCGAACTGAACTTTGGTTGCCCTCACGGGATGAGCGAACGGGGCATGGGCTCTGCTGTCGGTCAGGTGCCGGAATATATCGAGATGGTCACGCGGTGGTGCAAGAAGCACTATGACCGCCCGGTGATCGTGAAGCTGACGCCAAACATCACCGACATTCGCAAACCCGCCGAAGCTGCGCGCAATGGCGGTGCTGATGCGGTGTCGCTGATCAACACGATCAACTCGATCACCAGCGTCAATCTGGACACGTTCAGCCCCGAACCCTCGATCGATGGCAAAGGCAGCCATGGCGGCTATTGCGGCCCGGCGGTGAAGCCGATTGCACTGTCGATGGTGTCCGAGATCGCGCGGGCCGAGGCGACGCATGGCCTTCCGATCTCTGGCATCGGTGGCGTGACGACCTGGCGCGATGCAGCAGAATTCATGTCGCTCGGGTGTGGAACAGTCCAGGTCTGCACTGCGGCGATGACTTACGGGTTCAAGATCATCGACGAACTGACCGCTGGCTTGTCCGAATGGATGGACGAAAAGGGCTATTCCAACGTCTCGGACATCGTCGGACGTGCGGTTCCGAACGTTACCGACTGGCAGTACCTGAATCTGAACTACATCGCCAAGGCCAAGATCGATCAGGATCAGTGCATCAAATGCGGGCGCTGCTATGCTGCGTGTGAAGACACCAGCCATCAGGCGATCTCGATGTCCTCTGACCGGGTGTTCGAGGTGATCGATGAGGAATGCGTGGCCTGCAACCTCTGCGTCGATGTTTGCCCTGTCGAAGGGTGTATTTCGATGGTGCCAATGGCCGCCGGAGAGGTCGACCCGCGCACTGGTAAGGTTGTGCAGGAAGAATATGCCAACTGGACAAGTCACCCCAACAACCCGATGGCAAAGGCTGCTGAGTAGGGGAAACGGGTATTTCGGCAACCCACATTCGGCGCTAAACTGCCGCTGACAGACATGATCAAAGGAGAGTGTCATGCCAGCGGCGTCGCCGGGCCGGAACAAGGGCGGCAACCGGGTTTCCAAACTGGATCGGGACCAGTCGAAGAAGAACGTTGCATTGTCAAAGGCAAAGCAACGCGACGCCATGGCCGCAAAGAATTTCATGCAGCATCAGAAACAGATCAAGAAGGATCGTGATAACATTCTGAAGCTGAAGAAATCCATCGAAGACATGATGGCCAAGCTAAAGGAAGACCGCGCGCTGGATCGTCAGTTCGTGGGGCAGGTCATCAAAAAGGTCAAAGCGCTTCAGAACTTTGATCAATACGTGAAGGCCTCGGCTCAGCAACACACGGCCGGAGTTCAACAACCCAAGATGTATGCGGCGATCGTCAAGGATGCGGGCAAAGTGCCCAAGATCAATGCGGTCAAAACAATGGGTGATTTCACGATTCTTCTGGCAATGGCGATTGTTATTCTGAACCGTATCCTGGCCTTGAAACCGAACAAATAATCGCTGACTAGGGCGTCAGCAGTTTGCGATACAGTGTGTCGATAAACGGCCTGGCCCCATCAAAGGGGTCTTCGTCTCCCAGAATGGATCGCACCTGCACATCGAAATCGGCGTAGTGCTGGGTCAGCGCCCAGATCGAAAAGATCAGATGATACGGGTGAAGCCGGGCGATTTTGCCCTGATCCATCCAGCGCGTCAGGATATTGGTTTTCTCATCCACAAGCTCTTTCAGATCGTTCGATAACGCCTCGTGAATGCGCGGTGCGCCCTGAACCAGTTCATTCGCAAAAAGACGGCTTTCGCGCGGTAGCTCTTGGCTCATCTGCAGCTTGCGATGAATGTAGGACAGGATTTCCTGCATCGGGTCTCCGTCCGCGTCGAGATCGTGCAGGGGGGCAAGCCAGACCTCAAGCAAACCGGACAGAAGCGCGGTGTGAATCGCCTCTTTCGACGGGAAGTAATAGAGCAGGTTGGGTTTGCTCAGACCAGCCTCGGCGGCGATCTGATCTACGGTTGCCCCGCGAAATCCGTGCGCGGAAAACACGTTTAAGGCAGCCTCGAGAATCGCGGCGCGGTTCTTTTTCTGAATACGGGTCGGTGCGCGGTCTTTTGGCATGGTTCCTGCGTGTTTCTTTTTCGGTCAACCGGGAGCGAAATATGCCGAAAAATTCGGCCATGCATCGCAATTTCTTGACTGATCCCGAACCCGTGATAGCGTGAGTTTGACCAGATGGTCAAATCAAGACACCAAAAGCGAGCCAAATCGCAAGCGACAGGGAAAAAGACTATGGCAGCTCCGGCGCAGAATCTCAGGATCAATGGCGACAGGTTGTGGGACAGCCTGATGGAGATGGCCAGGATCGGGCCGGGTGTTGCGGGCGGGAACAACCGTCAGACGCTGACCGATGAGGATGCCGAAGGGCGTGATCTTTTTCAGAGATGGTGCGAGGAGGCCGGGTGTTCGATGGGTCTGGACCAGATGGGCAACATGTTTGCCCATCGCGAGGGCTCGGACCCCGAGGCGCTGCCGGTTTATGTGGGTTCGCATCTGGATACGCAGCCCACAGGTGGCAAATATGATGGCGTGCTGGGGGTGCTTGGGGGGTTGGAGATCATCCGCACGCTCAATGATCTGGGCATCAAGACCAAACACCCGATTGTGGCGACCAACTGGACCAACGAGGAAGGCACGCGCTATGCGCCGGCCATGTTGTCCTCGGGCGTGTTTGCAGGGATGCACACGCAGGATTGGGCCTACGATCGAGAGGATGCCGAGGGCAAGAAGTTTGGCGATGAATTGCAGCGCATCGGCTGGCGCGGCGACGAAGAGGTTGGCGCGCGAAAGATGCACGCGTTCTTCGAATTGCACATCGAACAGGGGCCGATTTTGGAGGCCGAGGGCAAGGATATCGGCGTCGTCACCCATGGTCAGGGTCTGAGTTGGACGCAGATCACCGTGACCGGGAAAGACGCGCATACGGGCTCTACCCCCATGCCGATGCGCAAGAATGCGGGTCTGGCGATGGCGCGTATTCTTGAGAAAGTGGATGAGATTGCCTGGTCCCACGCGCCTCATGCGGTTGGGGCTGCGGGGCATATCGAAGTGTTTCCGAACTCGCGCAACGTAATCCCGGGCAAGGCGGTTTTCACGGTCGATTTCCGCTCGCCCGAGTTGGCGGTGATCACGGATATGGAAAACCGTCTGCGGGAAGCAGCTGACAAAATCGTCGAGGAAATGGGCCTGCAGATCGAATACGAGAAGGTCGGTGGGTTTGATCCGGTGAAGTTCGACGACGGGTGCGTGGCGGCGGTACGCGACGCGGCAGAGCGGTTAGGGTATTCGCATAGGGACATCATCTCGGGCGCGGGGCATGACGCTTGCTGGATCAACCGGGTGGCTCCGACTGCCATGGTGATGTGCCCTTGTGTGGATGGATTGAGCCATAACGAGGCCGAAGAGATCAGTAAGGATTGGGCTGCCGCCGGGGCGGATGTTCTGTTTCACGCGGTCGTTGAGACGGCGGAAATCGTGGAATAGGGGGCGCTGCCCCCGTCGCCCTTGGGCGACTCCCCCGGGATATTTTTGGACAGATGAAGCAAGCGGCGCAGACCGCATCAGGGAGTTTAAGATGAGCACTGTGATCAAGAACGGAACCGTTGTGACCGCTGATCTGACGTATTCGGCGGATGTGAAGGTCGAGGGTGGGATTATCACGGAGATTGGGCCTGATTTGCGCGGGGACACAGAACTGGACGCGACCGGGTGCTATGTGATGCCAGGTGGGATTGACCCGCATACGCATCTGGAGATGCCATTTATGGGGACCTATTCCAGCGATGATTTCGAAAGCGGTACGCGCGCGGCCTTGGCGGGTGGCACCACGATGGTGGTGGATTTTGCGCTGCCCAATCCCGGCGAGAGCCTGCTGGATGCTTTGAAGCGCTGGGACAATAAATCGACCCGGGCGAATTGTGATTACTCATTCCATATGGCTGTGACCTGGTGGGGAGAGCAGGTGTTTGATGACATCAAGACAGTCATCGAGACGCGCGGGATCAACACGTTCAAGCACTTCATGGCCTATAAAGGCGCGTTGATGGTGAATGATGACGAGTTGTTCGCCTCATTCAAGCGTCTGGCCGAGCTTGGTGGCACCGCGATGGTGCATGCCGAGAACGGCGATGTAGTGGCGGAACTGAGCGCCAAGCTTTTGGCCGAGGGCAATACCGGACCCGAGGCGCATGCCTATTCCCGCCCCCCGCAGGTTGAGGGCGAGGCCACGAACCGGGCGATCATGATTGCGGATATGGCGGGTGTGCCGCTGTATGTGGTCCATACCTCTTGCGAAGAGGCGCATGAGGCCATCCGACGGGCCAAGATGCAGGGCAAGCGCGTGTGGGGGGAGCCTTTGATCCAGCACCTGACGTTGGATGAGGGCGAGTATTTCCATCACGATTGGGAGCACGCGGCGCGGCGGGTCATGAGCCCTCCGTTCCGGAACAAGCAACATCAGGACAGCCTGTGGAATGGTCTGCAATCGGGGACGCTAAGCGTTGTGGCCACGGATCACTGCGCCTTTACGACCGAACAGAAACGCTATGGCGTTGGGGACTTTACCAAGATCCCGAACGGGACAGGCGGGTTGGAAGATCGGATGCCGATGCTTTGGACCTATGGGGTGAACACGGGTCGGTTGACGCCGAACGAGTTCGTTGCTGTAACTTCGACGAACATTGCTAAGATACTGAATTGCTATCCGAAAAAAGGTGCCGTTTTGGTGGGTGCTGATGCCGATCTGGTGGTTTGGGACCCGGACAAGGCCAAGGTGATCTCGGCCGAGACGCAGCAGTCGGCCATCGACTACAACGTGTTCGAGGGTAAAGAGGTGCGCGGGTTGCCCCGCTTCACGCTGACCCGTGGCGCGGTGGCGGTGCATGACGGTGAGATCAGGACGCAGGAAGGGCACGGGAAGTTCGTGACGCGTGAGGCCAATACCCATGTGCACAAGGCTCTGAGTACATGGAAAGAATTGACTGCGCCAAGACCGGTTGAGCGGACGGGTATTCCGGCGACGGGTGTGTAGGTGGCGATCGTTCGGGGTGTTTTGGGGTATTTGGCAGCAGTGTTTTGCGCGTCGTTGATCATTTGGGGATGGCAACTGCGCATCTTTACACAGCCATGGCCAGCGCAAATCGGTTTGGTCATTCAAGCGGGAATAATGATGCCTCTAGCAGTAGTTTTCTCGGCGCTTCCGGCTTTTGTCTTGCGAATGGTTGCGGTGATTTTTCATTTCTTTAATCCCGTCGTGGCCGGGATTGGAGGCGCAGTGACGGGTGCGGCGGCGTACCTGTTGCTCAACACTGAAAATATGACTGGACGACCTTTGATGGTCGATTTGCATGGCCTACTACTGTTTAGCTTTGCTGGAACGATTGCCGGATTAGTTTGGCTTTGGGTGGAAAGATTGGGGACTAACAAAGAATGACAACTGGTGCGCCGGTAATTGAGGCCAAAAACCTCGACCTAACCTTCCAAACCAACGATGGCCCCGTCCACGCGCTGAAAGACGTGAACCTCTCCATCGACAAGGGCGATTTCGTGAGCTTCATCGGCCCCTCGGGGTGTGGCAAGACCACCTTCCTGCGTTGTATCGCAGCGCTGGAAACACCGACCGGAGGGAGCCTGACCGTCAACGGCATGACCCCGGATGAGGCGCGGCGGAACAGGGCTTATGGCTATGTGTTCCAGGCGGCCGGTCTTTACCCGTGGCGGACCATTGCAAAGAACATCAAGCTGCCGCTTGAGATCATGGGGTATTCAGCCTCTGAACAAGAAGATCGAGTGAAGAACGTTCTGGAACTCGTTGATCTTGAAGGTTTTGGAGGGAAGTTCCCGTGGCAGTTGTCTGGCGGTATGCAGCAGCGGGCCAGCATTGCGCGGGCCTTGGCGTTCGATGCAGATATCCTGCTGATGGATGAACCGTTTGGGGCTCTGGACGAGATTGTGCGCGATCACCTGAACGAACAGCTTCTGGCGCTGTGGGCGCGCACCGAAAAGACCATCGGCTTCGTGACGCACTCGATCCCCGAGGCGGTTTACCTAAGCACCAAGATCGTAGTCATGAGCCCGCGCCCGGGGCGCATTACGGATGTGATCGACAGCCCTTTACCAAAGGAGCGGCCTCTGGACATCCGCGATACCCCCGAGTTCATCGAAGTCGCGCATCGGGTCCGCGAGGGGCTGCGCGCCGGGCATGGGGAAGAGGTGTGATGGTGGCAGGTGACCTCAGACGGGCTACGGTCGAAGACGTTCCGGCTTGCGCTCGGGTCATTTCGACCTGGATGACCCGGACAGACTGGATGCCCGAGGAATTGACGCAGGACCAGTTGGCCGCGTTGATCCGCGAGGCCTTTCCGGACCGAGAGATTTGGGTCATCGGCGATCCGGTGGATTGCTACATGTCCGTCGACCCCAGCGAGAGCAAGGTCGGGGCGCTTTACTGCCTGCGCACCGGTCAGGGCCTTGGTAAGCGTCTGCTGGACCAAGCCAAGGAGGGGCGCGAGTTCCTGTGGCTGACCACGCATGAACCGAACACAGCTGCCCAAAGATTCTATCGGCGCGAAGGGTTCGTCGCAACCGGCACCGAAGCTCCGGTTCCGCCTGAAACCCTGCCGATCATCCGAATGGAGTGGCGCGCATGAAACAGGTTTATGCCGTTGGTTTGGTCGTTCTCGCCATTGTGGCCGCCTGGTACATCGCATGTATCCCGATGAACATCGACAGCGCCCTGAACCAGGCCGAGCGCGCGGGTGAGGAGGTCGACCCGCCCACCATGAAAGCGCGGACGCTGGAATACGACATCATTCTGGTCTGGAACAACAGCTTCGCCATCCCCGAAACGTGGGAGCAGGATCGCCCAAGGCTGCCCGCGCCGCATGATGTAGCGATTGAGTTGTGGCAATCCACGGTGAACAAGAAAGTGACCTCGAAACGGTCGCTTGTGTATCACGGCTGGGTGACACTCAGCGCGACCATACTGGGGTTTGCGATCGGCACCGGGCTGGGCATTCTGTTAGCCGTGGGGATTGTGCACAGCCGGGTCATGGACCTGTCGGTCATGCCATGGGCTATCGTCAGCCAGACCATTCCGATTATCGCGCTGGCGCCGATGATCATCGTGGTGCTGTATTCCATCGGGGTGCAAGGCCTTGTTCCGAAGGCGATTATTTCGGCCTATCTCAGTTTCTTCCCGGTGGTTGTGGGCATGGTCAAAGGGCTGCGCAGCCCGGATGCGATGCAGCTTGATCTTCTGCGCACCTACAGCGCCAGCCGGTCTCAGGCGTTCTGGAAGCTGCGCTTGCCAGCGTCGATGCCGTACCTGTTCACCTCGCTGAAAATCGGCATTGCCGCATCATTGGTCGGCGCGATTGTCGGAGAGCTGCCGACAGGCGCGGTGGCCGGTCTGGGCGCTCGCCTTCTGGCGGGCAGCTACTACGGCCAGACGGTGCAGATCTGGTCCGCCCTATTTGCAGCGGCCATTCTGGCGGCCTGTCTTGTGGGGCTTTTGGGGCTCTTTGAGCGGACGGTGCTGAAACGGATGGGGATGGCGCAATGATCTTTGTCCTGTTTGCGATCCTTCTGTGGGCGTTGGGCTGGTGGTTGAACAGCCGCCTTGCCAGTGGGCCGCAGGCGGATACCCGGATGGTTCGGTTCCTTGCGCCTTTGATATTTGGTGTGACGATTGTCGCAGTGTGGGAGTTGCTGGTTCGCGGGCTGGACGTGCCCCTTGTCATCTTGCCTGCGCCGTCGGTCATTGCTGTGCGGTTCGCCGACAGCCTGCCGATCCTGTGGGCGGATTTCGTGCAGACCATCATCAAAGGTGCGCTGAGCGGGTATCTGATCGGCTGCAGTGCGGCCTTTCTGATGGCCATTGCAGTGGACCGCTGGGAGTTCCTGCGCCTCGGCCTGTTGCCGGTCGGGAATTTCGTGGCGGCTCTGCCCATTGTCGGAACCGCGCCCATTCTGGTGATGTGGTTCGGGTTCGACTGGCACTCGAAAGCCGCCGTGGTGGTTGTGATGGTATTCTTCCCGATGCTTGTGAACACAGTCGCCGGATTGCGAGAGGCAACAGCGATGCAGCGCGATCTGATGGAGACCTATGCCGCCACCTACTGGCAGAGCTTTTTCAAACTGCGCTTGCCTGCGGCGATGCCGTTTATCTTCAATGGGTTGAAGATTTCCACCACTCTGGCGCTGATCGGCGCTATTGTGGCCGAGTTCTTTGGCTCGCCAACGCTGGGCATGGGCTTTCGCATCTCGACCAGTGTCGGGCAATTGTCGCTGGATATGGTCTGGGCCCAGATCGTTGTGGCTGCTTTGGCCGGTACGGCATTCTATGGTCTTGTCGCAATGATCGAAAAGACGGTGACGTTCTGGCACCCGTCGCAACGAGGATAAAATTCAACAGACCCCGAGAACGGGGCAAAATAGCAACTAGGAGAAATGAAGATGAAAAAACTACTCAGCGGGGCGGTCGCAGCCTTCAGCCTTACAGCCAGCGCGGCGCTGGCGGCGGATGAAGTGACGTTGCAATTGAAATGGGTCACGCAGGCGCAGTTTGCGGGCTACTACGTAGCAAAGGATAAAGGATTCTACGAAGAAGAGGGGCTGGATGTCACGATCCTGCCGGGTGGTCCCGACATCGCGCCTACGCAGGTCATTGCCGGCGGTGGGGCCGACGTGACCGTCGAATGGATGCCTGCCGCGCTGGCCGCACGCGAAAAGGGCCTGCCACTGGTCAATATCGCGCAGCCGTTCAAAAGCTCGGGTATGATGCTGACGTGCTGGAAGGATGCGGGGATTTCTTCGCCCGAGGACCTGAAGAACCGCACATTGGGCGTTTGGTTCTTCGGGAACGAATTCCCCTTCATGAGCTGGATGAGCCAGTTGGGCATTGGTACTGACGGCAAAAGCGAATCCGGTGTCGAGGTTCTGAAACAGGGCTTCAATGTCGATCCGCTTCTGCAGCGTCAGGCCGATTGCATCAGCACCATGACCTACAATGAATACTGGCAGGTCATCGATGCCGGTGTCAGCCCGGACGAACTGGTGACGTTCAAGTACGAAGATCAGGGTGTCGCAACGCTGGAGGACGGTCTGTACGTTCTGGAAGAAAACCTGAGCGATGCCGACTTCACCGACAAGATGCAACGCTTTGTGCGCGCGTCGATGAAGGGCTGGAAATACGCCGAGGAGCACCCCGAAGAAGCGGCCGACATCGTTCTGGAAAACGATGAGACCGGGGCGCAGACTGAAGAACATCAAAAACGCATGATGGGTGAGATCGCCAAACTGACCGCAGGTTCGAACGGCTCACTCGACCCGGCGGATTTTGAGCGCACCGTAAACACGCTGCTTGCTGGCGGGTCTGACCCGGTGATCACCAAGCAGCCCGAGGGCGCGTGGACTCATCAGATCACCGACGCTGCGTTGAACTGACGTTAGCGCTAGGATTACAGATAGTGGCGCGGTCCCCTTTGGGGCCGCGTTTCTTATTTCCGATGTCGGATTTGTTCCTGTACTTAGCGGCCAAATGGCCTAGTATTTTCCTGTAAAACAACGCTTCTGATACCATCTGGAACAATATTGGAAGAATATGCAGGGATTTGCATCAGAATTCAGCGGTGCCCTCTCTCTGATCCTTGACGGGGATGCAGAGCTTTGGGGGATTGTTTTGTTATCGCTGCGGGTTTCCGTGTTCGCGGTGCTGATTTCGGCGTTGATCGGCATGCCGGTTGGCGCGGCGTTGGCCGTCGCGCGCTTTCCCGGGCGTCGGGTGCTGATCGTGTTGATGAATGCGTTGATGGGCTTCCCTCCGGTCGTTGTTGGCCTGCTGGTTTACTTGATGTTGTCGCGGTCCGGGCCATTGGGGGTTCTGGAACTGCTCTATACGCCCACCGCGATGATTATTGCGCAGGTGGTGCTGGTCACGCCCATCGTTGCAGCGCTTACCCGGCAGGTGGTCGAGATGTTGGCCGAGGAGTATTCGGAACAACTCCGCTCGCTGGGCGTGTCCCGGTTGGCGTCGGTTCCCGTGCTTTTGTGGGATGCGCGTCTTGCACTGGTCACCGCATTGCTGGCCGGGTTCGGACGCGCAATTGCCGAGGTCGGCGCGGTGATCATCGTTGGCGGCAATATCAACCATGTTACACGTGTGATGACCACGACCATCGCGCTTGAGACATCCAAGGGCAATCTGGCGCTGGCGCTGGCCCTTGGCGCGATCCTGATCGGTATCGCCGTCGCCGTGAACGCGATGGTCAGCGCGATGAGCCTGCGGGCCGAGCAGGAGGGTTTGCGCCATGCGTGATCTGGTCTGCGAATCGGCGAACTGTCTGCAGGTCAAAGGGCTGCACATTCAGCGCAAGGGAAAGGCCCTGCTGGACGTGCCAAGTCTGACCTTGGACGGACCGGGACCGACCCTGATCCTTGGGCCGAACGGAGCGGGCAAAAGCCTGCTCTTGCGCTGTTTGCATGGGTTGATTGCGCCTGATGTGGGGCAGGTGGTGCAGGGTGGTGTCCCTCTGAATGCTGATCACAAGGCCCGGCAGGCCATGGTCTTTCAACAGCCGGTATTGTTGCGTCGGTCGGTGGCCAGCAATCTGGACTTTGTATTAAAACGGCAGGGGCTGAACCGGGCCACGCGCAAAGCGCGCATTGCTGAATTGCTGGCTGAGGGCGGCCTGCAGGACAAACCTCGTCAGGCTGCACGGTCGCTGTCGGGGGGGGAGGCGCAGAGGCTCGCCATTCTGCGGGCGCTGGCCCTGAGCCCCGAGACACTGTTTCTTGACGAACCCACCAGTGCGCTGGACCCCAGCGCAACGCAAATGATTGAACGGATGATCCAGCGCGCTTCGGCCCGTGGGGTGCGGATTGTGATGGTGACCCATGACATCGGGCAGGCGCGGCGGTTGGCTGCGGATGTGGTCATGATGCATGGCGGGCATGTCGTCGAACATGGTCCGGCCAAACAGGTGCTGGATGCCCCCACAGCCGAAGCGTCGCGCCGCTATCTGGCCGGCGGGCTGGTAACCTGACACACCAAACGGAGAGTTGGATGTTGCGAAACTTCATTCGGGCAGCGGTGATAACGCTTGGGTTGACGGCAGCCCCGGCCTTGGCCGAAAAGCCCTTTATCGTGGTGCAATCGACGACCTCGACCCAGAATTCGGGTCTGTTTGATTTCATTCTGCCGGGGTTTGCGGCCGAGACGGGCATTGATGTTCGCGTCGTGGCGGTTGGGACCGGCCAGGCAATCCGCAACGCGATCAACGGCGATGGGGATGTTTTGCTGGTGCATGCCAAACCCGCCGAAGAGCAGTTCGTGGCGGACGGCTGGGGTGTTGAGCGCAAAGACCTGATGTATAACGACTTTGTTCTTGTCGGACCAAATTCCGACCCCGCCGGGGTCAGGGGCGGGGCCGATATTCTGGAGGCCTTCGCGGCGATTGAGGCCTCGGAAGTGCCATTTGTTTCGCGTGGCGACGACAGCGGTACCCACAAGGCCGAGATGGGCCATTGGGCTGAAGCCGGTCTTGATCCGGCCGAGGCCTCGGGCACCTGGTATCGGGAAACCGGCTCGGGCATGGGGGCGACGCTGAACGTGGCAAGCGGCATGGGGGCCTACACTCTGACAGACCGCGCCACGTGGTTGTCCTTTGGGAACAAGGGCAATCTTGAGGTTTTGGTCGAAGGCGATCCGCGTTTGTTCAACCAATATGGCGTGATCCTCGTGAACCCGGAGAAGCACCCTCGTGTGCGGGCCAATGCGGGGCAGCGGTTTATCGACTGGCTGACGGGTCCGGACGGGCAGGCGGCGATTGAGGCCTACAAGCTGGACGGGAAACAGGTGTTCTTTCCGAACGCGCAATGAATCCGCCTGCGGCCAATGCCTTCGGCGAGAGTATTTGAGAAAAGACGAAGCGCGTCAGCCGCTGGCTCCGTTGTGGTGGATCTGGCCGAGGTTTGACAGGTCATAGCCGCCAAATTCGGCGGCCCGTCTGGCGAATGGTTCGGACTGCATGAACGCGAGAAGCTTCTGCATCGGTGTGTCGAAACATGCGCGACGCCAGATGGCAAGATCCAGCCGTTCGGAATGGGTTGGCGTGAACCCGAGGTTGTAGAGCCCCGCTAATGCACCCAGCCCGAAACCTGCCTCGGCCTTGGCGTCGTGCAGGGCGATGGCCAGTTCTTCTTCGGTGCGCGCGCAGGTGGACAGGGTGTCGAGGTCATCGCGCGTTAGGCCGTGAGCCTGAAGCTGCGTGTCGAACAGGCGCTGGCTGGCGGCGCTGTTCTGGCGTAGAACGACGCGGCGGCCCTTCAGGTCGCTGAACCCCGCGATGTCCGAGATGCCGGGGGCCAGCAGCAGGCCGCGCTGTCTTTGGGCGACCTCGTACAGCACGACCGGGGCTTCGCCCAATGCATCGCGCAGGGCACTTGTGTTGAACCCGTCCTCTTCGTGGATATGCAGCGCGGCGGCCTGTGCGCTGCGGTCGGCGAGGCGACTCAGCCCGTCGAACGAGCCGTCATAGTATGTGGCAAGACCTGAACCGCTTTCCCGCAGGGCCCAGTCCAGCAGGGGATCGTGGCTGCCTGCAACAATCGGGGGCAGGGGCGGTTCAGCGACCTGCGGGCCTGAGCGTGAGGCGTTGAGCCAAGCTATGACCTCGGCCCGCGGGAACAGCAGCTTGCCCATGGCGCGGACGCAGGGGACCTCGCCCGATGAGGCAAGATCATAGGCCTTCCGTTCGCCAATGCGCAGCAGATCGGCCAATTCACGGGTGGTCAGGTATTCGGACATTCAATCCAGACGCACGGCTGAACCCGAGCCCGCATCCGCCGCGCTGAACCCGATCTGATCCAGCACATAGGGCGCGGCAACTGTGATGACGATCATTGCGGCGACGGCGGCGAGAAATGCTTTCATAATCTCCTCCGGTTCAGTTCTGGTCCGCCGTTGCGCGCCGCAGAAAGGCGATCAGATCCGCCCTGTCCTGCGCTTGCGTTATTCGTTGCATCGGCATTTTTGACCCCGGAATGTAGTGGTCCGGCCCTTCATCGAAAAGGGCGTTGATTGTCTGTTCATTCCAAATGATATCAGAGTCTTGCAGCGTATCCGAGTACAAATATCCTGGCAGTGTTCCGGCGGGGCGGCCGAAGAGGCGATGCAGGGTCGGCCCGGCGCGTCGCTCACTTTCGGGGGTCAGGCTGTGGCAGATCGAACATTTGCGGGCGAACTGGCGTTCACCGTTGTCCATTTCCTCGGGGTCTTTCAGGAAGCTCGGTTCAGTGGCGGCCATCTGTTCCTGATCGGACAAGGCGGTCACAGGCCAACTATACATCGCCTCGTCAATGCCGCCTGCATGGATGTTTTCGCCGTCAACGGAAAAGGCCAGAGCCCAGACCGGCCCGCGCAGGGTAGCTCGGAAATCCTGAGCGATGCGCCATTCAGCCGTGTCGATGACCATGATGTAGCCTTCGCCATCGCCCACGGCCAAAAGGCTGCGATCCGGGTTGAGGGCCAGTGCAAGGATCGGGCGGCGGCCCAGTGTGAAATCGCGTTCCTCGCCATTCGTCAGGTTCAGAATGCGGGTGACACCGTCCACCGCACCGTAGGCGATCCAGTTGTCCTGTGCGTTCAGGACCAATTCGTTGATGCCGAAACCGTGTTCGACCAGCCGGTTTAACTCAGCTCCTGTCGAAACATCCCACAGGCGCAATGACCCGTCCATGCCTGCGGAATACAGTTGCGTTCCATCGGGTGAAAACACCACAGCATTCACGCCGCTGCCGGTTGGGCCAAGCATCGTGGGCCGCGACCCGTCCACCGGCCACAGGCCAATGGTGCCGTCCCAACTGGCGGTCGCGACATGGGTTTTGGATGCGGCGAGGCCGACAATCTTGCCTTTGTGCTGGCCCACAACCTCCCCGCCCGGCCAGCGGCGCAGGGTGAAATCGTCCCCGGCGGAGTAGATCGCTGTACCGTTGAACGCGACCGAATTCACAGCGGCTTCGTGCCCTTCCAGCCATTCGGGCATCTGCCCGGTCCACAGACCAACGGAATTGTCGAAGCTGGCTGTGGCGATGCGTCCGTCGGGAGCTGTGGCGATCCCCATGATGGGTCCGCCATGACCCTTCAGCGTAAAGAATTCGGCCGCTGCAGGCAGAGGTAACAGCGCCAGTGCCAGCACCAGCCCTCGCATCTATTCAGCGGGCGAGGCTGCTGCTTTCCCGGCCTCTTTTTCCTGAACCTCTTCCAGCCATAGCGAGTGATGCTCGCGCGCCCATTGTTCTTCGACCTCGCCGCTGCCCATGGCCTGAAACGCGCCCTCCATCCCGACCGAGCCGAGGTAGATATGCGCGATGATGATGGCGATGAACACATAGGCAATCATCACGTGCCAGACCTGCGCGTATTGCATTTCCTCCTGCGGTGACATCTGCACCGGCAAGTTCAGGCCCATCATCTGCGGAATGCCGGTGGCATTGGCGACCGAGAAGGTTTTGGCGAAAAGCGGCAGTTCGAACGGGAACAGCAGCGACAGGCCGGACAGGCTGATCGAAACCCCCAAGATGATGCAGGACCAGAAAATGATCTTTTGCCCAGCATTGAATTTCTTGGCGGGTGGGTGGCTGTTTTTGGTGAACAGACCGCCGCCAGCGGCCAGCCATCTCAGGTCGGTGCGGTTGGGGATATTGTGGACGATCCAGGTCACCGTCACGATGATCAGGCCCAACATAAAAGCCCAGGCAAGGTTGTTATGCAGCCATTTGCAGCCCTGCGCGATGATGGCAAAGCCCTCTTTCCCAAAGATCGGGATCAGGAAGTCGCGGCCATAGAGTGTCAGCAGGCCGGTGATTCCGAGGATCAGGAACGATCCGGCAAACAACCAGTGGCCAAAGCGTTCAAGCCCGTTGAACCGCGTCACGGTGCGACCTGTCTTTTCCCCGTCGATCCGGATTTTCCCGCGGATCAGGAAGAACAGGACGATGATGGCAATCATCCCGCCCAGAATATACGTGCCATACTCGCGCAGCGGTCCGGTGCGGAAATTCAACCACCACATTCCGCCGTCCTGTATCAGCACGCTGGCTGCAGGCCCTTTCGATGACACGGTCACATCCGCCGACCCGTACCGCAGCGCACGGTAAACATCGCTGTCCGAGGCCACGCCGCGCGTTCCAAACTGCCCCAGCAGGCCTTCGACATTGCCCTGACCGGTGTTTTCCGAGCGATAGCTGTTATCCACTTTTTCGCCGCGCTGTCGCGCCAGAATATCTTCAAGCGTTGTCGCACCACCGGTTGAGGTGCGCTCGTTTGCGGCGGCCGGTGTCTCGGTTTCGTTGGTTTGCGCGACAGCGGCCTGCGCCAACCCCAGGGTGAACAGCACTGCGATGAGTAAGCGGAACATCTGAACCTCGGTCAAAATCCCTGATCAGGCGACCCACGGATGCGGGTCGCCTGTTTGGTTCATGAAAGCAGCCTTAGCCGTCTTTCTGGTCGTAGGCTGTGCCCCAACCCCAAGCGCCCGAGCCAAACCCGCGCGCCACGACGCGTTCGCGGTAAACGGCGGACACCACGTCGCCGTCACCGGCTAGCAGGGCCTTGGTGGAACACATTTCGGCGCAGATGGGCAGTTTGCCCTCGGCGATCCGGTTGCGACCATATTTGGCGAACTCTGCGGTCGAGTGCGTTTCTTCGGGGCCACCGGCGCAGAAGGTACATTTGTCCATCTTGCCGCGCGATCCGAAATTGCCCGCCTGTGGGTATTGCGGCGCGCCGAAGGGGCACGCGTAGAAGCAATAGCCGCAGCCAATGCACAGGTCCTTGGAATGCAGGACGACCCCTTCTTCGTTCTGATAGAAGCAGTCGACCGGGCACACCGCCATGCAAGGCGCATCCGAGCAATGCATACAGGCCACCGAAATCGAGCGTTCGCCCGGGTTGCCGTCATTGATCGTCACCACCCTACGGCGGTTGATGCCCCACGGGACCTCGTGTTCGTTCTTACACGCGGTCACGCAGGCGTTGCACTCGATGCAGCGTTCAGCGTCGCAGAGAAACTTTGCTCTAGCCATTAACTTTCCTCCTTACGCTGCCGAGATTTTGCAGAGAGTCGCTTTGGTCTCCTGCATCTGGGTCACTGAGTCGTAGCCATAGGTCTGGGCGGTGTTGGAACTTTCACCCAGCACATAGGGATCAGCGCCAGCGGGGTATTTGTCCCGCAAATCCTGACCCTGGAAATGGCCGCCGAAGTGGAAGGGCATGAAGGCCACACCGGCACCGACCCTGTTGGTCAGCATCGCCATAACCTTGACCTTGCCGCCTTCGGGACCTTCGACCCAGACCTGTTGCCCGTCACGGATACCAAGGTTGTTGGCATCGCGCGGGTTGATCTCGACGAACATGTCCTGCTGCAGCTCGGCCAGCCACGGGTTCGACCGGGTTTCTTCGCCGCCGCCTTCATATTCGACCAGACGACCAGACGTGAGGATTATCGGGTAATCCTTTGAAAAGTCGTTCTTCTGGATCGAAGCATAAAGGGTGGGCAGGCGATAAGCGTGCCGGTCCTCGTAGGTCGGATAGTCCTCGACCAGATCGCGCCGGTTCGTATAGAGCGGCTCGCGATGCAGTGGGATCGGGTCCGGGAAGGTCCAGACGACCGCGCGCGCCTTTGCGTTCCCGAAGGGCGCGCAGCCATGCTCGATCGCGACCCGCTGGATGCCGCCGGACAGGTCGGTCTTCCAGTTGGTTTCTGGGCCCGCAACAGCGTCGATTGCCGCGCGTTCCTCGGCGGTCAGGTCGCCATCCCAGCCGAGGTCCATCAGCATCTGCATCGTGAATTCAGGGTATCCATCCTGAATTTCCGACCCGGCGCTATAGACCCCTTCGGCCAGCAGGTTGTCACCATCCCGTTCCACGCCAAAGCGCGCGCGGAAGGTCAGGCCACCTTCGGCCACCGGTTTGGACATGTCATAGAGGTTCGGTGTCCCCGTATGACCCATCTCTGCCGTTCCCCAGCAGGGCCAGGGCAGACCGTAGTACTCGCCGTCGTTCGGGCCGCCAACAGCCTGCAGCGTCGTTCTGTCGAACGTATGCTGGTTGGCCATGTGGCTTTTCAGACGTTCTGGCGACTGACCAGTATATCCGATGGTCCAGAGGCCCGAGTTGAACTCACGCGTGATGCTTTCAACATTCGGGGTCTCGGCGTCTTCCATCTCGATATTGCGGAAGAACCGATCCGCCCAGCCGAATTTGTTGGCGAACTTGGCCATGATGACCTCGTCCGGCAGACTTTCGAACAGCGGATCGACGATCTTGTCGCGCCACTGCAGCGACCGGTTCGACGCCGTGACCGAGCCACGGGTTTCGAACTGCGTACAGGCAGGCAACAGATAGACGCCATCGGTGCGGTCATGCAGAACGGCGGAAACGGTGGGATACGGGTCGATCACGACCAGCATGTCCAGCTTCTCCATCGCCGTCTTCATCTCCGGTCCCCGCGTTTGCGAGTTCGGAGCGTGACCCCACAGAACCATGGCGCGGACAGCGTTGTCCTGATCCATGTTGGCCGGGTCTTCCAGAACACCGTCGATCCAGCGAGAGACAGGGATGCCTCGCTCGTTCATCAGCGGCTTGTCCTTGCCTTCCTTGTCCTTGATCGTGGCGAACTGACCTTTCAGCCAATCCAGATCCTCGCCCCAGACGCGGCTCCAATGGCCCCAGGCACCGTTCGACAGGCCGTAATAGCCGGGCAGGGTATGGGACAGAACACCAAGGTCCGTCGCGCCCTGCACGTTGTCATGGCCGCGGAAAATGTTGGTGCCACCACCCGAGGTGCCCATGTTGCCCAGCGCAAGCTGAAGCACGCAATAGGCGCGGGTGTTGTTGTTGCCGTTGGTGTGCTGGGTACCGCCCATGCACCAGATCACCGTGCCGGGACGGTTGTTGGCCATGGTGCGCGCAACGCGTTTCAGTTGCGAGCCCGGAGTACCGGTGACGCGCTCGACCTCATCCGGGTTCCACTTGGCAACCTCTTCACGGATCTGGTCCATGCCCCAGACACGGGTGCGGATGAACTCTTTGTCCTCCCAACCGTTATCGAAGATGTGCCAAAGGATACCCCAGATCAGCGCAACGTCTGTACCGGGGCGGAAGCGGACATATTCATCCGCGTGCGCCGCGGTGCGCGTGAAGCGCGGGTCGCAGACGATCAGCGGGGCATTGTTCTGCTCTTTCGCGCGCAGAACATGCAGCAGCGAGACGGGATGCGCCTCGGCCGGGTTGCCGCCGATGATGAAGATGGCCCGAGAGTTATGGATGTCGTTATACGAATTGGTCATGGCGCCGTAGCCCCATGTATTCGCAACACCCGCAACAGTGGTCGAGTGGCAGATACGGGCCTGATGGTCCACATTGTTCGTGCCCCAGTAGGCGGCGAACTTGCGGAACAGATAGGCTTGTTCGTTGTTATGCTTCGCTGATCCCAGCCAGTACACGCTGTCCGGCCCGGATTCTTCGCGGATGCTCATCATACCGTCGCCGATCTCGTTGATCGCCTGTTCCCAGCTGATGCGCTTCCACTCGCCGCCTTCCTTTTTCATCGGGTATTTCAGGCGGCGCTCGCCATGGGCGTGCTCGCGAACCGAGGCCCCTTTGGCGCAGTGCGCACCCAGGTTGAATGGGCTGTCCCAGCCGGGTTCCTGCCCGACCCAGACGCCGTTCTGCACTTCGGCAACGACTGTGCAGCCGACCGAGCAGTGGGTGCATACGGATTTGATGTTTTCGACGGCCTGATTGGCCGCTGTCTGGGCGCTGGCTGGCGTCACGGTTCCACCCGTGGCGCTGATCGCGGCAAGGCCGCCGATCGTCAGGCCCGAGCCACGCAGGAATGCGCGGCGATCGACGGTTTTCTCGCCGACCTGGGACAGGATACTTGTCCGCTGGGGGCGTCTCGCAACCCCGTTGGTCTTTTTCCTAAGCATTGGTTTCCTCCCTTGCGCGCCGTGTCAGCCACGGCTGGCTTGGTACTTCTCAAACCGACGTCAGGGCCAATCGCAACCGTCAGTCGGGTGGTGAAGGCATCCGATCCTAGAACCGGGTGCTTTCGAAGTAGGCGCGGGTATGCGCGGTGTCCTGCATCCGGGTTTCATCCGTTGGCAGCTCGGCTGCTTCGGCATTCCCGGTCAGGCTGGCGGCGGCGACAGCAGCAGGCGCTGCGGTTCCGGCCAGTTTGAGGAAGTCGCGGCGGCTTGCGCCTTCTTCCTTGGTCTTGCTCATGGGAGTCCTCCTTTCCCATTTGCGACATAGCGCCGATTGCGGCGCCGGCGAGTGGCAGCCTAGGCCGCCGTCATTCGGAAGGCTTCCCGCTCGATCTCCATAAAGGTCCGGCCAGCGGTGCCGACCGAGGCATAGAGAACCGAGTTTTCAGCGGCTTCCAAATCCGAATAGAAATGCACAGCCCAAGGGCCGATATGTTTGTTCCAGAACGCTTTTTGGTCGTCCAGAGAGGCGGGCGCACCAAACCGGCCTACGATCATGCCCGCCATCATCTCCATCAGCGAGGCGATGTTGTCTTCGGGTTCGAACACGTTTTGCGCGCGGGTGATGCCGCGCGCGGCCATGTCATTGCGCAACTGTGCCAGAGGCTTCTCGTTCAGGAACCCGGTCAGGTAGAAACTGGCATAGGGCAATAACTCACCCCGCCCCAGACCGATGAACAGCGCGTTAAACTCGCGCTCGGCGGCGGCGGGTTTCGTTACTTTGGCCACCCGCGCCATGGTCCGAATGGCTTGCCCCAGATCGGTTTCGTCACCGCTCAGGCCCGAGACCTGATCCAGCAGCATCTGATCCGGCGGGGCCGATAGCATCAGCCCCAGAAAGTTGTAGAAATCCGCGCGCAGTCGATCCTCGGCCGAGACATCCATCTGTTGCGCTTCGCTTGCGGTCATTGCGTTATCCTTCGAACTCAAACGTCATGCGGCGTGGGGCAGGGGTTAGGTCCATGTCTTCGTCTTCATCAACTTGAGCCACTTCGACCTCAACGGGGACAGGGGCGTCCTGCGGTTCCTCTTCCGCGACCAGAGGCTCGGGGGGAAGGTCTTCTTCCTCTTCGCTCTCTTCCTCATCTGCGGCCAGAGCTTCGACATGCGCCAGCATCCCCTTGCCGACCTGATAGGTGGTCTGCAGGTTTTCGATCACGCAGGCCGCGTCGGTGAAATCCTCTCCGTAATCCACCAACCCGTCAACATTGGCCAGTACCGGGTTCAACCGCCACAACCGCCGCAGCGCGCGGCGGCGCAAACGGTCCGGTACCGCCTTGGCCATAAAGCCCGAAACATCGTCACCGGGCTGTAGCGCATCCGGGTCGGGCAGGTTGAATTCCGCCAGTATCTCGGCATCGGTCTTTTCTTCCAGTTCAGCGTGCTGATCTGCGAGCGCCTGTTCTTCCAGCGCGACCTGATCAGCCTCGGCCTCAGCCTGCACCGCCGCCTTGCGGCGGGACCAGAAATCGCGCGCTTCGGTCAATGCACGGCCCTCCGCGGTGCGCGGTACACGTCCGAGGTCTGCCGGATACGCGCATCCCCCTTGCCATCCTCAACCAGGTCCGTGCGCTTCTTGTCGCGGCGGCGTTTGACGAAAACCTCGTCCTGATGATGCTGCAGAGTGAAATCGCGAACCCAGGCGATAAGCCCTTCGGTCATCGGAATCTTTTCGACGATCTCTTCGCCCGTATCCGCGTAATCCTGCCCCTCATAGGGCGAGGCCGTGATCAAAACCGCTGTCAGTGGGTGCTCGCCGCTGGGCTCATTGCGCATCACAAGATAGACCGATGGCTGCCCGTCCGACAGGTTGGCCATGTAGGCTTCGGTCTCATCCGACCAGAGTTTCAGGGGCAAGGTGGCAGCATGGTACTCGACCGCGTCGCCTTCACGGCGCAATTCAATCCAGTCCGCAGGGCCCGCGCCGGGCAGCGCAGCAACGGCGCGCCAGTTCCATTTCGCCCACCGGGTTACACCGGGGGTTTTGCGCACGACGACGCCAACCGGCATCTCTATCTGGTTTGCGGCCTTGGCCACTCAGTCCTCCCCGGAAGGCTCTCCCCTGCCTTCCCCAAGGTCTACTATGGTACACAAAACCGCCACCTGCCAAGCCTGTATTGAATGGAAACAGGGCACATCACTGTTAGTTTATGCTGTTAACGACCTTGCGGGGCGGTGAAACCCAAACTCATGGCGTTTTTGCGGGTTTACATTGCCTCTGCCTTTCTACGGCCTAAAGTGGTCAGGAAGTTGGGGAGGAATTTGCATGAAACTACTGCTCTGTGATTGCGCAGGGTCGCAAACTGTGGATGCCGACGGGATCGCTGCGGCTTGCGATGTTGACTGCTCTAAGGTGCACACCGCGTTATGTACCAAAGAACTGGGCGCAGCAGCGGAGCTTCTGAAAGATGGCGAAACGGCGCTGATCGCCTGCGGGCAGGAGCAAGCGGTGTTTCGGGACCTGGTCGAGGATTTGGGTGTTGAGACGCCGGGCTTCGTTGATCTGCGGGACCGGGCGGGCTGGACCGTTCAGGGCCAGAACGCCACCGCCAAAATGGCGGCGCTGACCGCCGAGGCGATGGTGCCGCAGCCAATTACCTCAAGCGTGGACGTCATAAGCGAAGGCACATGTTTCATCGTCGGAGCGGGCGAGGTGGCGTTCCCACTCGCCGACCGTTTGGCCGAAACGCTGGCCGTGACGGTCCTGGTGATGGACGAGGCACAGGCAACGTCACGCGCGTTCGACGTCATTCGTGGGCGCGTGAAATCCCTGACTGGCGCGCTGGGTGGGTTTTCGCTGAAACTGGATGCATTGCAACAGCTTGAACCCGGCGGGCGCGGTGAATTCCGGTGGTCCGAACCGCGCGATGGCGCGCGCTCGGCCTGTGACATCGTCATTGATCTGGCCGGAGGGACGCCATTCGTTCAGGCCCCCGCCAAGCGCGAGGGGTATCTTCGCGCCGATCCCAAAGATACCGTTGCCATCGAACGGCTGGCATTTGACGCGGCGCAGCTTGTGGGCACCTTCGAAAAACCGCTTTACGTGCGGCTTGAGGAAACCCTGTGCGCGCATTCCCGCGCCGAACAGGTGGCTTGCACGAACTGTCTGGATATCTGCCCGACAGGGGCGATAACGCCTGCGGGCGAGCATGTGGCCATCGACCCGATGGTCTGTGCCGGATGCGGGGAATGTTCAGCCGTCTGCCCATCGACCGCGATCACCTATGAGGACCCACCAGTTTCGGCGCTGCTGTCCCGCCTGCACATTCTGGCGCGTACCTACCGACGCGCCGGGGGCACCGCGCCGCGACTGTTGGTGCATGATGCCTTCGGGGCCGAGATGATCCGGCTTTCCGCCCGCTTTGGACGGGGCTTGCCAGCGGATGTCATTCCGTTGGAACTGTCGGTGATTTCCGGGTTCGGCCATGCCGAGATGCTGGCTGCGTTGGCGCATGGTTTTGCGCGGGTCGATATTCTGCTAGCCCCGACGACCGAGCGGGATGCGCTTACCTCGGAGCTTGCGCTGGCACAGGCGATTGCACCCGAGGCCGGGTTGGGGTTGATAGAAGAGAATGATCCCGACACCTTGTCTGAACTCTTATATTCACAGGACGTCCCCGCGCCTTTGCCCGATCCGGTCCTGCCGCTGGGCAACCGCAGGCAAATCGCCCGCCTTGCAGCGCAGGCGCTGAACCCAGGGGCCGAGGCCCCGTTGCCCTTGCCGGAAAACGCGCCTTACGGGGCGGTGGCCGTGGACACCGACGCCTGCACACTGTGTCTGAGCTGCGTGTCGCTCTGCCCGTCCGGTGCGCTGATCGACAACCCGGACAAGCCGCAACTGAACTTCCAGCAGGACGCTTGCCTGCAATGTGGCCTGTGCCGTGGCATCTGCCCCGAGAACGCAATCACGCTGGTCCCGCAGCTTGACCTGAGCGACGCCGCCCTGTCCCAGCAGGTTTTGAACGAGGAAGAACCCTTTGCCTGCGTCGAGTGCGGCGCGCTGTTCGGGGTGAAATCCACGGTCGAGCGCATTATGGAGAAGCTGTCCGGCACCCATCCGATGTTCGCAACCTCGGACAAGGCACGGATGATCCAGATGTGCGACAATTGCCGGGTGAACGCGCAGTTCCAGCAGCAGGACAATCCGTTACAGTCCAACCCGAAGCCGCGTGTTGTGACCACGGATGACTATTTCTCAAAACGGAAGGATCACTGATGTTGCAGCGGCGCGCCCAGATCGGCTGCGCTGATGACCGAGACGAAGGCCAGGATCGCCTCAAGATCGTCCAATGTCATCTCGACCGGAACGATGGGCGAAGGGCGCGTCGGATCGAAGGGTGGCGTCACCCCGTCGATCTGCGTGAAGGCCGGGTGGGGGTTGAGGGCAAAGAACGCCTCGAACCGTTCGGACCAATCGGGCAGGGACCGCAGCACGGCAAAAGACGGGGTCGAACCAAGGCCGTTCATCCGGTTCTCCGGCCCGATGACATGGCAACGCCCGCAATGGATCATCGACAATTCCTCGCCCAAGACGGTGTTGCCGTCTACGGCGGTGTCATCAACTGCCGCTGCGATCTCGAACGAGGCGCTGAACGGCGCGCCTTCCGGTGGGGCGAAGCTTTCAACCGTCCGTTTGCCGATATCGGACAGCAGCCAGTCGCGGAACCGGGCCTGTCGGGCGTTCTCTTCGGTTTGCAGGAAGTAAACGGTTTCGCCACGGGCAAAAACCGGCTCGCCCGGCGGGGCGGTCGTCAGGGTCATGACGCCGGTTTCGTCAGCAATCACGCGTATCCCGGTCTTGAGTGAGAAGCGCGGAAGAATATGTTGCAACAGGCCCGAGTCCGAAACCTCAGCCGGGGCGGCAAGGCCAATGGCCTCCTGCGACCAAGAGGGGCTAGCGGTGAGCGTCAGGCTCAGGCACAAGAGGATAACGCGCATGCCGCAGCCTAACGGCGCAGGGCGGGATGCGTCAAATGAACAGAATGAGACGGAGACACATGCAATGAATGGCAGCCACGCGGTTCGGCAAATCAATGAGGCAAAGGCATGAGTGTCCGTGACGCGGTTCTTGCGAACCTGAAAAAGATCACCGACCCGGTTTCCGGGCAGGACATCGTCAGCGCCGGTGTCGTGCGCGCGCTGAATGTCGAAGGTGACACAGTGAGGTTTGTGCTCGAGATTGATCCCAAACACGCCGAAAAGATGGAACCTGTGCGCGCGACCGCCGAGCAGGCGGCGCAGATGGTGGACGGTGTCTCTAAGGTCTCCGCCATGCTGACGGCGCATTCCGACAAGGCCCCGCCGGATTTGAAGCCCAAGCCGAAGCCCTCGCAGACCGGACCGCAGGCGGTGCCGGGGGTGGATCGGATTATTGCGGTTGCCTCGGGCAAAGGGGGCGTGGGTAAGTCTACTGTGTCGGCCAACCTCGCCTGTGCTTTGGCCGCGGAAGGTCGTCGCGTTGGCTTGCTGGACGCCGACGTCTATGGCCCGTCGCAGCCACGAATGCTGGGTGTCTCGGGCCGTCCGGCCAGCCCCGATGGCAAAACGATCCTGCCGCTGCGCAATCACGGCGTCACCATGATGTCGATGGGTCTGATGACCAATGAAGGGCAGGCCGTTGTCTGGCGCGGGCCGATGCTGATGGGCGCGCTGCAGCAGATGATGAGCCAGGTGCAATGGGGGGCGCTGGATGTGCTGATTGTCGACCTGCCGCCGGGCACCGGCGACGTGCAACTGACGCTCAGCCAAAAGTTTCAGGTGGATGGGGCCATCGTCGTCTCAACCCCGCAGGATGTGGCGCTGATCGACGCCCGCAAGGGGATCGACATGTTCAACCAACTCAAGACCCCCATCGTTGGGATGATCGAAAACATGTCTACCCATATCTGCTCGAACTGCGGGCACGAGGAGCATGTGTTCGGTCATGGTGGCGTCGCATCCGAGGCCGAGGCCATGGGCGTACCGTTGTTGGGTGAAATCCCGTTGCATCTGGACATCCGCGTGGCGGCGGACGGAGGCGCGCCCATCGTGGTCAGCAAGCCCGACAGCCCGCAGGCCGGAGCCTTCCGCAAGATCGCCCGCGACCTGGTCGCCAAAGGCAACGCATGAGCGAGCCGGTCTTTCCTCCATTGCTTTCAGGGCAACCCGTGAAGGGTGGGGAGGATCCGTTTGAACGCGCGCAGGCAATTGCAACGCTTGGTTGCGATGCGGGAACGGTTGCCTACAACATTCAGGCTGATCGTCTGCGCGTCGCAATCGTCTTCGCCCCTGAGGTTCCCTTGCAGGATGCAATGGCGATGCTGCCGCTCTGCGCCGTCGGGTTCCAGAACGCACTGGGCGCTCTGGCCCCGCCCGAGGTTGCCGTGCATCTGGGCTGGGACGGTTTGATTTGCGTGAACGGGGCCAAATGCGGGACGTTTCGCGTGGCTGCTTCCACGCAAACGCCCGAGGATCAGCCCGATTGGCTGGTTGTCGGATGGGAACTGGCCCTGCTGCAGACCAGCGACGCGCCGGGGGAAACGCCGGATGTGACCGCGCTCTACGATGAGGGCTGTGCCGATGTGTCGCCAACACAGTTGGTCGAAAGCTGGTCGCGCCATATGCTGACCTGGCTCAACCGGTGGCAAGAAGACGGCAACGCACCACTTCACGCCGAATGGATGGGGCTGCTGCGTGGAGTCGGAGAACCGGTGGATGCTGGAGTATTCCTTGGCACAGACGAGCGCTTTGGAATGCTGATCCGCGACGGCGCAGATACGCAACTGCGCCCCTTGACGCAATTGTTGGAGACCGCCTGATGAAACTGGCCCGTGCAATTCACTTCGACGAAAGCGACATGAACGTCTTTCACTCCCCGGCGCGCACTGGGGAATGGTGCATCTCGGGCGGATTCGAGTTCTCGAACTGGGGCGAGGGCGATCTGGAGGGCAAAGCGCGTCAGGCCTTTGCCAATGGCTGGCTGGGGTTAGAGACCTTCGGTCGTGTTACGTTTGTTGCCGTAACGCAGATCGAACCTGCGGAGAAGGATCAGGTGGCGCAAAATCTGGCCGAGCATTTCGTGCAACTCTACGGCGCGCCATCCATCGACGCCGCGTTAGAGGTGGCCCAAGCCGAAATCGCGCATATGTCAGAGCTTTGCGACGAACACGGGCCCAACACTCTGCTCACCGTCGCCCGCGAGTTGTCCGACGCAGGCGTGCACGAAGCGTTTCGCGTCATCACCCCGCAAGAGGCCGAGCTTGAGGCTTTGGCCGTGCATGGCTCATTGGATGAGTGAGCCGAGAGCGGTGGTTCCAAAATCAGGGAACTGCTATTGCATCAAGAGCTTTGGATGCGGTTTTAACTGCATCGCTGTGACATCGGTGCAGTTCGGGTCAAGGCTATAGCCCAACATCTCAAAATCAGTGCGGAACACGCGCGCAACCAGATCAATCGTCTCGTCGTCATAATGCTTTAGGTAACTGCCACGCTTCGATTTGTTCAGGTGTGGCAACTCAGCGTTGATCCCCAGATGCCGCGTAATTTCCGCGAAGCTTTCCGAGACCGTTTCGACACGCCCGATTTTCTGAACAAGACTGCGCCCTTCATCGTCCACAAGATAACGCACCTGTCGGCTTTCGGGGCGATCGGGGTGATAGGTCTGCAGCACGTAATCCCGAAAACTCAGCCCCTGTACTTTTTGATGGTCTGGATGTTGCGGAGCCTGCTGCATGTAAAAGAAAAGCGAAACCATAAGGTCGTACGGGTTTCGCACGAAGCTGAAGCTTTTCATCGACCAGTAACGATCGCCGAAATGGGCAAGATACTCAGCCGCCGTAGCGTGGTTTGGCAACGGTTGGAACTGCGTGATCTCATATATTTTGCGACCCGACACGCGTTTCGAAATGCTGTTTATAAGGCGCTGTGCCCTGTTCTCGCGGTCAAAATCGTGCCGCAGGCAATACGTGACCGAACTACCGGCAGTCTTAGGAATGTGCACGAAGACAAAGTTCTTTTTGCTGCTGATCATCTTCTCTCCGAGAGCATTGCCTGTGGTGGTCGCGGGCCAGATAGCAATTTATCGGGCCACTCGCCAGAGATGAAGAGAAACGAATATTCAGATGTTGTCGAGAAACTTGCCAAACTGCCCGCGCTTGAAAATCAGGCCTTGCCCAGGTCGGTGCATGACCGTTTCGACCTGGCCGATCAGGATCAAATGATCTCCGGCCTCGTGGCGGGCATGCAGGCGGCAATCGAACCGCGCGAGACAATTGGCCAGACGCGGGCGGCCAGACGCGTCCGCGGCCCATTCGGCATGCGAGAAATCGGCTCCGTCGCGAGCAAACCGCAGCGCCTGATCCTGCTGTTCCTGCGCCATGATATGGATCGAGTAGTGCTGGCAGTCGCAGAACGCCCCGAAGCGGTTCGAGTCTTTGGCCAGACACCACAAGACCAGCGGCGGGTCCAGTGACACTGACGCGAAAGAGTTCACGGTGATCGCGCGCGGCCCTTGTTCCGTTTCCGTGGTGATGACGGTCACACCTGTGCCAAAAGCCCCCAAAGCCTCGCGAAAGGCGAGACTTTGATCCGGACTGGGGGTAAAGGTCTTTTCGGTCATCGCGCGTGTTCCTTGGCCGCGCATCAGGTGCCATGGCCTGCGGGGTTTGTCCATCGAAAGCTGACTTTGACCGGGATATTACGGCAGGTCAGTTCAGGTCTTCGAGCAGACGACCATGTTTACGCGTCTCGACAATGACAGCCCCGAAGGTGTTCATGCCGCGGGCCTGTAGCATCGGCAACATCTTAACCAGCGCCTCGGCTGTTGCTACTGCGTCCCCAAGGGCGGTGTGGCGCAGCGCCTCGGGGATTTCGATGTCCAGCCGGTCGCACAGCGCGTCCAGCGTGTGGGTGTCGCTGGCTCCGAACAGAACCGCCGACAGCAGGACCGTATCCAGAATCGGGTGATCCCATTCGACGTTCATGCGCTTGGCGTGGCGACGCAGAAAGGCCATGTCGAACGGTGCGTTATGGGCCACGATCACCGCATCGCGGGCAAACTGGTGAAAGAGCCGCCCGGCCTCGGCAATGTCCGGCGCGCCCCGAACCATCTGGTCGCTGACCTTGTGAACCCGGGTCGAGGCGGGCGGGATCGGAATGCCGGGATTGACCAGCGTGTCAATGCGCTCACCTTCGACAATCCGGCCATTAAGAACCCGAACCGCGCCGATCTGGACGATTTCGTCCTTGTGCGGCAGCAGGCCGGTGGTTTCGGTGTCGAAGACCACGAAGCACAGATCGGATAGCGAGAGGCTTTCAAATTCGCCTTCAGTGGCGGTTTTAAGCAGATCGAAATCATAGACCAGTGGGCGTTCGGCATCGGGCGAGATTTGCGCCGCGCTGTCGTCGAAAATCAGCATGTAGCCAGGCGCGTCGCCCAGCGGTTTCATCCGTGCCGAATAGGTCTGATTTCCGTCGACACTGCGCAACGTGCAGGTCACGTCCATGCCCGTCTTCGTCAGCTTCGCATAGGCTCCTTCCAAATGCGTCGGATCGAGGTATTCAAAAAGCGAGGCATTCAGTCGGGGATGGGCGATCTGGGCCAGAACCTCGGCCGCTTGCGCGTCATAGAGAACGATTTTATGCGTCGGCCCCGCCAGCAGCATGGCGACGGGGATTTCTGTCAGCAGCGCCGTCAGCCGCTGTTTTTCCGACGCGAGGTTTGCGGTTTCGGCGGCGATGGCCTCGGCAATGTTCATGGTTTTGTCGGACAATCGATCCGCAAGTCCGGCGGCGGCCGGGGCAAGATCGCCAAGGTACTTTGCAGCGTCCAGATCCATGTCCGTGCTGACGCCCGCATGTGCCCGCGCGCGCAATTCGGCAGACAGGCGCTCAATCGGTTTGGCGACATTGTCGTCGAACAGCAGCCAAATCCCGGCGATCATGGCGAGAAATCCGAAGGCAATCAGGATTTCGGCGAAGATGAACGAATCCAACAATTCCGGTTCGTTGGACCGTGCATAACTGACCCAAAGCGCAACCGCGCTGACAGCCAGCCCGCCCACAGCCAGGAGGCAGAAGAACAGAAAGACGCGCAGGCGCAGGCTCAGCTTGGTCAGCATGATCAGACTCCGCAGGTTGCCTCGATAATCGGGTCGTCGGAACCGGGGGTGACCCAGTCTGCGTTCAGCACACGGCCGTCATCTCCGAACTCGACCCCGTCGGCCAGGCTGGCGCGGCGGTTTTCGGCGCAGTTGACAGCGACCGGGAGTTTGGACACCGGGGCCCAGCGGCCAAAGAAATACAGATCGACAAGGCGCTGGTCCGGCACCTCGTTATTCTTGCGCACCGAGACTGTGTCGATGGCCGCGAAACGGTCGACAAAGGGCACCGCATAGGTCCAAGGGCGATAGAACGCGCGGCTTTCGACCACTTCGATAATCTCAAGACTGCCGGGCAGGGTATCGCGGGTGCGCTCATACCAGGAATACTCGCTGGCGATGGTCATGCCGATCATCCCCAGCCCGGCAGCAACAGGGGTCACCCAGCGAGGCAGACGCCCGCCTGTCAGCTTGTTCAGCACCATCACGACGCCCGCAAACGCAAAGCCCGCAAAAATCGTGCCGATCAATTCAAGAAACATATGTATCCTCCACCCTTCAGGCGTGAACCGCCTCTTCTTCTCGTTCCAAATACGGTCGCCGAAGGCGATCCCTGCGCTCTGTGTTGGCGCGCCCTTATCCTAACATCCCCTTACCGTGCCCCACTGCGGACTGCATTGTTTTTATCACCACAAACGCATCCCTAAGATGACTTCGCTCAAAGTCCGACAGATTTGAGGGGGGCAGGTAATTATCCGGTTTGTCGCCGGATTTCACCAGCCTGACCTGATGTTCGAGCCGGGTTTCGGCGATCAGGTCGTATGCGTCCAGCAAGTCCCGTGCGCCCGACGGGCTGAGCACGCCTGCGCCTTCGCCGGCTTTCAAGCGGGCGCGGGTGTTGGCCTCGGGCAGTTGGCCCTGCAGGCTGTAGATGCGCGCCAGATCGACCACCGGGACAACGCCGTTGTGTTTCAGATCCAGTGTGTTGCGATGCTCGCCTGACCGGATGGTCGCAAAGCCGCGCAGCAGGCCCAAGGGTGGGGTGTGTTTCAGCGAATTCGCGATCATGTGCGCGACAAAGATTGAATTGGCGCTGGCGGCTTTCAGGGTTTCCGCCTGTAGGTTGGCAAACAAGTCGAACGCGCCGCCAATCGGGCGCAGGTCGAACATGACCGAGGCCAGCATCTGCGCTTCGGGGTTCGGTTTTGCGATCCAGCCGCTGAAATACTCGCGCCAGACCTGCACCGGCTGACACCAGCGCGGATTGGTCGCCATCATATCGCCGGGGCAATAGAAATACCCGCAGACGTCCAGCCCGTCTGACACGAATTTCGCAAGCGCGGCGAAATAGGGCATGTCACCCTCGGTCACGCTGTCGTCCAGCATCAGGCAATTGTCCTGATCCGACACGCCTGTCTGTTCCTGCCGCCCCTGCGACCCGCAGGCCAGCCAAAGATAAGGCACCGGTGGCGGGCCAAGCTTTTCCTCGGCCAGCGCCAGAAGCCGCCGCGTGACCGTATCTGCAACGTCGGTAATCAGTCGGGTGACGATCTCATGCCGGTTGCCGCTGGCCACAAGCTGCACCAGAAGCTGCGGGATTTCTGCCGTGACCTGCGCCATATCCTCGGCCGAACTTGCGTTCGCAATCTGCCGCACCAGTTCGGCTGAGTTTACGGCCTGATAGTGGGTCAGGTCCGTTTGGGTGACGATACCGACCAGTTGCCCGCCTTCGCAGATCGGGATGTGGCCGATCCCACGCTCCATCATCACGTGCAGCACGTCCGATCCGATGTCGGAGGGTGACAGGGTGACAGGGTCAGGCGTCATGATCGCCGAGACCGGCGTATCCGGTGCCATCGCATCGGCTACGTATTTGCCCGAGATGTCCCGCAGGGTCGCAATGCCCAGAAGCTTGTTTTGATCACTGACACACAGCGACGAAATCCGCTTGTCGCGCATGATCTGCGCCGCGTCCCGAACCGATGTTGCCGGAGGGCAGGTGGCTGGATTGTGGGCCATCAGCACGTCGATAGCGCTGGTTGCCAGGCTTTGCGGACCGGAGCGTCCACCCCGTGTTCGGTTGAAGAATTTTGAAACGACGTCATGACCGTCGATCAGTTCGCGCACCAGATCGGGGGGCAGAACGATCAGGACCGAAGGCGAATTCGCTCGCGCCTTGGTCGTGGCTTTGCCGTCTTTGAGAAGCCCGCGTTCGCCAAATGAATTACGCAGACCCAGATGAGACACAACCTCGCCGTTCTCATCGGTGATTTCGACCTGTCCTTCATAGATCACGAAAACGCCGGGCAGGGTGTGGCCCAAATCGTAAACGCTGCCGTCCTCGTCAACTTCCCAAACCTCAATCTGCTTGGCGATGTCCTCAAGCACTGTTTCCGGCAGAGAGTCATAAGGGTGCACGGATTTCAGGAACCGGGTTATCTGGTCATGGGACAGGGGCATCATATGTCTCCGGTTGTCTGAAAGAAAAATCCCGCCCGGTGGTATGCCGGGCGGGACAAGTAAGTCGAAAGACGCGGCAGATGGAAGTTAACCATATGCCGCATCAGGCTCATTTATTCTGAGCTGCGCCCGCGCCACGGGGAATGCGAACGCTTTCGACCAGATCTTTGATCTCCTGCGGAGTCTCTTTGGTCATGCCTGCAACAATGTAGGCAGTCGCAAAGTTGATCATCGCACCGATTGCGCCGAACGAGGTCGACTTGATCGGACCCAGCAGCGGGTCAGCATCGGTGAACGAGTTGGTGCCCGGAATGAACAGCCAGCCCTTGTGCAGGAAGATGTAGACCAATGTGACGACCAGACCAGCCAGCATACCTGCAACCGCGCCGGTGTTGTTGATGCGGGTCGAGAAGATCCCCATCATCAGCGCCGGGAAGATCGAGGCAGCCGCCAGACCAAAGGCCAAGGCCACGGTTTGTGCCGCAAAGCCCGGTGGGTTCAGACCCAGATAGGTTGCAACCAGGATGGCTACGGCCATTGCGATACGCGCGGCCAGCAGTTCACCTTTTTCCGAGATCTGCGGATTGATCGCACCTTTGACAAGGTCGTGGGACACAGCCGACGAGATTGCCAACAACAGGCCCGCAGCGGTCGACAGAGCAGCCGCAAGACCACCGGCAGCGACCAGACCGATCACCCAACCCGGCAGGTTGGCAATCTCGGGGTTGGCCAGAACCAGGATGTCACGGTTGAACTTGGTCAGCTCGTTTCCAACCCAGCCTTTTTCTTCAGCGAGTGCCTGCATGTCTGCATTGGCATCGTTGTAGTACTGGATTTTGCCGTCGCCGTTCTTGTCTTCCCAATCCAACAGGCCGGTTTTCTGCCAAGTCTTCATCCAGTCATAGCGCGGATCGGAGTCGATTTCCTCAACAGAGACAGCGCCACCTTGGATGCCACCATTGGGCCACATCATGTCGGTGATGTTCAGGCGAGCCATTGCGCCAACCGCAGGGGCGGTCAGGTACAGCAGCGCGATGAAGACCAGCGTCCAGCCAGCCGACCAGCGGGCATCCGACACTCTCGGCACGGTGAAGAAGCGCATGATCACGTGCGGCAGACCGGCGGTACCGATCATCAGCGATAGCGTGAACAGAACCATGTTCAGCGTGTTCGAGTGGTGTGCTGTATAGTCGTTGAAGCCCAGCTCGGTCACGATCGCATCCAGCTTGGTCAGCAGGGGCTCACCGCTGGCGGTGTCACCGAACAGACCCAGTGCAGGGATCGGCGTGCCGGTCAGCTGCAGCGAGATGAAGATCGCCGGGATGGTGTAGGCGGTGATCAGCACGCAGTACTGAGCGACCTGAGTGTAGGTCACGCCCTTCATCCCACCAAACACCGCGTAGGCAAACACGACACAGGCACCGATCAGCAGACCGGATGTGTTCGACACCTCGAGGAAGCGACCAAAGGCCACGCCCACACCGGTCATCTGACCGATAACGTAGGTCACCGACGCGACGATCAGGCAGACAACTGCAACGATACGTGCGGTCTGGCTGTAGAAACGGTCGCCGATGAATTCCGAGACGGTGTATTTGCCGAACTTACGCAGGTAAGGCGCAAGCAGCAGAGCCAGCAGCACGTAGCCACCGGTCCAACCCATCAGGAAGGTCGAGTTGTCATAGCCGGTAAAGGCAATCAGGCCCGCCATCGAGATGAACGAGGCCGCAGACATCCAGTCCGCCGCTGTCGCCATACCGTTGGTGACCGGGTGAACGCCGCGACCGGCGGCGTAGAATTCCGATGTGGAACCCGCGCGGGCCCAGATCGCGATGCCGATGTATAGCGCGAAGGATGCGCCAACAAACAGCAGGTTGATGGTAAACTGATCCATTATCCCCGCTCTCCCTTACTCTTCGTCCACGCCGAACTCGGCGTCCAGCTTGTTCATGCGCCAGGCGTAGTTGAAGATCAGCACCAGAAAGACCAGAATTGATCCCTGCTGAGCGAACCAAAAGCCCAGATCGGTTCCGCCGACGGAGATGCCCGACAGCAGCGGACGCAGCAGAATGCCGAATCCAAATGACACCAGCGCCCAGATCGCGAGGCTGATGTAGATTAGACGCAGGTTGGCCTGCCAATAGCCCTTATCGGCCTCGGCAGTCTGCGCGGAGTTCGTAGATTGATCCGCCATGCGGGGTCCTCCTTCGCTTCCTCGTTGGGCGGCCCGTGCCCAACTCCTCCAGTGCCTCGGGCCGCTTCTCACATGTGCCGGACGACTCATGACGTCAGGCAAAACTTCTTGGTTCCGCCAGAGCGGGTCCTTGAAGTATTCTTTTTGGAATCAAAGCCTTGCGGCTTTCTATCCCCTCCTTAGTTCATCGTGTTGCCGACGATCGTCTCAAGATCGCTGGCAATGTTTTCGATCTTGCCCATGGCGTCCGTGCGCTGCAGGACACCATGAGTTTCGTAGTAGTTGATCAGCGGCGCGGTCTGCGCGTGATAGGCCTGCAGGCGCGAGGCCACGGTTTCAGCATTGTCATCCGCGCGGCGCTTGAACTCGGTATGGCCGCACTTGTCGCAGGTGCCTTCGACGGCGGGCTGCTTGAACGTGTCGTGGTAGCCCTCGCCGCAACCGGCGCAGGTGTAGCGACCCGAGATGCGGGTGACCATTTCCGCGTCCTCAACCTCAAGGCTGATTGCGGCGCTGATCTTCTGGCCGTTTTCCGACAACAGCCCGTCCAGCGCCTCGGCCTGAACCGTGGTGCGGGGAAAGCCGTCCAGAATTACACCCTTGGCGCAATCCGGCTCGGCCATGCGGTCGCGCAGGATGGCGATGACGATTTCATCGCTAACCAGATCGCCTGCATCCATGACGGCCTTTGCGGCTTTCCCTGCCTCGGTCCCGGCAGCAACCGCAGCACGCAACAAATCGCCGGTGCTGAGTTGCACGAGGCCAAACTTCTCTTCCAGCATACGGGCCTGAGTTCCCTTCCCGGCGCCCGGAGGGCCGAGAAGGATCAGAACAGCGGGGGGTGTGACCGTGTCAGCGTCCATCACACCCTCACTTGTTCGCGCGGTTCTGGATCAGATCATCGACAACCGACGGATCGGCCAGTGTCGAGGTATCGCCCAGCGAGCCGAAATCGTTCTCGGCAATCTTGCGCAGGATACGGCGCATGATCTTGCCCGAGCGGGTCTTGGGCAGGCCCGGCGACCACTGGATCACGTCCGGGCTGGCAATCGGCCCGATCTCGGTCCGAACCCAGGTGCGCAGCTCTTTCATAAGCTCGTCCGAGGGTTCACGATCATTCATCAGCGTGACGTAGCAATAGATGCCTTGCCCCTTGATTTCATGGGGATAGCCCACAACAGCGGCTTCAGCCACGGCCGCATGCGCCACCAGCGCGCTTTCCACTTCGGCGGTGCCCATGCGGTGGCCCGAGACGTTGATCACGTCATCGACGCGGCCGGTGATCCAGTAATCGCCATCCTCGTCGCGGCGGCAACCGTCACCGGTGAAATAGTAGCCTTTGTAGTCCGAGAAATAGGTTTTCTCGAACCGCTCATGGTCGCCCCAGACGGTGCGCATCTGGCCGGGCCAGCTGTCCTTGATGCACAGAACGCCCTCGACCCCGTTGCCGTTGATCTCGACCCCGGATTGCGGGTCCAGAACCACCGGTTGGATGCCGAAGAACGGTTTCATCGCCGAGCCGGGCTTCATCGAATGTGCGCCGGGCAGGGGGGTCATCAGGTGACCGCCGGTTTCGGTCTGCCACCAGGTGTCCACGATCGGGCATTTGCCCTTGCCGACAACGTCGTTGTACCAGTTCCAGGCCTCGGGGTTGATCGGTTCGCCCACGGTGCCGAGCGTCCGCAGATCGCTCAGGTCGTGCTTTTCGACCCACTCATTACCCTGGCCCATCAGCGCGCGGATCGCGGTGGGGGCGGTGTAGAACTGGTTCACCTTGTGTTTCGCGCAGACTTCCCAGAACCGACCCGCGTCGGGAAAGGTGGGTACGCCTTCGAACATCAGCGTGGTCGCGCCGTTGGCGAGCGGACCATAGACAATATAGCTGTGACCGGTGACCCAGCCTACGTCAGCGGTACACCAGTAGATGTCACCTTCGTGGTAATCAAAGGTGATCTCATGCGTCATCGAGGCATAGACCAGATAACCGCCGGTCGTGTGAACAACCCCTTTCGGTTGACCGGTCGAGCCTGAGGTATAGAGGATGAACAACGGGTCCTCGGCATTCATTTCAGCCGGGGCGCAGTAATCATCCGCTTCAAGCGCCATTTCGTTGTAATCAAAGTCGCGATCCGCGATCCATGTGGTCTGACCGCCGGTCCGCTTGACCACCAGACATTTGACCGTGTCCTTACAGTGCAGCAAGGCCGCATCCGCGTTCGATTTCAGCGGCGTTTTGCGACCACCACGCGGTGCCTCGTCCGCAGTGATCACAACTTTGGCGTCGCATCCGTTGACCCGGGCCGCGAGAGCATCGGGCGAGAAACCGGCGAATACGATCGAATGGATCGCGCCAATCCGTGCACAGGCCAGCATGGCATAGGCTGCTTCGGGGATCATCGGCAGGTAAATGACAACGCGTTCGCCTTTGCGAACGCCCAGCGATTCCAGGATGTTTGCCATCCGGCAGGTGCGGCGGTGCAGTTCCGCATAGGTGATGTGCTGGGCCGCGTCTTTTGGATCGTCAGGCTCCCAGATAATCGCCGTCTGATCGCCGCGGGTTTTCAGGTGGCGGTCCAGACAGTTTGCCGAAACGTTCAGCGTGCCATCGGCATACCAGTTGATTTTGACCGAACCGAAGTCGTAATTCGTGTCCTTGACCTGAGAAAAAGGCTTGATCCAGTCGACGCGCTTGCCCTGTTCACCCCAGAATGCGTCCGGATCATTGATCGAGGCTGCATACATCTCGGAGTATTTCGCGGCATCTACATGTGCACGCGCAACAGTTTCTGCGGATGGCGGATATGTCTTGGCATCTGCCTGGGCAGCGGTGGTCATATGAGGCTCCTCTCCTCTAAGACTGGAATGCGTAGGATCGTTTCTGCCAGTTGCCCTGGAAATGTCGACCCATTTCCTCCCCGCGCTGAATATTACCGATGCGTGAAAATAAATAAATAAATTGCCGAAATATCAGGATTAGTTTGTAAAGAAATTTTTGAACTTTCTGTGAGTTTGTAAATTTTGGGCGCAGAATTAGAAAAGTAACTTATTAAACAAATGGGTAAATGTAACATCCGTCAAGGCGGAAGCTGACCGAATAAAGCTTCCGGTTGGCCGAGCGTCCGGGTGCCGACAGGCTGGCTCTCCTGCATCCGACCGGCGGACTTGTCTTGTCTGTCTGCCGCATGGGGTTGGCACAACGTTATGTTGGCGCTAGCTTCTTTCCAAGCGCTCCGGCAAAGGGGCGCACCAACGGGAGAGATCATTATGAAAAGAATGCTGAGCGGCGCTGCCGTCGCCGCCTTGGGCGTTGCCTTCGTCACCGAAGCCGCAGCCACCGAATGGAATGCGTCCGTCTGGGGCAAGCGCCGCGCCTTTACTGAACATGTCGAAAAACTGGCCGAGCTTGTCAGCGAGAAAACCGGCGGAGACTTCACCATCAACGTCAGCTACGGCGGCCTGTCGAAACCGCGCGAGAATCTGGACGGGATTGAGATCGGCGCGTTCGAGATGGCCCAGTTCTGCGCCGGGTATCACCGGGACAAGAATCGCGCGATCACCGTTCTTGAACTGCCATTCCTCGGCGTGAACAATCTGGAAGAAGAGGTGGCTGTCAGCCACGCGGTCTATGACCATCCCGCCGTGAAGGATGAGATGGCGCAGTGGAACGCACGCATCATCATGACCTCGCCCATGCCGCAGTACAACATCGTGGGCACCGGCGAGCCGCGCGACGAACTGTCGGATTTTGACGGCATGCGGGTCCGCGCCACCGGTGGTCTTGGGCAGGCGTTTGAAGCCGTTGGCGGTGTGCCGACCTCGGTTCCCGCGACCGAAGCCTTCAACGCAATGGAATCCGGCGTGGTCGACACGGTCGCCTTTGCCCAGCACGCGCATCTGTCTTTCGGTACGATCAACGAGGCCGATTGGTGGACCGCAAACCTGAACCCCGGCACGGTAAACTGCCCGGTTGTGGTGAACATCGACGCCTACGAGGCGCTGTCACCCGAACATCGCGAGGCGCTGGACAGTTCCATCGACGAGGCCATCGACCACTACCTGGCCAACTATGGCGGGCTGCTCGAACAATGGGACAGCGTGCTTGAAGAGAAGGGCGTTAAGAAGGTCGAGATTGACGACGCGGTGATCGAAGAGTTCCGCACAACAGCGGCCGATCCGATCCGCGAGCAGTGGATCGCGGACATGTCCGCTCAGGGTCTGCCAGCGCAGGATCTGTACGATCTGGTGCAAGCGACACTGCAACAACAGCGCGGTGGTAACTGACCGCTATAGCCGGGTGCCTCTACGGGCACCCGGTTTCTTCTGGACATAGGGAATAAGCGGCATGGCAGGACAAGCCACCGTGCTGGAAGATGGCAGTCGCCTCAGCCAGTTGGACCAGCGTTTGCTGGGGTTGGAACGGTTTTTGGCGCTGATCAGCGGGCTGGCGGTGTTCAGCCTGATGGTGATGGCGGTGGTGTCCGTCAGCGGGCGCAACGCCTTTAATGCACCACTGCCGGGCTATGTCGACTGGATCGAACAGGCAATGCCGCTGATCGCGTTTCTGGGCATCTCTTACGTACAGCGCGATGGTGGGCATATCCGTATGGACATCGTGATTTCCCGGCTGCATGGCCGGGCGCTGTGGCTGTTCGAACTGACCTCGGTCATTCTAATCCTTGTGTTGATGCTGGCACTGGTTTGGGGCAGCTGGTCGCATTTCGACCGGTCTTTCGATTTTGGCGCGCCGCTGTGGAGCCGGGACAGTTCCATCGACATCGGCATCCCCCTTTGGCCCGCCAAATTGCTGGCGCCCGTCGCGTTTTCGGTCTTGTGCCTGCGGTTGCTGCTGCAGGTCTGGGGTTATGGGCGCGCGCTGTTTCTTGGGCTTGAGGCCCCAGTTGCCGTTCCGTTGATACAGGACGCAGCAGCACAGGCAGCGGCCGAGGCCGAGCAGTTCGAAGGGCAGGACTAGGCCATGGACACGATTGAAATCGGCCTGTGGGTGACCGGTGGTCTGCTGGTTCTGGTCGTCACCGGCATGCGCGTGGCATTTGCGGCGGGTCTTGCAGGCTTGTTCGGGCTGGTTTGGATCTTCTGGGCCAAGTTCGGATATGACCCCGACCGTTTCGGCAGAGCGGTGACCGTTGCCGTGAAAACAGCGGGGCAGGTGCCCCATTCCAAGGTTGCTGCCCACACGCTCAGCCTGATCCCCACCTTCATCCTGATCGGCTACCTTGCCTACTACGCTGGCCTGACCCGCGCCCTGTTCGAGGCCGCCAAGCGCTGGATCGCCTGGGTCCCCGGAGGGTTGGCGGTCTCCACCGTCTTCGCTACCGCCGGGTTCGCAGCGGTATCGGGCGCATCGGTGGCGACATCTGCGGTCTTCGCGCGCATCGCGATCCCCGAAATGCTGAGCGTCGGGTACAACAAGCGCTTCGCCGCTGGCGTTGTGGCTGCCGGGGGGACTTTGGCCTCGCTGATCCCTCCGTCGGCAATTCTCGTAATCTACGCCATCATCGTCGAGCAGGACGTGGGCAAACTGCTGCTGGCCGGGTTCATCCCCGGCGCATTCTCGGCGCTGGTCTATGGCCTGTTGATCGTCGGCATCGCGGTCGTGTTCAAATCCGTCGGCCCGCCGGTGACAGGGTTCAGCTGGAAGCAACGCTTCGCCGCACTGCCTGGGGCCATCCCTATCGTCGCGGTGATCCTGATCATCATCTGTTTTGTCTACAACCCGTTCGGGGACAAGGCCTGGGGCACACCGACCGAAGGCGGCGCAATTGGAGCCTTCATCGTGTTCTGCTTTGCCCTGTTCCACGGCATGCGGTGGGCCGAGTTCAAATCCGCACTGCTGGAAACCGCAAAACTGACCGCCATGATTTTCTCGATCATCTGGGGTGTCCTGATCTATGTGCGGTTCCTGGGCTTCGCGGACCTTCCGGGCGCGTTTTCGGACTGGATCACGTCGCTTGAAATGTCGCCGATGCTGATCCTGATCTGCATCCTTCTGGCCTATGCGGTGCTGGGCATGTTCATGGATGCCATCGGTATGCTGCTGCTGACATTGCCCGTCGTCTACCCGGCGGTGATGGCCCTGAACGGAGGAGAAACCGTTAGCGCCGCTGACAGCGCGTTCGGCATGTCCGGCCCCATGTGCGCGATCTGGTTCGGCATTCTGGTGGTGAAAATGGCCGAGTTCTGCCTGATCACGCCCCCCATCGGCCTGAACTGCTTTGTGGTCGCCGGTGTACGCCCGGACCTGAGCGTTCAGGACGTGTTCAAAGGCGTCACGCCGTTCTTTATTGCGGATGCGGTGACAATCGCGCTGCTGGTCGCTTTTCCGGGGATTGTGCTCTACCTGCCGTCATTGGCGGGGTAGCGAAGGGTTTTTGCGAGGCTCTGCCTCGCGCTCCGAAGTATTTTTAAACAGAAGAAGTGCGGATCCCCTGCTTCATCTGGCTAAAAATATCCCGGGGGAGGCGCCCGGCACGGGCGGCGGGGGCAGAGCCCCCATCGCCCAGCTTATCCGGCCCGCATCAACATCCCAAACAGGTCGCGCGGGTCGTCGGGGTCGGCCAGCATGTCGAGCGGTTCGAAGAAATCGGTGCCCTCAATGGCGCGCTTGACAAAGCGCAGGGCCGAGAAATCTTCGATGGCAAAGCCAACACTGTCGAACAGGGTGATCTGGCGATCATCCGTCCGGCCTTTGGCTTGGCCAGTCATGACCTGCCACATCTCCGTGACCGGGTGATCGGCGTCGAGCGCCTGAATTTCGCCCTCGATACGGGTCTGCTCGGGGTATTCGACGAAAATCTCGGAACGCAGCAGGATATCACGGTGCAGTTCGGTCTTGCCGGGGCAATCACCGCCGATCGCGTTGATATGGACACCGGGGCCGACCATGTTGTCGGTCAGGATCGTGGCGTATTTCTTGTCGGCCGTGCAAGTGGTGATGATCTGCGCGCCTTCGATGGCATCCTCGGGCGTCTTGCAGGGAATGACGGTCAGCCCTTTGCCCTGAAGGTTCGCCGCGCATTTGGCGGTGGCATTGGCATCGGTGTCGTAGAGGCGCACCGTATCGATCCCGCACATCGCCTTGAACGCAAGACACTGGAACTCGGACTGCGCGCCGTTGCCGATCATCGCCATTGTGGTTGCCGATTTCGGTGCCAAATAGCTGCCAACCAGCGCCGAGGTCGCCGCTGTTCGCAGAGCCGTCAGCATCGTCATCTCGGTCAGCAAAGTGGGGTAGCCTGTGTAAACATCCGCCAGCAAGCCAAAGGCCGTTACGGTCTGCAGCCCTTCGGATGTGTTCTTGGGGTGGCCATTCACGTATTTGAAGCCATAGGCTTCACCATCCGAAGTGGGCATCAGTTCGATCACGCCGTGGGGAGAGTGGGCCGGGATGCGTGGGGTTTTGTCGAAGCTTTCCCAACGCTTGAAATCGGCTTCGATCTGGGCGGCGATCTGTGTGATCATCTGCTCAAGACCAATATGGTGAACCAGCCGCATCATGTTGTCGACGGACACAAACGGCACGAGGGCTTTGTCAGAAGGTAGGGTCATCAGAAACTCCGGGTGGGGCGGTCAAAGATGCGGCGGCCCAGCAGTGAGGCGGCCAGATCGACCATGAGTTTTGCGGTGCGTCCGCGTTCATCCAGAAACGGGTTCAGTTCGACCAGATCGAGCGAACAAACCAGCTCGCTTTCGTGCAACAACTCCATCACCAGATGCGCCTCGCGTTCGGTCGCGCCACCGGGAACGGTGGTGCCGACAGCCGGTGCGATGGCGGGGTCCAGGAAATCCACATCCAGCGAGACGTGCAGGATGCCGTTTTCGGCCCGAACACGCTCTAGAAAGGCCAAAAGGGGCGCTTTGATGCCATGTTCGTCGATGCTGCGCATGTCGGCCAGCATCGCGCGGTCATCCTCAAGCCTGGCACGCTCAGCGAGATCGACGGACCGCAGTCCGATCATGCCAACCTGATCAGTCGGCACAGTAGCGGGCAGGGGCGGGAAGGCATCAAACCCGGGTTGGCCAGTGAAATAGGCGACCGGCGTTCCGTGCAGGTTGCCGCTGTCGGTGCTGTCCGGCGTGTGGAAATCGCTGTGGGCATCCAGCCAGAGCACGAACAGAGGGCGATTCAGCCGATCAGCATGCGCGGCCATCCCAGCGACAGTGCCCATCGACAGGGCGTGGTCCCCGCCCATGAAGATCGGCAGGCCTTGATCCGCGACGTCCTGCGCGGTCTGGCTCAGCGCTTCGGTCCAGCCCACGCATTCGGGTAGGGAAAACAGATGCGCGTGATCGGGCGTGTCGGTTGCCCGCGGGCGCACATCGCCGTAATCGGTGACTGTATGACCCAGATCGGTCAGCGCCTGCTGCAATCCGGCCACGCGATAGGCGTCAGGGCCCATGCGGCATCCCTGACGGCGCTTTCCGGCGTCCATGGGTGCGCCGACGAGTGTGATGTGTTTGGTTTCCATATGTCGATCTATCCTGTCATTGCGTCTTGCAGGAAGATGTCAAATTGTTCAAAAGGGAACCCAACAATCCAAAATGGAAATGAGTTATGGACGATTTGGACAACAGGCTGCTTAGCGCACTGTATCGGGATGCCCGTGCGTCCTTGTCTGAGCTGGCCGAAACACTGGGCGTCACCCGCACGACGGTACGCAGCCGGTTGCAGCGCCTGAAAGACTCGGGCGAGATTGTGGGCTTTACTGTCGTCACCCGCCGCGACGTGGCGCAAAGCCCGGTGCGCGGGCTTATGATGCTCGAGATCGAGGGGCGCGGAACCGGAAGAACCATGGCACGGATCGGGGCTATGCCGCAGGTGCAAGCGGTGCATTCGACCAACGGCGCTTGGGATCTGATCGCCGAGATCGGAACCGAAACACTGGCGGAGCTCGACGGGGTTCTGTTTCAGATCCGGCGCATGGACGGGATCACCCGGTCCGAGACAAACCTGCTGCTGTCCACGCGCAAGGGGCGACTTTAGATCTCCGCCACAACGCCGCCCCGTAGTGCTTTGACCTTTAACAAGATTGTGTCAATGTCTGCGGGCAGGCATCGCCGGTGCGTCCGGCGCAGAAAACAGGGACCTTCACAATGACCAGTCACGAGCAAGGCAAAGAACCCCGGGCCGTGCAATGGGCCGAGAAGGTCACGGCGACGCTTGAAAAGCCCTGGGTCCGGATCGCGATTCCCGTTCTGATCACGCTGATCGCGTTGATCGTTCTGCACGAACTGTCGGGCCATGTGAAATGGGCGGATGTGCAGACGGATATCCAGAACACCTCGTGGACGCTGATGTTTTTTGCGTTGTGCTGGACGGCATTCAGCTTTCTGTCTCTTTCGATGTACGACGTGTTTTCGGTGCGAAGCGTTGCGGATGGTGAGGTTCCTTTGCCGGTGGCGGGAATGGCCGGGGCGTGCGGATACGCAGTGTCGAATTGTTTGGGCTTCTCCTACATCACCGGCACGGCGATCCGATATCGGATCTACGCCTCGCTGGGCTTGGATCTTGCGCGTGTGGCCGGGGTGATCGCAACCTCGTGGATCGCGTTCTGGAGCGGGTTGGTACTGACGCTGGGAATGCTGCTGACCTTTCACCCCGATGGCGTGTCCAAGGTCGTCCCGATCAGTGAAACGACGGAAACCATCATCGGGCTGTGCCTTTTGGCTCTGCTAGTCTCGGTGTTTATCTGGCTGTCCAAGGGCGGGCGCAAGCTGTCCTTTGCAGGCGTTGGGTTCAACTTGCCCAGCGGTAAGTTGGCAGGGCTGCTGACGCTGGCGGCGCTTGGCGACTTGTTCGGCGCGTCCATGACGCTGTACATTCTGATGCCCGACGATCTGGGCGTCGGCTTTCCATTCTTCTTCACCGTTTACGTGGCTGCCATCGCGGTTGGTATCCTGAGCCACGCACCGGGTGGGATTGGCGCGTTCGAGGCCACTCTGATCGCGGGGCTTGGCGCATCCGGTCGCTCGGATGTCATTGCTGCATTGGTGCTGTACCGTGTTGTCTACACCTTCCTGCCGTTTGGGATTGCGAGCCTGTCCATTGCAGTGGCCTCGGCCCTGACGCAGCGGCATCGGATTGGTGGGGCGGCAACGTGGGTGTACCGGGTCGTCCGTCCGATCGTGCCGATGGTTGCAGCGGGTGTGGCTGCGGTGGCGGGCGTTATCCTTCTGGTTTCGGGCGCATTGCCGTCGGATAGCCAAAGCCTGGGCGTTTTGCGAGAGTTCCTGCCCCTGTCCTTTGTCGAGGCATCGCATCTGCTGGGCAGCGCCGTTGGGGTGCTGTTGTTGCTGGTCTCGCGCGGGTTGTTCCGCAAGCTCTATCGGGCGTGGGTGGTTGCAATGCTGTTGATGGTGGCGGGGTTTGTCGCCTCGCTCACCAAAGGGCTGGATACGCATGAGGCGATTGGCATTCTGGCAACGATTGCCCTGCTGGCAACGTTCCGCGGTGCGTTCTACCGGGTCAGCGGCGCGTCGATCTTCCGGCTCAACATTCCGTGGCTGGTCAGTGTTGTGGCGCTGCTGGCGGTGATCTTCTGGATCGGCCTGTTTGCCTATTCCCATGTGGAATACCAGAACGCCCTGTGGTGGGAGTTTGCGTGGAACGGCGACGCCTCACGTTTCCTGCGTTCCAGCCTCGTGGTGGCGGTGATCCTTGGGGTGGTTGCGGTGAACTCGCTGTTTGGGCGGGAAATTCCCACGCCGGTCCGCACGGAAATCCCCGAAGTTGTCGAGCGCCTTGTGATGGAATGCGAGGATACTGAGTCGCAGATCTCGCTGACCGGCGACAAACAATTCCTGATCTCGCCGGATGAGACCGCGTTCATCGCCTATGCCGATACAGGCAACGCCATCATCTCAAAAGGCGAGCCGGTCGGGGATGAGGCGGCGGGCAAGCAGTTGATCTGGCAAATGCGCGAAATGGCGGATCGCGAGGGCAAGCTATGCGCTTTCTACAGCGTCTCGACCAAGTATCTGCCGACCTTTCTGGACCTCGGCCTGTCGATCCTGAAGATTGGCGAGGTCGCGCGGGTCCCGCTAAAAGACTTCTCGCTGGACGGAAAATCGCGCAAGCGGTTCCGGCAGGCCAAGAACCGGGCCGAGCGCGAAGGCTATGTGTTCGAGATCATCCCGAAGGAAAACCTGGCCCCGGTGTTGCCGGAACTGCGCCAGATTTCAGATGACTGGCTGGCGCGGAAGGCGGGTGAAGAGAAAGGTTTTGCGCTGGGTGGGTTCGATGACGACTACCTGTCTTACTTCGACCATGCCGTCCTGCGGAATGAGGACGGCAAGATCATGGCCTTTGCCAACCTGTTTCAGGGCGGACACAAATCTGAACTATCGCTGGACCTGATGCGGTATGAGCCCGACAGCCCCAGCTTTGTGATGGACGCGCTGTTTGCGGAGATGATGGTGTGGGGGGCCGAGCAGGGCTTTCACTGGTTCTCACTCGGGGCCGCGCCGTTTTCGGGGATCGAGAACCGCCAGCTTGCCTCGCTTTGGAACCGGATCGGCGGGTTTGTCTATGAGCATGGCGAGCAGTTTTACCACTTCGAGGGCCTGCGCAGCTTCAAACAAAAGTTCGAACCCGAATGGAGCCCGAACTATCTGGCCAGCCCCGGTGGCTTCGCGGCCCCGCGCATTTTGTACGAGGTGAATATCCTGATCTCGGGCGGTCTGCGCGGGTTGACGAAGTAACCGTCAGTTCAGGCTGGCGCGCGTGGGGTCCTGTTGCAGCAGGTCGCCCCAATCGGTGCGATAGGCCATCTCGGCAAGCACGGTTTCGGGCAGGAATTCCTGATTTTGGCGAATTTGCCAGCCGCCGCCGAGGCCCTTGTAGACCGCGACCAGATTGCTCGACACCTCTTGCCGCGCCTGAATCAGATTGGCCTGGGACTGCAGCAGAGCTTCCTGCGTGTTCAGAATCCGCGAATAGCTGGCAATGCCGTCGGTGTACTGGCTGACGGCGATTTCCGCGGCCTTGCGCGAGGCTTCGACGCTTTGCTGATAGAACCCGACCTGCTTGCGCGCCTGCGCATAGGCGACCATGGCGCTTTCAACCTCGGAATAGGCGGTCAGGACGGTGTTCTGGTAGTTTGCGATCAACTCCTGATAGGCCGCATCCTGTGCGCGGACGTTGTTCTTGATGCGCCCATAGTTCAGCACGTTCCAGACAACGCCCGCACTGGCCAGCCCGGTGGTGCTGTTGGAACTGAACAGATCGCGCCCGCCCGAGGCCTGCAACCCGATCGAGCCCGACAGAATGAACTGCGGGTATAGATCGGCGATCGCAATCCCAACCTGCGCCGACTGGGTGGCTGCCGCGAGTTCCGCGGCACGCACATCCGGGCGGCGGCGCAACAATTCGGCCGGAACACCAACCGCGACGTTTGACCGGGCAGACGGAATTCGGCCCGAGCTACCAAGCAAGCTGGTCATGCGCGACGGCGTTGTGCCCAGCAGTACGGCCAACGCGTTTTTGGTCTGCTGCAGATCGCTTTCCAGTTCGGGTACCAGCGCCTTGGTGTTGTTCAGCAGTGCCTTGGATTCCTGCACGTCCAACTCGGTCGTGACGCCGTTGTTAAAGCGCAGTTGGGTCAGATCCGCCGATTGCTGCTGCAAAGCGATGTTTTCGCGCGCGACGATCAGCGATTCCTGCAGGGCGCGGATATTCACGTAAAGCGCCGCCACGTCCCCGGTCAACGTCACCAGTGCGTCGTCGTAATTGGCCACCTGCAACGCCAGATTTGACCGCGCCGCCTGAACCCCGCGCCGCTGTGCGCCCCAGACGTCCAGCTCCCACTGGGCATCGAACCCGACTTGCGAGGTTGAGAACTCGGTATCCAGCGGGATGATGCGGTTGACGTCCGCAATGGGGCCCAGATTTTCACTAATCTGGCGGCGCTCCAGCGACCCGCCGATGGCCTGCGATTGCGGGTACAACTCACCAAACGCGATGCCAAGCTGCGCGCGGGCTTGCAGCACGCGCGCGCCCGCAACCTGCAAGGTCAGGTTCTGAGCATAAGCCTCGGCGATCAGCCTGTTCAGGGTCGGGTCGTTGAACGTCTCCCACCATTTCACAACTGGTGCACTGCGCGAGGTCAGCCCGCTGCTCTGGCTGGCTTGGGGGCTGTTGGTCTCAATCCACTGCTTTACGACCGGAGAGTTCGGGCGCACGAAATCCGGCCCCACAGGGGTGCAGGCCGCCAGTACGGCGGCGCACAGGGCTGTTCCCATCAATCTGCGAAAGGATGTGGCCCGTGTCATGATATGCGTCCTCAAATATCCAGCGGTCGGATGAAGTTGGCGAAAGAGTAGAGACGGATGTTGATCCGCCGCAGGAACTCAAAGCTTTTGCCCTGACCGGTATAGATGGCCACGGCGGCGTGACCACCGGCGGGAAAGGTATGCCCCTCGGGCAGGTCAACGGTGATCTGAACCGCGATCCGGCCCGGCAGTTTGGGTGTTTCAAAACCGGGCAGGCGGCCCGAGGGCAGGTACTGGCCCTGACGGGTAGCCCACCAGATCGCCTCGACCTTGCCGGTCAGGATTTCGCCGGGATAGAGGTCCAACGCCACTTCAACCTCTTGACCCGGTTCGACAAATTTCAGGTTCTGCTGACGGAAGGTGGCCAGAATATAAGGGCTGTCCTCGGTGACGAAGCTGGCGATGGCGCCAAGGCGGATATCGCCGACGACAAGCCCGGGGCGGGCCTGTTGCGAGACGATCATGCCGTTTTCGGGCGCGTAGATCGTTGTATTGTCGAGAAAATATTGCGCCTCATCCAACTGCGCCTGCGCCTGGATGATACCGGTATTCACCCCGTCGATCTGCGACTCCAAAGCAAGTTCGGCTTTCTTCAGGTTCGCCTCAGCCTGCTTGATCGAAGCCTCATCCTCGGCCACTTGTTCGGTCCATCTGTCCAACTCGTCCTGCCGCGCGCCGCCAGCAGGGACAAGGTTTTCGTACCGTGCCTGTTCGGTCAGCGCATAGGCCAACTGCGCATTGGCGCGCTGGACCGCTTCGGTCTTGGCGATGACGTCCTGTTCCAGAATTTTGGCATTCTGCTCAGCTGCAACTAGCTGCGCCTTGGCGTTGTCGACCGCCAGCGAAAAAACCGTGTCATCAAAGCGGTACAGCGGATCGCCTTTGGTGACCTGCGTGTTGGGCTCGACCAAAACCTCGGTCAGGATGGTCGGCTGCGTCAGCTTCGGCACGATCTGAATGGTCGAACGCACCACGTGGCTGTCGACCGTGAAGGGCTGAAAAAACCGCAGGGCAACAAGGAAGATCAACAGCAGATGTGCGCCCACCCAGAAGGAGACAATCCCCCACATGATGTTGAATTTCAGCCATTGAGCCTTGAAGAAAATGAACCAGACGAAGATGAGATAGAAAAGCGTAATGCCAAGGGCGACGAACATAGTGAGTTGATTCCTTTGGCCTTAGCTCTTCTGCGTCTCGTCTGACGCCTGGTATTCTTCTTTGACCGTGCCGCCCAAACGCTCGATATCCTTGCGAATGGCGTCTTTTTCCTCGTCCGGGCCGCGTCGGATGTCGACGGTCACGCCGTCATGGAACGCCCACATAAAGGCATGGACCCACGGAACGACTGCCAAAAAGCCCATCCAGCCCATGATTTTGACCGCCTCGGCATGCGGATGGTTGCGTTTAATCGCGATCCGTCCGGGCAGGCCCATGAGGAACAGGAACAGTGCCATTACCGCTGCCAAAAGCAGGATCAAAGCAACAAATGTCAGATAGTCGTAGTAGCCGAGTGGCTGCCCCAGTAGTCCCATGCTCGCGCCTCCTTACGGGAAGGTTGCCCCATCCTCAGATGTTGGTCCGACCTCGTCAATCTATTTGTAGACGGTTGGGGATTTTGCGCAAATTGTGATCCGTATCGGTACGGGTCAAGGGCTGACCCGAACGGTGGTGTTCCAGTCCGCGCAGGCCCGGTTCAGACGGGCTGGCAGCGCTTGGTCCGTGAAAAACACGTCCACGTCGTTGAGCGAGGCGATCCGGGCGGGGGCAGAGCGCTGGAATTTGGAATGGTCGGCCACAAGGAAGGTCTGCCGCGCCTGAGCGATGATCGTCTGGCTGACCAGAACCTCCTGAAAATCGAAATCCAGAAGGTCGCCATCGGTGTCCAGCGCCGAACAACCGACCACCGCGTAGTCGAATTTGAACTGATTGATGGTCGAAACGGTCAGATTGCCGATCAGCCCGCCGTCTGAACGGCGCAGGATTCCTCCGGCGACGACGATCTCGCAGTCAGGGTTTTCGACCAGAATATTGGCGACGTTCATGTTGTTGGTCACGACCATCAGGTTTTTGTGGGCCAGCATCTGTCGCGCAACGGCCTCGGTCGAGGTGCCGATATTCATGAAAACCGACGCGCCATCGGGAATCGCGGCGGCGCAGGCGCTGGCAATCCCGGCTTTGGCGTCTTCGTTCAGGGCGCGGCGGTCCTCGTAGCCGATATTCGAGACACCGGATCGCAACACCGCTCCGCCATGAACCCGGTCCAGCTTGCCCATGTCCGACAGTTCGGACAGGTCGCGGCGGATGGTCTGAACCGTCACATCGAACCGCGCGGCCAGATCGTCGACGGCGACGCGGCCGTTCTGCTTTGCGATCTCCAGAATGTCGGACTGGCGGAAGGAGAGGGACATAGAGGCTCCGATTCTCGGGTGTGTATTCGTTTTTGTTCCTTTTTGGCGGGTTTGCAAGGATTTGATCTACCAAATGGGCAAAATCGGTCCTCATTGGGCCAGGTTCAGTTGTTAAAGCGAAAATAAACGAATAAAACAGTTGACGAACCGAGCGGTCGGCAGGCAAATGCGCCAAAGTTTCCAAGCATGGGGAATCATCCGGAAATGGATCAGCAGGACAATCAGATCACCGATCTGTTCATCATCGGCGGCGGGATCAACGGATGTGGCATCGCGCGCGATGCCGCCGGGCGCGGCTTGTCGGTGACGCTGGCCGAGATGAACGATCTGGCGTCGGCCACGTCCTCGGCTTCGACCAAGCTGTTTCACGGCGGGCTGCGGTATCTTGAGTTCTTCGAGGTCCGTCTGGTCCGCGAGGCGCTGATCGAGCGGGAAACCCTGTTGCGCGCGATGCCGCATATCAGCTGGCCGATGCGGTTCGTCCTGCCTTATCACCCGGACATGCGGTTTGACGCGGAAACGCCGACCTCGAAACTGCTAAGCACGGTCATGCCGTGGATGCGCGGGCGGCGTCCGGCGTGGCTGATCCGTCTGGGGTTGTTCCTGTACGATAACCTTGGTGGACGGAAGATTTTGCCGGGAACCTCGTCCTTGAACCTGCGTACCGCCCCCGAAGGCGCACCGCTGCAGGACAAGTTCGAAACGGCCTATGAATACTCCGACTGCTGGGTCGAGGATTCGCGGCTGGTCGTGCTGAACGCCCGAGATGCCGAGGCGCGTGGGGCGGAAATTCTGGTGCGGACCGAGGTGATCCGGGCTGAACGTGTCGATGACCTGTGGCAGATCACACTCACGGACCGAAACAGTGGCGAGACCCGCGAGGTTAAGGCACGGATGCTTGTAAATGCAGGCGGGCCGTGGGTTGGCGACATCATTCAAAGCAAAATCCACGTGAACTCGCGCGAGGGGGTTCGTCTGGTCCGGGGCAGCCACATCGTGACGCGCAGGCTCTATGACCACGACAAGTGCTATTTCTTTCAGGGCGAGGACGGGCGTATCATCTTTGCCATTCCCTATGAGCAGGATTTCACCCTGATCGGCACCACGGATCAGGATCATTCGGACACCTCGATCCCACCGATCTGCACCGAGGCCGAACAGGATTACCTGTGTGCCTTTGCGACGAAGTATTTCGCTAAACCCGTGACGCGAGACGAGATTGTCTGGACCTATTCGGGTGTGCGTCCGCTCTATGATGACGGGGCCAGCAGCGCGACGGCTGCGACGCGGGACTATACGCTGAAAGTGGACGCGCAGGGCGGGGCGCCGGTGCTGAACGTGTTCGGCGGCAAGATCACTACTTACCGGCGACTGGCCGAGAGTGCTTTGGAAAAAGTGGCCAAGCATTTCCCGAACCTGCCCGGGCCGTGGACCGCGGGCGTTGCCCTGCCGGGGGGAGACATTGCGGTGGACGGCGTGCCAGAGCTGATCGACGGCCTGATAGCGGACTACCCGTTCCTTGATAAACGATGGGCGGCGCGTTTGGTGCGCGCTTATGGAACCGAAGCGCGTTCGGTTCTGGGCGATGCAAAGGACGCCGCCGAATTGGGTGAGGATTTCGGGGCCACTCTGACCGGCCGCGAGGTGGCCTGGCTGATGGACAAGGAATTCGCCCGCGAGGCTGATGATGTGGTCTGGCGGCGCAACAAACTGGGGCTTCGTCTGGATACGGCCCAGGTCGACCGGCTGCAGGACTGGATGGAACAGCGCCAGCAACCGGAAAAGGTTGCCTAAAAAAGCCCCGCGTTTCGGCGGGGCTTTCTGATTCAGATATCGGCCTCAGGTGGTCCCTTCGGACGTATCGGGACCCTTCCTGTTGGTGCCCTTGATCCACTCGCGCAGGCCCTGCATCAGCGCGTAAAGCACCGGCACAAGGATTACACCCACCAGCGTTGCCGCCAGCATGCCGCCAAACACGGCAACCCCGATGGCCTTCTGGCTGGCCGCGCCCGCGCCGCTGGCGGCCAGCAGCGGTACAACACCCAGCAGGAAGGACAGGGCGGTCATCATCACCGCGCGGAAACGCTGATAGGCGGCCTCGGCAGCGGCGTCCTTGATCGACAGACCCTTGGCGCGCTGCTCCATCGCGAATTCGACGATCAGAATGCCGTTCTTTGAGGCCAACCCCACAAGCATGATCATCCCGATCTGCGTGTAGAGGTTGATGTCACTGCCCACGACGGCCACGGCCGCCACCGCCCCAAACAGGGCCACAATCACCGACAGCAGGATCGACACCGGCATCGACCAGCTTTCGTATTGCCCCACAAGGAACAGGTACCCGAACAGGATCGCCAGCCCGAGGATCACGATCACAAGCCCTCCGGTCGCCAACTGCTGCTGCGCGGTCCCGGTCCATTCGAACGCATAGCCGGGGGGCAGGGCGGTTGCGGATTCCTCGGTCATCACGGTGATCGCGTCGCCGCTGGACAGGCCCGGAGCGGGCACGGCGGTTACCGTCGCCGACCGGAACAGGTTGTGGCGTTTCAGCAGGACGGGGCCCAGCACGTTTTCGACGTCGATCAGCGTGCCCAGCGGCACCATCTCACCCTTGGTCGAACGGACATAAAGGTTCGAGATGTCCTCGACATTGTCGCGATACGAGCCATCGGCCTGAATCATCACGCGGTAGACGCGCCCGAACAGGTTGAAGTCGTTCACGTAATACGAGCCAAGCTGCGCCTGCATGGTCTGGAAAATCTCGGCCACTGACACCTGCAGCGTCTTGGCCTTTTCCCGATCCAGATCAACGAACAACTGGGGCACGTTGGCCCGGAAGGTCGTATAGGCCTGACCGATCTCGGGCCTCTGGTTCGCTGCATAGACGAACGAGCCGACCGCTGAGGCCAGATCCTGCGGTGATCCGCCGCCCGTTTGCTGGACCTCCATCTCCACACCGGCGGACATGCCCAGACCCTGAATGGGCGGCGGGTTGAAGGCCACGATTGAGGCCGCGGATTCTCCGTTGGCGATGGCCAGCACTTTGCCGAGGATGGCATTGGCGCTCAAATCATCCTCTTGCCGTTCGTCCCAGTTTTCGAGGTTCACAAAGATCGCGGCCCCGTTGGTCGTGGTTCCGTTCAGCAGAGAGAAACCGTTGACCAGAACGGTGCTTGCCACGCCAGGTATCTGTTGGATCTGCTCGTCAACGCGGGCAGACACCGTCTCTGTTCGTTCCAGAGTGGCGGCGTCGGGTAGCTGAATGTCCACAAACAGATAGCCATTATCTTCAAGCGGGATAAACCCGCTCGAGGTGTTGGACATGATCGTGCCCGTGCCCATCGCCAGCGCCACGATCACACCCAGTGCAATGACCGGCAGGATCAGCAGTTTGCGCACGACGGCCACATAGCCGTTGCGCACGGTTCCGATGAAGCCTTCGAACAGCGCCAGAACCCCTTTCGGCGGGCCACTGCGTGCGCGCAGAACCAAGCCACACAGGGCCGGGGACAGCGTCAGGGCGTTGATGGAGGAGATCACAACAGCGGTTGAAATCGTCACTGCGAACTGGGAATACAGCCGCCCCGAAATGCCGGGCATGAATGTCACCGGTACGAACACGGCCAGCAGAACCAGCGTTGTTGCAATCACTGGCCCGGTGATCTGGCCCATCGCTTTACGTGTCGCCTCGGGCGGCGAAAGCCCTTCATCCGCGATGATCCGTTCGACGTTTTCCACGACAACGATGGCGTCATCCACCACGATCCCGATGGCCAGAACCAGCGCAAACAGAGAGATCGTGTTGAGCGACATGCCAAAGGCCAGAAGGAAAGCAAACGTCCCGATCAGCGAGACCGGGATCGCCACTGCCGGAATGATCGTCGCCCGCCAACTGCCAAGGAAGACGAACACGACCGAGATCACCAGAATGAAGGTCAGGATCAGGGTCGAAACCACATCGTTCAGGGATTGCTCGACGAAATCGGTGGTGTTGAAGGGCACCTGATATTCGACATCCGTGGGGAAGGACCGCGACAGGCGCTCAAGCTCTGCCTCGACCCGGTCCGACACGGCCAGAGCGTTCGCGCCGGGGGCCTGATAGATGCCGATCACCGTCGCGGGGACGCTTTCGAAATAGCCCGAGGCCGAATAGAACTGCGCCCCAAGTTCCACTCGCGCGATGTCTTTCACCCGCACGATTGCGCCTGCATCGCCGGTGCGGATCACGATATCTCCGAACTCCTCGGCCGAGGTCAGGCGGCCCTTGGTTTTGATCGTGTATTGAAAGGTCTGCCCCTCGGGCACCGGGGGCGCGCCGATGGACCCGGCTGAAACCTCGATATTCTGCTCCCGAATGGCGTTGATCACGTCACCGGGCGTGATCGACAGCGCGGTCATCTTGTCCGGGTCCATCCAGATGCGCATCGCGTATTCCAGATTGGTCAGAACATCCGCTCGGCCAACCCCCTGAACCCGCGCCAGCGCGTCTTTGAGGTTGATCGACGCGTAGTTGGACAGGAAAACGCTGTCATACGTTCCGTTGGGCGAGGTCAGCGTCACCAGCAGCAACATGTTCGTCGATGCCTTTTGCGTGACCACGCCCGAGGATGTCACCTCGGTCGGTAGGGACGACATGGCCTGTGCCACGCGGTTCTGCACGTTGACCGAGGCGATGTCGGGGTCGGTGCCGACCTCGAACGTAATGTTTAGCGAATACGAGCCGTTATCCGAGGAGGTGGACGTCATGTAGATCATGTCGTCCACACCGTTCACCTGCGCCTCGATGGGGGCGGCGACGGTGTTTTCCACGGTCTCGGCGTTGGCGCCGGTATAGGTGGTAGTCACGCTGACCACGGGCGGTGTGATGTCCGGGAACTGGGCGACCGGTAGAACCAGATAGCCGATGCCGCCCATGATTGTCAGGACAAGCGAGATGACAAGCGCCAGCTTGGGCCGGCTGATGAACAGGGCAGAGAACATCCGTTATTCTCCCGGCTGCTCGGATGCGACGACCGCATCCACGGCAACGCCGGGGCGGACGCGCTGAAGGCCCTCGACAATCACGCTTTCACCTTCGCGCAACCCTTCCGTCACGATGATGGCCGAGTCGACCGTGTCGCCGGTGGTGATATAGCGCTGCTCAACCATTTGCTTGTCGTTCACGACCAGAACGAACTCACCACGCTGATCGCGCTGCAGCGCTGCCTGCGGGACCAGCACTTGCAACGTGGGTTCCAGCGCCTCGATCTGGACGTTCAGGAACGCTCCGTCGATGATCAGCCGGTCGGTATTGTCGAATTCCGCGCGGACCGTGATGGCCCCTGTCAGAGGGTCGATCCTGTTGTCCACGAACACGATTTCTCCGGTTTCGTCCAGCTTGGTTCCGTTAGGCAATGTCACGTGCACATTAGGGCTTTTGTCGCTTTCGGCCAGCGTGCTGGGGTTCTCTCCAACCTGTTGAAGAACGGATGTAAATTGCTTTTCGTTCAGCGAGAAATTCACATAGATCGGTGCTTCGCTGACCAGATTGACCAAAGGCGGGTTTGTTGGGCCGACAACGTCCCCGACACTGGTCGCCACGCGCCCGATGCGACCGGTGAAGGGGGCGCTGATCTTGGTGTAGCTCAGGTCCAACTGAGCCTGCTGGATCGCGGCATTGGCGGCTTTGACCTCGGCTTCGGCGACTAATTCGTTCGCGCGCGCAATGTCGCGTTCAGATTCCGGGGTGGCCTCGCGTTTGAACAGTTCTTCTTTCCGGGCCAGATCGACCTTTGCCAGCTCCAGATTGGCCTCAGCCCGGTCCAGATCAGCTTTGCGGGCTTCCAGCGTGGCTTCGTACAGGTCGGGTTCGATGGTGAACAGCAGATCGCCTTCGTTGACCAATGCGCCGTCTTCGACCTCTTGACTGTCAAGGAAACCGCTTACACGGGCGACGATATCGACCTTGTCGATGGCCTCGGCGCGGCCAATAAAGACGGCCTCGGCGGTGATTTCCTGAGTATAGGCTGCAGCAATCGACACTTTCGGAGGCGGCGCATCGCTTTGGTCCTGCGCCGAAGCGGGATGTGCCATGCCCAAACAGGCCACCACGGCAATTGCTTTGGCGGGTCCGGCTGTGCGGAAAAGTGTTTTCGTCAATGCAAGGGACATGGCGCAAGCCTCATTCGAACTAAGGATTTAAGCGCCGGGGCAGGCAGAGTGCGCCGGCGAGTCGATTGAATTCCTGGTCAGGATGGCGGTTTTGCGATCATATCTCAAGCTTCTTGAATACGATACGCGACGGGTCGGTTCGGGAATTTTCGTCCTATGTCGGCAGACTTAGGCAGAACAGCCGGTGCTGACGCCCGTCCGTTTGCGGGTTGAGCACGAAAAAAGCGGAGGCCCGGCGGCCTCCGCTTTCTATACCCGTCTTGGGGCGTGCTTAGCTGCGCGTGCCCGCGAAGCGTGTCTGCCAGTCTTCACGCTGCTCGTCGGTGATCTTGGCGAACAGAACATCCGGCACCGAAAACGCATGCCCGGTCGGCAAGGCGTTCAGCGCGGCCTCGACATCGTCGGGCCAGCTTGTGTCCAGCGTGTTCATCGCGCTCAGCATCCGGGCCGAGGTTTCGGGAATGAACGGCGCGCTAAGCACGGCATACAGCCGGATCAGGTTGAGACCCAGCCGCACCTGCGCGGCGGCCTGTTCGGGATTTTCCTTAAAGGTCGACCACGGCGCGGCAGACTGCAGGTATTCGTTGCCCGCAACCCAAATGGCCCGTAACTCCTGCGCGGATTTGCGAACTTCCATCGCCTCCATATGCCCTTCATAGGCGCGGACGCGCTGGGTGAGTTCTTCGATCAGCGCCTGTTCGCGTTCGCCATAGCTGCCGCCTTGGGGCACCGCCTCGCCGAATTTCGAGCGGCAGAATTTGGTGATCCGGCTGACGAAATTGCCGAGAACATCGGCGAGGTCCTTGTTCACCGATTGCTGGAAGTTCTCCCACGTGAATTCGCTGTCGCTGCTTTCCGGCGCATGGCTCAGCAGCCACCAGCGCCAGTAGTCGGCGGGCAGAATCTCTAGCGCCTGATCCATAAACACGCCACGGCCCTGGCTGGTCGAGAACTGGCCACCGTCATAGTTCAGGTAGTTGAAGGATTTCAGGTGGTCGACCATCTTCCACGGCTCGCCTGAACCCAGAATGGTGGCCGGGAAACTGAGCGTATGGAAGGGCACGTTGTCCTTGCCCATGAACTGCACGTAACGCACATCATCCGCGCCTTTATCGGTGCGCCACCAGCGTTCCCACTCGGCATCCGATTTGCCGGTGGAATCAGCCCATTCCTTGGCACAGGCGATGTATTCGATGGGGGCATCGAACCAGACATAGAAGACTTTTCCTTCCATCCCCGGCCAGTCCTGATCACCTTTCTTGACAGGCACACCCCAGTCCAGATCGCGGGTGATGCCCCGGTCTTGCAGGCCGTCGCCGTCATGCAGCCATTTCTTGGCGATGGATGTAGTCAGGATCGGCCAATCCGTCTTGCTGTCGATCCACGCGTCCAACTGATCCTTCATCGCCGACTGGCGCAGGTACAGGTGCTTGGTCTCGCGTACCTCAAGATCGGTCGAGCCGGAAATCGCGCTGCGCGGTTCGATCAGATCAGTCGGGTCCAACTGCTTGGTGCAGTTCTCGCACTGGTCGCCACGCGCGCGCTCATAACCGCAATTGGGGCAGGTGCCCTCGATATAGCGGTCCGGTAGAAAGCGACCGTCGGCGTTGGAATACACCTGCTTCTCGCTGACTTCGCGGATCAGACCCGCATCGTCCAGCTTTCCCGCAAAATGCTGGGTCAGGCGCTTGTTCTGCTCGCTGGACGAACGGCCAAAGTGATCGAAGCTCAGGCCAAAGCGCTGCGCGATATCGGCCTGCACCGCGTACATATCGGTGCAATATTCAGCCACCGGCTTGCCGGCCTTGGCCGCCGCCAGTTCCGCCGGGGTGCCGTGTTCATCCGTGGCGCACAGGAACATGACCTCATTCCCACGGCCACGCTGATAGCGCGCGTACAGATCGGCGGGCAATTGCGAGCCGATAAGATTGCCGAGGTGCTTGATCCCATTGATGTAAGGGATCGCCGAGGTGATGAGAATCCGAGCCATGTTCCGTATCCGCGTGTCTGTCTGCGCGCCCGTCTACATGAAGTCACTGCCCAGCAAAACCCCGCGTTTGGATTTCCTTGCCTAACGCCCTTCGCGCGACCGGTTCAGCAGCCGACCGATCAGGAACGAGGTGCGCGGCGCATACACATAATGCGTGCGTTCGTCCGGTGTCGGGCGCGAGCGCATTCGGGCCAGACCGAACAGGATCAGAAAGACGTGACCCATGGCGACAAAGGCAAACAGAGCGCCGGGGCCGAACTGTGTGATCAGCGTGGATGAGACGTAGGGCGAGGCGATCGCCCCCAGCGCATACCAGAACATCAGCGCTGCCGACAGTTCGACCCGCTGCTCGGTGGTGGCAAAGTCGTTGGCATGGGCCGATGAGACCGAAAAGATCGGAAAGGTGGTCAGCCCAAACACGCCCGCCGCCAGCATGACGCCAAGGGTTCCGGTGCCGCTGGCGGCCATGGTGATACCGCAACTCAGCACTGCCGCTGCCGACAGCCAGATCAGCACCCAACGCCGGTCATACTTGTCGGCCAGCCAGCCAAGCGGGTATTGCGCCAGCGCGCCGCCCAGGACGAATGACGCGAGGAAGAAGGCGATCTGATCAACGCCCAGACCGACCTCTTGCCCGTAGATGGGGCCGACCATCCGGAACGACGCGGAACTGAGCGCGGCGACGATCACACCGGCGACCGCCAGTGGTGAACTGGTCCAGGCCAGTTTGGGCCGCAGGCGAGGCGCATCAGGTGTGGCGGGCTGGCTGGCGCGGGTCAGAGTCAGCGGCAGCAGCGAGGCGCAGCACAGGATCGCCAGCAGGTTATACGACACGTAAGAGGCGGGCGGCAGCACCGCGATGATCAGCTGTGCGCATAGCGACGCGCCCATATCCGCGATACGATAAGTGCCCATGGCACGCCCGCGCGTCTCGTTTGTGACCTTGGCGTTCAGCCAGGCCTCGATCACCGTGTAACTCCCGGCGACACAAGTGCCCGAGGCGATGCGCAGGGCAGCCCATATATATGGGTTTTCGGTCAAGGTATGACCCAGCAGGCCCATCGCTCCCAACGCCGTGCAGACTGCGAAAGCACGCGAATGGCCCACGCTGCCCATCAGCCGGGGCGCCCACCAGCAGCCGATAAAAAACCCAAGGAAATGCGCCGATCCCAGCAGACCGATCTGCTCGGTCGAGAAGTTCAGCGTCAGGCCCGAGATCGCATCCAGCGGCCCCACACCTCCGGTCGAAAGCTGCAGCAGAATGACGGAAAGGAAAAGGGCGGCAAAGGAAATGATCGTTCGCATGGGGGTCAGGGTGACGATATCGGGGCGGGATGCACGCGCCTATTCGACTTTATCGCGTCGTTTTTTGTCAATCGCCGTCTATTCCGCCGAAAGGATTTTGGCGTGGATGTCCAGACCGACGGTTTCGCGCACCAGATCGTCATAGCCCGAAGCGCCAAAGTCATGCCGGTTCAGTGCGCCGGTCAGTCTTATGCTCAATTGGTCCAGATCATCTGCCGACGTGCCCGGTGGGCGGTAGAGGCTGGCGTCCAACGTGATCGGCCGGGTCACACCGCGAACCGTCAGATCGCCGCTGATCCGGGCCCCGTCCGAAATCCGCCCCCCGGGCCCCAGTTGCACATCGGTTGAGACAAAGCGGATTGTCGGATGGCTTTCCGCGTCCAGCACCGTTTGCCCCAGCATCGGCGACCGGGCAAAGGGCAGTTTGGTCTGGGCTTTGCTGACGTCCAAAACAACCTCGACCTGACTGTTCTGCAGGCGTCGGGTGTCAATCTTGATGTCCGCAGACTGGACCGGCATGTATCCTGTCTGAGGGATGCCCGACAGAACAAAGGTAAAGCCGACCTTCGTGCCATCGGTCGACAGCACATAAGGCGTCACCGCCGCCTGAGCGGGCCGGGACAGGGGAAGGGCGGTAAGCCCTGCGATGACGGCGCGCCTGTTCACTGTGCTCATGCGAGTACCTCATGTTCTTTGGGTCGAGACCGTTTCAACAGCGTCAAAACGATGGCGATGTTCAGGCCGTTCCAGAGGATGCCGTTCACGAAGGCCAGTTGGTAGCTGCCGGTGACGTCGTAAATCCAGCCCGACATCCAGCCGCCCAGAGCCATGCCGAGAATGGTCATCATCATGACAAAACCGACCCGCGCGCCAGCCTCTTGTGGTGGCATGTATTCACGCACGATCAGCGCATAGCTGGGGACGATGCCGCCCTGCGCCAGACCGAACAGCAGGCTGATGATGTAAAGCGGTACCATCCCGTCATAGGGCAGGAACAGAAACAGGGCGATGCACTGCAGGATCGATCCGATCAGAAGCGTCAGGACACCTCCAAGCCGATCCGCGACAAGGCCCGAGATAATGCGGCTGACCACGCCGCCCAACAGCATCAGCGACAGCATCTCGGCCCCAACCGCTGGGCCGTATCCCAGACCCACGCAGTACGACACGATATGAACCTGCGGCATCGACATTGCAACGCAGCAGCCGATCCCTGCTATCCCGAGGATGTATTGCAGCGCGCGAGGTGAAATCCCCACGCTGCGGGCATTGATTTGCGCGGTTGCGGCGGCGGTGCTGTGAGCCTCGACCGGGACCTGACGGCGCAGGAGCAGCGACAGAGGGATGACGACGATCAGTGTCAGTACAGCCAGCGTCAGATAGACCTGCTGCCAACCATCGCGCGCCAGGATGTCCGACAGCATCGTGGGCCAGATCGCCCCGGACAGGTAGTTGCCGCTGGCCACCAGCGCCACAGCGATCCCGCGTCGGCGTAGGAACCAGTGCGAGATATCGGCGATCAGGGGCCCAAAGCCTACGGCTGTTCCCAGCCCTAGCAGCAGATGCGCCGCAGAGAGCATCGCGATGTTCGGGGCCAGCGTCGCCAGCAGGTAGCTGATGGCGCTCAGGATTGCGGCACCGATCAGCGCCTTGGTCACGCCCAGCCGGTCCACAAGTTGCCCCAGCCACATATTCCCCAGCGCGAAACCGATCATGGCGAGGGTGTAGGGCATTGAGGCCTCGGCACGTCCGGCTCCGAACTCGGCCTCGACCGCAGGCATCACCACAATGACCGCCCACATGCCCACATTCGCCACCGTGGCGATGGCGAGCGTAATCAGAAGGCGTAGCCAGGAATAGCGGCTTTCATGGATCGGATGGCTCATGCCGTGACGCTAGGGGGCGGGCAGGGCGTTGGCCAGTCACTTCTTGCGTGATCGGGTGCAGGGATCACGCCAAAACATCCTCGGCTCCGGCCCGCGTCAGGTTCAGCCCGGCGCGCGGTCTGGTCTGGGTGGCGTGCCACGTGACCGGGGGCAGGGCGCGGGCGCGGCGGCGGGTCAGGGTCCAGCGTCGCGCCTCGGCCTGATGGGCGGCAGCCATGTGCCAGCGCGTCTCAACCCCTTGCGCGCCGCCATCGCCGGGGGTCAGCAACACCCCCAGCGGAGGCCGCCCCATCGCACCACCCTGTTCAGCGGCCAGATGCATCCGGCGCACCGGCGTCAGCCCCGGCGCACCGGGCAGGTCGCCGATGATCAGCGGGATGGCCCCGCTGCGCAGTGCCTCTTCCATGCACCACAGCAGGTCTTCGGCGCGGTTGGGGCGGACGAAGATAAACCGGGCGGGATCGGCAAAGGGCATCATCCCGTCGGGGTTCAACTGGCCGGGCTCCCACGCGGGGGAAATCCACAGAACCGGCCCCTGCGCCTGACCGGCCAGCCACATGGCAAAGCTGCGCCGAGCAGGGCCGCAGGCCTCGTGCACGCGGCCCAATTGCAGGGTGATCCCGGTATGAAGCGTCAACCCGGGCGCGGCGCGCGCAGGCTTTTGACCAAGAAGCTGAGCAGACATGGCCCAACGCTATCATGTTCTCACTTTGTTCTCAAGATGTGACCGCGCCTAGCGGGACAAAATCAACCGGCCATCAGCGAACTGAACATTGGAAAACCGATGCAGGTAATCCATGCCGAGCAGAGATTTGTCCAATTCACCTTCATTGATCCAAGCCGAAATACCGGTGTCCCGGATCGGACCCAGCGCAAGGCTGTCCAAGCGGACCGGGGCTGTGCGCACAATGCCATTTGCGGTCGAGGCGCGGCCGATATAGTTCAACTGGTCGGGGTCGATCCCAACGCGCTCGGCGTCCTGCGCGCTGAGCACGATCTGGCTGGCCCCGGTGTCGACCAGAAAGGTGATCGGCTCTCCGTTCACCAGCAGCGGCAAGTAATAATGCCCGTCAAAAGCGCGGGGCACCTCAATGGTGTTTCCCGTCACCGCCATCTGAGGCGTGGTGCCAACGGTCGAGCGGATATCGTCCCACAGGCCCACTACTGCAATAACGCCGATGAAGATAAACACCCAGGCCAGAACCTGCTGCAGGGTCTTGCCCAGCGACTGTCGGTTGTGGGTGAAGAACCACATCAGCAGGACCGCGCCCAGCACAACCAGATAGGTCAAACGCCCGATTTCATAACCATCCATACCGTCACCCGGAAAAAGCTCTTATGCCCTCGATATGGGAATTCAGGATGCAAAACCAAAGGCCTTGAGGCCATCCAGAATGAACTGAACCGACAGTGCGGCCAGCAGCATACCCAGCAGACGGGTCAACACGTTCAGCCCGGTCTTGCCCAACAGCCGCGCCACCGCGCCCGAGGTCAGATAAGTCACAAAGACCATCGCCACCACGATCAGCATCATGCCGATGACAATGGCCAGCCCCTCGATCCCCGGCGTCTGACCGGCCAACAGGATCATGGTGGCAATCGCGCCGGGGCCTGCGATCAAGGGGATGCCAAGGGGAAAGACCGAGGGATCAGGGTGTTCTTCTTCTTCGGCGCTGTTTTCGCGCCGTTTGGTGCGGCGCTCGAACAGCATGTCGAGCGCGGTCAGGAACAGCAGCACGCCGCCTGCCACGCGGAACGCTTCCATCGAGATGCCGATGAAGCCCAGCACCGCCTCGCCAAAGGCGGCGAACATGGCGAGAATCCCGGCGGCGGTCAGACAGGCGCGGATGGCGATCACGCGGCGCATTTGCCGGTCCATGCCCTGGGTCAGCGCCACAAAGATCGGTGTTTGCGCCGGGGGGTCGATCACCACCAACAGCGTGGTGAACGAGGTTATCAGGAAGGCGGTGTCGTTCATGCTGCATTCTCTGCTTGTTCAAGCCGCTCGGCTGCTGCGACCCACAGGGCCTCGGCCTTTTGCATCGCCTCGGTGACTTCGGCGAACTTTCGGTTCCAGGTTTCCAGATCGTTGATCTTGTCGTCTTCGTACAGCGTCGGGTCCGCCAGCTTGGCCGAGAGTTTCTCGTGCATATCCATCAGCCTTTCGATCCGGTCCTCGCATTTGCGCAGGTCGGCGCGCAGGGCCAGCATCGCGTCGCGCGACGGGCGCTTGGGCTTGGCCGCTGGCTTTTCCTTTACCGGCTTGTCGCGGGCCAGCAGCATGGCGCGATAGGCCTCGAGGTCTCCGTCGAACGGCTTGACCGTCCCGTCCGAGACCAGCCACAGCCGGTCCGCCACCAGCGACAGCAGGTGCATGTCGTGGCTGACCAGAATGACCGCGCCGGAATAGGCGGTCAGCGCCTCGACCAGCGCCTCGCGGCTTTCGATGTCCAGGTGGTTGGTCGGTTCATCGAGGATCAGCATATGCGGCGCGTCGATGGTGGCGATCAGCAGCGACAGCCGCGCCTTTTGTCCGCCCGACAGACGCCCGACTTCGGTCTCGGCCTGATCCGCGTTCAAACCGAACCCGGCCAGACGCGAGCGCCACTTGCCGGGGGCTTCATCGGGGCGCAGGCGGCGCAGGTGGTCCAGCGGGGTTTCGTCTACATACAGCTCATCCACCTGATGCTGCGCGAAATAGCCGATGCGCAGCTTGTTGCTGCGGGTCATCTTGCCCGCCATCAGCGGCAGGCGGTTCGACAGCAGTTTGGAGAGGGTCGATTTGCCCTGACCGTTCTTGCCCAACAGCGCGACGCGGTCGTCCTGATCGATGCGCAGGTTCAAACGGCGCAGCACCTCGGTTTCGCCATAGCCGGTCACACCGCCCTCAAGCTGGATGATCGGCGGCGACAGGTCCTCGGGCGTGGGGAAGGTGAAGGCACGCAGGGCGGCCTCTTGCGGGGTCGAGACCAGCTGAATGCGTTCGATCATCTTCAGACGCGACTGGGCCTGAACCGCCTTGGACGCCTTATAGCGGAAGCGGTCCACATAGCTTTGCAGATGTGCGATGCGGGCCTTGGCCTTGGCGTTCTCGGATTCCACCTGCGCCAGACGTTCGGCGCGGCGCTCGGCGAACTTGTCGTAAGGCACCGCGTAGTAGGTGAGCTTGCGATCTTCCAGATGCAGGATCGAGCCCACGGCGCGGTTCAGCAGCCCTCGGTCGTGACTGATGATGATGACCGTATGCGGGTACTTCGCCAGATAGCTTTCCAGCCACAGCGCGCCTTCGAGGTCCAGATAGTTGGTCGGTTCGTCCAGCAGCAGCAGGTCGGGCTGCGCAAACAGCACCGCCGCCAGCGCCACGCGCATCCGCCAGCCGCCCGAGAAATCCGAACAGGGTTTCAGCTGATCTTCGTCGTCAAAGCCCAACCCTTTGAGGATCGATGCCGCGCGCGCCTCGGCAGACCAGGCGTCGATATCGGCCAAACGGGTCTGGATCTCGGCGATGCGCGCGGGGTCTTCGGCAACATCCGCCTCGGCCATCAGGGCGGCACGTTCGGTGTCGGCGGCCAGAACGGTGTTGATCAGCGAGACATCGGACGAGGGCACCTCTTGCGCGACCCCGCCGATGCGCGCGCGTTTCGGGACCGAGATATTGCCCGATTCCAGCGCCAGTTCGCCCCGGATCAGGCGGAACAGCGTGGTCTTGCCGGTACCGTTGCGCCCCACCAGACCCACCTTGTGGCCATCGGGAATCGTGGCGCTGGCCCCGTCAAACAGAGGGCGGCCTTCGACGGTGTATGTGATATCCTCGATCCGTAACATGGGGCGCTCTTAACAGAGCATGCGGCGGCCCGCCAGCGGCTGGGCATGTTCAGGGCGCAGAGGTGGCATGTTCAATACGCGGACGATGTGATAGCGCTGATCCGGTTCGGATTTTCGTTGGTTCCTGTCATGCGCGCGGCTCAATCGCCCCCTTCGCTGGTTACGCTCATTTTCGCCACGGCGCTGTCGGTGCTGTCGCTGAATATGTTCTTGCCATCGCTGGCTCGGATGAGCGCGGATTTTCAGGTTGATTACGCGCTGGTGAACCTGTCCATCGCTGCTTATCTGGGCGTGTCCGCAGTTTTGCAATTGATCCTCGGACCGTTGTCGGACCGGTTCGGACGCAGGCCCATCCTGCTGATCGGGATGGGTCTCTTCGCCTTCGCTTCGCTAGGGTGCGTGCTGGCTGAATCGATTTGGGTTTTCCTCGGGTTCCGTCTGCTGCAGGCGGCGGTGGTGGCGGGGCCGGTTCTGTCCAGCGCGTCGATCCGCGACCGGTACCCGCCGAATGAGGCAGCTAGCAAGCTGGGCTACGTCGCAATGGCCATGGCGCTGGCCCCGATGCTGGGGCCGATGCTGGGCGGGGCGCTCGACACGCTGTTTGGCTGGCGCGCGGGGTTCGTGCTGTATCTGGTCTTCGGGACCGGCATGTTCGCGCTGCTTTGGATCGACATGGGCGAGACGAATACCAACCGATCCTCAACCTTTGCCGCCCAGCTTCGCGAATACCCTCATCTGTTCCGCGCCCGCCGGTTTTGGGGCTATGCGCTATGCGCCGCCTTTTCGATCGGGGCCTTCTTCAGCTTCATCACCGGTGCGCCACTGGTGGCCGCCGCGTGGTTCGACCTGAGCCCGGCAATGCTCGGCCTTGGCATCGGGATCATCACCGGCGGCTTTATGGTCGGCAACTTCATCACCGGGCGTATCGCGGCGCGTACACAGTTGACAACGATGATCCTGATCGGGCGGATCGTGGCCTCGACCGGGCCGTTCTGCGGGCTGTTGTTGTTTCTGGCCGACATGGGCTCAGTCTGGGTGTTCTTTGGGTCGGCCATTTGCGTGGGTTTCGGGAACGGACTGACCAACGCCAATGCCTCGGCAGGCGTCATGTCGGTGCGCCCGAAACTTGCGGGCAGCGCGGCGGGGTTGTCGGGCGCGATGATCGTGGCGCTGGGGGCGGTTCTGACCTCGATGACCGGTGCGTTCGTCAGCCCTCAGAACGGGCCGTATCTTGTTCTGGGCATGATGTGCATCAGCAGTTTCATTGGCCTTCTGGCGATCCTCTACGTGCGCTGGGTCGATCTGCGCGATCCGTTGCCCGATACGATCTGAGCCATCACACATCATAGTGCTTTTCATACGCCGCAGACCATGTTAGGCGGCGCGCGATGGATTTCGGCGCGCTCCCGCGCCACATTGTAAGGAGAGGCCGACATGGCACTGGAACGCACATTCTCGATCATCAAACCCGATGCAACCCGCCGCAACCTGACTGGCAAGATCAACGCCAAGTTCGAAGAAGCCGGCCTGCGCATCGTCGCGCAAAAGCGCATCCACATGACCAAAGCGCAAGCGGGCAAGTTCTATGACGTGCACGCCGAGCGTCCGTTCTATGACGAACTGTGCGAATTCATGTCGTCGGCTCCGGTCGTTGTTCAGGTTCTGGAAGGCGAAGGTGCCATTGCCAAGAACCGCGAAGTCATGGGCGCAACCAACCCCGCAGATGCAGCCCCCGGCACCATCCGCGCCGAGTTCGCTGAATCGGTTGGTGAAAACTCGGTTCACGGTTCGGACGCGCCGGAAACGGCTGCGGTTGAGATCGCGTACTTCTTCTCGGGCATCGAACTGGTCGGCTAAGCCTTCCTTCGTCGGAACAGATGGGGCCGCTCCTGCCGGGGGCGGCCTTTTTCGTGCCTAGACCGGCTTGAGATCGCCCGGAGACACGCGCACGCCAACAGCGTCCAGATCCGAGATCATCTTGCTTTGCGGGGCAGGGCGGGTGTTGGCCTTGATGGCGTCAAACCTTTGGCGCAACGCCTTTTTCTCATCGCCCTTACAGTCGTTCCACGGGCGTCCCTGCAGGCCCATTACCAGAACGTAGTAGCCAATGAAATGCGGCCTGGTCCCAGCTTGCAGCAACCGGGCATAGGCTGCATCCGCACCCAACTCGCGCAAGTCTTCGGCAGAGTGGATACCGGCGCGGGCGCAGGCCTGTTCAAAGGCCGGGCCAAGATTTCGGATGGATGAGACAGGATTGGACATACGCTTGTCTTAGCGGGCCGTCGGTCGAGTGTCATCCGCGCATACGGTTCGCGCTCGTTTAAATCATCTTGCCGATGTGTGGGAATTGCGATTTCATGACTTCACGCAGTCAACCGAGGTCCGGATGTCGAAGACAAGATGCTCAGGTTGGATGATAATACCCCATCGCGCCCATTCTGCGGGCGATTGAAACGGGAACGAGCGTTCGTAAGATCGGTCAAGACTATCTTGAGGCTTCGGGGAAGGGCACGTCGTAATGCGAAAAACAGACGGGTTCTTTGTCATCCCGGGCGTGTTTGATGAAGCAGCTTTTGCTGGCTCGCTGACGAATATGTCTATTCGGACGGAAGCGCCGACAGCGCCCAAACCGTGCCGGTTTCTGGACTGTCACGATCAGTCTCTGCGCAAAACCGGCAGGGTTCTTATCGAGGCTGCCGGGACCCTGAAATTGCTGCAGGCCAATGGCCAGACGTGGGTTCAAAGGGCGAAGGGTGCTGGTCGCTTCGTGCAGGACTTGCCCTCTGGCCCAGTATGCGATGCGTTGAAAGGGTTTCCAACCTTGCGCGCCCTGATGGTGATTGGGGCGGGTGAGATCGAGGAAAATGCCCTGTCCATTCTGGACGACCTGCAAAAAACGCAAGTGCGCGGTCAGTTGCTAACAATCAGATCGGACACCGGGCAGGTCACGATCATTCGAATTCAGAAGCTGAGGGGGTATGACCGGGCTTTTGCCGAAGTTCACGGCGTGCTCGAAGGATTGTCTGCGGACAATGGCGTGATCGAGGGGGTGTTTCGGGGGCTTTTCCCGGGTACGGAGCCTTATCAGGCCAAACCCGAAATCCCCTTGGGCAAGGATGAGCCTTCGATACAAGTGGCGACGGACATTATCCATACATATCTGTCTGTTGCGCGCCAAAACGAAAGCGGCGTGATTGCCGACATTGATACTGAATTCCTGCACGATTATCGCGTGTCCCTGCGGCGCATTCGCTCGGTTCTGAGCCTGTTCAAAGGGGTCTTCTCAGACCACCAAACGGCTGAATTGAAACGGGTCTTTTCCGACCTGATGGCGGCGACCGGCCGGTTGCGCGACCTGGATGTGTATCTGCTGGAAAAGGACATGTATTTCAGCCTTATACCGCCGAACCTTTATGCTGGTGTGCAGGTGATGTTCAACCGGTTCGAGAAAGAAAGGGCGCAAGAGTTATCCCGCCTGTCCCGCCGGTTACGCAGTGAGGCTTACAATGCCGCCATGGAAGACCTCGCCCACCTGTTCAAAGACGCCGACACGGTAGAGTCGGGGCCAAACGCAAACCGCGCTGCGTATGACTATGCCTGCGCCCTGATACGGAAACGATACCGCAAGGTCTGCAAACTGGCCCGCAGCATCTCTGAGGAGACGCCGGATCAAGTCGTGCACGACCTGCGGATTGACTGCAAGAAGCTGCGCTATCTGATGGAGTTCTTTGCCCCGTTGTTCGATGTCAAAGGTTTCAAGTCGATCATCAAGCCACTGAAAAAACTGCAGGATAACCTTGGTCTTTTCAACGACTATTCCGTCCAACAAGAGGCGCTGCTGGATTTCATATCACAGCAAAGCGACGCCCAGGGCCGGGTCGAGGCCCAGCTTGGCCTGGCTGCAGGCGGGCTGATTGCGGTGCTGGATCAGCGCCAAAAGGCAGAACGTGGGCGCGTGATTGCGAATTTCCAGCAGTTCGACAGCCCGAACATCCGGCAGCTTTTCCGCAGCCTGTTTCACGATGAAAAGGAGTGATGGATGAAGATCATTGCCTGTTACAGCAACAAGGGCGGTGTTGGCAAAACCGCGACCTCGGTGAATTTGGCGTATGCCTATGCGCAGGCGGGTCAACAGGTTCTGCTGTGCGATCTTGATCCGCAGGGCGCGTCTGGGTTTTACTTTCGGGTCAAGCCTTCGAAAAAGCTGACGGATGCCCGATTTTTTGAAGACGTCAAACGGTTTACAAATGCGATCCGGGCGAGCGATTTCGAAGGGCTGGATGTGCTTCCCGCGAATCTGACATTCCGAGATTTCGATGTCTTCTTGTCCCGGATGCGGAACAAGCGATCGCGTCTGAAAAAGGCTCTGATCGCGGCTGGGAGCGATTATGACGTGATCATTCTGGACTGCCCGCCCAACTTCTCGACCCTGTCCGAGAACATCTTCAAAGCCGCCGATGAAATCGTTGTGCCCGTCATTCCGACAACCCTGTCCGAGCGGACTTTCGATCAATTGGTCAGCTTCTTCGCCGAGCACAATTTGCGCAAGAAAAAGCTGCGCGCCTTTTTCTCGATGGTGCAGGTGCGCAAGGTTTTGCATCAGGAAACGATGAAAAAGATGCGAAAGCTATACCGCAAGCGCTTTCTGCAGACGGCAATCCCATTTGCGGCGGATATCGAAAAGATGGGTCAACACCGCGCGCCGGTAAGCACCTATGCCCGGCGCAGCGCCGCCAGCGCGGCCTATCAGGCGCTGTTTGACGAACTTGAAAACGGAGTGACTTCGTCCAAATGAGCACGGAAATTGAGCGTAAGTTTCTGGTAGCACGCCTTCCGGATCTGGAAGGCGCGGATAAGGCGGTGGTGCGTCAGGGTTATCTAACGGCGCCAGACGACTCGACTGAACTGCGCCTGCGCGAGAAGGGTGAGCGTTATTTCCTGACCCTCAAAGGTGCAGGGGGGCTGGTTCGGGTCGAGCGTGAGGCCGAAATGTCCCACGAGCAGTTCCAGACGTTCTGGCCGGAAACCGAGGGCCGCCGGGTTGAGAAGGAACGGTTTACCAGCCAATTGCCGGATGGTCGAACGTTTGAGTTGGATGTGTTTCAGGGAGATCTCGCGCCGCTATGTCTGGTCGAGGTGGAATTCACCTCCGAACCCGAGGCGCTGGGTTTCCAGCCGCCTGACTGGTTCGGCGCGGATGTGACATCGGATAAACGCTATAAAAACAAGACGATGGCGATCAAAGGTGTTCCGACCTAGGGCTGGTTTGCCAGCTTGATCGTCGTCTCAAGCCCCGGATCGCAGTTGCGCGCCGAAAACGCCCCGCCATGCATGCGCGAAATGGCGGCCACCAGCGCCAGCCCAAGACCGGCGTTGCGCTCGGTTCGGGCCGGATCGAGGGTGACGAAAGGCATTTGCAGGTGTTGCAGGTCTTTCTCGGGCACGCCGGGGCCCCGATCACGGACACTCAGGCGGGTGAATTCATTGTCACGGGCGATTGAGATCGTGATCGCCGTATCCTGCGGTGCATAGCGCATCGCATTTTCCAACAGGTTGGACAGTGCCTGCGACAGCAGGGGGCGGTGGCCCTGGATCGGTTCGGCCTGCCCCGAGACCTCAAGCGTGATGCCCTTGTCCGCCGCCACGGGATCGTAGAGTTCGACGACATCGCCGACCAGTTGTTGTAAATCGACCTCTTCAAACTGCTCACGCCCCAGACCGGCCTCGGCCCGTGAGATATCGGTGAGCTGCCCCAGAACCCGCAGAACATGGTCGATTTCCCCGGTCGCGCGGGCGATGTCGACCTCGCGGTCCAGATCGCTTTTGCCCGGATCGGACAGGGCCTCGACCCGTTGCCGCAGGCGGGACAGGGGCGACCGCAGGTCATGCGCGATTGAGTTCGACGTGGTGCGCAGGTTGCTGATCAGTTCCTCGATCCGGTCGAGCATGTTGTTCAGCGTTCCCGCGACCTGATCGAACTCATCCCCGGTTCCCCGCAGGGGCATGCGCCGGGACAGATCGCCCGAGACGATGTTCTCGGCGGTGCTGGCAATGTCGGACAGCCGCGAAAAGACAAGCCGCGTGAACAGCCAGCCAGTCAGAACGCTCAGAACCAATGCGATTCCCAAAGCCAAAGCCACCGAGCGCAAGAGAACTCGGTCGAACTGCTGGCGGGCAACCGCGTCGCGGCCCACCAGCAGGCGCTCTCCGCCAGCTAGCCGGATGGAGGCGGCCGAGACCGGCACCAGTTGATCATTGTCCGCGCGCCGCACGTCCAGTTCAACCCAGCCGCTGCCCGCCGCGATGTTCGCGGGCCAGCTTTTCAGGTTGCCGACCAGTGACGTGCCGTTTCGGTCCGTCAAAAGGTACATCGCGTCCCGTTCCGACGCGCTTGGCAGGCGGCGCTCAATGGCCGTGATCAGGCCAATCAATCCGCGCCGTTCGTATTCATCCGCCAGCCCGGTCAGTTCCGCCGACACGACCGAGCGGGTCTCGGATTCAATGCTGCGATTGGCGGTCACATAGACCAAAGCCAAAACTGTCGCCGTCAGAAAGGTACTAAGCACCATACTGGCGACGACGAGCCTTGTTCGTGAATTATTCAGGGAAAGCCGCAGGTTATCCATCAGACATCATGTAACCCGCACCCCTTACGGTTTCAATCAAAGGCATCTCTCCGCCCTCATCCAACTGACGGCGCAGCTTTGAGATATGTACGTCCACGACATTGGTGTTGGGGTCGAAATGGTAGTCCCAGACGCCCTCCAGCAACATCGTGCGCGACACGACGCGGTTCTTGCGGCGCAGGAAGAATTCGAGGATCTGAAACTCGCGCGGGGTCAGCGTGATCTCGCGCCCGTCGCGGGTGACCTTGCGGGTGAGCAGGTCCATCTCAAGGTCTTTGCAGGTGAGCGTCGGTGTTTCCTCGGATTCCTGCGGGCGGCGTAGCAACGCCTCGATCCGGGCGTGCAATTCCTGAAACGAAAACGGCTTTACCAGATAGTCGTCGGCGCCGGACCGCAGGCCCTTGACCCGCTCATCCACCGCGCTCATCGCGGTCAGCATCAGAACTGGGGTTTTTAGCCCCGCAGCCCGCATGGATTTGATCAGCGAAAGCCCGTCCAGGCCCGGCAGCATCCGGTCCAGCACGACCGCGTCGAACCCGCCATCGGTCGCGTGATACAGACCCTCGCGGCCATCTGCGGCGACCTCGACCACATAGCCTTCTTCGCTAAAACCCTTGGCGATGAAGTCCCGAGTATCTTCGTCATCTTCAACGATAAGCAGACGTCGGCTCATGATGCGGGTTCCTTTCTACCGGGATTTAAACACAAAATTCAGTCAAAGCACATGATTTACCAAAGCTCTTGCCGGGTGCGGAGAACGCACCCGGCAACCCGGCGGATCGCGGACAAGTCAAACCGCCGGGGAGGCGCGCGCCAGATTTCCCCATCAAGTGGCACGCGCGGGTCTTCGTTTAGGCGACTTCCACCGCAACAAAGATCTGGTTGCCGCCGCGATTAATCAGCACCAGGGCCGGATCAGTCTTTTCGCTGTCCAGCGCCGCCTTCAGCGCATCCGGCGTAAAGGTGTCCTGGTTGCCCAGTTTCACGATCACGTCGCCGCGTTGCAGGCCTGCTTTGGCGGCAGGGCTGTCGGGCTTCAGCTCGGTCACGACCACGCCGTCGATGTTTTCACCAACACCCATCTCGGCGCGGGACGCGTCGGTCAGGGGGGCGACGGTGACGCCCAGGGATGTGCCCGAGACGTTGGCGTCGACAGCGGTATCCGTGTCGGCCGAGGCCGTCTGATACTGACCGATCGTCAGCTCAAGCTGTTGTTGCTTGCCGTCGCGCAGGACGGTTACCGTGCTGTCGGTGCCCACCTTGGTGGTGCCGACCAGCAAGGGCAGGTCGCTGCTTGAATCGACATCCTCGTCGTTGAACGTCAGGATCACATCGCCCTGCTGCAGCACGCCATCTGCCGGGCTGCCCGAGACGACTTCGGCCACCAACGCCCCTGCGGACGTGTCGATCCCCAGTGCTGCGGCAAGTTCCGGGCTGACATTCTGGATCGAGACACCCAGCCAGCCGCGGCTGACTTGACCATCATCGCGCAGGTCGGCTGCGATATGTTCGACGATGTTCGATGTCACCGCAAAACCCAGCCCGACCGAACCGCCGCTGGGCGAGTAAATGGCCGAGTTCACGCCGATCACTTCGCCTTCCATGTTGAACAGCGGACCGCCCGAGTTGCCTTTGTTGATGGCCGCATCGGTCTGGATAAACTCGGCGTAGGGCCCCTGCGAGATGTTGCGACCCTTGGCTGAAACGATGCCGGTGGTCACGGTCGAGTTCAAGCCGAACGGGTTGCCGATGGCCACCACATCTTCGCCAACGCGGATGACTTCGCTGTCACCCATTTCAACGGCCTGCAGGGTTTCACCGGCGTCGATTTTCAGCACGGCGATATCGGTCAGCGGGTCGGTGCCGATCACCTCGGCCTCGAATGTGCGGTCATCGTTCAGCCGAACCGTGATGACCGAGGCGTTGTCGACCACGTGGTGGTTGGTGATGATGTAACCGGCCTCATCCAGAACGAAGCCTGAACCCAGACCCTGCGCGGGGCCGCGCTGGGGCGTATTGAACCCTTCCGGGCCGCCAAAGCGTTTGAAGAACTCTCCGAACGGGTGTCCTTCGAAATCGAAATTCTGCCCCTGCGCGGGTGCAGGCGCGGCGTTCTGTTCGGCGATAATGGTCACGACCGAAGGCGAGACGCTTTCGACCAGATCGGCCAGCGCCTCATCCGCCATCGAGGGCAGGGCGGTCGTGGCCAGCATGGCTGCCCCTAATGCACCGGCGCCGACCCAGTTGGACGTGCGCGGCAAAAGAAGCGGGGATTTACGGATGCTCATGTGTGTCTCCTGTATGTACCGCGCGATTGCAGCCGCGCGTTGATACGGAGATGCCCGTCAAAGCTGAGTCTTTCCTGACTGCTCCATTAAGAAATCTTAATTTCGCCACAAAGGCCCTGTCCTGTGGCGACGGTGACGATCGTGGATTCGTTCGTTTCGCCGTAATTTTGGCATCCGAATCGGAGAATTGTTGCCGAAATCGGTGTCAAATTTTCAAAAACGTTGAATTAAATCAGTTTAGTTGACAAACGAGGCGGTGCCCTTGGGTGGTTTGGGCAGTTCATCTTTGGATTGTATGCAGTTGCGCGTATCTTTAGAGGGTCACCGTTAAACCTCTCCTTTTGTTTTCAATGCAGAGCAAAAGTTTGCGCATATTGGCTGTTATTGTTGCGCGCTCAAAAATGAAACTCTCCTTAAAGTAGTGTTTCATCTGGCAAGATGTTGCGCAAATGCCAAACACCTTTCGTCAAACTTACCCGTTTCCTCCAATTTTACGTTGTTTCGAAACCTCGGATCGGTGAGGATGATTTTGCCCAAGTAAGGGGGAGTCGAAGGCGCTAGGGGGTGCCGACGGCTAGCTCAGTCTAAAAAGCGCTAGCGGCATGTTAACGAGGGGGTCTTGTTTCGGTTCAGCAGCGGATTGACCAGTACACCTGCGTGGTGATCTGGTTGTGCTTTTGGGATTGGTGAAAAGTGGTAGTCCTGTGTTGGGCAACCGGCCCGGTCGGAAACGACCGGGCCGTGTTCATTTAAGGGGCGCGACCCGCGCGCCAAGCCGCCCAGTCTTCGGGCGTGTCGAGGTCCAGCAGCGCGTTGCGTCCGGGCAGGTGGTGGAGATGGACCTGGTCCTTATGGGCCCACACCACGGCTTGCGCGCCGTCATCGCCCTGTAATCGGGACAACTCGCCAATCAGGCTTTGATCAAACAGGACAGGATGACCGGGTTTGCCGTCTTCGGTTGCGCCGCGCCAGATCAGGCGGTCTGGGTGCGTTATGCGGGATCGCAGGACGGCGGTCAGATCCCCGGGGGTTAGGTCCGGCAGATCCGCCAGCAGCACCATCATTGCCGGGGCGTCTTGTGGAACATGCGCTAGCGCCCCGCGCAGGCTGGCGTTCATCCCTTCGGCAGCGTCGGGGATTGGTACCCTTAGGACCCCAAGATCACAAAGGGCGTCGTGCCTCGGGTGAGGGGCCGGGGGCAAGGCGACGATCACCGGGCCAATGGCACTGGCTGCAATTGCGGAACGCCGGATCAGTGGCATACCGCTGACTTCTTGCATCAGCTTGTCCGTCCCGCCCATGCGGTGCGATTGACCGGCGGCCAGAAGGATAACGGGTATCTCGCTCATCCCGCCAAGATGCCCTTGTCGATTTGGGAAGTCATCCCCTCATACGCGCGCCATCGGCGTCAAACAGAGGGGTCGAAATCACGCGGGCCTTGCGCATCTGGCCGAGGATTTCGATCTCCACCTCCAGCCCATCGACGGCGCGTTCGGTTGGCAGGAACCCCATCGCGATGGATTTCCCGGCGAAATGAGAATACCCGCCTGACGTGCAGAACCCGACAACCGCGCCGTCCAGCCAGATCGGCTCGTAGGCGTTCACGTCCGCGTCGTCTGCATCAACGTCAAAGGCGACCAGTTTGCGGGTGGTTCCGGCTGCACGTTCGGCCTCTGCCGCCGCGCGCCCGATGAAATCGGCGTTTTTGGAGAATGAGATGAACCGGTCCAACCCCGTTTCCGCCGCCGTGTAGTCGGGCGAAAACTCCCGCATCCACGAGCCAAAGAACTTATCCAATCGCAAGGACATCATGGCTCGCATGCCAAACGGCATCATGCCATGAGGTTCACCGGCCTGCCACAAAGTCCACCACAATTGCCGCTGGGCCATCGGATCGCAGTAAATCTCGTACCCCAGATCGCCGGTGTAGCTGACCCGCTGCACGATGCAGTCGGTCATGCCGACGGTCATGGGGCGCACGTCGAGAAACCGCAGCATTGAAACATCCTCGCGGGTGCAGGCGCTCAGAACCTCCGCGGCTTTTGGGCCTGCGATCTGGAAACCGTTCAGCCGGTCCGAGATATTTTCGACCGACATACCCGGTTGCTCGTTCTGCTGGAACCAGCGCATGTGGAACGCCTGACTGCCGTAAGAAGCGGTGAGTTGGAAGCAAGTCTCGCTCAGGCAGGAAACGGTGAAATCGCCGATTAGCTTGCCCTTGGGGGACAGCATCGGGGTCAGAGATACTCGACCCGGCTGAGGGATGCGTCCGGCCATGATCTGGTCCAGCCAGTCGCGCGCGCCCGGTCCGGTTATGCGGTATTTGCCGAAATTGTGGACCTCATTGATCCCGACGCCCTCGCGGACCGCCCGGACTTCGCGACCCGTCGCCTCAAACGCGTCCGAGCGGCGGAAGGACGGGGTTTCATAACCCGGTTCACTGTCCTGCGCGAAGTAGTTTGGCACCTCGAGCCCATATTGTTGGCCCCAGACCGCGCCCATGTCGCTGAAGATGTCGTACATCGGGGTGGTGCGGTTTGGGCGTGCGGCGGGCAGTTCCTCGTTCGGGTAGGCGACGCTGAACCGTTTTTGGTAGTTTTCGATCACTTTGAGGCGGGTGTAGCCAGGGCTGATCCAATCGCCGAACCGCGCGACATCCATGGCAAAGACGTCGCGTTCCGGTTCGCCCTCGATCATCCATTGCGCCAGCGTCAGCCCGACCCCGCCGCCCTGACTGAACCCGGCCATGACACCACAGGCGGACCAGTAGTTCCGCACCCCCGGCACCGGCCCGACCAGAGGGTTGCCGTCGGGCGCAAAGGTAAACGGCCCGTGGATGACCGATTTCACACCGGCCTCGGCCAGAACCGGGAAACGGCGATAGGCGAATTCGATACTGTCGGTGATCTTGTCGTAGTCGTCGGGCAGCAGTTCGTGCCCGAACTCCCACGGTGTGCCATCGACCGCCCACGGTTTGCAGGGCTGTTCGTAAAAGCCGATGCACAACCCGCGCCCTTCCTGCCGCAGATAGCTTTCCCCGGCAGGGTCCATCACATGCGGATGCTCTCCGCCCGCGTCGATGATCGCCTCGATCTGGGGGATCGAGTCCGTAACCAGGTATTGGTGCTCCATCGGGTGCAGAGGGAAATAGATGCCCGCCATCGCACCAACCTCGCGCGCCCAAAGGCCGCCTGCGTTGACGATATGTTCAGCGTGGATTGTGCCCTTGTCGGTGACTACATCCCAGGTGCCATCCGCGCGCTGATTGGTTTCGCGCACCATGCAATGCGTTTCGATGGTCGCGCCGCCCATCCGCGCGGCCTTGGCATAGGCATGCGTGGTGCCGGACGGGTCAAGGTGGCCATCCAGCGGATCGTAGAGCGCGCCGATGATGCCGTCGGTATTGGTGATCGGGGCAATCTTTCTGATCTCGTCCGGGCCGACGATTTCTGTTTCCAACCCCATGAACCGGTGCTTGGCACGCTCGGCCAGCAGCATGTCGAACCGGTCCTGATTGTCAGCGAGCGTCACCCCGCCCACATGGTGCAGACCGCAGGACATGCCGGTGATCTCTTCCAGTTCCTTATACAGACGGATCGTATAGCCCTGCAGCGCCGCCATATTGGTGTCGCCGTTCAGCGTATGAAACCCGCCCGCCGCGTGCCACGTCGAGCCGCTGGTCAACTCGGACCGTTCCAGCAGCATCACGTCCGACCAGCCGAGTTTCGTCAGGTGATACAGGACAGAGCAGCCAACAACACCGCCGCCAATGACCGCCACGCGGGTTTCCAGTTTCATAGCTGCCTCCGTCAGATTTTTGGCCAGTCTGATCGGCAGGGCCATTGATGCAAGACGAAAACCGACAAAACATGTCGCAGGAGGGCGGCGACCGCGCCGCCACTCGTCACAGAGGCCGAATCTTCAGGCCCGTTATCCGGTTGCCTTCGCGCGCGGTTACTTCGAAGCGGAAGCCGTGGAAGGAAAACACCTGTCCGACCACCGGGATCATCTGCGCCTCGTGGATGACCAGACCGGCCAGCGTGTTGGCCTCATCATCCGGCAAGGACCATTCCATCGCGCGGTTCACGTCACGGATCGTCATGGCACCTTCGACCAGATACTGACCGTCGTCGGTGCGCGTGACCGGAACTTCTTCGTCGATGTCGAATTCGTCGGCAATTTCGCCCACGATTTCTTCCAGAATATCTTCCAGCGTAATCAACCCGCGCAGCGAGCCGTATTCGTCGACGACCAGCGCAAAATGGCTGTGCATACGCAGGAATTCCCGCATTTGATCGTCCAGAGTGGTGGTCTCGGGCACGAAATACGGATCATTCGCCACCTTCGAAATGTCAAAGGATTTCAGCTTGTCCGTATCCCCGTCAGCACCGCCCACCTGCGCATACATGGCGCGGAACAGGTCCTTGGCATGTACAACTCCCACAATGTTTTCGGGTTCATCCCGGAACACGGGCAGGCGGGTATGAGGGCTTTCCAGACATTGTTCCAGAATATCCTCGGGCGGTGCGCTAGCGTCGATCATTTCGATATTCGAACGGTGCAACATGATTTCCTCGACCGCTCTGTCGCCCAGATCAAGCGCGCCAAGGATGCGGTCGCGGTCTTCCTTTTCGACCACGCCTTCGGAATGGCCAAGCTGCAGCGCCCCGGCGATTTCCTCTCGCACCGCAAGAATGTTGCTGTCGGGGTCGATCTTGACGCCAAACAGGCTGAGAACGCCGCGCACCAATAGACGCACTGCAGCAACAATGGGCGAGAAAACGGTGACCACAACGCCGATGATCGGCGCAACGGCGGCGGCGGCTTTTTCCGAGTTGGTGATGGCATAGGTTTTGGGCAGAACCTCGGCAAAGATCAGCACCAGCAGGGTCATGACCAGCGTGGCCAGCGCCACGCCGCTTTCGCCGAATAGCCGGGTGAACAGCGCCGTCGCCAGCGAGGCCGCGAGGATGTTCACAAGGTTGTTGCCCAGCAGGACCGAGCCGATCAGCCGCTCGTTGTCATCGGTAATCTCAAGCGCTTTCTTGGCCCCGCGAGAGCCCTTGTCGGCTTGCGCGCGCAGCTTCCCGCGCGACGATGCGGTCAAAGCCGTTTCTGATCCCGAGAAAAAGCCCGACAGGACAAGCAAAAGCAGAATGGCGCCTGTGGTAAGCCAGAACGCGCCGTCGATCAGAGAGGATGTGGGTTCCATCGGTCCTTGTTTGTTCGAGTTCGTGCATCCGTTATGGGGATGCGGCCCCGCCGGATCAAGGGGTTAGCCCCTGGTGTCGGGGTCTTTCGCCAGCGGGTGATGCTCTAGCACAAGTTCGGCCAGCCGCTCATCCAGAACATGGGTGTAGATTTCGGTGGTGGCGACATCGGCATGACCCAGCAGGGTCTGGATCGACCGCAGGTCCGCACCGTTGGCCAGCAGATGCGTTGCGAAGGCGTGGCGCAGGGTGTGGGGGGTGACTTTTTCAGGGGAAACGCCGCCCTGAACAGCCAGTTCCTTGATCAGGTGAAAGAACATGTGTCGCGTCAGGTGCCCGGATTTTCCTCGCGATGGAAACAGGAACCGGGACCGTTGCCCGCCTTTTTCGACCGCCTGATCCTCGGCCTTGTCGCGGGTTTCCAGCCAATCCGCCAGCGCATCGCGGGCGGGCGGGGACAGGGGAACCATTCGTTCCTTGCCGCCTTTGCCCAGAACCAGCAGCATCCTCGGGTCGCCCCGCGCAGATGAGACCGGCAGCGACACAAGCTCGGTCACGCGCATGCCGGTGGCATATAGCAGTTCCATTAGGCAGGTGTTGCGCACTCGATCCGACTGGCTGCGCCCGGTTTCGCGGGCGGCGGCCAGAAGCCGGTCTACTTCGGGCACATCCAGCGTTTTGGGCAGCCGTTTCTGCCGGCCCGGCCCCTTGATTTGAATGGCGGGGTTGGTTTCGCGCCAGCCTTCTTCGAACGCAAATCGGTACAACTGTTTAATCGCCGACAATCGCCTCGCGCGGGTGGATCGGGACAGACCCTGAGCGTCGCAGTCGATCAGGTAGGCCTCAATCCGGTCCCGGTCGGCCTGATCAAAACCGGTCTTGCGGCGCTTCAACCAAGCGGCAAAGTCTTTCAGGTCCCGCCCATAGGCCAGCAACGTGTTGGTGGCCGCGCCCAACTCGGCGGCTTGCGCCTGAAGAAAAGTGGATATCCACAAGTCTGGTGTGGCTGGGGCGGTCACAACCGGCGGTCCTGCAGGATCAGCAGGTTCAACGCCGCGCGCCGGGCGGTGTCTTCCAGCCCCACACGCCGCAAGGTGGCGATGGCTGCGGTCAAATCGACCAGATTGCCGCGCGCGCCGTGGGCGAACAGGTGCATGGTTTCCAGAATGGCCTCGCCCAGTTGCCCATTGGCCAGCAGGGCCTCAATGTCGGATGGTATCGGCGCGGCCCAGGCAAACCCCTCGGCAACCGCGTCCGCCGTTGGCGAAGGTGAGGGCGCGCGGGCGGGATCGCCCTGTGCCAGCGCGGCCAGAAACTGCGTTTCGACCGACGCGTCGGGCGGCTCTAAAGCGGCCTGTTCATAGAGGTCGGACAGCATCAGAACCTGCCAGCGGAGATTTTCGGCGTCCGGCATTGGAAGGGTCAGGTCAAACAGCGGCTCGGCAAACAGCTCAGCAAAGGCGACCTCAAGCCCGACGCTGCGCATCTGTTGCCAAACGCCGGGAAGGGCTTTGCCAATGGCCTCGGGGTTGCGGGTGTTCAGCGCGTTTTCAAATCGCTGGACCGCTGCAACCCGATCCCAAACCGCGCCGGACGCCGCCGGGTCACGTTCGGTGTAAAGCCCAAGCAACTGGTTCGGCGTCAGCGCGCCGATCCGGGTCAAACGCTCGGCTGCTTCGATCTGGGCTTTCCACCCGGCTACATCGCGCAAGTCCGCGTTGGCGAACGCGCGCGGCAGCGGGGCAGAGGGCAGGCGTTCCCCGATCGCTTCGAACAGGCGAAAGCTGAGCGGGTCGGGGTTGTCCGGTTGCGGCAGGTACGCGGCATCTTCGAACAGTTCGGGGCTGAGGAACCGGTCCAGCAGGTCCAGTTCCTCGGGCGGCAGAATGTCCAGCGCATGGGCCGCTTCAAGCGTCAGCGCGGCCGAGGCCCAATCCCCCCGTCGGGCCTTGCAGAAGATATGCGCGGCATAGTCATCCGACAGATGCGGCTGAGCGGTCAGGGCGGTACAACTGCGGTCCTCGTCTCCGGTCAGAAGCGTGGCGTCAAACCAGCGCCGGAACCGTTCTTGCGAATTTGTAGGGCCCGCAAGTTGCACCAGCGACTGAACAGGGTCCGCAGCGCCAAGCTGAATCAGACGGTCGAGGCGGGCCAGAAGCAGGATTTCTTCAGCACCCGGCCCACCGGGAGACCGTGCCTCGGTCAGCAACAGCGTGAACAGCAGGCGCTGCATGGCCGGGTTGTACTTGACAGGAACGCGCGCAATCAGCTCGGCCAGACGCTCGGGGTCGCTGCCTTGCCACAAATTCACGGGCAGGCCCGTCACCGACGAAGACACCAGTCCCAAGGGTTGCGACAACGCCTCAAGCGGCGTGACCTCAACATCCGGCTGACCGCCGTTCTGGGCCACGGGCGGTTCAAGCAGCACCGTACCGGGCAGGTTTTCCGGTGGATTCGTCAGCCAGTCGATGGCCGACAGCGGCTCTTGCGCAAATGCCGGCCCGGCCAGAAAGAGCGCCAGCAAGGCGTGCTTAGTCGACATCCAGCGTGACCGGTTCGCGGATTTCGCCCTGCGGAGCCGAAAAATCCGCGCCGAAAAACGGGCCGAGATAGGCATAGCCCACCAGCCCGATGAACCCCAGGCAAATGATATATATCAGGAACTTGATCAGACGGCCCATGGCGCCACGCTGCCTCAATTTTTGATTTTGACCAAGTTATAACTGGCATTTTTTCCAAGATCACGTCATTCACGGTTAAATGAGCGAAATAAAGCATAACACTCACTCAGCGGACACACGGTCCGGTTTTGATCTGCACAAAACCGTGGTTCTGGTGGGCATGATGGGCGCCGGAAAAACGGCAGTGGGCCGGGCACTGGCCGCGCGGCTGGGTGTGCCCTTCCTCGACAGCGATGCCGAGATCGAATCGGCGGCCAACATGACCATCCCCGAGATTTTCGAGCGCGATGGCGAGCCCTTTTTCCGCAGCAAGGAATCTCAGATCATCGGTCGGCTGCTGGATGAGGAAAAAGGCATCCTGTCAACGGGAGGCGGGGCGTTTCTGTCTGAAGAAAACCGACGCATGATCACCCAGCGCGGGGCATCGGTCTGGTTGCGGGCGGACCTGAACGTCCTGTGGAACCGGGTCCGCCATAAGGACACACGTCCTTTGCTACGGACACCTGATCCTTACGCGACGCTCAAAGGCTTATACGATGCGCGCGTCCCGATCTATGCCGAGGCCGATCTGACGGTTCTCTCGGACGGGGAAGTCTCGATTGACAATATGGTAGAGCGGGTGCTTCAGGCCCTGACCGCGCGCCCTGACGTTTTGGAACGGAAGTAAAATGCATCAGACTGTGCATGTTGAGCTGGGTGAACGCTCGTATGACGTTGAAATCGGGCCTAATTTGCTGGCAGACGCGGGCGCGCGGATTGCGCCTTTGTTGCATCGGCCAAAAGTGGCGGTCGTGACCGACGACAACGTGGCCGGGCTGCATCTGGATGCGCTGCGCGAAGGACTGGCGACGGCTGGGATTGAGATGACGGCGCTGACCCTTCCCGCCGGAGAAGCCACCAAAAGCTGGCCGCATTTCGAACGCGCCGTCGAGTGGCTGCTGGCGGAAAAGATCGAGCGTCGCGACGTTGTTGTTGCTCTTGGCGGCGGTGTCATCGGCGATCTCGTGGGGTTTGCGGCGGCGGTGATGCGGCGCGGGGTGCGGTTTGTGCAGGTGCCTACGTCTCTGTTGGCGCAGGTCGACAGTTCCGTGGGCGGCAAGACCGGCATCAACGCGCCGCAGGGCAAGAACCTGATCGGGGCGTTTCACCAACCCTCTCTGGTTTTGGCAGATACATCCGTTTTGGGTACCCTGACCGCGCGGGATTTTCTTGCGGGCTATGGCGAGGTCGTCAAATACGGGCTGCTGGGCGATGCCGAGTTCTTCGAATGGCTTGAAGCCAATGGCCCGGTCCTGTCGTCTGGTGACATGGCCGCGCGTGTTCAGGCTGTAACCCGCTCTGTCCAGATGAAGGCCGACATCGTGGCGCGGGATGAGACCGAGCAGGGCGACCGGGCGTTGCTGAACCTGGGCCATACATTTTGCCACGCGCTCGAAGCCGCGACAGGGTATTCCGACCGGCTGCTGCACGGTGAAGGAGTGGCCATCGGTTGCGCTTTGGCGTTCGAGTTGTCCTCGCGCCTGGGTCTATGTTCGCAGGAAGACCCCAGCCGTGTTCGGGCGCATTTGCGGGCGATGGGGATGAAAACCGATCTGGCCGATATCCCCGGCGACTTGCCGGGGGCCGAGGCGTTGGTTGACCTGATGGCACAGGACAAGAAGGTCGTGGACGGCCAGTTGCGGTTCATTCTGGCGCGGGGTATCGGGCAAGCCTTTGTGACCTCGGATGTGCCGCGCGACGCGGTTCTGTCGGTGCTGCAGGATGCTTTGGCAACGTCTTGATTGCTAAGCGTTTTAACGTCCCCGGATCACCATCAATTCGCCGATATTCTCGCGCGTGATGTACCCGACCATATGCCCCGTCCGGCTGAGAACTGCGATGGCCGGGGCGCCTTTGTGCAATCCTTTGAGAACAGTCTCTAACCCTGCGGTCAGGGCAACCCGCGGAATGTCGGTGACCATGATTGACGTCGCCGGGTCCGAGCGCGGGTGATCCCCTGCCAGCGCTGCAAACAAGCGGTCACGGGTCACGAATCCGAGCAGCAGCCCTTCGGCATCCAGAACCGGAAACTCGTGCTGGGTCGTGTGAATAACGGCCTGCGCCGCCATGCTTAGCGTGTCCTCGGGTGACAGGGCGTGAAATTCGGTGATCATGGCATCCCGCGCCAGAACGCGGCGCGCAACGGACCGCAGCGCGACATCCTGACTTTCGGCATTGGCCGCAATGAAAACAAAAACCGCGATCAGGACGAGGATCGGGTTGCCGGAACTTAGTCCCAGAAACCCGAGCCCAACGGCCACAACCTGACCACCCAAAGCCGCAACACGAGTGGCCTTGACCCGGTCCATCCGCAGGCACAACAACGCGCGGAACACACGCCCCCCATCCATCGGGAAGGCGGGGATCATATTGAACGCCGCCAGCAGCAGGTTGATATAGGCTAGCCGGTTCAGGAACCCTGCATTGGGCGAATCGATCTGGGTAATGGTCTCATAGGGCATGCCAGCACCAAGAACGACCAGCACGAGCCATATGACGATATTGACGGCAGGCCCGGCCAACGCGACCCAGACCTCTTGCATCGGTTTGTCTGGCATCCGCTCCAGCCGTGCCAGCCCGCCAATGGGGAGCAAAGTGATGTCGGGGGTCTTGATCCCATAACGCCGCGCCATCAGCGCGTGACCGAATTCATGCGCCACGACACAGGCAAAAAGCAGAAGAACAAACAGCAGATTTTCTACCGCCGCAGGCCAGCCGCCGTTGTTATAGGCGGCAAATCCGATCCAGGCCAAAAGCAGGAAAAAGGTGACATGGACCCTCAGTTCGGAGCCAAGCAGGCGGCCGAGTGAGAAGGACCATGTCATGTTATGTCTCCGTTTCGGTTAGAACGGAATCTCGTCGTCGTCGATTCCGCCCGAGGCCGGTGCAGGTGCGCTGGATTGGCCGCCATAGGGATCGCCGTAGCCACCACCAGCCTGACCGCCGCCATATCCGCCCGACTGACCGCCACCGCCTTCACCGCGGCTGTCCAGCAGGGTCAGTTCGCCACGATAGGGGCGCAGCACAACCTCGGTCGAGTACCGGTCCTGGCCCGATTGGTCCTGCCATTTGCGGGTTTCCAACTGGCCCTCGATATAGACCTTGCTGCCCTTGCGCAGGTATTGCTCGGCGATACGGGCCAGCGGTTCCGAGAAAATGGCGACCGAGTGCCATTCCGTCCGCTCGCGCCGTTCGCCCGTGTTCCGGTCCTTCCAGTTCTCGGATGTAGCGATGCGCAGGTTGCACACTTTGCCCCCGTTTTGGAACGATCGGACCTCGGGATCGCGGCCAAGATTGCCCACCAGAATGACCTTGTTTACTGAGCCTGCCATGTATTTCCCCGTTCTGTTCTACATAGAATGCGCCGAATCTGGCGCTGTGTTTCAGAGCGACCCTATACGGCCTGCAACTTGGTTAAAACATGGTTGATGGCCACACCTTCAGGCTGATTTCTTAGGGTGGCCTTTACCAAGCTTTCATTTTTAGTTGGAATACCTATACTCCGACTGGTTTTTGAACGGGCAGGATAGGCATTTATGCGACCTCTGGTAGTTGGTTTTACGGTTGCGTGTTTTGCGCTGGCGAATGGCCCGGTGCAGGCTGAAACGCTGTCCTCGAAAAGTCGCAAGGACATTTTTCTAAAGCAAGCCAAGGTTCTGGATGGCCGCGCCGCAACGCAATACCGCGATTCCGCGCGTCTGAAGCCGAAGACGTCCCAGAGCACGTTCAACAAGCGCTACACCGGCAAGTATCGGGGGGAGTATCTGGCACTGGCCCGCAATGCCGCACGTCTGCACAGCGTGCCAGAGGACCTGTTCTTGCGCCTCGTTCAGCAGGAAAGCGGCTGGAACCCGCATGCGAAGTCGCACAAAGGGGCGTTGGGGCTGGCGCAGCTTATGCCGCAGACTGCCGAGCTGCTGGGTGTAAACCCGCATGACCCTAAACAAAACCTTGAGGGCGGCGCGCGCTATCTGTCGTGGCAGTACCGCAAGTTCAAATCATGGAAACTGGCATTGGCCGCCTATAACGCGGGCCCGAAAGCTGTTGAAAAGCATGGCGGGATTCCACCCTACAAAGAAACACAGAACTACGTTCGGGTGATCTGGGGGGGCTGACACGTAGCCCCGTTCAATGAAAAAGGACCAGCACTAGGCTGGTCCTTTTCGTTTGCGCCGTTACTCGGCTGCGATTTTGATAACCGGTTCCATACGGGCAAGGATGTCTTCGGCCAAATGACATTTGACCTGATGCCCTTCCGCCAACGTCTTGACCGGAGGCACATCCGATTCACACCGGCCATCCGGCACTTCCGATTTCCAACGGCACCGCGTCTGGAACGGACACCCCGGAGGCGGATTCATCGCCGACGGAATGTCGCCCTCAAGAACAATGTGCTCTTTCTCAATCGAGGTATCCGCGATGGGAACCGCGCTCAGCAGCGCTTCGGTATAGGGGTGGTAGGGCGGTGCGAACACCTGATCCGTTGTCCCCAGTTCGACCACATGGCCCAGATACATCACCATCACCCGGTCGCTGAGGTAGCGGACAATCGACAGGTCGTGGCTGATGAATAGCAGCGTCGTCTTGTGTTCGCGCTGAATCTCCATCAGCAAATCGGTGACGGCGGCCTGAACCGATACGTCCAGCGCCGACACCGGCTCATCCGCCACAACAATCCGCGCGTCACCCGCAAAGGCGCGCGCGATGCCGACCCGCTGTTTCTGCCCGCCTGACAATTGGCGCGGCATCCGGTCTGCAAAGGCACGAGGCAGCTTCACCAGATCCAGAAGCTCAAGCATCCGCTTCTTGCGCTCGGCCTCGGAGTTGCCGACACCGAAGATTTCCAACGCCCGGATGATCTGTCGCCCCACCGTCATCGACGGGTTCAGCGTGTCAAACGGGTTCTGGAACACCATCTGAACCTCGCCCACGGTCTTGGCATCGCGCTCTTCGATGGGCACCGCTTCGATGTTGCGGTTGTCCAGCAGAATCTGCCCGTCTGTCGCGGTTTCCAGACCCATTAGAACCTTGGCAAAGGTCGACTTGCCGCAGCCGGATTCACCCACGATGGCAAGCGTTTCCGATTCATGCGCCTCGAAACTCAGCGTCTCGTTGGCCTTGACCACTTTCGTTGCACCTCCGCCGAACAGAGCGTTCGCGGCCACCTCATAGTATTTCTTGAGGTTGTCCATTTTCAGGACCGTACGACCAATTTCGGCCTTCTCCTTCTGCTCGCCCACGGTGATCGGCGCGTTCCAGTCGATCTCTTTGAACTTCAGACACCGCGTGTGATGACGATCATTGCCGGGCACAGCCTCCATCAGAATGTTCTGCGCGTCACAGCGGCCTTCCTCGAAATAATCACAGCGCGGGCCAAAGTTACAACCCGGCGGGCGTTCATGCGGCAGCGGGAAGTTCCCCGGAATCGCCACCAGCGGGCGCGCGTTCTTGTCGGCGCCCGGCAGGGGGATCGAGCGGAACAGCGCCTGGGTATAAGGGTGCTGCATCTCGTCGAACACATCATGGATCGAGCCGCGCTCGACCGCCTCGCCGGAATACATCACGCACAGCCGGTCGCAGGTTTCCAGTACCAAACCAAGGTTGTGCGAGATGAACAGCATCGAGGTGCCGTATTTCTTGCCCAGATCCTTGACCAGTTCGACAACGGCAGCCTCAACCGTCACGTCCAACGCCGTTGTGGGCTCGTCCAAAATCAAAAGCGCCGGTTTCGACATCAGCGCCATCGCGATCACGATCCGCTGTTGTTGACCACCCGACAACTGATGCGGGAACGAATTCAGCATCCGCTCTGGGTCAGGCAAGCGCACATCGGTCACCACTTCCAGCGCGCGGGCGTAGGCCTCTTCCTGCCCAACGCCCTCGTGGATCATCGGGACTTCCATCAGCTGCTTGCCAATCTTCATCGCCGGGTTCAGCGAGGCCATCGGCTCCTGATAGATCATCGCGATCTCATTGCCACGAATGTCGCGCAGCTCCTCGGTGGTCATCTCACCCAGATCGCGCCCCTTGAACTTGATCGAGCCACCCACGATGCGCCCGTTCTTGCCCAAATCCTGCATGACACCCAGCGCCACCGTGGATTTGCCGCACCCGGATTCTCCAACCAACCCGACCGCCTCACCTGGCTGCACACTGACCGAGAAATCCATAACGGCCGGAATTTCTCTCAACCGGGTGAAAAACGAAATCGAAAGCTTGTCGATCTCCAGAATAGGCCCGTCATAATCCGCCAGTTTGTTCATCTTGTTACTCCTCGCGAGAGTCCGGGGGATCCCCTTCATCTGGCTAAAAATATCCCGGGGGACCGGGGGCAGAGCCC
>NZ_JBQFOO010000011.1:0-149825 GCF_056533565.1 Ruegeria sp. G12
TTCCGCCGCGTCCCAAGCGCCTCAGCAGCGCCGGTGAAGGGGGTTCTAAGGTCTACAAACAACCGCCGCAAGCAGAAAATTACAAAAAGGCGAGAATTTTCCGCTCTTCATTCTTTAATCTTTATTATCAATTAGTTAAATAGAAAACACTACACCCATTGAGTGACAAAACCGGACCCCAACACCAAGAATCGCAGACGTGAACGGCTTATTCACACATTTGCCCACAGACTCATCGCGGACTCAGGCGGAATCGACCCGGCGGACCCGTGTGAACAGACGCGGCACGGGGAATCGGAGGATCAGAAGCGCGACAATCACAGTCAGATATATCAAGGGCTCGATCTGAAACCCTTTGGCGAGCATCACGTAGTGCAGCCCCCCAAGGAGGGCCACGCCATAGACTAGTTTGTGCAGGTTGCGCCACCGCCGGCCCAGCTTGCGCACCGACCAGTTGTTCGACGTCAAAGCCAGAGGCAGCATCAGCAGGAACCCGGCCATGCCGACCGTAATATAGGGGCGCTTGAGGATATCCGCCCAGATCTGACTGAGCACCTGAACATCCAGCACCAGCCAGACCAGCAGATGCAGCGCAACATAGAGAAACGCCAGCACCCCGATGGCGCGGCGGAACTTCATCAGATTCAGCCCGAAATATTGCCGCAGAGGGGACACTGCCAGCCCCAGGATCAGCAACTGCAGGGCAAGCTCGCCCAACTCATGCTCCAGAGCTTCGATGGGTTCGACCCCAAGCCCGCCGGTCTGGGCCAGATAAAACAGCCAAGGCACCGGCAGCACCCCAACCAAATAGATGGCCCATACCGGTATCCGGCAGAAGATCTGATTCACTGCGTGCATGGTCTTAGTAGTTCTTTTCCAGATCCATTCCTTCATAAAGGCCTGCGACGTCTTCCTCATACCCATTGAACATCAGCGTCGGCTCGCGTTTGGTAAACAGCCCCCCACCGATGCGGCGTTCGGTGGCCTGCGACCAGCGCGGATGATCCACGTACGGATTCACATTACTATAGAAACCGTATTCACGCGGGTTCGACATGTTCCAACTTGTCGGCGGCTCATCTTCGGTCAGGGTGATGCGGACAATCGACTTGATAGATTTGAAACCATATTTCCATGGCACGACCAGACGCAGCGGCGCGCCATTCTGGTTCGGAATCGGGCGGTCGTAAATCCCCGTGGCCATAATCGTCAGCGGATGCATGGCCTCGTCCAGCCGCAGCCCCTCGCGATAGGGCCATTCGAGGACGGGGAAGCGGACACCCGGCATTTCATCCGGGCGCAGCGCCGTTTCAAAGGCCACGTATTTCGCACCTTCCTGCACGCCAACCATGTTCAGCAAGTCAGCCAGTTCAAACCCGTTCCACGGGATCACCATCGACCAGGCCTCGACACAGCGGAATCGGTAGATACGTTCCTCGACCGTCATCTCGGACATGACATCCGCAAACTCGTAGTCACCGGGGCGATCGACCAGACCGTCGATCTTGATGCTCCACGGCTCGGTCACCAGCGTATGGGCATATTTTGCCGGATCGTCCTTGCGTGTGCCGAATTCATAGTAGTTGTTGTACGAGGTGATTTCTTCCCACGTATTGGGCTCCAACGCATCCTGCGCCCGTGACGGCTTTGGCAAGGTCGCCAACCCAACGCCTGCCAGCCCGGCCATTACCTGCCGCCGGCTCAGAAACGCCGCCCTAGGGGTGACGTCGGCATGTGTCAATGTGTTGGTCCAGCGATGCGCCATTTAAGTCTCCGTATATATGCACCTCAGCTACGAGGTAGGCCGCTGATAGCACAGAGCAAAGGAAACAGGCGTAACGATTGAGAGACGGGATTGTAACGTATGGCCGGATGGAACGACCGTGATGGCCGCAATCTTTACAAGGCGTGTGCCAAACGTGCAGTCTTGCTCGCAAACAAAACAATAATGAAAAGGTAGCCCGATCCATCCGGACTGTTGAACAACCTCAGTGGGAGAAGACGAATGTGTGATATTTGCGTTATGAATGCGGTCAAAGACAAAATGCTGTCGCGGCGAAACTTCTTCAAAGTGACGGCAGCCTCGGGTCTTGCGGCGGCTGCAACAAGCGCGTCCGCGCCTGCCGCGCTGGCGGCAGGGCATGGCGGGGTTGAGGATATGACACACACGCTCAGCCCCGATTTCCCAACTTGGGGCGGCGATCCGGGCATCTCGGCAGAGCAGGTTTTTAACTTTGGGGATCATGGCTTCAACCTGTTCAGCCTGTCGATCAACGAACATACCGGCACGCATATCGATGCGCCTCTGCATTTCTCGGCGGATGGCACCTCGGTGGATGAAATCCCGGTCACCGATCTGATCGCGCCTTTATGCGTGGTGGATATCGCTGCCCGCGCTGCCGAAGACGCCGACACACGCGTTACGCCGGATGACCTGAAGGCGTGGATCGCAGCCAATGGCGACATTCCCGACGGGGCTTGCGTGGCGATGCACTCGGGCTGGGGCGGCAAAACGGCGACAGACGGATTCCGTAACTTCGACGGCGAGGCCCAGCATTACCCCGGCTTCCATGTGGAAGCGGCACAAATGCTGATGGAAGAAACCGGCGCACGGTCGATTGCGGTTGATACGTTGTCTCTGGATCATGGCATGTCCGTCGATTTCGCAACCCACTATGCCTGGCTGCCCTCGGGTCGCTTCGGGATCGAGTGTTTGGCCAATCTGGATCGCGTGCCAGCCTCGGGTGCCACGTTGGTGATCGGGGCACCCAAGCATAAAGGAGGCACCGGCGGCCCGGCGCGGATATTTGCGCTGATTTAGGGTGTGAAACACTGGCCCGCCTGTCTGGCGGGCCGCGAATGTTGGACCCCGGGTTCGGTTTCCTGCTACCAAAGCGGTGATCCTTTGACGCCGAGAACGTCCAATGGCCCAGCCGACCTCTGGCACCACGCTCCGCTATGACACTGCCGCGCCTAAGTGGCGGGATAAGATGCGCATTCTTGGTTACTGTGATGCGTATCTCGGGTTTCTTTCAACAAGGCGGCGCGCGCCTGAGTTACACGATCGCGTGGTGGATATCGGGGCCGGAACCGCGTCTTTTGCCGAGGCCTGGGTCGCCATTCACGGACCGCCAGCCGAGATGACATTGCTCGACCCAAGCTCGGTCATGCTGGCGCACGGTCAGAGCGCTTTGCGAGCACGAGGCGTGGAAGCGAGCATCGTGGAAGGTCTGCTGGGCGAGGTTGATCTGGAACCAGCAGATGTGGCGTTGGCCGCACATGTGATTGAGCACTGCCCGGACCCTTTGCAAGCGCTTGAACAGATTCGCGATCTTCTGCGCCCCGGTGGCCGCCTGTATCTTGTGGTGTCAAAACCGCATTGGTGCAACGCGATCATCTGGCTGCAATGGCGTCATCGCACCTTTGGCAGGTCGGAAATTCTGGCCCTGTTGAAGCAAGCGGGTTTCAACTGCACCAGCACGTACTCCTTTCCTGCAGGCCCGCCGTCGCGGACCAGTCGGGGCATCGTGGCGCAGCGTCGGGACTAGACCGCTCTGAACGAAAAGACCCGCCGGTGTGGCGGGTCTTTTCTGTTTGATTGATCAATGGACCACCGCATCGTCCGGTCTTGGACGATCCGACGTGCCCAGCCGGTCGCCGATGATCAGCCCTTCGGCCCCGGCGGTGACGGGAACGGTCTCGCCATCCTTGATCTCACCACCCAACAGCGCCTCGGCCAGAGGGTTCTGCAGGGCGCGCTGGATCACGCGTTTCAGCGGGCGGGCACCGAAGACCGGGTCATAGCCTTCATTGGCCAGCCATTCCTTGGCGCCATCATCCAGCGCAAGCTCGATCTTGCGGGCGGCCAGACGTTTTTGCAGGCGTGCCATCTGGATATCGACGATGCCATCCATATCAGCCCGCTTGAGGCGGTCAAAGATGATGGTCTCGTCCAGACGGTTCAGGAATTCGGGCCGGAAATGCGCCCGGACCGCATCCATCACGTCCCGCCGCGCTTGCGCGCTATCGGCCCCTTCGGGCAGTTGGCTGAGCGCCTGAGAACCAAGGTTCGACGTCAGGATGATCAGCGTCTGCTTGAAGTCCACCGTGCGGCCCTGACCATCGGTCAGCACGCCGTCGTCGAGAACCTGCAGCAGCACGTTGAACACATCCGGGTGCGCCTTTTCGACCTCGTCAAACAGCACGACCTGATAGGGCCTGCGCCGCACGGCCTCGGTCAGCACGCCGCCTTCGTCATAGCCGACATAGCCCGGAGGGGCCCCGATCAGACGCGCAACCGCGTGTTTCTCCATGAACTCGGACATATCGATGCGCACCATCGCGTTGTCGTCGTCGAACAGGAAGTTCGCCACGGCCTTGGTCAGTTCGGTTTTCCCCACACCTGTGGGCCCGAGGAACAGGAAGCTGCCCAGCGGGCGGTTCTCGTCATTCAGGCCCGCGCGCGCCCGGCGCACCGCATTGGCAACGGCGGTGACGGCGGCATCCTGACCAATGACGCGCGAATGCAGTTCATCTTCCATCCGCAGCAGTTTCTCACGCTCACCTTCCAGCATTTTCGAGGTCGGGATACCCGTCCAGCGTTCGACCACCGAAGCGATCTGTTCCGGGCGCACCGTTTCCTCGGCCATCATGGCGTTGCTTTCCGCGTTTTCGGCCTCGGTCAGCTTTTTCTCAAGCTCGGGGATGACGCCATAGGACAGCTCACCCGCTTTGGCGAGGTTGCCTTCGCGCTTGGCGATCTCCAGATCAGCGCGCGCCTTGTCGAGCTGTTCTTTCAGATCGCGTGCACCGGCCAGCTTATCGCGTTCGGCCTGCCATTGGGCGGTCATCTCGGCGGATTGCTCCTGCAGGTCGGCCAGATCCTTTTGCAAGGTGTCCAGACGATCCTTCGAGGCCGCGTCATCTTCCAGCTTCAGCGCCTCTTCCTCGATCTGCATCTGCAGAATCTGGCGGTCCAGCTGATCGAGTTCCTCGGGCTTGGAATCCACCTCCATCCGCAACCGCGACGCCGCCTCATCGACCAAATCGATGGCCTTGTCGGGCAGGAACCGGTCGGTGATATAGCGATGCGAGAGCGTCGCCGCCGAGACCAGCGCCGAGTCTGAGATGCGCACGCCGTGGTGCAGTTCGTACTTTTCCTTGATGCCGCGCAGGATGCTGATCGTGTCCTCGACGGTCGGTTCAGCCACCACAACGGGCTGGAACCGGCGCGCAAGGGCTGCGTCTTTCTCGACGTATTTGCGGTACTCGTCCAGCGTGGTCGCGCCGATACAATGCAACTCACCCCGGGCAAGCGCAGGCTTGATCAGGTTGGCGGCATCCATCGCGCCGTCGGATTTACCTGCACCTACCAGCGTGTGCATCTCGTCGATGAACAGTATGATCTCACCGGCGGCTTCGGTCACTTCGGTCAGAACGGCCTTGAGGCGTTCCTCGAACTCACCCCGGTATTTCGCACCGGCGATCAGCGCGCCCATGTCGAGCGCAAGCAGCTTCTTGTCTTTCAACGATTCCGGCACGTCGCCATTGACGATGCGCAGGGCCATGCCTTCGGCAATCGCGGTTTTACCGACGCCGGGTTCACCGATCAGAACCGGATTGTTCTTGGTACGGCGCGACAGAACCTGCATCGAGCGGCGGATTTCCTCATCCCGCCCGATGATCGGGTCGATCTTGCCCTCAGCCGCAGCCTCGGTCAGGTCGCGCGCGTATTTTTTAAGCGCGTCATAGCCTTCCTCGGCCGAGGCAGTGTCAGCGGTGCGGCCCTTGCGGATATCGTTGATCGCTTCGTTCAGTTTCTGGGCGGATACGGCCCCGGCCTCCAAAGCGTCTTTGGCTTTGGATTTCACCATGCACAGCGCCATCAGCACCCGTTCGACCGGCACAAAGCTGTCGCCCGCCTTGGTGGCGATCTTGGCGGCCTCGTCCAGAACCTTGGCGGTCTGGCCGTCCATGTAGACCTGGCTCGCGTCACCGCTGACCTTCGGGATTTTCCCCATCGCGGCATCCAGCGCCTCGACCACGCGGTTCGGTGCGCCACCTGCGCGGGTGATCAGGTTGCTGGCCAGCCCCTGATCGTCATCCATCAATGCCTTGAGTATATGTGTGGGCTCCAGCCGCTGGTGCCCTTCGCGCAGCGCAATGGTCTGCGCCGCCTGCACGAATCCCCGTGCCCGCTCGGTGAACTTGTTCAAGTCCATGATATTCTCCTTTTCCAAGCGCCCCGTGTTGACATGCCCGCCAGGCAGCACATGTCGGTCGAAGCCCCACATTCAATCTGGGAAATATCTGACTGGGTTCAAGAGGCTATGACGCAGAAACAGCGCTTATTCGCGCTGGATCGTGTAGACGGTGTAGCCTCCGGTCTCTGCCACCTGAACAGCACCGAGGTCGTCCACCAGCGACTGCGCCGCAGCGCTGCCCGTCGGGCATGAAACGAGATCGGCAGTGTGGTCTAGAAACTCGCCGGTAAAGGCCGTTTCGCCGGTAAGCTGACACCAGTCCTCTTCAGCACGGTAGCCACCGACCAGCAGCAAATCATCGTTGGTCGGGGGTGGGGCCACCCCACTGTCGGATGCGCCGTTTTGCGCAGTCTCATCGCAGGCCGCCACAGCAACAAGCAGCCCAAGTGCAACCAGTCGTTTCATGTCCTGTCCCTTTTTCAAATCGCTCGCCGGAATCGGGATGCAGGATAGCACAGAAAAATCCACCGCGTGGTGCTGTTCAACGGGGTCCGCTGATGGACAGACCGCCCCGAACCCGCTAGGACGCAGACGTTTGCCAAAAAGCAGGAGCCCACCCCATGTCCGATGACCGCCTGATCGTAGCCCTCGATGTTCCGAACGCCCTGCAGGGGCTGGCCATGGCCAAACGGCTGGGGGATGCCGTATCCTTCTACAAGATCGGGCTGGGGATGCTGACCGGCGGCGGGCTGGCGTTGGCCAATGAGCTGAAACAGGATCACGGCAAGCGCATCTTTCTGGACATGAAGCTGTTCGATATCGGCAATACGGTCGAAAATGCGGTGCGGGGGCTGGCGCAGTTCGATCTGGATTTCCTGACCGTGCATGGCGACCCGCATGTTGTGCGCGCGGCCAAGGAAGGGGCTGCGGGCAAGGACCTGAAAATTCTGGCGGTGACCATCCTGACCTCGCTGAACCGCGACGATCTGGATGCCAGCCTGCTGAAAGCGGGCGACGTGCATGAGCTGGTGGTAGAACGTGCGGCAAAGGCGCTGGAGGCCGGGGCCGATGGCGTCATCGCCAGCCCGCAAGAGGCCGCGCTTATCCGTGCCCTGCCCCAGGCCGAGGGCCGGTTGATCGTCACCCCCGGCGTGCGCCCGGCAGGCGCTGCTTTGGGCGATCAGAAACGCGTCGCCACCCCGGCCAGCGCCATCGGAGACGGGGCCGATCATATCGTCGTGGGTCGCCCGATTTATCAGGCGGACGACCCTAAAGCCGCCGCCGAGGCTGTTCTGAACGAGTTAAATTCTTTGACACGCCACTGAACGGCGCAGGGGAATCAGCCTGATTTTGCCCCTAAAACGGGCGACAACCCGTTGACGTAAGGTCAATTTTTGCATCCGCCGCGCCAAATTGCCCCTGTGCCTGAAAACACACATCCAAAACGCGCGTTAGATATGGGCTGTGTTCAAACTATCGCGTGAACGCATTTTGCGCGATTCTAGGGATGAGACACTCCCCAACGAACCGTCTCTTCCTGAGGTTCGTTACCTCCCCCCGCCAGTCGCGGGGGGTCTTCTTTTGGAAAACACCACGCTGCTGACGGGCCTGTGATCATCCGCAAAGGGTGCTATAAGAAGCTTACCGAACCCTGCGCATGTGGACGCAAATGCCCGGTCTGTGCCGAGATTGCCTGACTTCGCTCAACGATGAACGGCGCTGCCCCTCTTGCGGCAGCCCGCGTGTCAAATCTCATCCCGAACTGTTTGATCTGGCCATCGCACATATGGATTGCGACGCGTTCTATGCATCGGTCGAAAAGCGCGACAATCCCGATCTGGCGGATAAGCCGGTGATCATCGGCGGCGGCAAGCGCGGCGTGGTGTCGACCGCCTGCTATGTGGCGCGGATCCGGGGCGTGCGCTCGGCCATGCCGATGTTCAAGGCGCTTGCCTTATGCCCCGAGGCGGTGGTGATCAAACCGCGCATGTCGGTCTATGCCGAGGTCTCGCGCGAAATCCGCGCGATGATGGATGAGCTGACCCCGGACGTTGAACCCCTGTCACTGGACGAGGCGTTCATGGACCTGTCGGGCACACAGCGTCTGCACGGCGCGCCGCCTGCGGTGATGCTGGCTCGGCTGGTCAAGCGTATGAAAGACGAACTGGGCCTGACCGGGTCCATCGGCCTGAGCCATAACAAGTTTCTGGCCAAAGTCGCCTCGGACCTCGACAAACCGCGCGGGTTTTCGGTGATCGGCAAGGCCGAAACCGCTGCGTTTCTGCAGGACAAACCGGTGCGGCTGATCTGGGGCATAGGCCCGGCGGCGCAGGAATCCCTGGACCGCGCCGGCATCCGCACATTTTCAGACCTCCTGCGCTGGGATCAGGAGGCGCTGACCGCCCGGTTCGGATCAATGGGCTATCGCCTGTGGCATCTGGCGCGGGGACAGGACAAACGCCGTGTGTCGGCCCATGAGCCGATGAAATCGATCAGCAATGAGATGACGTTTTTCGAAGACACCTCGAGCATCGAGATTCTGGACGGGCACCTGTGGCGCATGGCCCTGAAGGTCTCGGACCGGGCCAAGGCCAAGGGACTGGCCGGGCGGGTGGTCACGCTGAAGCTAAAGAAGGCCAACCACAAGATCCTGACGCGACGGGTGTCGCTGCGCGACGCGACCCAGATCGCCGACCGCATTTACCGCACCGCGCGCGGGTTGTTCGATCAGGTTGGTGATCACGGGCCGTATCGCCTGCTGGGCTGCGGGTTGTCCGATCTGTGCCCCGAGGATCAGGCCGATATCTCGGGCGATCTGCTGGACCCGGGCGCAGCGCGCCGGTCACAGGCTGAGCGGGCAACGGACGAGATTCGCAAGAAATTCGGCACCGATGCCATCGTGAAAGGGCGAGCTTTGCGCTAGGGCTTATTCAGCAGCCAAGCGCTGAGACTGCGCGCCGATACTGGCGATCTCGGCGATCACCTGCCGCAGCACTTTAGAAAACGCCATGAAATTGGCATTTGGCGTGATCTTTTCCTCATCCATGTACAAGGCCCGATCAATTTCGATCTGAACGGCATGCTGGTGCCGCCCCGGACGCCCATAGGTCTGCGTGACATAGGCCCCGGCAAAAGGCGCATTCCGCGCCACCGTCAGACCCGCCGAGGCAAAGGCTGCTTCGATCCGCTCCACAATCTCGGCCGAAGCGGACGCGCCGAACCGGTCGCCCAGCACGATCTCGGGCCGTTTGCTATGCGCGGCGCTGGCCATCGCAACGGCCTCGTGCGGCATCGAATGGCAATCGACCAGAATCGCCTGCCCGAATTTTTCATGCGATTCCGCCAGCAGCGATTTCAGGCGCGCGTGGTAGGGCCGCCAATAAGTGTCGATGCGCAACCGCGCCTCGTCCATCGTCAGCTTGCCGCGATAAATCGCGCGCCCATTCGCCACGACCCGTGGGATCACCCCCAAACCCGAGGCGACGCGCGGGTTATGCCCGTGCCTGCGGGCACCGCTGATCAGCGCAGGGTCAAGCTCATCGGCGCTGCGGTTGAGGTCCAGATAGGCACGCGGCATCGCGGCCTTGATCAGCGGTGCGCCACAGTCGGCGGCAGGCGCAAAAAGCTGATCGACAAACGCATCTTCCGAGGATCGAATCATACTCGGGTTCAGCACCGAGCGCTTCAGAAAGGCCTCAGGATAGTCGCGCCCGCTGTGCGGCGAGGAAAAAACCGCGCAGGATGTGCGTTTGGCGGGCATATCCAGTGTGTAGGCTGCGTTCTGCATGATCACTCCGTCTTCGCAGCTAACATAGACCGGAAAATAGTTCTTCCAAACCCCTTGAACCCCTTTGCGACTCCTTTTATAGACCCCGCTACCGGCGCGGGTATCCGCGCCCCATTTCGTTATGGGGCAGGGCACGCAAAGGTTCGTGGGCGGTTAGCTCAGCGGTAGAGCACTTCGTTGACATCGAAGGGGTCACAAGTTCGATCCTTGTACCGCCCACCATCGTTTCACTGTTCCGGGCTTTCCGGGGCACCCGCTAACCCAGGCGCTGGCCACGTCTTTGATGAAGGCGCCGCAGATTGGAGACAGACCAATGAAGGTCAAGAACTCGCTCCGCTCGCTCAAGAACCGGCACCGTGATTGCCGGATTGTGCGTCGCAAAGGCCGCGTCTACGTGATCAACAAGACGCAGCGCAAGTTCAAAGCACGTCAGGGCTGAGAACTGCACAAACCGAATTAAAAGAACCGCGCCTTTGGGTGCGGTTTTTTTGTTGGCGGATGGGATGAGCTATGCACTGACCATCAAGCTGTCCCGCCTGAAACTTTCAAAGTTTCAGAAACGGTTTCTTTTCAAGAAACCGCCTTTCGGCACAACAGCGACCATTTGACCAACTAAATTTGTCGGAATTCCTTGCATCCCCCGCAGAATCGTTTAATTGACTAAATCAGTCGGGTTATAACCCGCCACACATTTCAATGTTGGGACCAAAAGATGCTGAAATCCTCCACCTGCGTTGCCGCCGCCCTGACGGCGTTGATTGCCACCTCGGCCGCCGCCGAGGGTGAACTGAACCTGTATTCCTCACGCCACTACGACACCGACGAGCGTCTGTATTCGGACTTTGAAGAAGCCACTGGCATCAAGATCAACCGGATCGAAGGCAAAGCCGATGAGCTGATCGCCCGGATGGAAGCTGAGGGCGCGAACTCCCCAGCGGATGTGATGCTGACGGTCGACACCTCGCGTCTGGCCCGCGCCAAAGAGGCCGGTATCCTGCAATCCATCGACAGCGCCGTTCTGGAAGAGCGCGTTCCGGCCAACCTGCAGGACAGCGACAATGAATGGTTCGGCTTCTCGCAGCGCGGGCGGATCATCTTCTACAACAAGGACAAGGTCGCCAACCCGCCCGCCACCTATGCCGATCTGGCTAAGCCCGAGTATCAGGGGCTGGTCTGCATCCGGTCGTCCAGCAATGTCTACAACCAGACCCTGCTGGCCTCGATCATCACCCATGAAGGTGCTGATGCGGCCAAAGGTTGGGCCGAAGGCATCGTCGCCAACATGGCCCGTGACCCGCAGGGCGGCGACACCGACCAGCTGCGCGGCATCGTTTCTGGGGAATGCGACATCGCCGTGTCGAACACCTATTACTTCGCCCGTTCGATCCGCAAAGACGTCAAAGGCCTGTCGGCGGACCGCGACATGATCGGCTGGGTGTTCCCCAACCAGGACAGCTATGGCGCGCATATGAACCTGTCCGGTGGCGGCGTCGCAGCGCATGCGCCGAACAAGGACAACGCGGTCCTGTTCCTGGAATACCTCGCCGGCGATCAGGCGCAGCAGTATTTCTCGGCCGGGAATGACGAATTCCCCGCCGTCGAAGGCGTTGAATTGGCCGAGTCGGTGAAGGCTTTGGGTGACTTCAAAGCGGATGAGATCAATCTGTCCGAGGTGGCCAAGAACATCCCCGAGGCACAGAAGATCTTTAACGAGGTTGGCTGGAAGTAGTCCTGCCTAAGTATCGAGCAGTTCAGGGGTGCGACGCGGGTTCGCACCCCTTTTTCGTTGCACAGTTTTATCATTTTCAGGATAGTATTTTCATAATTGGAAATTTTTCCCAGATTCGATCTATGCTGGATGCACTCTCTGACCGCCTCGCCACTCGCCTGAAAGAACTCCGTCAGGGACGTGGCTGGTCACTGGACCAACTCACCGACCACAGTGGCATCAGCCGCGCCACGCTGTCGCGGATGGAGAAGGGGGATGTCAGCCCGACCGCCGAAAGCCTTGGCCGGTTGTGCGCCGCTTACGGCCTGCCGATGTCGCGCCTGCTGATGATGGTCGAAGACAGTTTCGACCCGAAAGTTCCCTTTGAACGTCAGGCCGAATGGCGCGACCCCGAGACCGGGTTCACCCGCCGCGCCGTGTCGCCCCCTGCCCCCGGACTGAACGCAGAGGTCCTGGAATGTCACCTACCCCGCGACACGGTTATCACTTATGATACGCCGCCCAAGCCGGGGCAGGAACATCACCTGATCGTCCTCGACGGCGCGTTGACGCTGACGGTCGATGGCACCGCGCACGTTCTGAACGGCGGGGATTGCCTGCGCTATCACCTGTCAGGTCCGACCCGCTTTGAAACCGGTCCCGCACGTGGCGCGCGTTACATTCTGGTGCTAGTATGATCACCCGGCTGACTGACGCCTATTTTGACGGCGCGCTGGAAGACCTGACCGAAATTCTGCACGCCTGCGTCCACACCGGCGCGAGCATTGGCTTCATCCTGCCGTTTTCGCACGACGATGCCCGCGCCTATTGGCAGACCCGGGTCCGGCCCGACCTTGCCTCAGGCGCGTTGGACTTGTTTGTCATCTATGACGCGGGGCGCATTCAGGGCACTGTCCAGCTGATCCCAGCCGCAATGCCGAACCAGCCGCACCGGGCGGACGTAGCCAAGCTGCTCGTCCATCCGCAGGCCCGGCGGCGCGGGTTTGGGCGGGCTTTGATGGCTGCCCTCACCGACCGCGCGTCGGAACTGGGGCGCTCGGTTCTGGTTCTGGACACCCGCAGCAGCGATCCCTCGCGCATCCTGTACCAGAGCCTTGGGTTCCAGATCGCCGGAGAAATCCCGAATTACTGCCGCAACCCGTTCGAAGACAGGCTGGAGCCGACCACCTACATGTACAAAAACCTTGCGGTCTGACGCGGTATTCAACCGTTATTCGGCGGCGGTGGCTTTCTCGGGAAACTTGTTGGGCAACAACCCCATCGCGCGGGCTTGTCGCACATCCGCAAGCAGGTCGCGTTCGGCAGCGGCAAACAGGTCTTCGGGGTCGTCGAGGACGAAATACCCCATCTGATGCATGTCGATCCGGTAAGGCGTGCGCAGAATGGTCAGGATATCGAACGGGTCCCGGTCGGGAATGTCACTGGTGACAGCATAGACAAGCTCGGTCGGGGAGGAGGCCAACCCGGAGCCCAGCGCCTTGATCTGACCATCCTGACGGCGCAGCCCGAATTCGATCGAGAACCAGTACAGCCGGATCAGCCAGGCATAATCCCCCGCATCCGCCTGAACACCCGCCTGCCCGATGGCATGGCTGAACGCGGCAAATCGCGGATCGCTCAACAGCGGCGTGTGCCCGAAAATCTCGTGAAAGATATCGGGCTCTTCGATGTAGTCGAAATCCTCGCGCGAGCGGATGAACGACGCCGCCGGAAACACCCGATCCGCCAGCATGCCAAAGAAGGTCTTGAACCCGATCAGCGCGGGCACCGGCTGCACGCGCCAGCCGGTCAGGTCCAGCAGACGCTCGGAGATATCGGCGCAAGACGGCACCTTGGTCTTCGGCAAGTCCAGCCGCGCCAGTCCGTCGGTGTATTCCCGCGCCATGTAGCGCTGCACATTGTCTTCCTGCGCGGCGTAGAGATCGGCCCAAACGCTGTCTTCATCGGCGGTATAATCGATGTGTCCCCGCGCATCGGCCACTTTGGCAACGTATTTGGTCGATTTGGGCATAGGTCTCCTCCTGCTTTCCAACAGGATAGCTGTTCGGATGCGGTGGAATTTGTTTTGATTCTGGGGAAACCTGATATATTTTGACGAATTCATTTAGGTTTCATCAAAAAAGCGAAATATATGCTTCAACCTGCCGATATTTCGATCCTGCGCGAATTGCAGATCAGTGGCCGCCTGTCCATGCAGGAACTGGCCGAAAAAACCGGCCTGTCGGCCTCACAATGCTGGCGGCGGGTGCGCGATCTTGAGGCCTCGGGCGTTGTCTCGGGCTACCGCGCGCAGGTGGCGGCCAAGGCTGTGGGGTTGAACGCCATTGCCTATGTGCATGTCGCGCTGCGGGACCATAAGGAGGACAGCATCTCCGACTTCCTGCGGCTGGTTGAAACCGAGCCGCAGATTGTCGAATGCGCCTCGATTACCGGGGATCACGACTTTATCCTCAAGGTCTATGCCAAAACGCCGGAAGATCTTGAGATGTTCATCATGCAGCGCCTGCTGAAATCCGGGCTGGTGCGAGACACGCGCAGCAATTTTGTTCTGCGTCAAACCAAGACGCGGGGGCCGCTCCCCATCCTTTGACCCCGCGCTCTTGGGCGACAACCGGGCCCTGATGTGGTACAGGTTCTCGAAACGACCGAGGCATCGCATACGCCAGGAAACCCCAACTTGGGAGGTATCGGTATGATTATGCGGATTTTTCAGGTCGTCACCCGCCCCGGCAAGGAAGCCGAATTTGCGAAATTCTTTCACGAAACGGCAATTCCCTTGATGACCCAGACGGACGGGATTGTCTCGGTCCTGCCCGGCGCGGCCCGGCGGGAGACCCCGCGCGAGTTCAGTTTTGTCATGGTCTGGCGCGATCTTGAGGCCCTGAAAGCCTTTGTGGGCCAGGATTACACGACGCCGCATATCGATCCGGCCGAAGCGGAACTGGTCGAGTCGCGCATCATCCGGCATTACGATCTGGTCGAAACCTGATCGCGCGACCCTAAGCCTCGGTCCGGGGATTGGCTTTCACCTCGTTCAGCTTCAGCAAGACCTCGGCCTTCCAGCCTGCCTGAATTCTCAGCGACAACTGGGACGGCGGTCGATGCGTGGGCGTCAGGATTGCATATTCATAGCGCAGGGGGGCCTCAAACGGCACGAACAGGATTTTGCCATCGGACAAGTTCATCTCGCTCTCGGTCGCGACGGTTAGCGGATCGACGATGGAACAGCACTGACCGGAACTGATGAACGGGATCAGCGGCAGGAAATACTGGCAGGTGACGGTGGGGTTATACGTCGCCGGGGCGTTCTGGAATTCCTGCCGGACCTTGCGTTGGAATGGATGGGTAGCATGTAGACCGCCCATCGGGACCCCGTCCAGATCAGCGACCGTGATGAACGCGCGGGATGCCAATTCATGGTCCCGACCGATGGCGCAAAAGCAATCCGCACTGATGATCTCGGCGGAAAACTGAGGTTCCTTGCCGGTGGGATGTTCGAAATCGGCAAATCCGAAATCGATGTTCTGACTGCCCGCAAGCTCCATGATCTGCGGTGAACTGCGCGTCGACAAGGTGATACGGACCTCGGGATTTTCGCCAACCGATCCGCTGATGAAACGCGGAAACAGAAAGGCCGAGGGGCCCGGCATCGTCGCGATGTTCAGGCTGCCGGAGATTCCCTTGATCAACCCTTCCATCGTGCTGGAGATAGTTGACAGCCGTTCGAGAATGCCGGTGGTTTCGGCTAACAGGTAATGCGCCTCGGGCACTGGAACCAACCTGCGCCCACGGCGTTCGAACAGGGTCAGGCCAAGGCTTTTCTCAAGATTCTTCAGTGCCAGGCTGATCGCGGGTTGGGTGCGGTTCAGTTTTCTGGCGGTCTGAGAGATGGAGCCCGTCTCCATCACCTCGCGAAAAACGGTGAGCTGCGTCAGGTTCATGCCGGATACATAAGCGAAAAATTAGTTTTGTGAAATATAACAAATTTGAATTTATGAAAATTGCGTCTAGGCTGACAGGATTGAAATTCGGAAAAACCGAATCCAAATTTGGGAGACTGTAATGAATCTAGTGAAATGTCTGACCGGTCTGGCCCTGGCTGGCGCGCTTGCTGCGCCGGCGCTGGCACAGGACCCGACCTTTTTCCGCATCGGCACCGGCGGCGCGGGCGGTACTTATTTTCCGATCGGCGGGACCATCGCCAACGGTATCTCGGCCCCTCCGGGATCGCGCCCCTGTGAAGAGGGCGGCCAATGTGGCGTGCCCGGTCTGATCGCGATTGCGCAGTCCACGACCGCCTCGGTCTTCAACAACGCCGCCGTCCAAAACGGCGAATTGGAAGCCGGGCTTGCTGCGGCTGACGTCACCCGCTCGATGTATCTGGGCGAGGGTAAATTCGACGGCAAACCCCATCCAAAGCTGCGCATTGTCGCCAACCTGTTCCCTGAAGACCTGCATCTGGTGCTTCCGGCGGGTGAGACGATCACTGACCTGAGCGATCTGGAAGGCAAGCGCGTGGGCATCGCACAGGCGGGGTCTGGTACGCAAGTGGCCGTGCTGCAGATGCTGGATGCCTGGGGTGTCAATCGCGACAACATGGATGAGGCCGAACTGAACAACAGCCAAAGCGCCGAGCGTCTGGCGGATGGTCAGCTTGACGCCTATTTCTACGCCGCTGGCTGGCCCGTAGCCGCGATGGTGCAACTGTCCTCGACCAAGGGGATGAACCTGCATTCCTTCACGGACGAAGATATGGCCAAGATCAATGAGATCATTCCGGCTTATATCCCATCGACCATTCCGGGTGGTGTGTATGAAGGCATCGACTCTGAGACCAAGACACCTGCGGTCAGCGCAATGCTGGTGGTGTCCTCGGACCTGTCGGACGATCTGGTCTACCAGATGACCAAAGCCTTGTGGAACGACAACACCCGCAAGCTTCTGGACAATGGCCACGCCAAGGGCAAGCAGATCACACCCGACACGGCGCTGGACGGGGTTCAGGCCCTGGGCGTGCCGCTGCATCCGGGGGCCGAGAAGTTCTACAAAGAAGCCGGTCTGCTGCAGTAACCCGAACCTGCTGAACACAACCATCCGGTGCCCTTTTCAGGGCACCGGATTCTCCAAACGCGCGATCTCAGGGGGCCATCATGTCCGAGACCCAGAAACTTGATGACCACGAACTGACGGCCGAGGAGCTGGCCGCCATCGAGGAACAGTTCGACGAAGGCGCCGCCGTCCGGCAGGTCACGCCGACGGCGGGCAAGGTCCTGCGGGTCGTGGCCCTGATCTTTGCGTTCTACGAGTTTTTCACGGCGGGTTTCGGCCTGCCCGCCGATCACTGGCATATGGGCATCTATCTGGCCCTGCTGTTCATTCTGGTCTACGCGACGATCCCGATCGTGGGGTCCAAAAACCTCTATGCGCTCAAGGTCAGCCGGTTTCGGATCGGGAATATCCCACTTTACGATCTGGTGTTCATGGCGCTTGGCATTATCGCTGCGCTTTACGTCGGCGTTGCCTGGCGCGGCATCCCTTTTCTGGGGATCGAGGAACAGACCTTCCGCATGGGTAATCCCAATACCTATGACGTAGCTCTGGGCGTCGTCATCATCCTGCTGGTGCTGGATATCGCGCGCCGCACGCTGGGATGGGTGCTGCCGCTGATCATCTGTGTGTTCATGTCCTATGCCTTGCTGGGCCCCTATTTCCCCGGTCTGCTGCAGCACCCGGGCGTAAATTTCAAAACCTTCGTCTCGTCGATGTATTTCCCGCAGGAAGGCATCTATGGCGTCACGCTTTGGGTGGTGTCGACCATCGTGTTCCACTTTGTGCTGTTCGGCGTGATCGCCCAGCGCACCGGTTTGGGGCAATTGTTCATTGACAACGCAACTATTCTGGCCGGGCGTTACACCGGCGGGCCTGCGAAAGTGTCCGTCGTATCCTCGGCCTTTTTCGGAACCATCTCGGGCTCTTCGGTCGCCAACACCGTCTCGACCGGGGCGCTGACCATTCCGAACATGAAGCGACTGGGCTATCCCGGCCATTTCGCAGGCGGGGTCGAGGCCGCGTCTTCCGCGGGTGGCCAAATCACCCCGCCGATCATGGGGGCCGCAGCCTTCATCATGGCTGAATTCCTCGAGGTGCCCTACACCACCATCGTGATCGCCGCGATCTTCCCTGCGGTTCTGCATTATGTCGGCGTCTTCGCCGTTGTGCACCTGATGGCGCGCAAGCTGAACCTGCAGGGTCTGGCGAAAGAGCAGCTGCCGCAACTGAAAGCGGTCTGGGCCGAGGGCTGGGCCAATATCGTCCCCCTGATCGGCCTGCTGGTGGTGCTTTTTTCCGGCTACACGCCGTTCATGTCGGCCTTTTGCGGCATCTCTCTGGCGGTGATCGCGGGCATGTCGCGCATCAAACAACCGCCGACCCTGATCTATGCGGCGGCGTTTCTGGCCTTTGTGCTGTGGAAATTCTCGGATGGCGGCTTCGATCTGACCATGACCGCAACCCTGTGTGCGCTATCCGTCGTCGCCACGCTCAACCCGCAAAAACGCATCGAAGTGCCCGAGATGCTGCAGGCGGTCGAGTTGGGCGTTAAATACTCGCTGGCCGTTGGCGCGGCGGCGGCGGCCGTGGGCATCGTGGTCGGTGTGATCAACACCACCGGCATCGGCTTCCGTATCGGGTTCATGGTGACGCAGGGCGCGGGCAATCTGGCGTCGGATCTGTACAACATGATCTCGTTCGGCAGCTTCCAGCTGTTTGCCATGGAAGACTTGCAATTGTTCATCTCGCTGGTCTTTATCGCGGTGGTCTGCATCCTGATGGGCGCGGGCATCCCAACGACGGCGCTTTACATCATGCTGGTCTCGGTCGCGCAGCCCGCGCTGGCGCAACTGGGGGTGCCGCCGATCGCAAGCCACTTGTTCGTGCTGTATTACGGCGTGGTGTCCGAGATTACGCCACCGGTCTGCACCTCGGCCTATGCGGCGGCGGCGATTGCCAATTCGAACCCGTTCCGAACCGGTCTGTCGGCCTTCACCCTCGGGCTTGGAAAGGTCATCGCACCGATGGCATTTGTCTATGCCCCGGTTCTGCTGTTCGTGTCCTCGACCGGCTTCAACCTGTGGGAATTCACCTATACCGCATCCAGTTGTATCGCCGGGGTGATCGCCCTGTCTGCGGCTGTGGTGGGCTATTGGCTGCAACCCCTGAACGTGGTGTCGCGCATATTGATGGCGATCGCCGGGGTGATCTTTGTCGCGCCATCCCTGACCGCTGACCTGATCGCGCTGGCCGTGGCGTCGCCAGTGATCGTGACGCAACTGATCGCGCGCAGCCGCAGCCACTCTCCGGCCTGATCCAATGACCGAGCAGGTTACAATCATCGGGGCCGGGATCGTTGGCATCTGCTGCGCCCTGTCGCTGCAGGATCGGGGTGTCCGGGTTCGTCTGATCGACCGGGGTGAACCGGGTCAGGAGACTTCCTTTGGCAACGCAGGCGTGGTGTCGCCCTGGTCGATCATCCCTCAGTCCACGCCCGGCATTTGGAAGAAGCTGCCCCATATGCTGCTGGACCCCAAAAGCGCCTTGTCGGTCCGGATGTCGTTTTGGCCCAGAATGATCCCATGGGGCATGCGGTTTCTTGCGAATTCCGGCGAAAAGACCGTGCGCGCAACCGCCGACGCGATGGAGTTGCTGTGCCGCCCGTCTATCGAGCTTTATCGCATGCATCTGCAGGGTACCCGCCATGAAAACCTGATTGTCGATAGCAACTACATTCACGCCTACCGCCGCCCCGAACAGGCCAATCTTGAGGGTCTGGATTACCTGATCCGCACCGAAAAAGGCAGCGAGTTGGAGCGTGTTGACGGCGACGAGCTTCGCCGCATTGAACCTGCGCTGAGCCGGGACTACAAGGCCGCCGTTGTAATCAAAGGGCAAGCGCGGATCACATCGCCCGGACGGGTCGGCGCGGTTCTGGCCGAGAAGGCCCGGAAGCAAGGAGCCGAGATCTTAAAGACCGAGATCAAGGGGCTGACAAGCGCCGACGGTGGAGGCTGGCATCTGCTAACTCCTGCCGAGACCCTGCATGCCAACACAGTTGTTCTGGCCGCCGGTGTCTGGTCCGCCGACCTTCTGAAACCGCTGGGGTTGCCGGTGCCGCTTGTGGCCGAACGGGGATATCATGTTGAGTTCCCAACCCCGTCGGTCTGTCTGAACAACTCGGTGATGGATGTGGATGCGAAAGTGGTCGCAAGCTCGATGCGGGATGGTCTGCGGGTCGCGGGCACCGCCGAGTTTGGCAGCATCAATGCTCCCGCCGACCCTTGCAAACAGGCGATCCTGACCGATCAGGCAAAGGCGATGATACCCGATCTGGATAGCAGTCAGACGCGGTTCTGGATGGGGCGACGCCCGTCCTTTCCCGACAGCCTGCCCGCAATCGACCAAATCGACGGAAAACCTGGGCTTTTCACCGCCTTCGGACATTCGCATTACGGGCTGATGATGGCCCCGAAAACCGGCGAGCTTGTGGCCGATCTAGTGTCCGAGCGCCGTCTGAACGTCGACTTGAGCCCCTATTCTCTGGCCCGGTTCTGAGGGGCCGTACACGATCACCGAAAGGACCTGAACTTATGCCGATTTACCAAGGCGGGCAGAATATCTGCGGGGCATCCATTGGGGTTCTGTGCCTTGAAAGCTATTTCCCGAAACCGCCGGGGCATATCAAGAATCCCTCAAGCCTGCCCTTCCCCGTGCTCTACGAAATGATCGACGGTATCACCGTTCCGACATTGCTGAACAACCCGAGCCCCGATCTGCTGGACCCGTTCATCAAGGGCGCGCAGCGGCTCGAGGCCGAGGGCGTGCGCGCCATCACCGGCAGTTGCGGCTTTCTGGCCCTGTTTCAAAAGGAACTGGCCGCCGAAGTTTCCGTGCCCGTCTTCGCGTCGAGCCTGATTCAGGTGCCGCTGGCCTATCACATGACCGGGGCAAGCGCGCCGGTTGGGGTTCTCACAGCGAACGCTTCGGCCCTGACCCCACGCCATTTCGAGGGCGTGGGCGCGGCGGGCATTCCGGTGGCCGTGAAAGGGCTGGAAGCCACGCAGGAGTTTGCCGAGGTCATCCTGCGCAACACCCGCACTCGAATAGACACCGACCTGATCGAGGCTGAGGTTTTGCAAGCCGCCCGAGACCTGAAACGCGACGCACCCGAGATACGGTCCATCGTTCTGGAATGCACCGATTTGCCGCCTTATGCCGCGCAAATTCAGCAGGTGTTGGAGCTGCCGGTCTTCGACCTGACAACCCTTGCGCAGATGGCGCATACGGTAACCACGCGTGCGCCCTATTCCGGGATCATGCCCTGGGGGTGAAGGGTGGTTTCGGGCGTTGCCGAAACAGGCTAAACCACGCCCGTTACCAGCCGCCAACGAGGATTATTGGTGCCCGCAGAACTCGCCATCCTGATGATCGCCATCTGCCTCGGCGCTATGCTGCAGGTCGGGATCGGCATCGGCTTCAGCATCGTCGCGGGACCGCCGATGATGATCCTGCTGGGCACGGCGACGGCCGTGCCTGCGCTGTTGTTGCTCAACACCATTGTGTCAGCCGTCGCCACTGACTGGCGCATTGTCGGCGCGGAGCAAAAGACCATATCCACCGCAATCCTCGGATGCCTTGTGGGCGTGATCCTCGGGCTGGCCATCTATCCATGGCTGAGCGAACCTTTCGTGCTGGCCCTGACCGGGGCCCTTCTGCTGATCGGCGTGCTGACCACGCTGATCCCGGCGCGGACGGCGATCGGCACAACCGGGTTTGCCACCGTTTCGGGGTTGTCTGGGCTGGCCACGGTCTGGGCCGCGACGCCGGGGCCGCTGATGGTGTTCGGGCTGATGGCCAAGGGCCGCCCGGCCCGTGACGTTGCGCGGCTGGTGCAACCCATCGCGCTGGTGGCCTATGGCATCGCCTTTCTGCTGCACAGCCTGTCAGACTGGCAGTCAATCCCGCTTGGTCCGCAGCTTTGGGCCTTTGCGGGGATCACGGTGCTGGGCAGCCTGGGCGGGCGCATGGCCCGGCCCTATCTGCCGCAAGCCGCGATCAAGACAGCAATCCGGGTGATCTCGGTGATTGCCTGCTATGTTCTGTTTCAACGCGCCTATGGGATGGCGTGAACCGGGTGGACGCATGATGACACAAACCGATCTGTTGGCACAATTTCCAAGGGCGCACCTGATGTCCGGCCCAACCCCGCTGGACCGGTTGGAGCGCCTGTCCGACGAACTGGGGATCGACCTCTGGCTCAAGCGTGACGATCTGACCGGGCTTGGGTTCGGGGGCAACAAGACCCGGCAGCTTGAGTTCTATTTTGGCGATGCGCTGGCGCAGGGGGCCGATACGATCCTGATCACAGGCGCGGTGCAGTCGAATTACGTTCGGTCTGCTGCAGCGGCGGCGGCGCGCCTGGGCATGAAATCCGTTCTGCAGCTTGAGGAACGGGTGCCGAATATGGGGCCGGACTACTACACCTCGGGCAACGTGCTGCTGGCGAAAATTCTGGGCGCTGAGCATATGAGCTATCCCGTCGGGGAAGATGAGGCCGGGGCTGACGCAGCTCTGCATGCCCGCGCGGATGAGTTGAAAGCGCAAGGCCGCACACCTTATGTCATCCATCTTGGGCTGCACCATCCGCCGCTGGGCGCGCTTGGCTATGTTGCTGCAGGGCAGGAGCTCTGCGCGCAGATGCAGGATTTTGACGCGGTCGTTGTGCCATCGGGCAGCGGCGCGACCCATGGCGGGCTTCTGACCGGGGTTGCGTCATCAGGTTCCAAGGCGCGGGTGTTTGGCATCTGCGTGCGCCGCGATGCCGATCAACAGCGCGCGCGCATGTCTGTTGTCCTGCAAAAGCTGGCGGACCTGCTGGAAGTTGACCCGGCGCTGGTGGCCGACAGGGTCGATATATGGGACGGCGCGCTGGCTCCGGGGTACGGCCGGTTGGGTCCAAAAACGCGGTCTGCACTTGAGAGAATGGCCCGGACCGAAGGCATTTTCCTCGATCCTGTCTATTCGGCCAAAACCTTTGCCGGGTTGCTGGATCTGGTCCGCGAGGGTCAGATCACAACGGGTCAAAAGGTGGTCTTGCTGCATACCGGCGGGCTACCCGCCCTGTTCGGGTATCAGGGCGAAGTGCTGGCCTCACCCGAGACGTAGCCAGGCTTTACCCCCAAGGCCCGCTCCCGGGGCGCCGAGCTCGTTCCGGCTGGGGCGCGCGGGGCGCATCCCTCTGCCCAGCCATGTTTCGCAGGGCCGCTATCCGGTTCGCCGTCGAAGGGTGCGTCGAAAACAGTTTGTCACGCGTATGCGCGTGCAGCGGGTTGATGATGAACATATGTGCCGTCGCCGGGTTCCGTTCGGCCGCATCATTGTCGATCCGAACCGCGCCCTGCTGGATCCGCTCAAGCGCTGAGGCAAGCGCCAGCGGCTGGCCGCAAATCTCGGCCCCCAAACGGTCGGCGGCGTATTCCCGTGTCCGGCTGATCGCCATCTGCACCAACCCAGCAGCCAGCGGGGCCAGGATCATCAGCGCGATGGTCCCGACCAACCCGACCCCGCTATCCCGCCGCCCGCCAAAGAACAGCGCGAAATTCGCCAGCATCGTGATCGCACCCGCGAAGGTCGCGGTGACGGTCATGATCGCGGTGTCGTGGTTCTTGATATGGGCAAGCTCATGGGCCACAACACCCGCCAGTTCCTCGCGCGACAGGGTCCGGATCAGGCCCGAGGTCACGGCAACGGCGGCATTGTTCGGATTGCGCCCGGTTGCAAACGCGTTCGGCTGCGGGGTGTCCAGCAGATAGACTGCGGGCGTCGGCATCCCGGCATTGCGCGCCAGATCATGCACCATCTGCGACAGGCCCAGCCGATCCCCGCTGGGAACAGGTTGCGCATTATGCATGCGCAGCACCATTTTATCCGAGTTCCACCAGGTGAACACGTTCATGCCCGCGGCAACGACCAGAGCCAGCACCATGCCGCCGGTCCCGGCCAGAAGATACCCAAGCCCCATGAACAAGGCGGTCATGGCGGCCATCAGCAGTGCCGTTTTCGTGTAACCCATCTGTTGCAAACCCTCAGGATGCGCCCGTGGCAGAGCCGTGAACGCGGTGTGACTGAGGTAAGTATTGCCTCGATCCGTGACAATACCGGGAATCGCGCGCCCGGTGCGAGGCTCACGGCCTGTGGACAAAAAACCTCCGCAAACCTCTCATTCCATTGAAACAGTGTGAAGTGTTTCACTTTGGCACGAATCGCTTTGCGGTAGTATGCTTGAGCCGTGGTGAGTGAATAGTGTGAGTTTTTTGATGTATTTGTCGAAGTTCGACGGGCGCAGTGACGCCGTCAGAAACACCCAGAAAGACGATTTTGCGCGGGATTATCCTTTGCTGGATGACAGCGCCGTGCACGCCCGGTGGAAGGGTGGCGCGTGGCATCTGACGCGGATCGGCGATATCTGGAAACGGACTGGAAAGGTACTTTCCCTGCCTTATCAAGGCACTGACGCCTACCCGTCCTTTCAGTTCGCCGAAGATGGCACGCCCCTGCCACTGATGGAAAAAGTGCTGCAGGCCCTGCCGCACGGCATGACGCCATGGCAGCGCGCGTTCTGGATGACCTCGCCCAAGAAAGAACTTGGTGGTGCGGTCCCGGCGCAATGCATCAAGGCTGGCGATGACCGCGTGATCAAGGTTGCCGGGCAGGCCTGCGAGATTTTCTGAACCCAGGCGCGCAAAGCAGCGTAGGATTTGCGGCCACAGTCCCGGACATCATCTCCGGATTGACGCCTTTAGGCGAACAATCTGTGCTAGTTTGGACCTGAGGACATTCTAGCAGGAGTTTTCCCGTTGCTGACCAAGCCGCTCCGCCTTGCCGCCGTTATGGCTGTCGCATTCTCGTCAACCACTGCCCACGCGCTATCGTCCGACATTCCTGCCTGGCTGCAGAAACATGTGGGAACCGGCGAAGGCCAGATCGCACCGGTAGTTCTGCAACGGGCGCGGGCACTTTATCAGGAAAAACGTCGGCAGGGGGCGGTCAGAAATCCCTGTTACCTCGCCAAGGATGCGACCCGCCCCAGCACCTCGCCCGGAGGCAATCCGGGGCGGCGGTTTTATGTGATTTGTGAATCTCAGAAGGTCTTCCGCGCCGTGTCCTCGGGCTATGGCAACGGGCGCAAGCTGCAGCGGGCGAATTTCTCGAACGGGCGGCAATGCGCAAAGAACTTCAGCAACGCCGAGGGATCGAAACTGACGGCGGGCGGGTCCTACGTGACCGCAGAAACCCGCACCTCGTTCAAAGGCTACTACAACCAGTCGGGCAAACGCACACCGTTCTACCGCACCTTCCTTCTGTTCGATGGCGAGGGTGAAACGAGCAATGCAAGGGAACGGGCCATCGGCGGCCACCCCGCCGTTTTCCTTAAATGGCAATGCCGTTTCAAAAACCCGCAAAGCCCGCATGCCGATGCCGAAGGCTATGTTCCTTACGGAAGACTGGTGAACTACACCGGCGGCCGCAGCAATGGCTGCACAACCTGGTCCCAATCCGCGTCCAAGGACATCCTGGCGCTGGTCGAGGGGAACCCGACAACGCTGTACATCTATCCGGAATCCAAAGACATCAACGCGGTGGCAAAAGCGGTGAAAAAGGGGCGATCCCTGTCCCGCGCCGGGCTTTACTGGAATGCTGCCTGCCTGCAGGCCATCGGCGCGCCTAAGTTCTGGCCCAAAAGCAATTTACAGCCGGTCATAAACCAATGGAGGCAGTCTCTACCGAAACAACCTCCGTTGGTGTTGCCGATCTGTAAATAAGCGGCGTGGCGGCGAGGACCGCTAGAAATCCAGGTTTTCCACGCTCAGTGCGTTCTGCTGGATGAACTCGCGGCGCGGTTCTACCACGTCGCCCATCAGTTTAGTGAACAGATCGTCAGCCTCGACCATGTCGTCCACGCGCACCTGCAGCAGAGTGCGCGCATCCGGGTCCAGAGTGGTTTCCCACAACTGGTCGGGGTTCATCTCGCCCAGACCTTTGTAGCGCTGCAGCGATAGGCCCTTTTCGCCCTCTTCCAGAATCGCGCGCAGCAGGTCCAGCGGGCCGTGGATGGATTGCATCCGATCGCGGCGTACCAGCGTGGCGGGGGTGTTATAGACCTCTTGCAGGCTTTGCGTGAACGACCCGGTCTTGCGCGCCTCGCCCGAGCGCAGCATGGGGCCGTCGAGCGTGCGGACCTCTTCGACGCCGCGCAGGATGCGGGCAAGGCGGATACCATGATCCTGCGTGATGCGGCCTTGCCAGCCGCGTTCGTATTCCAGCGCGATCAGGTCCAGACGGGCCGCGACCTTGTCAGCGACGCCCTGCAAGTCGGCATCAACCGCGCCCGGAACGAAGGCTCCGGCAACGGCGGCCTGTTCCAGAATGTGACGCGGGTAGTGTGTTGGGAAGGCATCCAACACGCGTTTCAACTGCCGCGCTTCGTCGACCACACGGGTCAGGTCCTGACCGATGATCTCCTCGCCTGAGCCCAGCTTCAGCACCGCGCCTTCAACGCCCTGATGGATCAGGTAATCGTCCAGAGCGGCCTGATCTTTCAGGTAAACCTCTGACTTCCCACGCGAAACCTTATAAAGTGGTGGCTGGGCGATATAGAGATAACCCCCTTCGATCAGTTCCGGCATCTGCCGGTAGAAGAAGGTCAGCAGCAGCGTCCGGATATGCGCACCGTCCACGTCGGCGTCGGTCATGATAACGATCTTGTGGTAGCGCAGCTTTTCGATGTTGAACTCATCACGGCCAATGCCGGTGCCCAGCGCCATCACCAGATTGCCGATTTCCTGCGACGACAGCATCCGGTCAAACCGCGCACGTTCGACGTTCAGGATTTTCCCGCGCAGAGGCAGCACCGCCTGCGTCAGACGATCTCGGCCCGTCTGGGCCGAACCGCCCGCCGAATCCCCCTCAACCAGAAAGACTTCGGTCTTCGAGGGGTCCTTCTCGGAACAATCCTTCAGCTTCCCGGCCAGATAGTTCACATCCATCGCGGTCTTGCGGCGGGTCAGTTCGCGGGCCTTGCGGGCGGCTTCGCGCGCCAAGGCGGCCTCGATGATCTTGCCGACGATGGTCTTGGCCTCGTTGGGGTTTTCTTCAAACCACTCGGCCAGTTTCTCATTCATCAGACCTTCGACCGCCGGTCGGACTTCGGACGACACCAGCTTGTCCTTGGTCTGAGACGAGAACTTGGGATCGGGCACCTTGACCGACAGCACACAGGTCAGACCTTCGCGCGCGTCATCGCCGGTGAAGCTGACCTTTTCCTTCTTCGCAATCCCGCTGGACTGCGCATAGTTGTTGATCGTCCGCGTCAATGCGCCCCGGAAACCGGCCACATGGGTACCGCCATCGCGCTGCGGAATGTTGTTGGTAAAGGGAAGCACCGTCTCGTGATAGCTGTCGTTCCACCACATGGCGATTTCGACGCCAATGTCGTCGCGCTCGCCCTTGATATAGATCGGTTCGGGCATCGCCGGGGTTTTCGACCGGTCGAGGTATTTGACGAATTCCTTAACGCCGCCTTCATAGAACAGCTCGGTTTCCAGCCGCTCGGCGGGGCGTTCGTCAATCAGAATGATCCGCACACCCGAATTCAGGAAGGCCAGTTCGCGCAGGCGCTTTTCCAGCGTCTCAAACGAGTATTCAAGGTTCGAGAACGTGTTGGTCGAGGCCAGAAACCGCACCTCGGTCCCGGTGCGGTCGCCGCAGTCGCCCACGACTTTCAGATGCTCCGCCGTCTCACCGCCCTCAAAGCGCGCTACATGCTCTTTGCCTGCGCGCCAGATGCGCAGTTCCAACCAGTCGGACAGGGCATTCACCACCGAAACACCCACGCCGTGCAGACCGCCCGAAACTTTGTATGAGTTGCTGTCGAACTTCCCGCCCGCGTGCAGTTGGGTCATGATGACCTCGGCCGCCGAAACACCCTCTTCCGGGTGAATATCGACCGGGATTCCGCGCCCGTTATCGCTGACCGAAACACTGGAATCCGCGTGGATTTTGACGGTCACATGGTCCGCATGGCCGGCCAAAGCCTCATCAATTCCGTTGTCCACGACCTCATACACCATATGGTGCAGACCCGAGCCATCATCGGTGTCGCCGATATACATCCCGGGGCGCTTGCGAACCGCTTCTAAACCTTTGAGAACCTTGATGGAATCCGCGCCGTATTCCTGGGGTGCCTGTGCGTCTTCGGACATTCAGTCAGTACCTATATTATTTTGGTAACTTATACGTTTTCTGGTGGGCATTGTCACGCGATCCCCCAACATTTTGTGTCGGAATCTGAGGGTTGGTGCGGATCAAAGCCGATCCAGATCCGCCGCGATATCAGCGGCAATTTCCGCCGCATTCACGTCGCTACGTTCGGCCGACAATCGCAGACCCAGAATGTCGGACTGATAGCGCGCGGCCAGACGATCAGGGTCGTGGTCAGGTCCGATTTCCCCAGCCTCCTGCGCCCGGCGAAACAGCGTCGCGAAACAATCCTTCATCTCGGCCATATGGCATCCGGCCTTGTCGGCCAAATCGTGCCCCCTGGCCTGCAGTTCGGCATAGGTCTTGGCCAGCATGCAGGCGCGCGCGGGCATCTCACTTTCGTCGATCACCTCATGCGGCTGCGCCTTGAGCGCCGGCAGCGGCCCGATCTCATCGGCCAACGCCATCAGACGAGCCACGCCATCCAGCGCGTATCGTTCCAGCGTCAGCGCATACAGCGCATCCTTGGACCCGAAGGCGGCATAGAAACTGCCGGGTTTCAGGTTCAACTCGCGCTCCAGATCCTTCAGCGAGGTCCCGGCCCAGCCCTGACGCCAGAACAGATCCCGGGCCTGCGCAATCAGCGCGTCGCGGTCATATGTGGGCTTACGGGGCATCGGCTTCACCAATTCTTGAACGTTCACTCAAATATATACTTGAGTGATCGCTCAAGAAAGCCTAAATACGACTCATCGCGCCAGAAACAGGAGCTTTGACATGGCAAACTTCCCCTCTCATGACCTCGAAACCGCCCCGGAAGGGTCGAAACCGCTGCTGGAAAAGTCTCAGGCCGCGTTTGGCCGCCTGCCCGGCCTGCACAAAGTGATGGCGGAAAGCCCGCAGCATCTTGAGGCCTATCAGGTCCTGCACGGCCTGTTCCTGCAGACCGATTTCGACGATGATGAGAAAACCGTCGTCTGGCAGACGATCAACGTGGCGAACGAGTGCCACTACTGCGTGCCCGCCCATACCGGTATCGCCAAGATGATGAAGATCTCGGATGACATCACCGAGGCTCTGCGCAACGAAACCCCACTGCCCTCGGCCAAGCTTGAGGCACTGCGCACATTCACCCTGCAAGTGATGGAATCCCGCGGCAACCCGACCGAGGAACAACTGCAAGCCTTCTTCGACGCCGGTTACTCGCATCGCGCGGTTCTGGACGTGGTACTGGGTCTCGCGCAGAAAACCATGTCGAACTACGTCAACCACATGGCGCAGACCCCGGTGGACGAAGTCATGCGCGGCTTCCTGTGGGAACGCAAGGTCAGCGAACCGGCCTAAGCCGTCACGACCGAGCCCTCATCGCCTTCGGTGACAACCAAGGTTTGGGCCCGGTCGCCTAATTCCGCAAACAGCTCAGGCCCGGTGCCCGTCATCCAGGCCTGAGCGCCCAGCGCGCAAATCTCATCATAAAGCGCCGCCCGCCGCCCGGCATCCAGATGCGCGGCCACCTCATCCAGCAACACAATCGGCGGTGCCCCAACCATCCCGGCCAGCGCCCGCGCGTTGGACAGGATCAGCGAGACCAGCAGCGCTTTTTGTTCTCCGGTCGAGCAATCCTTAGCAGGCACCCCCTTGGCGGCAAATACGCCATACAGATCCGACCGGTGCGGCCCCACCAAGGTCCGTCCTGCGGCCAGATCGCGAAACCGGCTTTCATCCAAAGCCTCACGCAAATCTTCCGCCGTCTCTGGCATCGCGCCCTCGGTCTGCACCAGTTCCAGATCAGCCGAAGGAAATGCCGTTTCCGCCTGATCCTGCGCAGCCCGTAAATGCCCCAATGCTGTTAGCCGAGCGACATGGATACGATGACCCATTTCAGCCATCTGCCCCTCCAACGCCGCATACCAATGCGCATCCCGCACCTGCTCTTTCAACAGCCGGTTCCGCTCGCGCATCGCCTTTTCATAGGTCAGTGAGGCCTCGGCATGCGAGGGATCAAAACTCAGCGCGATCCGGTCCAGAAACCGCCGCCGCCCCTCGGCCCCTTCGATCCAAAGCCGGTCCATTGAAGGGATCAGCCAGACGACTCGCGCCAGCTTGCCCAGATCAATTTGTGTCGCAGATTTCTCATCAATCCGAACCTGCCGTGCCGCGCCGCCTTCGGACCAGGTCTGGATTTCAGACCGCTGGCCGCGGACATCCAGAACACCGGACAGTTTCCACCCTAGCGCCTCAGGCCGCCGCGTCATCTCAGCCGCACTCGCCCGCCGCATCCCGCGCCCCGGCGAAAACAAAGACACCGCCTCAAGAATATTCGTCTTCCCCGCCCCGTTCGGCCCATGGATCGCCACCGGTCGCCCATCCAAGGACAACCGCGCCAATTTATGAGACCGAAAATGCGAGACCGTAAGCTCGGTCAGGGCCAATCCCATGACCCCACCCTTCTTCTTGTCAAAAATACGGTCGCCGAAGGCATCGCGCGCCAGCGCGATCAGACGCGCATGGGCATGACAACATAAACCGCGCTCTGATCATTGCCCTCGCGCATCAGGGTCGGGTCGCCCGCTGAGTTGAACAGGAACACCGCATTCTCGCGATCCACCTGCGAGGCAATCTCCAGCAGATACTTCGCGTTGAACCCGATCTCCAACCGCTCGTCGCCATAGGCCACGGCCAGTTCTTCCTCAGCCGCCCCGCTATCCGGCGCATTCACCGATAGAACCAGTTTATCCCCGTCCAGTTGCAGCTTCACCGCACGTGAACGCTCGGACGAAACAGTCGCCACCCGGTCCACCGCCTGCGCGAACTCGGCGGCATCCACTTCCAGTTTGCGGGTATTGCCCTGTGGGATCACGCGGGTGTAGTCGGGGAAGGTGCCGTCGATCACTTTCGAGGTCAGCGTGATATCCGGCGTGGCAAACCGCACCTTGGTTTCGCTGACCGAGACGGCGATATCCATCTCATCATCGTCCAGCAGTTTCCGTAGCTCACCCACCGTCTTTCGCGGCACGATCACACCGGGCATATCCGCTGCACCATCCGGCAGGTCCGCATCGATGCGGGCCAGGCGGTGGCCATCGGTGGCCACGCAGCGCAGTACCTTGCCGCCGTCCGACCCGTCAGTCACATGCATGTAAACGCCGTTCAGATAGTACCGCGTCTCTTCCGTAGAGATGGCGAATTTCGACTTGTCGAACAACCGCCGCAGCAGCGCCGCCGAGGCGGTAAAGTTCGACGCATATTCCGAGGATGCCATAACAGGGAAATCCTCTTTCGGCAGCGTCGCCAGCGAGAAATTCGACCGGCCCGCCTCGACCGTCAGACGCCCCGCAGCACTATCAGCGGTCAACGTCACCAGCGCGCCATCAGGCAGCTTGCGGACAATCTCGTGCAGGGTGGTTGCAGCCACGGTTGTCGCCCCGGCCTTCTCGACCTGCGCGGGGGCCTTGTCGACCACCTCGATATCCAGATCGGTGGCGCGGAACTGCACCTGATCGCCTTCGGCCTCGATCAGCACATTGGCAAGTATGGGAATGGTGTTGCGCCGTTCGACAACAGATTGGGCCTGCGAAACGGCCTTGAGAAGGGTGCCGCGTTCGATGCTGATCTTCATACCCTCAATTCCTCTGACTTGCGTGCCGAAATAGGCGGGACTGGCACGTTAGCGGTTCCGCCCTGAGGCACAAGGATTTTTTACCGATTTCTGGGTCGGAATGCCGCAACCGTCAAGGGCCGCGTGGTCGTTGCGACACAGTTCACCCGCCGACCGTGGAGAAATGCGCACAAGAAAACGCCCCGGGCCAATGGTCCGGGGCGTTTCTGAGTGGTTTGGGGATGTGACTCAGGCTTCCAGCGACCGGCGCAGCATCTCGACATCTTCGGCAATCTGGCCGTCGGTCAGCTTCAGCTCTTCAATCCGCTTGACACCATGCATCACGGTGGTGTGGTCACGGCCGCCAAAACGGCGGCCAATCTCGGGCAGCGACCGGCTGGTCAGCTGCTTGCACAGATACATCGCCACTTGACGCGGGCGGGCATAAGACCGCAGGCGCTTGGGGCCGATAATGTCGGACAGGCGGATGTTGTAATACTCAGAGACCTTGCGCTGAATTTCTTCGACGGTGATCTTACGCTCGGACATCCGCAGCACATCGGCCAGACAATCCTGCGTCAGGTCCATGTCGATCTCACGCCCAACCAGCGAAGCAAAAGCAAAGAGACGGGTCAACGCCCCTTCCAGCACGCGCACGTTGGTCGAGATGCGCTGTGCGAGGAATTCCAGAACCCCGTCAGCGATGGTCAGGTCGGGATAGGTGTTGCTGTAATGCTGGACCTTGTTCTGCAGGATGCCCAGACGCAGCTCATAGTCGGTCGGGTGCAAGTCCACCACCAGCCCGCATTGCAGGCGCGATTTCACGCGGTCCTCAAGATCCTTGATTTCACCGGGCGCACGGTCGGCCGAGATGATGATCTGCTTGTTCTGGTCCACCAGAGCGTTGAAGGTGTGGAAGAATTCCTCCTGTGTGGAATCCTTGCCGGCGATGAACTGCACGTCGTCCACCATGAGCACATCGACCGAGCGGAACAGATGTTTGAAATCCATCATCCGACGCTCGCGCAGGGCCTTCACGAAACGGTACATGAACTGCTCGGCGGACAGGTAGAGCACGTTCAGTTCTGGGTGCTTGGTTTTTAGCTCCCAGGCGATCGCGTGCATCAGGTGGGTCTTACCAAGGCCCACACCACCATACAGGACCAGCGGGTTAAACGTAACCGGACCGCCCTCGGACACGCGGCGCGCGGCAGCATGGGCCAATTCGTTGGGCTTGCCGACCACAAAGCTGTCAAAGGTGAACCGCTTGTCCAAAGGCGCGGCCTGCAGCGACTCGAACGCGTCCGGCGTGGCCTCTGCCTGTGGCGTGGCAGGTTCGGCGGCTTTGAATTCCGATTTGGCTTCCGCAACGGGCGAGGGTCGCGTAGGTGAATTGGCGGCGACACGGAAATCCAGACGCTGCACTGTCTCACCCGAGGTGTTCAACTCGTATAAAATGAGGTCCGCAAAATTTTGGCTGACATAGTTGCCCATGAAATTCGTCGGCACCGAGAACACGGCCACACCATCCTGCAACTCCTGAAATTCCAGAGGTTCGATCCAGGTGGTGTAGTTGTTCCGACCAACAACCTTGAGCAACTTGTTACGCAGTAGTCCCCATTTCTCTTGTGTCATTCAGCGCCTCACGCATCCCATTCTTTATTGGCCTGTCGGCCTTATTGACTATGTCCCGGTCGCCCGGTTTATGGATTCACACGCGCAAAGGTATCCCGTCGCCGGACCTAACGGTTCGGCGGGTCTGTCCTAATAAACGCTCTGCAACCCGGCCAATGGAACGGCCAATAACAGGATCGTCCGGCAAACCGGTGCGCAGATCGCATTCGCATTTTTTGACAGGGCCAGGACCAACGGTTACCCGAGATCCGTGGCAGATCGGCAGCCCGGCGTTAGCCGGATCACGACTATGATTCCACAACCCTCCTGATGCCCGTCATTCAGATCGTGGAAACAGCCTGTCCCCCCAAGCGAGTGAATCGCTAGATTAGTGGTAACAAGACGAGACCCGGCGCGGCAACGAAACTCTGATATTGACTCGGGGTTCGGGGCGAAAGAATCTCTCGGTTTTGTGAAGGCGCGGTTTTCTGGCAACAGGTGAAAAAAAGCGCCGCTTGCGCGGCGCCTTTCAAATTGGTTCAGCTTTTCTGACGTGACCCAAGGTCAACCAGATAGCTTAGCCCAGCGCTTTGACCCGTGCCGACAGGCGGGACATTTTGCGCGATGCGGTGTTCTTGTGGAAGACGCCTTTGGTGACGCCGCGCATCAGTTCGGGCTGAGCCGCCCGCAGCGCTGCGGTGGCCGCGTCCTTGTCGCCGGATGCGATTGCTTCTTCAACTTTACGCAGATAGGTGCGGATGCGCGAACGGCGTGCTTTGTTTACGGCGAAACGCTTTTCGTTCTGACGAGCGCGCTTCTTTGCCTGGGGCGAATTTGCCATGTGACTTTGACCTTTGTTCGGTACGGTTATCTTGGGTTGCGCGCCACGGGAATTATCCGCACCGGATCAGAAATCACGAGTGTGAGTCGGGCCAGGCGGGCCGCACGCGCATGTATAGCGGCGCTTACTATCCAAGTTGTCCAGGTTTGCCAAGCGGATTCTTGAGCGCAAAGTGCAGGCATGAAAAAGGCGGGGCCAAGCCCGCCTGTTTTGGCACCCGAAGACGGGCTTACTTGTCGCGGAACTGCGCCGCACGTTTTTCCAGAAACGCGGCCATGCCCTCTTTCTGATCTTCGGTGGCGAACATCGAATGGAACACCCGGCGTTCGAACAGCATCCCTTCGCTCAGCGGCAGCTCATAGCTGCGGTTCACCGCCTCTTTCGCGGCCATTGCAGTTAGCTGCGATTTCTCTGCAATTTTCTGCGCCGCGCCCACGGCCTCTTCGACCAGCTTCTTGGCGGGGACGATGCGGCTGACAAGCCCTGCACGCTCAGCCTCTTCGGCATCCATGAAACGACCGGTCAGGTTCATATCCATCGCCTTGGACTTGCCAACAAAGCGGGTCAGGCGCTGGGTGCCGCCCAGACCGGCAATGACGCCCAGATTGATCTCGGGCTGGCCGAACTTGGCGGTATCGGATGCGATGATGAAATCGCACATCATCGCCAATTCGCATCCACCGCCCAGCGCATAGCCTGCAACAGCGGCGATGATCGGTTTGCGGATGGCGGTGATCCGGTCATTTGCGTCCCCGAACAGGTTCTGGCCATAGACCTGAACAAAACTCATCTCGGACATTTCCTTGATGTCCGCGCCCGCAGCAAAGGCCTTTTCCGATCCGGTGATGACGATGCACCGCACCTTGTCGTTCCCGTCGGCGTCCTCCAGCGCCGTACACAACTCAGTCATCAACTGGGTGTTAAGCGCATTCATCGCGTCAGGGCGGTCGAGTTTGATAAGGGCGACGTGGTCTTCGATTTCGACGATGATCGTCTCAAAAGCCATGAGGTGTAAGCTTCCGGTTGTTCCGTTCAGGTACGATTCCTTACCACGCGCATGGGCTGGATCAAGTTATCTTTGGCATTGCGCGCAATAGAAAGATGAGCGACCGGATTGGGTGATTCTCCGGATCGTCTCCCCGCACCCTTCGGTTCGGCAGGGTTCGCCCTCGCGGCCATAGACATCGAAACTGTGTTGAAAATATCCAAGCTCTCCATCAGCTTGGCGGAAATCGCGCAGCGATGAACCGCCCGCCTCGATGGCGTCCTGCAGCACCTGTCGGATGATCGGCACCAGCGCTGAGACACGCGACCCAGAAATCTGACCGGCCTTGCGCCGAGGAGACACCTTGCCGCGATAAAGCGCCTCGCAAACGTAGATATTTCCCAGCCCGGCAACGATTCCCTGATCCAGAAGCGCCGATTTGACCGGGGTGTTCTTGCCTTTGAACGCGTCAATCAGGTGCTGTTCGTGAAAGTCGTTGCCCAAGGGCTCGGGCCCCAGAACCGAGAGCAGCTTGTGCTGCTCCGCCGATGCTGTTGGCAACAAATCCATCGCCCCAAACCGGCGCGGGTCGTTGAAGGTAATCCGCGCACCGTTGGCCATGTGAAACACCACATGGTCATGCTTTTGCACCGCTGGATGGTCATGCACGAACTGCCCCAGAGGGTCACCAGACACTGTCATCCGCCCGGACATGCCCAGATGGATCAACAGAGTTTCACCGCTGCTGAGGTCGGCCAGAATATATTTCGACCGCCGCCGCAGGCGCTGAACCGTCTGCCCGGTCAGCCGTTCGGCCATCCGGTCCGGAAACGGCCAGCGCAGATCGGGGCGGTTCACGTCTGCCCGTTCGATCACCACCCCCTCCATCGCCGGGGACAGGCCGCGTCTTACTGTCTCGACCTCGGGCAATTCGGGCATTAGATGGCTCCTATTCCAAAGGGCCGCATTGTGCCCGCCTCTCATGGCCCTATAACAGAGGCGAAATTCGACGAACGGCAAGGCAAATGTCCGACACCAACGACAAGACCACTCATTTCGGGTTTGAAACCGTGCGCGAGACTGAAAAGGCCGGGCGCGTGCAGGGCGTGTTCAACTCGGTCGCCTCGAAATACGACGTGATGAACGATGTCATGTCGATGGGCATCCACCGGGTCTGGAAAGACGCGATGATGGATTGGCTGGCCCCGCGCCCCGGTCAGCGCCTGCTGGACGTCGCAGGGGGGACCGGAGACATTTCCTTCCGATTCCTCAAACGCGCGGGCCACGGCCACGCCACCGTTCTGGACCTGACCGAGCCCATGCTGGTCGAAGGCCGTCAGCGCGCCGAAGCCGACCAAATGGCCGACAGCCTGAACTGGGTGGTGGGCGACGCGATGTCCCTGCCCTTCGAGGACAACACATTCGACGTCTACACCATCTCGTTCGGCATCCGGAACGTCACCCGCCCGCAGGAGGCGCTGAACGAGGCTTACCGTGTGTTGAAACCCGGTGGCCGCCTGATGGTGCTGGAGTTCAGCCAATTGCCCAATGACGGGCTGCAAAAGCTCTATGATCTCTACAGCTTCAACGTCATCCCACGCATGGGCAAGCTGATCGCCAATGATTACGACAGCTATCAGTATCTGGTCGAATCGATCCGCAAGTTCCCCGATCAGGACACTTTCCTGTCGATGGTCCGCACCGCCGGATTCGAAAACGCCAAATACCGCAACCTGAGCATGGGAATCGCCGCGCTGCATTCCGGCTGGAAAATCTAGATGCGCGGCCCCCACAACATCATCCGCCTGATCCGCACGGGCGCCACTTTGGAGCGCACCGGTGCCATGAATGTGGTGCTGGATGCGTTCGAGGCCCCACGCGCCCTGCGCATCGTGGCGCATACCCTCGGCAAACCCTTCCAATGGCTGGGCTACAAGGGCGACCCCGAGATGCCACCCGCGACCCGCGCGCTGACCGCGCTGGGACCGGCCTATATCAAGTTCGGTCAGGTCCTCTCGACCCGCCCCGATGTGGTCGGCGACGAACTGGCGGCACAATTGCGGGTGCTGCAGGACAAGCTGCCCCCCTTTTCCAAGGCCGAAGCCATGGCCGAGGTCGAACGGGAACTGGGTCAGCCCGTCTCGGAAATCTTCAGCGATTTCAGCGAACCCATCGCTGCCGCCTCGATCGCGCAGGTGCACAAGGCCAAACTGACCAGCACTGGCGAGGATGTCGCCGTCAAAGTCCTGCGCCCCGGCATCGAACGCGCCTTCCGCAAGGACGTCGACGCCTTCTACTTCGCCGCCCGCATCGTCGCGCTGTGCGCCCCCGGCGCCCGCCGCCTGCGCCCGATGGAGGTGATCGAGCATTTCGACGGCGTCGTGCGCGGAGAACTCGACCTCCGCCTCGAAAGCGCCGCCGCGTCAGAATACGCCGCCAATACCAAGGATGACGCAGGTTTCTGGCTACCCCCCGTGGTCTGGTCCCTGTCCGCGCGCCGCGTGATGACCCTCAGCTGGGCCGATGGCATCCCGCTGGGCGACAACGATGCGCTTGACGCCGCAGGCCACAACCGCCGCGATCTGGCGGAACGCGTCCTGCGCCTGTTCCTGCTGCACGCCCTGCGCGACGGCTATTTCCATGCCGACATGCACCAGGGCAACCTCAAGGTCGCCGCGAACGGAGACATCATCGCCTATGACTACGGCATCATGGGCCATATCGACGAATACACCCGCCGGGTCTATGCCGAGATCCTCTTCGGCTTCATCCGACGCGACTATAAACGCGTGGCCGAGGTCCATTTTGAGGCCGGCTACGTCCCCGCCAATCAAGACGTAGACGAATTCGCACGCGCCCTGCGCGCGGTGGGCGAACCCATCTTCGGCATGGACGCCACCCATATCTCGATGGGCCGCCTGCTGAACTACCTGTTCGAAGTCACCGAACGCTTCGGCATGGAAACCCGCACCGAACTGATCCTGCTGCAACGCACGATGGTGGTGGTCGAAGGCGTCGCGCGCTCGCTCGACCCGCATATGAACATCTGGGAAGTCGCCCGCCCGGTGGTCGAGGATTACATCAAGCAATCCATCGGCCCCCGCGCCGCCCTGCGCGACTTCGGCAAAACCGCACTGGTGCTGGCCCGCTTCGGCCCCCGCCTGCCCGCACTGGTGGAAAACGCGCTGATCGCCCAGACCCAGAAAGACGACACGGATCAGTCCTTGCTCAGGTCCTCGGCCCTGCCCGCCGCCATCGGCGCAGCCGCAGGCGCGGCCATTGTTCTGATCCTGACAGCCCTCAGCTAGCCCCGATCCGCCCCTTCATCTGTCTGAAAAAATCCTCGGGGGGAATCGCGCCAGCGGCGCGATGGGGGGCAGACAGCCCCCCTGCAACGGTCCCGATCAGAGCCGCTCGATGGCAAGGGCAATCCCCTGACCGCCCCCGATGCACATGGTAATCAGGCCTTTCGACCCACCCGTGCGCTCCAGCTCATACAGTGCCTTCAGCGTGATGATCGCCCCCGTCGCACCAACCGGATGGCCCAGAGCGATCGCGCCGCCGTTGGGGTTCACCTTGCCCGCGTCCAGCCCAAGCTCCTTGTTCACGGCCAAAGCCTGCGCCGCGAAGGCTTCGTTGCTTTCGATCACGTCGAAATCGGCAATCGAAAGCCCCGTCTTGGCCAGCAGGTTCTGCACCGCCGGAACCGGACCGATCCCCATCACCTCGGGCCGCACGCCAGCATGGGCATAGCCCAAAATCCGCGCCTTGGGCTTCAGCCCCGCTTTCTCGGCCGCATCCGCCGTGGCCAGAACCATCGCGGCAGCCCCATCGTTGATACCCGAGGCGTTGCCCGCCGTCACACGACCCTCTTTCTTGAAGACCGGACGCAAGCCCGCCAGTGTCTCGGCGGTGGTGGCCTTGGGATGTTCGTCGACCTTGAAATCGACCATGTCGCGCCGGACCTTCACCTGAACCGGAGCGATCTGGCTGTCAAAATACCCAGCCTCGATTGCCGCAGCCGCGCGGGTCTGGCTGGTGACGGCAAAGGCGTCCATCTGTTCGCGCGTGATCTGATGCTCATCGGCGACGTTTTCGGCCGTGACACCCATATGACCGGTCCCGAAGGGGCAATTCAGCGCGCCAACCATCATGTCCAGCGAGGTGACATCCCCCATCTTGGCGCCCCAACGCGCCTGCGGCACAATGTAGGGCCCGCGCGACATGCTTTCCGCGCCACCCGCCAACGCGAATTCCGCATCCCCCAGCATCAGCGACTGCGCCGCCGAGACAATCGCCTGAGCGCCCGAACCGCACAGCCGGTTCACGTTCATCGCCGGGGTCTCATCGGACACGCCAGCCTGTTTCGCAGCGGCCCGTGACAGATACATATCGCGCGGTTCGGTGTTGATCACATGGCCAAAGACAACGTGGCCTATCTGTCCACCCTCGACACCTGAACGCTCTAGCGCAGCTTCGGTCGCTACGGTGGCAAGATCGATGGGGGCGGTCGATGCCAATGCACCTCCGAACGTCCCGATGGCGGTGCGGGCACCATCCAGAATCACTACGTCATTCATATCTCTCTCCTCCAGAATATGCGCGCATTATGCTCCTGCAGCATAGTCTGACTATTGGACTCACTGTCACGCCCGGAATTGACATCACATCCGGAAAGGCGCATGAGATTCCGTGATGACGGAAGACACAGACGATATCCTGACACGCCTGCCCGCCCGCCTGAAAGAGGCGCGCCGCGCCAAGGGGCTCTCGCTGGAAGCGGTGGCCAACCTCAGCGGCGTGTCCCGGTCGATGGTCAGCCAGATCGAGCGCGGCGAAAGCAGCCCGACGATCTCGACCCTGTGGAACCTGACCCGCGCGCTTCAGGTCGATTTTGCCGGACTGCTGGAAGACGGCGAAAACACCGACCGTATCGAAGTGTTGCGCAGCGCCGAGGTGCCCAGCATCGACAACATGGGCGAGAAATGCCGGATCCGCATCCTCTCTCCCCCGGAAGAAGCCGGCGGGCACGAGGTCTATGACATTCAGTTCGACGCCGGTGGGGCCCTGAACAGCCAGCCCCATGCACGCGGCGCGCGCGAGCAACTGACCGTGCTCGAGGGCGCGGTCCGCGTCACCTCGGGCACGGCGATCTCGGACCTTGGGCAGGGCGATACCGCACGCTATGCCGCCGATATCGCGCATTCCATATCAGCCGCCGAACCGGCGCGGGTATTCCTGATCGTCAAGAACGCCTGACATCAGCAGTATTCCACCTTCACGGATATTTTTCCTTCATATTGTAATTCTCCTATTTGGGAATTACGTCCGCTATGTTAGACACGCGACTCAGACAAACCGGAGACCGCCATGGCAGATGCATTCCTGTCCCACATCACGGACACCCTCGCCCAGATCGAAGCTGAAGGTCTGTATAAACGCGAGCGAATGATCACCTCGCCTCAGGGCGGTGAGATTACGGTGGGCGACCGGCAGGTCATCAACCTGTGCGCCAACAACTATCTGGGGCTGGCCGACCACCCAGCGTTGATCGACGCCGCCAAAGGCGCGATGGAGCCCAAGGGTTTCGGCATGGCCTCGGTCCGCTTCATCTGCGGCACGCAGGACATTCACCGCGAGTTGGAACAGAAGCTGGCCGCATTCCTGAACAAGGACGACGCGATCCTGTTCGCCGCTTGCTTTGACGCAAATGGCGGTCTGTTCGAACCGCTTCTGGGACCCGAAGATGCCATCATCTCGGACAGTCTGAACCACGCCTCGATTATCGACGGGGTGCGGCTGTGCAAGGCCAAGCGCTATCGTTACATGAACAATGACATGAACGATCTTGAGGCGTGGCTGAAACAGGCGCGCGAGGATGGCGCGCGGCACATCATGATCGCCACCGATGGTGTGTTTTCGATGGATGGCTATCTGGCCAACCTGCCAAAGATCCGGGAACTGGCCGACAAATATGACGCCATCGTCATGGTCGATGATTGCCACGCCACCGGCTTCATGGGGCCGAACGGGGCGGGCACGCCGGATCATTTCGGCGTCGATGTGGACATTCTGACGGGAACTTTGGGCAAGGCACTTGGGGGGGCAATCGGCGGCTATATCGCCGGGCCGCAGCCAGTGATCGACCTGCTGCGGCAGCGGGCGCGGCCCTATCTGTTCTCAAACTCGCTGCCGCCGTCCATCGTCGCCGCCGGTCTGGAAGCCATCCGGCTGGTGGAAGAGGGCGACATGCTGCGCGCGCAACTGTTCGGCAACGCCAAATACTGGCGCGCGGGACTGGAGAAACTGGGCTTTGACCTTCTGCCCGGCGAACACCCGATCATCCCGGTGATGCTGGGCGAGGCAACGGTGGCGCAGGAGATGGCGTCAAAACTGTTTGACGAGGGCGTCTATGTCTCGGGCTTTTTCTTCCCCGTTGTGCCCCGCGGCAAGGCCCGGATCAGAACGCAGATGAACGCGGCTTTGACCAAGGACGAATTGGACCGCGCGCTGGCGGCCTTTGGCAAGGTCGGCAAAGAGTTGGGGATAATCTCGTGATCCACCCCTCTGTCATCGAGGCCATTGAAAACACGCCTCTGGTCGAGTTGACCCGCATTTGTCAGTCGCTCGATCTTGAGGGCCGGATTCTGGCCAAGCTGGATTATCTGCTGCCCGGATTTTCCAAGAAGGACCGCGCGGCCCGCTCTATCATCGAACTGGCCCGTGCGGATGGCACGTTGTTACCGGGGCAGACCGTGGTCGAACTGACCTCGGGCAATATGGGAACCGGGCTGGCGATTGTCTGCGGTATTCTGGGCCACCCGTTTGTCGCCGTGATGAGCGCGGGAAACTCGGTCGAACGCGCCCGCATGATGCGGGCCTTGGGGGCCGAGGTCATCATCGTCCCGCAAGCCGAGGGCAGCAGGCCGGGCGAGGTTTCGGGGGCCGATCTGGCGCTGGTCGACGAGGCCGCCCAACGCATCACAACGGAACGCAATGCGTTTCGCGCAGATCAGTTCGGACATTCGGGCAACCCGAAAGCACACGCCACCGGCACGGGCCCCGAAATCTGGGAGCAATCCGGTGGGTCCGTAACAGCGTTCTGTGACTTCGCCGGGTCCGGTGGCACCTTGGCCGGGGCAGCCGAATACCTCGGCCCGCTGGGCGTGCGCTGCTATGCCGTTGAACCCGAAGGCGCGCGCGCAATTGCCGGAGACACGGTCAGCACCCCCGATCACCCGATTCAGGGGGGCGGTTACGCGATAAGTGATCTGGTACATCTGAGCGGGACGACTCTGAACGGTCACTTGGCGGTATCCGGAAAAGCAGCGCGGGACTGCGCCCGGCTACTGGCACGAACCGAAGGGATTTTCGCCGGTTATTCGGCCGGGGCAAATCTTGCCGCCGCCATTGATCTTTTACGTGGCCCCGAAAAGGGCGGCTGCATCGCAATTGTCATGTGCGACAGCGGCCTGAAATACCTGTCCACCGATTTGTGGGAGTAAACCTATGCGACCCAACACCATGAAAGCGCTGGAAAAATCGAAACCCGAGGAAGGCCTGTGGATGATACAGGCCCCGGTGCCCGAGATCGGCCCGGATGAGGTCCTGATCCGCGTCAACAAGACCGGCATCTGCGGTACGGATATCCATATCTGGAACTGGGATGAGTGGGCCGCCGCCACGGTTCCGGTACCGATGATCACCGGCCACGAGTTTGCCGGAGAGATCGTCGAGATCGGGCGCAATGTGACCGGCCTGGATGTCGGGCAGCGCTGCTCGGGCGAAGGGCACCTGATCGGCACCGACAGCCGCCAAAGCCGCGCTGGCAAGTTCCATCTGGACCCGGGCACGCGCGGGATTGGCGTGAACGAACAGGGGGCCTTTGCCCAATACCTGAAACTGCCCGCCTTCAACGTGGTCCCCCTGCCCGATGATGTCCCGGATGAGATCGGAGCGATCCTCGACCCGCTAGGCAATGCCGTTCACACCGCGCTCAGCTTTGATCTGCTGGGTGAGGATGTGCTGATCACCGGCGCGGGCCCCATCGGCATCATGGCCGCCGCCGTCGCCCGCCATGCCGGTGCACGGCATGTGGTGATCACCGATATCAACCCCGACCGCCTGAAACTGGCCGAACATGTGGTGCCGACGGTGCGCACGGTCGATGTCTCGAAAGAAGATCTGCAGGATGTCATCACCGAACTGGGTATGTCTCAGGGCTTTGATGTGGGGCTCGAGATGTCAGGCTCGCAAATCGCGCTGGACCAGATGGTCGAGGCGCTGGTGATGGGCGGCAAGATCGCCTTGCTGGGGATACCCCCCGGCAAATCCCCGGTCGACTGGTCGCGCATCGTGTTCAAGGCGATCACCATCAAAGGCGTCTATGGCCGCGAGATGTTCGAGACCTGGTACAAGATGATCGCTATGTTGCAGAACGGTCTGGATGTCAGCCGGGTGATCACCCATCAGATGAAGGTGGATGACTTCGCCAAAGGGTTTGCTGCGATGAAATCCGGCCAATCCGGCAAGGTTGTGCTGGACTGGACCTGAAAGCGGTTGATTTCGCGCACGGGCTGCACAAGGAATACCCTATCGGAAAAAGAGGGCGTTCCATGCTGTATCGCGGATTTTCACAGGACGAGTTGGATCAGGAATATTCGCCCCGGTCCATGATCGGCGGCGACCTGACGCCCTATATCGACAGCTACGCCGCGCTCAGCGCGCAGCACCGCGCGCAGATGACCTGCCATGAGAATCTGGCCTATGGCGACAGTTCCGCGCAGGTGCTGGATTTCTTTCCGGCCAAAGGCGCGGGCGCGCCGCTGCATGTCTTTATTCACGGCGGGTACTGGCAGGCCCTCAGCCAGCGCGAGTCGGCGATGATGGCCCCGGCACTGATCGAGGCCGAGCACTCCTTTGCCACCCTGAACTACACGCTCGCCCCCGATGCGCGCATTGGGGACATGGTCGCGGAATGCCGTGATGCGCTGCTGTGGCTGGCCTCGCAGGCGGGTGCGCTGGGGTTCGACCCCTCACGGATCACCCTGTCGGGCCACAGCGCAGGTGCGCATCTTGTGGCGATGGTCATGGCGACCTCGGCGGATGCGCTGGCGCGGGCCGGCTTGCGCGTGCGCGATGTCATTCTGATCAGCGGGGTCTACGATCTGGAACCGATCAGCCTGACCCCGGTCAACGACCCGCTGCAACTGACGCCTGTCGAGGTCCACGACCTGTCCCCCAACCTGCACCTGCCCGCCCCCGGCCCGCGCTATCGCGTAACCGTGGCCGAGCGCGACACGCCCGAATTCGTCCGCCAGAGTCGGGATTACGCAGAACGGCTGCGCAAGGGCGGACACTCGCTCAGTTTCGATCTGCAAAAGGGGATGCAGCATTTCGATATCATCATGCATCCGGCGACGTTTTTGCCTGCATCGCAGTAGCCGTAAGTGTTGAACGCCCCACAAGGCTGACATTTGCATCGCAACCAACCGGGCGTTTGTGGCTGAAGCAAGAAGACCCGGTTCCAGCCCAATCTGGACATTGACGTTGGGCTATGCGCACCTTGAATCATGTCGCTGACGGAAGACCTGAAGCAAATTCTGGAAACTGCGCTGCCAACCGATCCCAGCTTTCGGCGGATCGAAAAAGCCGTGATAGACAACTGCATTGAGGACTGCCGACGATACGCGTTGGAGGGCGCCACCGAAGCCTTTCTGTTATCCGCAATGCGCCTGTTGGCCCTTCCCGAGAATGGGCACACACGCCTGATCCCGAATGATGCGATCTCGGTGGTACCGCTGAGGTTCGTGAGCGTGGGGCAATCCGTGCACCTCATTGGTACAGCACCAGGGGTAACTGCACCGCAAGGCGAGTTGATCGCAGTAAACGGCGCAGCCTTGAGCCAAATCGAAGCCGCTGCGGTGAAATTACTGGCGGGAACGCGCCAAAGGAAACGGGTCATCGGACCGATCCTTTTGGCTTGGCCTTACGCTTTGAAACATTTGGGGTTTTCTTCAGACGACGGTACGACCGAGTATCATGTGCGGGACAAAAACGGACAGATAACCAATCTGACAGTGGCAAATGGAAATACTGTTCCTGCATCGACGCTCTACCCAAGAAATGAGCACGGCAAGGCTGATCCAACCTGGGAGCCCAGGACCTTTGTGGAAATGCACGACTGGCAGGAGCTTGGGCTATCAATAGCTTTACCAAGCTTCTCTGATCCTAGTGAGAACGCACTGCCTAAAGCCATCTCAGATGCCGCGTCCTGCGTGCGCGCTTGCTCGCACAAAACACTCTTGATTGACGTTCGCGGAAATACTGGCGGCGATTTTCTTCTAACGATGCCCCTGATCGACGCGATCGCGCAAAGCGCAAGTCAGCAGGTTGTTGTGCTTGTCGATAAGTTCACGTTTTCCGCAGCGATCGTGTTTGTGGCCATCCTTAAACATCGTTTGGGGAACAGGCTCAAACTCATCGGCGAAGAAATGGGCGACGGGTTGACGTTCTTTGCCGAGGGCGGGCTGCTCGATTTGCCGACGAGCGGAGCAGTCGTTCGATACTCATCAGCCTTTCACGATTGGAAGAATGGAACGTCCGACGAAACCACACCGCCCGAGATCGCGCGGCAAATCGTACCCGCAGGGGTGCTGAACTTGGATCGGGAGTTGGTTGTAAGTCCTGCGGGTGGGGATGCGCAAGGCACGTTCTATAAACGCGTTCTCAAAGGGGTGAATGACTGGACAAACGGTCGGTGAGTCCTGATCGGCTTTTCGACCGCGTAGTTTGGACGCGATGGCCAACTCCGGGTATTGAGTTGACAGCCCAAAAACTGCCGCATTTCTCCGATACCCGCGTTAGAGATACTAATTTAATTCGATGGGTCCAAAAGCCTGTCGGTAGACATACTTGGAGAACACGATGTGTGGATATTGCGCACGGGAATTGAACCCTGAACTCATCGCCAGATTGAGAAACGAACTTCCCGACACTACTGCCGCCACCGTTGATGCTAACAATTCCGGAAACGCCGCTTTGGTGAACGCGGAAGCCGTCGTTGCCAGTGGCGGTTTCCAATTGCAGGATGAGGGGATTTCATTCCGACCAGCCGTAGCGGGACCCTCTGCAAATAAGCTGGCCGACAACGACGCATTTGTTTTTGACACTCCTAAGCTGGTCGCCGGAAATGGCTCATTGACCAGTTGGTTGGAACTCAGGCTATCGAACTTGACGGAACAGGAGGTCCCGTCAATGTCCCTGCCAACTACAGACACACCTGAAACTGCGTTCTGGACGTATCAAGCGCCCCTCTCAATAGAGGATTGGCTTTTCTAGGGCGGATTTTAACCAAAAGATGTGAGCCTGTCGGTCAAAGGTGATACCTGGAAATCGTGTGCTTAAACAAGTGCGACGGGCTTCATGTTATGTTGAAACAGCTCAAATCGATAGGTGTCCTGAGGACAAGGCAGATTTCTCGAACCACTCAGAATGCACGTGCCGATAAAGAAGCTGCCTCGAAAACCGTGGCGACTTCGATCAATTGTGAACATCTTGTGGTCTAGTTCTAGTTTCTGGAAAGCCACTAAAAAAGAACTCAAGAGCCCCAAGAGCAGCCGTTCGATTAAGAATAACGAATAGCTTCCTTAGGCCGCGCATACGAAGTTAAATCGGACCGACCGCATAATTGGCATAAGCCGGTAAGACGCGCGGTACCACTTGGATTCAGAAAACATCGCACATCCAGCCGAAGGCCAGCGACCTTCCCCAAGAAAAAACAGCGGCCCCGATGGAACCGCTGTTTTCAATCTCTATTCGGATCCGGATCAGTCCAGTGTCCGCGTAACCTCTTCGCGCTCGAAGATTTCGATTACGTCGCCTTGACGGATATCATCGTAGTTCTCGAACGCCATACCGCATTCCTGACCTGACTGAACCTCGGCCACTTCGTCTTTGAAGCGTTTCAGCGTCTTCAGCGTGCCTTCGTGGATCACCACGTTGTCACGCAGCAGGCGGACGCCAGCCGAGCGGCGGGCAACGCCTTCGGTGACCAGACAGCCGGCTACCTTGCCGACACCGGTGACCTTGAAGACTTCGCGGATTTCGGCGTAGCCGATGAACTTTTCGCGGATTTCGGCGCTCAGCAGGCCCGATGCGGCGGCTTTCACGTCGTCCACCAGGTCATAGATCACCGAATAATAGCGGATCTCGACACCCTTCTGGTTCGCCGTGTTCCGGGCCGAGGCATTTGCACGGACGTTAAAGCCCATGACCGGCGCCCCCGAGGCTTCGGCAAGGCCGATATCCGTCTCGGTAATCGCACCCACGCCCGAATGCAGCACGCGCACACGTACTTCATCGTTACCGATCTTCTCCATCGCCTGAACAATGGCTTCGGCGGAACCCTGCACGTCGGCTTTGACGAGAATCGGCAGCTCGGCCACATTCTCGTCTTCCTTGGCCTTCTGCATCAGCTGCTCAAGGGTGGTCGCGGCACCGGCGGCGGCGCGTTTGTCCTTGGCGGCTTGCTCACGATAGGCAGCAATCTCACGGGCCTGCGCTTCGGTCTCGGTTACGTTGAGAACGTCACCGGCTTCGGGCGTACCATTCAGGCCCAGAACCTCGACCGGAACCGAGGGGCCAGCTTCCTTCACGCGATCACCCTTGTCGTTGATCAGAGCACGGACCTTACCGTACTGCTCACCCACAACGAAGATATCGCCCTGACGCAGCGTTCCGTTCTGAACCAGAACGGTTGCGACAGGACCACGACCCACATCCAGCTGCGCCTCGATCACGGCACCCTGGGCGGCGCGGTCGGGGTTGGCCTTCAGTTCCAGAATCTCGGCCTGCAGCGCGATGGCTTCCAGCAGTTCGTCTAGGCCCTGACCGGTCATGGCCGAAACTTCGACGTCCTGAACTTCACCGGACATTTTCTCGACGATCACCTCATGCTGCAGCAGATCGGTGCGGACTTTGTCGGGGTTCGCCTCGGGCTTGTCGATCTTGTTGATCGCCACGATCATCGGCACCTGAGCCGCCTTGGCGTGGTTGATCGCCTCGATCGTCTGCGGCATCACGGCGTCGTCAGCCGCAACAACCAGAACCACGATATCCGTGACCTGAGCACCGCGAGAGCGCATCGACGTAAACGCCGCGTGGCCCGGGGTATCCAGGAAGGTCAGCGTGGTACCGCCATCGGTTTTCACCTGATAGGCGCCGATATGCTGGGTGATGCCACCGGCCTCACCTGCCACAACGCGCGCGTCGCGGATTGCATCCAGCAACGAGGTCTTACCGTGGTCAACGTGACCCATGATGGTGATGACCGGCGGACGCGGCTGCAGGTCGTCATCGCTGTCTTCGACCTCTTTGATGACGTCTTCAACATCCGAATCGGATACGCGGGTGACCTTGTGACCAAATTCTTCGATGATCAGCTCGGCGGTGTCGGCGTCGATGGTCTGGTTCTGCGTGACCATCATGCCCATCTGCATCAGCGATTTGACCACGTCAGCTACACGCTCGGCCATACGGTTGGCCAATTCCGAGACCATGATCGCCTCGGGCAGTTGCACGTCGCGGATCACCTTTTCCCGTTCAACCGGAGCACCCATGGCTTTCTGGCGCGCACGCTCCTGCTTGCGCTTCATTGCAGCCATCGAGCGCTGACGGTTGCCCTCACCACCGGTGGCCTGGCCCAGTGTCAGCTTGCCCGAGCGACGATTGTCGTCGCGGCCTTTGCCACGACCACGCTGCTCGCGTTCGCGGTCCTGCTTGCGCGGGGCTGCGGCGGGCGCGGGTTTGTTGGCCGGTCCACGGGCTGCTTTGGGTTCTTCTGACGGGGCCGGTGCTGCAGCAGCGCGTTTGGCGGCTTCTTCTGCCTCAACGCGCTTGCGTTCTTCCTCTTCGGCCTTGGCACGAGCCTTTTCTTCGGCTTCCCGCTGCTCGCGTTCCTTGGCCTCTTGTTCGGCACGGCGGCGGGCGCGTTCTTCTTCACGCGCCTTTTCCTGTGCCTCGCGTGCGGCAGCCTCTTCGGCCTCGCGCGCTTTGGCCGCCTGCAACGCCTTCATCCGGCGCGCCATTTCCGCGTCAGAGATCCCCGCAGGACGACGCGACGGATCACCCGAAGGCGCAGCCCCGCCGCTTGGCTTGGCCGCACCCGGCTTGGGAACCACCACGCGTTTGCGTTTGGTTTCCACCACGACATTCTTGGTGCGTCCGTGGCTGAAACTCTGTTTCACATTTCCGGGGCGTGCCCCGCCACGAAGACCCAATGTCTTTTTGCCGTCAGTATCGCTCATAAAGCTTCTTACCCTTCCGCGCGGCCCCTGCCGCCGTCATCCGTTTCGCGCAAGCCACGCAGGCGCTGCGCTTCCTCTACAACACGTTTGGCGAGTCCGCCAGAGGCCAAGGCCGCATGAATCACGGTTTGGCGCCCAAATGCCGCCCCAAGCTCGTCCGCCGTCAGCCAGCCGATGTATTTGCCGAAGTGCGGCGTGCTGAGTTTCGACTTGCCGCGCCCCGACCCATCGCTGGCCTGAATCAGCACGCTTGCCTCTTCCCGGTCCAGCCACGTCTTGACCTTTTCATACCCGGCGACCGCGTCACCGGACTTGCGCGCCAGGCTGAGCAATTCAACGACACGGCGCGCGATCTGTTTTTCGACCTCGTCGGTCAGGTCCTTCGACGCGCTCACCTGCGCCTTGAACCCGCGCGAGAACAGTTTCTTGCCAACGGCCTTGTCCAGCGCGGCGCGATCCGCTGCCACATAAACCCCACGCCCCGGCAGTTTCGCCGCGACATCCGGGTAGACCTGACCATCCGGCCCCGTCACAAAGCGGATCAGCCCGTATTTGGGCTGAACCTCGCCGGTGGCAATGCACTTGCGCTCAGGCCCTTCCGACCGATCCTTATGGACGCCACCGCGACCCATGTCAGCCACCCGAGGCCTGAGATCAGGCCTCGACCTCCTCGTCGGTCGCTTCGTCGTCTTCTTCGGCCTGCTCCAGTTCAGCCGGATCAACCCAGCCCAGCATGATACGGGCGGTCATGACCAGATCCTGAGCCTCTTCCAGCGTCACGCCGAAAGGTTCCAGAACACCGTCATCCTTGATGCGTTCGCCGTCGACCGTGGTCCAGCCACCGGCCAGTTCCCAGTCGGCACAGGTTGCGAAGTCTTCCAGCGTCTTCACATCGTCCTTGGCCAGCGCCTCTACCATCTGGGGTGAGAGGCCTTCGAATTCAATGAGGCTGTCCTCGACGCCCAGCGCACGGGCAGCGTCCAAGGCCGCCTTGGCCTGCGCCTCGAGGAATTCGCGCGCGCGGGTCTGCAGTTCCTGCGCGGTGCCTTCGTCCACACCGTCGATGACCAGCAGCTCGTCGATCTCGACGTAAGCGACTTCTTCAAGGTTGGTGAAGCCTTCCGAGACCAGCAGCTGCGCAAAGAACTCGTCCAGATCCAGCGTCTCCATGAACAGCTGGGTGCGGGCTTCGAATTCCTTCTGGCGACGGGCCGATTCTTCGGCCTCGGTCATGATGTCGATGTCCAGACCGGTCAACTGGCTGGCCAGACGCACGTTCTGACCGCGGCGACCGATTGCCAGCGAGAGTTGCTCCTCGGGCACCACAACTTCGATCTTGCCGGCTTCTTCGTCCAGAACCACCTTGGAGACCTCGGCAGGCTGCAGCGCGTTCACCAGGAAGGTCGGCTGATCTTCGTTCCACGGGATGATGTCGATCTTTTCGCCCTGCAGCTCGTTCACAACGGCTTGCACGCGGCTACCGCGCATACCGACGCAGGCGCCGACGGGATCAATCGAACCATCGTAAGAAATCACGGCAATCTTCGCGCGCGAGCCGGGGTCACGGGCCACGGCCTTGACCTCGATGATGCCGTCATAGATTTCCGGCACTTCCATCTTGAACAGCTCGGCCATGAATTCCGGCGCGGTGCGCGACAGGAAGATCTGGTGGCCACGAACCTCGCGACGCACTTCCTTGATATAGGCGCGCACGCGGTCGTTGGGGCGATAGCTTTCGCGGCCGATCTTGTCGTTGCGGCGCAGAACGGCCTCGGCCCCGCCCAGATCGACGATGACGTTGCCAAACTCTTCGCGTTTGACCGCACCGTTGATGATGGTGCCTGCGCGATCCTTGAATTCTTCGTACTGACGATCCCGCTCGGCTTCGCGCACCTTCTGCAGGATCACCTGCTTGGCGGATTGCGCCGCGATACGGCCCATTTCAACCGGAGGAACTTCTTCCACGAAGACATCACCGACCTCGGGGTTTTCCATGTATTGCTTGGCCTGTTCGACAGTGAACTCGGCCTGATAGTTCTCAAGCTCCTCATCCTCGACCACGGTGCGGACGCGCGTGAATGTCGCCTTGCCGGTCTTGCGGTCGATGGACACGCGGATGTCCATTTCCGCTCCGTAACGGCTCTTGGCGGCGCGGGCGAGCGATTCCTCCATCGCTTCGACAACCAGACCGGGGTCGATCATCTTTTCGCGGGCCACGGCCTCGGCGGTCTGCAGCAGCTCCAGCTGGTTGGCTGAGGTGATTGCCATCAGTTCGTCTCCTCTTCGGACCCTTCGGTCTCAATCTCGTCGAAAGCGTTTTCGTTTAAGGATCCAGCGTCTTTGCGCTGGCGCAACATTTCCTTGATCAGATCATCGGTCAGCACCAGCTTGGCGTCGCTCAGCCAGTCGAATTGCAGACCGATGGTGATCGTCTCATCCCCCTCGGGGATATTGATCAGAACCTCGTCCCCTTCGATCCCGGCCAGCTCACCCTTGAACCGGCGGCGGCCGTCGATCAGCTCAGCGGTCTCGATCTTGGCCTCATACCCTTCGAACGTCTCAAAATCTTTGAGGCGGGTCAAAGGACGATCGATACCGGGGCTGGAGACCTCAAGCGTATAGGCATCCAAAATCGGGTCTTCGACATCCAAAGTGGCGCTGACCGCGTTGGAAATCTCGGCGCAATCATCCACTTCGATGCCGCCATCGGGCTTGTCGGCCATGATCTGCATCGTGGTGGTCTTGCCACTCATCAGGCGGATGCGGACAAGCTCATACCCCAGATCCTCGATCACGGGAGTAATGATCTCGGCCAGTCGCCGGTCGATGGCAGCTTTGGCTATCAGGTCGTTTGTCATTCGGGTCTCTACCCTTCAATCGGGCACAAAAAAACGGGCGCGCGGCCCGTGAAAACTTCCGGTGGAGCCTTGAACCAGAGGTTCAACGCGCCGCTGTTGGAGATGCATATACGCAGGAGTTTCCGAGTCTGCAACCCCCGGCGCAAATCGTGATCAGACTTAGGCGATCCACCACCGTTCGGCGATCCGCCCATCATCCAATATCTGACCCCGTCCGATCTGGCGCGGCATGCCCACTTGGGGCGCAACCGCCAGTGACATCTCTGTCTCGGACGGGTGATACCGCAATCCGCGGATACGGCGCATGTCATCGGGGTTCGGCAAGGCGGCCACATCCACATAGCCGTCGCGCAGCGCCTCGGCCCGGACACGGGCATCCGGGATCACGATGATCTCAATCGCGTCGACCCAGCCCGCCTGACCGGTTTTGTAGTGATCCGCAACGCGCCGCCCCAGAAAATGCCGCCCGTCCTCGGCGCGCTCCACCTTGTAACAGCCGGTGCCATTCGCGGCGTTCAGCGGCGTTACGTCCTGTCCGTCGCGCGTGATGACAAAACGGCTGTCGGCCAACAGGAACGGCAGACCCGGATTGGCCTTTGCAAGGTCCAGACGCAGGCGGTTGGGGCCCAGCGCCTCAGCCCGACCAAAACTCGACAACACGGCGTGGACGTCCTGCACCTCCAGCGCGGTGCCGTCGTGGAACACAACGTCGGGGCGCAGGTCAAAGGTCCAGACCCTCGCGTTGGCATCGGTCTGCCAGCCGGTCGCCAGTTCGCCGTGCAGGGTCCCGTCGGGGGCAATCTCGGTCAGAGTATCGAACACGGCCCCTCGCGCGACCTGTTCCAGACTGTCATCGCGCGGCACGGCCAAACGCAGCACGCCACCCGTTTTCGGAGTATCCGCCAACGACGCGCCCGTCGCCGCCAGCAGCGCAGCAGCGGCACCCGAGGCGAACAGCGCACGGCGGTCCATACGTGTCATGCCACCCCCTCGGCCACGCGGTCCATGATCCGCACCAGTTCCGCACTGATGCCCGGTTCGGACAGCGCATGGCCTGCGTTGCGCACCATTTTAAGTTCCGCATTGGGCCAGCGTTCCGACAAGGCCCACGCGGCTTGCGGTGGGCAGATCATGTCATAGCGACCCTGCACGATATGGCCGGGGATATGCGCGATCTTGTCCATCTGATCCAGAATCTGGCCGTCTTTCTCAAGGAAACCGCTGTTGATGAAATAGTGATTCTCGAGCCGCGCAAAGGCCCGCGCATATTCGCCGGGGCTTTCTCCGGTCGATCCGCTGGAATGGATCGAGGCCAGCGCGTTTTCCCAACTGGACCACGCCCGCGCATAGAGGATCTCGGTCGCGCGATCTCCTGAGAATAGCCGTTTGTTATAGGCGCGAATAGTGTCGGACAGTTCGTCCTCGGTCAGCAGGGCGGTGAATTTCGACCACTGCTCGGGCCAGAACTTGCCCGCGCCCCCGCCATAGAACCAGTCCAGCTCTGCCTGCGTCATCAGGAAGACGCCGCGCAGAACCAGACGGTTGACGCGGTCGGGATGGGTTTGCGCGTAGATCAGCGCCAGCGTCGCGCCCCAACTTCCGCCGAACACGATCCAGTCCTCAATATCCAGCAGCGTCCGCAGCCGTTCGATATCGGCGACCAGATGCCACGTGGTGTTGTCCTCGACCGCCGCATGAGGGCGTGATCTGCCGCATCCGCGCTGGTCAAACAGAATCACCCGGTAAACCTCGGGGTCGAAATAGCGCCGCATCGCGGGGCTGCAGCCGCCGCCCGGACCGCCATGCAGGATCACCACCGGTACCCCGTCCGGATTGCCGCATTGTTCCATGTAGATGCGATGCCCGTCGCCCACATCCACCATGCGCTGATCGAACGGGTCGATCGGCGGGTAAAGATATTGAACTGCGCGCTTTTGGTCCGGGTACTTGTCCATTATGGCCCTATATAGTGCTTAAAACGTAAAAGAGCATACGGAGACAGGAATGCAAGCGCATCCGAACACGGTGGACCCGTCAGAGATCGCAAAATTCGAGGCGATGGCAGCCGAATGGTGGGATCCTCACGGAAAATTCAAGCCGCTGCATATGCTGAACCCCTGCCGTCTGGATTACATCACCCAGCAGATCGCCGGGGAATTTGACCGCGATCTGACCGTTTCGCGCCCGTTCGAGGGCCTGCGCTTGCTGGATATCGGCTGCGGCGGCGGGCTGCTGAGCGAACCTATGGCCCGCCTTGGGGCCGAGGTGGTCGGCGCCGACGCCGCTGAGCGCAACCTGCCCGTCGCCCGCATCCATGCCGAGCAATCGGGGCTGCAGATCGACTATCGCCACACCACCGCCGAGGACATGGCCGCCGCTGGCGAGCAGTTCGACGTGGTGCTGAACATGGAGGTGGTCGAGCATGTGGCCGACCCCCTCGGCTATCTCACCGCGACACAACAATTGCTGAAACCCGGCGGGCTGCAAGTGTGTTCCACCATCAACCGCAACCCGAAATCCTACGCGATGGCCATTTTCGGAGCCGAGGTCGTCATGCGCTGGCTCCCGCGCGGCACCCATGAATGGAACAAGTTCATCACCCCGGATGAGCTGTTCGACCTGCTGCGCCAAGCCGGGCTGGAGCCGGTGGACCGCAAGGGCTTCGTGTTCAACCCGATCCTGTGGAGCTGGTCGATCTCGGACCGGGATCTGAGCGTGAATTATGTGACGGCGAGTGTGAAATCGGGGTGAGTCTCTCTAAAAGAGCGACGTAAAAACCGCTTAAGCTCTGTTATGACACGCTTTGAATCTTGCCGATTGCAATCGTTGATGTGATATTAAACCCCCAAAATTTGGTAGCACCCAGTAGCTAATTTGACACTACATCGATCAGTGGGAAAAAATGATTGGAAAATGCCTAAAGAGAAAAGCCAGCTGTTTGGCTGGGTTTATGATCATCGCGGTTTTAGGAGCATGCGCCTCTTCGTCCACAACACAACTCGCTCAAAATATCGTAAGGATTGATGCTAGCACCGCACCAGCCTGTGGCTCAGCAGGCGCACGAAAACTGGTTACTAGAATGGCCGCAGTTGAAACCATCCGCCTCGGTTACGATAAGTATCTTATCGCAGCAATGGATTCCGAGAACAATATTCGCGTCGTTGGTGCAAACTACAGCTCAACCGGGACATTCAGCACCTACGGAAATACAGGAACCTACTCGGGATATACGAGCGCCACACCAATAATCGCTGGCTCTCGGGATGCCGCAATTGTGGCCGTCATGTTCAGAGCAAATGACCCTGAGGCGACAAACGCGATTGACGCACGGGCGGCCTTAGGGGCCGAATGGCAGGAAATTGTGGCTAAAGGCGCGCCCAATACTTGTCTTGAGTGATAGCTTTTGCGCTGAAACCTTTGTTTGACGTTATTTCTGAGCATATACTTTGACATAATGTGACGAAGGGCCATTCGATCAAACTCTAATCGCCGGAGATCGGTCACTAAATCCAGAATAGCAACGAAACCTCAGCCCAACTACTCCCCCTCCAACTGCAACCGCAAATCCCGCAACACCGGCAGAGTACTCCGCACCCGCTCCAGCCCCAGTTCTCCGACCACGCGGTTGATCAACGGCGCAATAGAGGAAATCGCCTGATCGCGCGCGCGGCGACCGGCGGGGCTGATGGCGACCATCTTGCGGCGGGCGTCGTCCCAGTCGGGGCGGATGTGGATGTATCCGGCCCATTCCAGCTTGGCCAAGGTGTTGGTCATTGCTCCGCGCGTGACGTGGAAGGTGCTGGCCAGTTGCGCCGGGGTGCGCTCGTCGCCGACGTACACAAGGTGGTTCAGCACCGAGAAATGCGAGATTTCCATGCCCTTGGGCAGCACCCGGCTCAGCCGGTTGCGCAGCAGTTGGTCAGCGGTCAGGATCTCGCTGAACAGCGTGACCGCAAGGGCATTTTTTTCGTCCGCCATCAGTCCGGTTCTGGATCAGGGCCCCTCGAAAGGCCGTAGGTGCGTCAATGAGGGCACGCGGCGGCGTGCCTCGGACACAGAACTATCATCCAAATCGAAAATGTGAATGCCCGGATCGGTACCTGCGTCGATCAGCACCTCTCCCCACGGGGCGACAACCGTGCTGTGACCGTGGGTGTAGCGTGTTTTGCCGCGCGTTTTAGGGTGCTCTCCAGTCTGGGCGGGGGCCAGCACCCAACAACCGGTCTCAATCGCCCGCGCGCGTAGCAGAGATTGCCAATGCGCCGCGCCGGTCACGGGCGAAAACGCCGCCGGGACGGTCAAGATCTGCGCACCCGCCTGCGCCAGCGCGGCGTAGAGATGCGGAAAGCGGATATCGTAACAGATGGTCAGACCAACCTTGCCAAAATCGGTCTGCGCAATCACGGCCCGGTCGCCGGGGCGGTAGTTTTTCGATTCGCGGAAGGTCTCGGTCTCGGTGACCTGCACGTCGAACATATGGATCTTGTCATAGCGCGCCACGATCTGCCCCTGCGGGTTGATCATGAAGGACCGGTTGGCAAAGCGCCCATCGGCGTCGTGGGTCTTGATCGCCAGCGACCCGATCAGCAGCCACACACCCAGCGCGGCGGCCTGTTCCCGCAGGCCCGCCAGTGTGATGTCGTCTTCTTCATGCTGCAGAACTGCGCGCTGCCGCGTGGTCGAGGTTGAGACGCAATTCGTCACCTCTGGCGTCAGAATGAACCGCGCCCCCTGATCCGCCGCATCGGCCATCAGGGTACGCACCATGTCCAGATTTTCAGGCGGGTCGTCCGACGAGGTGATCTGCAGCAGCGCCGTTCTCATCAGGCCGCCAGCAGACGATCCAGCTTGCCCTGACGGTCCAGCTCATACAGCTCGTCGCAACCGCCGACGTGATCCGGGCCGATGAAGATTTGCGGCACGGTGCGTTTGCCCCCTGCGCGCTTGATCATTTCGGGTTTGCGTTTGGGGTGCAGGAATACGTCGATCTCCTTGTACTCGACGCCTTTCTGTTTCAGCAGCCGTTTGGCCGCGTGACAATATCCGCATAGCGGAGAGGTGTAGATTTCTACCGGTTTCATATTCCGTCCCTTCGGGTTTCGCGTGATCTTCCGCGAATTAGGCATCCTTGGCAACGCGTGCCAGTACCAACACGAAAATATGATTTGCTCCCGCATCGGCACAGGCCCGCGCACAGGCGGCCAAGGTCGCGCCCGAGGTCATGACGTCGTCCACCAGCAGAACATCCCGCCCCTGCAGCTTGTGTATCCGTTTGGGATGGGGGTGGATCACCCCCGCCAGCGTCTGCGCGCGCTCGGTCGCCGTTTTGCCATCCAGCACGGGCGTGCGCGCCCGGCGTATCAGCAGGTCTGGACAGACCTGCAACCCAGTTTCACGGCCCAGATGGTGCGCCAGCAAAGCCGATTGATTGTACCGTCGCTTGATAAGCCGCGACCAATGCAGCGGCACCGGGGCGATCAGCATGTCGGGCCGAATCAACTCACGCCCCGCCTGCGCCATCCAGCGTGCGGCGGGGCGGGCCAGTTCGGGGCGATCTGCGTGTTTCAGGGCCAGAACCAGCGATCTGGCACGCCCTTTGTACAGCAGCGCCGCACGCCCGTCGCACCAGGGTCGTGGGGTCGTCAGGCAGTCGTCACACTCGATCCGGTGGCCGTCCGCCTCGCCGGGCAGGGGCATGCCGCAACTGTCGCACACGGTGCCCCCAATGAAGGGCGTGTCGCGCCAGCAGGAACCGCACAGCCCAAAGTCAGAGTCGGTCAGGTCCCCGCAGCCTAAGCATCTGGGCGGATAGATCAGTTCGACGGCGCTTTGAACGCGCTGCCAAATGCGGTAGTTGCGGCCTATGAAACTGCCTGAACCCACTGCACCATCTCTGTTTGACCGCGCGACCCTGACCCGCCGCCGCACCCGCGCGACGGATGAGACCCTGTTCCTGCACCGCGCCGCTGTTGACGAGGTGCAGGATCGTCTGTCGTTGGTTAACAGACCCTTTACAGCGCCCGCGATTGTGACCCCCTTTCCGCAAATCTGGCAAGGTGTGCTGCAGGATGCCGTCATTGCGGCGGATGAGGACACGCTGCCCCTGACCGAAGGCGCTCATGATCTGGTGATCCACGCGATGGCGCTGCACTGGGCCAATGATCCGGTGGGCCAGTTGATTCAATGCCGACGGGCCTTGAAACCGGATGGTCTGATGCTCGCCGTCTGTCTGGGCGGCGAGACCCTGCACCAGTTGCGCGCAGCACTGGGTCAGGCCGAGATCGAGGTCACGGGCGGCCTGAGCCCCCGCATCGCGCCGATGGGCGAGCTGCGCGATCTGGGCGGCCTTTTGCAACGCGCCGGGCTGACCCTGCCCGTGGCGGATGCCATCCCGCTGACGGCGGAATATCGCGATCTCGTCCATCTGATGCACGATCTGCGCGCCATGGCGGAAACCAATGTCCTGTCCAATCGTCTCAGAACACCGACCCGCCGAGGCGTGTTCGACCGCGCCCAGCAAATCTACAGCGATCACTTCGCCACGCCCGAGGGGAGGCTGCCTGCCACCTTCGAGTTGATCTGCCTGACCGGCTGGTCCCCCGATGACAGCCAGCCGAAACCGCTGCGCCCCGGATCAGCCCGGATGCGCCTGGCCGAAGCCCTTGGCACGGATGAGGGCAAACTGCCCGATTGACGACCGGGCATTTCCCGTTATCTCAGGCCGGAACAACCAAAATCAGGACCGCCCACATGTTTGACGCCACCCGCCCAGCGCATGCGCCCGCCGATCACCCCAAGGTCAAAATGGGGCGCGTCGGTATTCTGCTGGCCAATCTGGGCACACCGGATGATTACTCTTACTGGCCGATGCGGCGCTATCTGAACGAGTTCCTCTCGGATCAACGCGTGATCGACTATCCGAAATGGAAATGGCAGCCGATCCTGCAAGGCATCATCCTGTCGAAACGCCCCTTCAGTTCGGGCGAGGCCTACAAGTCGATCTGGAATCACGACAAGGGCGAAAGCCCGCTGATGACGATCACCAAGGATCAGACCGCGAAGCTGCGCGACGCAATGCAGGCGCGTTATGGCGACCGGGTGATGGTCGATTTCTGCATGCGCTACGGCAACCCCTCGACCAAATCCAAGGTACGGCAGATGGTGGCCGAAGGCTGCGACCGCCTGCTGTTCTTTCCGCTCTACCCCCAATATGCCGGCGCCACCACCGCCACCGCCAACGACCAGTTCTTTCGCGCGCTGATGGAGGAAACCTGGCAACCCGCGACCCGCACGGTTCCGGCCTATTTCGATGAACCCGCCTATATCGACGCGCTGGCCGGTTCGGTGGAAAACGCCTATGCGGCGATGGAGACGAAGCCGGACATCCTTGTCTGCTCGTACCACGGCATGCCCGAGCGCTATCTGCAGCAGGGCGATCCCTATCACTGCCAATGCGCGAAAACGACCCGGTTGCTGAAGGATCGCTTGGGTTGGTCGGACAACCAGCTTGTCTCAACCTTCCAGTCCCGCTTTGGCCCCGAGGAATGGCTGAAACCCTATACCGTCGATCACGTGGCTGATCTGGCGCGGCAGGGGAAAAAGAACATTGCCGTGATCGCCCCGGCCTTTTCCGCCGATTGCATCGAGACGCTGGAAGAGATCAACGAAGAGATCAAGGAAAGCTTTGAAGAGGCAGGCGGAGAGAGCTTTACCTACATTCCCTGTCTGAATGACGATGATTCGCACATCGCCGCACTGGGTAAGGTAATCGAGGATAATCTGCGCGGCTGGCTGGACTAAGGCGTTCTGTGTTTCAGCTGCGCAACTCTGTCAATCAGGCGTGAAAAAAGGCGGTGGAAAACTCCACCGCCTTTTTCCTGGATAAATCTCGTCGAATTAGCTTGCTGCGACGGCTGCGGCCACAACGACCAGCAGGATCAGCGGCAGCAGGATGCCCTGCGAGGAACCCTGAGTTTCTTCAACAACAACAGGTGCCTCAACAACCGGCTCTTCCAGGTTGCCCGCATAAGCGGTCGAAGCAGCAGCGGTCAGTGCAGCGGCGAGAACGAGTTTTTTCATATTAACCTCCAGAATCTGCGCAGTTCCAATAACCGGAACCACACACCTAAGACTTACCTCGTGACTTTTTCTAAGCAGCAATGCGGCGAGATTGCAATTGCAACTTCGCCGCTAAGCGGGTTCGTGCGCGAAAATGTCGTCATATTAGCAACACTTGCGTGCCGACCTTCGCCATAGAAAACAGCTCGGCGATGTCGTCGTTGAACAGGCCGATGCAGCCATTTGACGACCGCCGCCCGATTTTGCGCGTATCGTGGGTGCCGTGGATGCGATAATACTTCCAGCTCAGATACAAAGCGTGCGTTCCCAACGGGTTATCGGGACCCGGTGGGATATAATCCGGCCATTCCGGGTTTCGTTTCTTCATCGACGGCGTCGGCGACCAGCTTGGCCCTTCGACCTTACGGATGACGCTGGTGCGTCCGCGGCGGGTCATTTCCTCGGTCAGAGGCACCGAAGACGGGTAGAGTTTGTAGATTGTTTGGTCATCTGACCAATAATGCAGCGCCCGCGAGACGGTATCGACCAGAATGGCCCCGTTATTGGTGTTCGAGAAGTAGGGCCGCCAGTCCTGCGCGCGGAAGCCCGACACATTGCGGCGTACGGGTGGTTCCGGCTCGGGCGCGGGGCGCAGGGGGTCGCCCGGAATGTACTGTGCAATCGCGGGCGAGGCCAGCATGGCCGACGCACCGGCCAGAAATCCGCGGCGGGTCGACGGAGGAATGCGTTTCTTGACCATGACAACCGGTCCTTTGCTATGGCGAACTGAAAAATCTAAGGCATATTATTGCCAGAATGCTTCAGTCGCAAATCAAACCGGCAGAATCACGCGGTCTGTGGCCATTGTGCGTTTGCTCAGAACCGTCAGGCACGCTATGCCCGGTTGCGATACAATAATCAGGTCGATCATGACGCGTCTCGTTTCTTTACTGTTTGCCTGCCTTGTCGCGCTTGCGGCATGTACCGATACCCGGCCCACGTCACTGGGGGCCGATGGCCGCCCGTTGCCGACGGTCTACAAAATTCGCGGCAACCCGGAAAAGCTGCAGTTCCGTATGCTTGATTCGGTCAACGCGCTGCGGCAGGCGCAGGGTTTACAGCCGGTACAACTGAATTCGCAGCTAAATGCGGCGGCGGCGACGCATTCCAAGGACATGGCCCGGCAAAACCGCCCCTGGCATTTCGGGTCGGACGGGTCTTCGCCGATCGACCGCGCCGCGCGGGTGGGATATTTCGGCACTTTCCTGGGCGAGGCGATCTCGGAAACCTACGAGACCGAAACCGAAACCTTGGCCGCCTGGATGCAGGAACCGGGGCCTCGCGCCATCATTCTGGACCCCAAGGCTACGCAGATGGGCTTTGCCTGGCATCAGGAAGGCGGCGGGAAAATTTGGTGGACGCTGGAAATGGGAACCGGCGGTTGATCCGCCAAAGTTCACCAAAGTTCAAAGCCCCCGCTTTTCGGGGGCTTTTTTGTTAGGCTGCCTGCATTGACTGCGCTTCGGTCAGAATCGCATAGAGCTTGACCGGATCGGGGTTCGCGCGCAGCTTCGAGCACACCGTCGTGTCGCGCAGGGTCCGCGACACCAGCGCCAGCGCTTTCAGGTGGTCCACACCCGCCTCTTCCGGTGCAAACAAGGCAAAAGCGATGTCCACGGGCTGGCGATCAACCGATCCGAAATCAATCGGCTTTTCCAGCATCACAAAAACGCCCGAGACCGCCTCGATCTCGGTCAACCGCGCATGTGGCAGGGCAACGCCGTGGCCAACGCCGGTCGGCCCCAAGCTTTCGCGTTCCAGCAGGCTGTCGACCGCAGATTGCGACTCCAGACCCAAGGTCGCCGCCGCCACTTCGCCGATTTCCTGAAACAGCCGCTTCTTGCTGGAAGCGGCGGACAAAACGCGCACTGCCTCGGGCTTGAGTATGCTCGAAAGCTCCATCATCTTGCTCCGTGACGACGCCCCGGCACTGGCCGGGACCCGCCTTGTTATCCTTGCCTGTTACGGATCAATCCATCCAATATTACCGTCTTCCCGACGATAAACGACATTCAACCCGTCTTTGTTTTCATTTCGGAACACCAGCACCGGCGCACCGGCAAGTTCCATTTGCATCACGGCTTCACCGACGCTGAGTGATGGGATCTTCGTTTCCATCTCAGCCACAATCATGGGCTGCAGCGATTCGGGTTCGTCTGCCGTGTCCGATTCGTCAGAGGCGAGGATATACGAGGACGCCCCGAAAAGTTCAACCGGCTCGGACCGATCCTTGTGGTGGTCCTTCAGGCGGCGCTTGTATCGCCGCAGTTGTGTTTCCATCTTGTCGCAGCATCCCTCGAACGCCGCATAAATCTCGACCGCGTGGGCCTTGGCTTGTGCCGTCAGGCCGGTGGAAAGATGCACGGTGGTTTCGCATACATATTCATGCGCTGAACGGGAAAAGACGACATTGGCATCGGTCGGTCGCTGGGCATACTTGCCCACGACCTCGCCCAGCTCGGTCTGCACGTGGGTCTGCAGGGCCGCGCCGATGTCGATCTGTTTTCCGCTGATTTGGTAACGCATGTGATCTCCTTCACAATTCACACCCATTCTGACGCTGCGTCGCGCAACGTGCCTGTTTTTATCGGGTGGGGGATATTGGCGTGATCTGCGGTTGCCCCTGACCCGGCCCTTCGAAGAAGGGACATCGAGATCCAGACTGGAACCGAAGAATTGCCATGACCCAATTGAGGCAAGAGACGACGGAAGAGTCAATCAAAACAGGTGTGTATATACGCGATTTCCGCCATGACGCAGGCGCAATTCCGCGCAACCCTATGAAATACGGAAGTTTTCACCCAGATAAACCCGGCGCACGTTTTCGTTTTCGACCACTTCATCCGGTGTTCCGGACATCAGAACCTGCCCGTCATGCAGGATGTAAGCCCGGTCAACAATCTCCAGCGTTTCCCGGACGTTGTGATCGGTTATCAAAACGCCGATGCCGCGCTTTTTCAGATCGGCCACCAGATGGCGAATATCGCCCACGCTGATCGGATCAACCCCGGCAAAAGGTTCGTCCAGCAACAGGTATTTCGGGTCCGCAGCCAGACAGCGCGCGATTTCCACACGTCTCCGCTCACCTCCCGACAACGCCAGCGCGGGGGCACGGCGCAGATGCTCGATCGAGAAATCCGACAGCAGTTCTTCCAGCCGCTCTTTACGGCGGTGAACGTGGCTTACCGTGATGTCCAGAACGGCCGAGATGTTGTCTTCGACGCTCATGCCGCGAAAGATCGACATTTCCTGCGGCAGATAGCCGATGCCAAGCCGTGCGCGGCGGTACATCGGCAGCGTCGTGACCGTCTGCCCGTCGATTGTGACACTGCCCGCCTCGGGGAAGACCAGACCGGCCACCGAATAGAAGGTCGTGGTCTTGCCCGATCCGTTCGGCCCCAGCAGGGCCACCACTTCGGACCGGTTCAGCGTCATCGACACATCGCGGATCACCGTCTTTTTCTTGTAAGACTTCCGCAGCTTCTCGATCCGGAGACCCGAGTTGCCTTCGGCGACGGACAGAGCGGGGCGTGCCATCAGTTGTTGCCCTGCTGCAGGATCGTCTTAACCCGACCTGTCATTGTCGCGGTGCCGGTTGTCAGGTTGGCGTTCAGCTGATCGCCGCTGATGACGCTGGGACCTTGGGTCAGCAGCACGTTGCCCCGCATCACGATCACACCGGAATCGATGGTGTATTCGGCCCAGTCGCCCTCGGCCGCGTCCGGCGGGCTGACCAGAACCACGTCCTCGGTCGCCTCCATCCGTTCGATGGCCGAGCGTTCCTGATTGTAAATCACCAGCACCCGCGCAGCCGTCAGGCGCATTTCGCCCTGCACGACCAACACGTTGCCGACAAATTCAGCGGACCCGTCTTCCTGATTCACGTTCAGCGTGTCCGACGTCACCTCGACCGGCAGGCTGGGATCTGCCTTGGCCGATCCAAACGCGACCTGCGCTTCCTGCGCGTTTGCAGAAACGGAACCCGCTGTCAGGGCGATACACAAAAGGACACATCGAAAATCGAACACGGGTTATCTTTCTGCTTTTGCTGGCTCATATACCAGCTTCACACCATCTGTAAAAAGAATATGGACCGGGCCATCCTTTTTTTCCGTACCAAAGGTCATACGCCCGGCAGAGAAATTGCCGATCACCCCAGTGCCCTGCACCTGGCCCGGCGTGTCGCCACGGATTTCCTCGAGCGAGGTGTTCAGCAAATCGGTCGTCACCTGAATGCCATCGGTGGTGGTGATGACCACATCGCCCACAAAGGTCGCCGTTCCCTTGTCTGGCCGGATCAGTCCCGAGTTCGAATCCAGCGTAATCACCCCGCCGTTAAGCAGACCGAACCGCCCCCGGAACTCGGACGCCGTGGGGATCGACCCGCTGGCGCCCTGGGTCGCCTGCGCAGCCTCGATCCTTACATCTTCGCCCTTGCGCGTGGTACCGCGATAGTTGGGCTGGGTCACCACCTGTTCGGCCAGACGCTCATCTATATCCTTCTGCGTGAAGGGCACCGAGACGTTGGTTTCGATGCTGCGCGACAGAAGGAAGACGGTGGACAACAGAAAAATGGCGGCCAGAGGCAACACCACTTTTAGAAACTGCACCCATCGGGAATGGCGGTCCACCGGCGTGCCCCCTCAGCCCAATCCGACGCGCAGGCAGTCGTGAATATGAAGCAGCCCCTGCGCAGGGCCCTGTGTTTCAGGGTCGACGACGAAGAGCGAGGTGATCTTGCGGTCATTCATGATCGCAACCGCCTCTTCCGCCATGGCATTGGGCGCGATGGTCAGAGGGTTTTCGGTCATCACCTCATCGGTGCGTTTTTCCAGCAGGCCATCCATGTTCCGGCGCAGGTCCCCATCGGTCACGATGCCCAGCAGGCGGCCCGTTTCATCGGTGACGCCGACGACCCCAAAGCTTTTCTGGCTCATGACCAGCAGCGCCTCGCTCATCGGGGTGCCTGCGGGGACCAGAGGCAAGTCCTGATGCATCAGGTCACGCACGGTGGACAGCTGCGCCCCCAGCTTACCGCCGGGGTGGTAGGCACGGAAATCCTCGGGCTTGAAGTTGCGATGTTTCATCAGCGCAATCGCCAGCGCATCCCCCATCGCCAGCGTCAGCGTGGTCGAGATCGAGGGCACCATGCCAAACCCGCAGGCTTCGCCAAGCGACGGGATCAACAAATGCACGTCGGCCTGTTTCATCAACGTGCTTTCCGGCTTGCTGGACAGACCGATCAGCGGGATGCCAAAGCGCCGGGTAAAGGCCAGCAGGTTGATCAGTTCCGGCGCCTCGCCCGAGTTCGAAATCGCAAGAACCACATCGCCCTTGGACACCATGCCCAGATCGCCATGGCTGGCCTCGGCCGGGTGCACGAAATAGGCGGGCGTGCCGGTGCTGGCCAGCGTCGCCGCGATCTTGTGGCCGATATGGCCTGATTTGCCGATACCGCTGATGATGATGCGGCCCGTGGCCTGCAGGATCAGTTGTACGGCCTCGGCAAAATGCTCGTCCAGCCCCTCGGCCAGCAAATCCAGCGCGCGGGCTTCATCCGTGACGACTTGTCGGGCGGTTTTCAGGAATGCTTCGGTATCGGTCATGAGTGCGCAAATATATCCGTTTCGGGCCAACCGGCGAGGTCCAGCTTCGCACGCATCGGCAGGAAATCAAAACAGGCCTGCGCCATCTCGGTGCGGCCTTCGCGGGCCAGCCGTAAGTCCAGAGCGTCGCGCAGGCGGTGCAGGTACAGTACGTCCGAGGCCGCGTATTCCAGTTGCGCGTCGGTCAGGGTGTCCGCGCCCCAATCGCTCATCTGCTGCTGCTTCGAGATATCGACGCCGATCAGTTCCTGACACAGGTTCTTCAACCCATGCCGGTCGGTATAGGTGCGCACCAGCCGGCTGGCGATCTTGGTGCAATAGACGGGTGCCGCCAGCGCGCCAAAGGTATGATACATCGCGGCAATGTCGAACCGGCCAAAATGGAACAGCTTCAGTACATCCGGGTTCTCCAGCATGGCGCAGAGGTTCGGGGCCTCGGTCTGCCCCTTTTCCACCTGCACGATATGGCTGTTGCCATCGCCGCCCGACATCTGGATCACACACAGGCGGTCCCGATGCGGGTTCAGCCCCATGGTTTCGCAATCAATGGCCACAACCGGGCCCAGGTCCAGCCCGTCCGGCAGGTCGTTTTTATACAGATGGTTCGCCACGGATTTGTCCTTTGTGCGGTCTCGACCCCGAGATAGGGGGTTTGCCCGCCAAACTCAACGCTCTGTCTGTGGCACTGCAGCGCAGGGGTGGTCGACTTGACATTATCCCCATGGTGGGGATAAGGATATATCATGAGCGACCACACCCACGAATCCCACCCTCAGATCACCGCGCGGCTGAAACGCGCGCATGGCCATCTGGCCAAAGTCATCGCCATGCTCGAGGATCAAGCCCCCTGCCCGGACATCGCCCAGCAGCTTTTCGCTGTGGAAAAGGCGATCACCAACGCCAAACGCGTTCTGATCCACGACCACATCGACCATTGTCTGTCGTCGGACGGGGCAGGCGTCGACGATTTCAAGACCATCACCAAGTACCTGTAAGCGATGCTTAGCGTTCTGCAGAACCGAACCTACCGCCATTTGCTGGCGGCGCAGGTGGTTGCGCTGACCGGGACGGGGCTGGCCACGATTGCCCTGGGGCTGCTGGCCTTTGATCTGGCCGGGGATGCGGCGGGGATGGTGCTGGGCACGGCGCTGACCATCAAGATGGTGGCCTATGTCGGCGTTGCGCCGCTGGCGGCGGCCATTGCCGAACAGGTCGACCGGCGCAGGATGCTGGTGGTGCTGGACATTGTGCGCGCCGCCGTGGCGCTGTGTCTGCCCTTCGTGACCGAGATCTGGCAAGTCTATGTGCTGATCTTCGTGCTGCAATCCGCCTCGGCGGGGTTCACGCCTGCGTTTCAAGCCACGATCCCGGATGTTCTGACGGATGAGCATGACTATACCCGCGCTCTGTCCCTGTCGCGGCTGGCTTATGATCTGGAAAGCCTGCTCAGTCCGATGCTGGCGGCGGCTTTGCTGGTGTTTGTCAGCTTCGACACGCTGTTTCTGGGAACCGGCCTTGGCTTCCTCGCCTCGGCGGTTCTGGTCGTGTCTGTCACATTGCCATCGCCCAAGGCGACCGCGCGGAGGGGGGTCTATGACCGCACAACGCGCGGCCTTCGCATCTATCTGTCCACAACGCGCCTGCGCGGGCTGCTTGCGCTTTACTGGTCTGCTGCAGCGCTCAGCGCGATGGTGATCGTCAATACCGTGGTCCTCGTCCGCGCCAATCTGGGCCTGCCCGAAAGCGCCGTGGCTATTGCGCTGGCCGGGTTTGGCGGCGGATCGATGGCGGCGGCCTTTGCCCTGCCGCCGCTGCTGGACCGGGTCGAAGATCGCCGGGTCATGCTGGCCGGGGCGACCATGGGAACCGCAACGATGGCCACCGCCGCGCTTCTGAGCGGCATTACCCCCTTGTCCCTGCCCCTGCTGACCGCACTCTGGGCCTGCGCGGGCTTTGGCTATGCGATGACTGTGACGCCATCGGGCCGCCTGCTGACCCGCTCGGCCCGGCCCGAGGATCGCCCGGCGGTATTTGCCGCCCAGTTCACGCTGTCGCATGCCTGCTGGCTGCTGCTCTACCCGCTGGCCGGATGGCTGATGACCCGGTTCAGCGCAACCGTGGCGCTGGCAGGCATGACAAGCGCTGCGGTTCTGGGGCTGGTGGCCGCGCTGGCGCTCTGGCCCCGGTCAGAGACGGCGCAGGCCGCGCACAAGCCTTGAGCCCCGGCGCCCATCTGCCTTACACCAGAGCGACCCCGTGCCGGAGACCTCATGGACCAGCTTGACCGCCGCATCATCGCCGCCCTGCAACACAACGCCCGCGAGTCGACAACGAAAATCGCCGCAAAACTGGGCGTGGCCCGGACCACGGTGCATGAACGCATCAAACGGATGGAAGACCGCGGCCTGATCGCAGGCTACAAGGTCATTCTCAACAGTTCCGAAGATGTCCCAAAGGTTCAGGTCGTGGTCCTGCTGGAGGTGCAGCAAAAGGAAACCACCCGCATCATCAAGCGGCTGGAAACCTACCCCGAGGTCAAACGCTGCCTGTCGATCAATGGTGAGTTTGACCTGCTTCTGTCCGCCGAGGCCCCCCGGATCGAGGATCTGGACATTCTGGTCGACGATCTGGCCAAAATCCCCGGCGTGCTGCGCACCAATACCAGCGTGGTTTTTGGTCGGCGGATTGACCGGAGATAAGCGGCGCTAACCCTCTGTAAACCCATAACTGGCTAGCTTGGCCCGGATTGATCAGAATCCCGGACCGGCAGAATGCCCTATCGCAAGACCGTTTTTGTTTCCCTGATGCTTGTGCTTGCCGCGCAGGCGGTCATTGCCCTGCCCGATGCGCGAACCGGCGACATATGCGATCACGCAGCCCGCCGCGCCGCCGCGCGCGAGGGGGTGCCGCTGGACGTGCTGCGCGCAATCTCGCGGGTGGAAACCGGGCGGGCGCAGAATGGTCGCCTGACGCCCTGGCCCTGGACCATCAATGTCGAAGGGCAGGGCTATTGGTTCAAATCCGAGATCGAAGCCAAATCCTATGTGTTCCGGATTTTCAAGGCGGGGAAGCGCAGTTTCGATATCGGCTGCTTTCAGATCAATTACCGCTGGCACGGCAAGGCGTTCCGTTCCATCGACGCCATGTTCGACCCTGAGGAAAACGCCACATACGCCGCCCGCTTCCTGAGCGATCTGTATGCCGAGCTTGGCTCATGGCCCGCGGCCGCCGGTGCCTATCACTCGCGCACCGACAGCCTTGCGCAGGCCTATAAAGGCCGGTTCCAAACGGTGCTGGCGCAATTGGACGGCACCCCCTCCCGCCAAACCGCATCCGCGCCGCGCGATCCTTTTGTCGGTGCCGCAGCCCCTTTGATCCCGCTGCAAACCGCGCACCCCCGGGGCGGGTCGCTGGGGTCCCTGATGCCCGCCGCCGGAACCGCCACCGCCTTCATCGCCATCAACTAGGAGCTTACCGTGCCCAAGATCGACGCCCGGTCCCTGTTTTCGCCCACCGTTCTGCTGGCGCTGGCGCTGATGACTGTCATCGTGATGATGATCCTACCGATGCCCGCCTGGGTGCTGGATGTGGGGCTTGCGGCCTCCTTCGCGCTGGCAATCCTGATCTTCACCCTGACCCTGTTCATCGAACGGCCGCTGGATTTCTCGTCCTTTCCGACGATCCTGCTGGCCTCGCTGATGCTGCGGCTGTCGCTGAACGTGTCTTCGACCAAGCTGATCATAGGTCAGGGCCATACCGGGCCCAGCGCCGCCGGGGACGTGATCGAGGGCTTTGCCAGTTTCGTCATGGGCGGCAGCATCTTTCTGGGCCTCGTGGTGTTTGGCGTACTGCTGATCGTCAACTTCATGGTGATCACCAAAGGCGCCGCCCGCATGGCCGAGGTCGGCGCGCGCTTCGCGCTGGACGGGATGCCCGGCAAACAGCTGGCGATCGACAGCGACATGTCCGCCGGGGCCATCGACCACCAACAGGCCAAGGAACGGCGCGAGCGTGAACAGCAGGAGACCACTTTTTTCGGCTCGCTCGACGGTGCGTCGAAGTTTGTCAAAGGGGATGCGGTTGCCGGGCTGCTGATCACCCTGCTGAACCTTGTGATGGGTCTGGTCATGGGCGTGATCGTGCATGGCATGCCGGTTGCGTCCGCGTTTGAGACCTATGCGATTCTAACCGTGGGCGACGGGCTGGTGTCGCAGATTCCGGCAGTGATCATCTCAATCGCCTCGGCCCTCTTACTGGCGCGGGGCGGCACGCAAGGTGCAACCGACAGCGCAATCTTCTCGCAACTCGGACGGCATCCGGCGGCGCTGGGCACGGTGGCGCTGCTGATGGTGCTGTTCGCATTGGTGCCCGGCCTGCCGTTTCTGCCCTTTATCCTGGGGGCGGGTGTTCTGGGCTATGCCGCCTACAAAGTGCACCAAAGCCAAAAAACGGCCCAGGCTGAGGCGCTGAAACCCGAGGCCCAGACCGACGCACCCGTCTCTCAGGCCATCGGCGACATCCTCGACCTTGACGATGTGCATCTGGAGTTTGCTCCCGATCTGGTCAGCATGGTGCTGAACCCAGGCACCGGTCTGGACGCCCGAATCGCCAATATGCGCACCTATGTCGCTTCGAGCTTTGGCCTGATCCTGCCCGAGATCCGCCTGACCGACCGCGCCGACCTGCCCACCGGAACTTATGTGATCAAGGTGCAGGGCGTCGAACAGGCGCGTGGCGTTCTGAACCCCGATCTTGTGCTGGCGCTGGTGCAGGACGGCGCAGACCTTCTGCCCGATGGCAATGACGTCACCGAACCCGTCTACGGCGCGCCCGCCCGGTGGATTCTGCCCAAGGATCAGGAAGAGGCCACTCTGAACGGAGCGACCATCGTCTCACCGCCGGAAATCCTTGCGACCCATCTGCTTGAGATCATCAAACAGAATTTCTCGCGCCTGCTGACCCTGAAATCCCTGCGCCGCCTGTTGTCGGAAATGACCCGGCTCAGCGATCCGGTCCGGGCCGAGGCGAACCGCAAGCTGCTGGACGAGTTGATCCCCGACAAGGTTCCCATCGACACTTTGCACGCCGTGCTGCGCCTGTTGCTGGACGAACGTGTCTCGATCCGCAACATGGCCCTGATCCTTGAAAGCGTGGCCGAGGCGCGGCTGACCACCACCCAGCCCGAAGGCATCTGCGAACTGGTCCGGCAGCGCCTGGGCTTTCAACTGGTTGCCGACATGAAACGCGACGATGGGTCGATCCCCCTGATCCAGCTTGCGCCCGAGTGGGAGGATACGTTTGCCACCTACCAGATTGACACCCAGACCGCCGGGGGCGATGTGGCCCTGCCGCCGAACCTGTTCAATAAGCTGGCGGATGGCGTGGTCGAAAGCGTCAGCCGATCAGCTGATCACGGGCTGTTCCCGGCGGTCGTCACCTCGACCCGCCGCCGCCGCATGCTGCGCTCCATCATGCAGGCGCGCGGCGTTGCAAACCCGGTCCTGTCCTTCGAGGAAATCGGGCTCGAGGCACGGCCGGCCCTTGTTGGAACGGTCCCCGCATGATCGCCCTGCCGCCCGAGCTTTTGGCCCAACTGGGCGCAGGGCTCTGGCACGCCTTCGCCGTGTTTCTGAGGGTGTCGGCGCTGGTATCCCTGCTGCCTGCCTTTGGGGAACGCAGCATCCCGGTGCAGGTTAAACTGGGAATTGCCGTGGCCTTTACCCTGATCGTGGTCCCGGCGATTTCTCCCCCTGCGTTCGCGCCCGGATTGCTGCCGATGGTGCGGCTGGTCGGAACCGAAGTCCTGATCGGGATGGCCCTTGGCATGGGGTTGCGGCTGTTTGTTCTCGCGCTGCAAACGGCGGGGTCCATCGCTGCGCAATCGACATCGCTTTCCCAGATTCTGGGCGGCGCGGCGGTCGATCCGGTTCCGGCCATGGGGTATCTACTGACGATCGCAGGTCTGGCGCTGGCCGCGCTGATGGGGCTGCATATCCGCGCGGCGCAATTCCTGATCCATAGCTATTCCCTGTTTCCTATGGGGCTGGCCCCGGCAGCGGCGGATCTGTCGCAATGGGGTGTGCAGCGGATTTCCTACAGTTTCGGGCTGGCCTTCGCGCTTGCGATGCCGTTGGTGATCGCCTCGTTGATCTATAATCTGGCGCTGGGGGTGATCAACCGGGCCATGCCGCAGCTGATGGTGGCTTTTGTCGGGGCCCCGGCGATCACCTTTGCAGGCCTGTTTCTGCTGTTTGCCGGTGCGCCGCTGATCCTGTCGGTCTGGTCGGACGCCCTGTTTGCCTTCTTCCTGAACCCGACTGGAGGCCGATGATGAGCGCCGCGGATGACGACAGCGACAAATCCTTTGAGCCGACCCCGCAGAAACTGCAGAAAGCCCGCGAAAAGGGTGAGGTCGCCAAATCCAACGACCTGTCCGCCGTGGCCACCTATTCCGGCCTTCTGATCGCCCTGCTTGCTGCCGGAGGCTATGTGGCGGATCGCCTCGGCACCCTGTTCGTTGTTCTGATCGACCAGTCCGATGCGATTGCCCAACTGGTGTCTTCTGGGCCGGCCGCCGCGCCGGTCGCCGGTATGCTGACCGGAGCCCTCGTGCCCGTGGCCCTTCTGTTTGCTCTGCCGATGGCCGCCGTTTTGCTGAACCTGATCGCCCAGCGCGCCCTGATCTTTGCGCCCAGCAAGCTGAAACCGAAGCTGTCGCGCATCTCCCTCGTGTCCAACGCCAAGAACAAGTTCGGGCGCGGCGGCCTGTTCGAGTTTGCCAAAAGCTTCTTCAAGCTGGTGTTCTACGGCACCTGCCTTGCGCTGTTTCTGAACGCCAACCTGACCGAAATCCTGTCGGCCAGCGCTGCCCCTGCCGGGTCATCCATTCTGTTGATGATGAATCTACTGTTTCGCTTTCTCTTCATCGTGATCACCGTCGCACTGGCTATCGGCGTGGTCGATTACCTGTGGCAACAAGCCGAGCACATGCGCAAGAACCGGATGTCGCGCAAGGAAATTCAGGATGAAACCAAAGATGCCGAGGGCGATCCGCATGTGAAACAGCAGCGTCGGCAACGCGCGCAGGACATTGCCACCAATCAGATGATGGCCGATGTGCCGAAGGCGGATGTGGTAATCGTGAACCCGACCCATTATGCGGTTGCTCTGAAATGGTCGCGGGCAGCCGGGACCGCCCCGGTCTGCGTTGCCAAGGGTGTGGACGAAGTGGCGGCGGCGATCCGGTCCGCGGCCGCAGAGGCTGCCGTTCCGCTCCATTCCGATCCCCCGACCGCACGGGCGCTGCACGCAACGGTCGAGATCGCGCAGGAGGTGCCCGAAAACCTCTACCGCCCGGTCGCTGCAGCCATACGGTTCGCCGAAGCGATGCAAAAACGGGTCAAAGGACAAATCCGATGAACCGAACCAGACTGCTAAATCTCGCGATGGCGACCGAGGCTGTGTTTCAGCAAAAACACCAGGCCCTGCGCCCGGTGCTCGAGGCCGAAGCCAAACTGCGGCAGAATCTGGCCCGGCTGGACACGCAGGTTCAAATGGCACGCACCGACAGTGCCGGGGCCGAGGGCTATCGGGTGACGGGCACGGATATCCTTTGGAACGGATGGGAAGCCGCGACGCGCCGACACCTAACCACCGATCTGGCCCGATTGCGGGCCCGCAAGATCGAGGCGCTTGCGGAACTGCGGCACGCATTTGGTCGCAAACAGGCCGTCGAGGGCCTGCTGGAGGCGCAAAAGCAAGACCTCCGGCGCGCGCAGGTCAAGAAGCAGACAGGGTGACGGCGTGATCGGGACGGGGGGGATCAGGTGTCCTGACGATTGATGCTCATGATAAGCACCTGAGACACGTCATCGCCCAGATCCTTATGCGCCACCTCAAACAGGCTTTTGCGCAGGACATCCAGATTACCGGATTGGGTGAAGGCCCCGTCAAACCCGCCGGTATTTGCATGGTCAAAGAGAACCTGAAGGAAGCTGTCGCGCAGTTTGGGTTCGATGGCATAGAACCTCTCGGTCACCGCCGGTTTCACCGCCAGACTCAGCGACATCGTGACCATGGCCGAAATCTGATCGTCCTCGACCACCGGGATGATGAACTGCTTGGTCAGCTTCAGGTATTCGTATTCTCCCTTGCCGTCCTTTTTGTCCTTGGATTTTGGCCCGGCGCTGGCCTTTTTGTCTTTGGCCTTCTTGGGTTGCTCCTTCGCCCCAGCCACATCCTCGGGCATGTCCGCAGGGGCCAGGAAAACTCCGGCGCCCACGCCCATTCCCAGTCCGGTGCACAAAAACACGAAAGGCAGCACGATCTTCAACATTTCAGCACCTCAGAAGGGCAAAAGGGAATCGAGGATCTGCTGGCCGTATCGCGGCTGCTGCACATCCGTGATCTGCCCGCGCCCGCCATAAGACACCCGTGCCGACGCAATCTTGTCATAGGTAATCTCGTTCTGGCGCGAGATATCCTGCGGGCGGACATATCCCGCAACCAGCAGTTCCCTCAGTTCGAAATTGACCCGCAGCTCCTGCGAGCCGGAAATCGACAGAACCCCGTTCGGCAATACGTCCAGAACGGTCGCCGCCACGCGCAGGGTCAGTTTCTCATTGCGCCGGACCGAGCCGCGCCCCGAGGTTGACGCGTCCGATTCGACCGAGACTGCCTCGTCGAGCGACGCGCCATCTGGCAGCTTGTCCTGAACCCGCTGCGGCAGGCCAAGCAGGCTGGGAACCTCAAGGCTTTCAGAGGCGGACCGGGACCGGTTGGTGTTGTTCGATATCTCGGCCTTCTCATCCAGTTCGATCACGACCGTCAGGATATCGCCCTTCTTGATCGCTCGCTGATCCCCCAGCAGGGATTGTTGGCCGCCGCTCCAAAGCGACGATCCGTCAACGGTGCGCTGCGATTGGGTATGCAGGGGCAGCCCTGGCCATAGCATCGCAACCTGCTCGGGCGACTGGTCGTTTGGCGTCAGGCTGGGCGGTTTTCCAAGGTGATCAAACCGGCCACAGGCGGATACGGCCAAGACGGCTAACAGCAGGGTTTTTGGTAGTCTTGGCATCAGTTTACCTCGATCTTTCCGTCGGGCCGAATGCGCCCGGTGACAGTTGTGCGCGAGGACAGATTCATGACACGAATTCTGTCCCCGGCGGCACCGCGCCCCAAAGCCCGGCCATCGGTGGTGATGGACAGGGGCTGGCGATTGAAAACGAGCAGAACCAGATCGTTGCGGTCCACGATGGCAGGCGCCCCCACATCTGCATCGCGGATGGGGCGACCGGGATACAGCGCCACGCGCGCCTCCTGTCCGATCAGCAGATCCGGCTGGGCGACGGCACCCGGAAAATCCCCGGGCTTGGTTTCCAGATCAGCGGCCGAGATGACCTCTTTCGCGCGGATCGTCCGGGTTGGCACCACGATGTCAGCAAAGACTATCGCGGGAGCCAACAAAGCCAGGATCAATACCGTCAACCGCATCAGCGCACCTGTGTCGTTGCGCTCATCATCTGGTCGACGGCCGAGATGACGCGGGCGTTCATTTCATATCCCCGCTGCGCCTCGATCAGTTCAGTGACTTCGCGCACGGCATCGACCGAGCTGTCTTCGAGATAGCCCTGCCGCAGCGTTCCCAACCCATCTTCACCCGGTACGCTCGGAACCGGCGCGCCGGAGGCTTCGGTTTCCTTGAACAGGTTGCTGCCAATCGCCTCGAGCCCCTTGGCGTTCGAGAAACTGGCCAGTGTAAACTCGCCCAGCAACTGCCCTTCTGGCGTGTCATCGAAATAGGCATAGACCTCGCCTTCGGCATTGATCGAAATGGAGCGCGCGTCGTCGGGGATGGTGATCTCGGGCGCGACCGCGAAGCCGTCCGAGGTGACGATCAGCCCCTCTGCCGACCGTTTCAGGCTGCCATCCCGGGTGAAGGCCGACTGGCCGCTGGGCAGCGTCACTTCCAGATAACCCCGGCCTTCGATGGCGACATCCAGATCGCTGCCGGTAGCTGAGAGCCCGCCCTGCGCCAGTTGCACCGTCACGGCGGAGGGGCGAACGCCAAGCCCCAGTTGAATACCGGTGGGCAGCACGGTCCCGTCCGAGGCGTTCACCGTCCCGGCCCGCGCCATCTGCTGGTAGTGCAGATCGGCAAATTCGGCCCGGCGCGCGTTGTAACCGGTGGTGTTCATGTTGGCGAGGTTGTTCGAAATGGTTTCGACCCGCATCTGCTGCGCGGTCATGCCCGTCGCTGCGATCTTCAATGCACGCATGTGAAATTCTCCTGTTTCAGCGCATCAGCGCTTTGAAGGCGGCCCGCACCCGCTCGTCTTCGGTTTCAAGGAAGCTCTGGCCCAGCTCATAGGCGCGCTGAATTTCGATCAGCCGCGACACCTGCCCGATGGTGTTGACGTTCGAGCCTTCCAGAAAGCGGTGCACGACGACGGGGTCCGGAACCGGTTCAACATCGCCCTGGGGCCGAAACCGTGTATTCCCTTCGCGCATCAGATCCCCTGGTTCGGCAACGCGGTAGACGCCGATCTGGCCCAGCGCCTGCCCGTTCACGCTGAGCGTGCCGTCACTGCCAACATCAATTGACGCGGCGTCGGGCGGGATGAACACCGGGGCACCATTGCTGTCGAGCACGCGCGCGCCGTCCATCGCCACTAGATCGCCCTGCGCGTTGGGTGTGAAACTGCCCGCACGCGTCAGACTGTTGCCGTCCGGGGTTTCGACCATGAAGAACCCGTCGCCTTCGATGGCAAAGTCGAACTGGCCTCCGGTCTCGGTCAGCACACCTTGCTGCATCGAGGTGTTGCGCACCTCAGCCCGACTCATGGACAGGGAGGGCGTGTTCGGCATGTCCTGAATGAACTCGGAAAACACCAGCCCCTGCTGGCGGTATCCGGTGGTACTGGCATTTGCGATGTTGTTCGCCACCAGCCGCATTTCATTCATCAGCCCGGATTGACGGGACAGGGTGGTATAGGCGGTGTCCATCAACGGCCTCCTGCGATGAGCGGAACCAGTGTTCCGGTGAAAAACGTAACGAGGGTCTGGGTCATGAAGCCCATCGAAATCCAGAACACGATCACGATGGCGATCAGCTTGGGCACGAAGGTCAGCGTCATCTCCTGCACCGAGGTCAGCGCCTGAAACAGGCCCACGATCAGGCCCGAGATCAGTGCCACCGCCAGAATCGGGACCGAGGTGATCACCGCGACCCACAGCGCCTGGCGCACGATGTCGTAGAACAGACCTTCGCTGAGCATCAAATCAGACCGGCATCCGCAGGATTTCCTGATAGGCCTCGACCACCTTGTTACGTACGATCACGGCGGTTTCCACTGCCAGCTCCGTCTGCGCCAGCGCCTGCACCAGCGCGTGCGGATCGGCCTGACCGGTCATCGCGGTCTGGGCCATCTGCTCGCTGTGTTTCAGCGTGGCGGCGAAATCCTGAAACGTTGACCGCAGCCCCTGCGCCATCCCGGCGTGGTCGGGGTTGGCCTGGGTGGCCGGGCGCGCAACCGCGTAGTTCTGCGCGGCGGTGAGTGATCGGATATCCATTCTGGCTGTCCTTTATTTGCGAAGTAAATCCATCAGCGACGACGACATCTGCCGGGTCTGGTCGAACATTTTGAGGTTGGCCTCGTAACTGCGCTGGGCCTCGCGCGCGTCGGCGATCTCGATCATCAGATCGACATTCGAGCCGAGATAGTGCCCGCTTTCATCTGCCATCGGATGGCTCGGGTCGTGGATGCGCGACAGTTCGCGCCGGTCAAGCTGCACGCGGCCAGCTTCGACCACGGCTTTGCCATCCTTCTGGACCGTCTCAAACGGCACGGTCTTGCGCCGGTATCCGGGCGTATCGGCGTTCGAGATATTCTCGGACACATGGCGCAAACGGGCCGCCTGCGCGCGCAAGGCACTGGCCGAGGCGGTTAGTGAATGGGAAAAATCGCTCATCACCCGCGACCCAGGCTGGTGCGCAGAATGCCGATGGACGAGCGGTAGATGGCCAGAGCGCGGTCATGCTGACGTTTGACATCGACCGCTTTCAGCATCTCCTCTTCCAGCGAGACGCCATTGCCGTTGGGGTCCCCCGACGCGGCTGCGGCCTGTTCCGCCCAGCGCGCGGCACTATCGCCGTTCAGATGCCCCTGGCGGGTGGCGGTCATCCCGGTTGCAGGGCCTGCGTTTTCAAAAGCGGTTTGGAAGGGTTCGAGATCGCGGGGCTGATAGCCCGGCGTATCCGCATTGGCCATGTTACGCGCAATCACAGCCTGCCGTTGACCGGCATGGGTTGCCATAGCGTACGCTGTTTTAAAGACGTTCAGGTCATAGAACATCGGGGCTTCTCCCTCGATCAATTTCAATCAAGGCTTAACTCCGATTCCTTTAGAAAGCGTTTTCAGAAACTCAGTTGGAGAATCCAAGATGTCCGATCTCGACCCGATGCGTCTGAAATGCGAATTCGACCGGTTGTCCGCAGCCCGGCATGTCGGGCTCGTGTCCGGCGTCGCCCATGGGGTGATTGAGGTGGGCGGTCTGACCGAACAAGCACGAATCGGTGATCTGCTGTCGCTGCAGCGCCGTTCGGGGCCCGATCTGGCGGGTGAGGTGCTGCATGTGGGCGCCGATCACATCCATATGCTGCCCGGGGCCGCGCCCGACGGGGTCAGCCTTGGTGATCGTGTGACCCTGACCCCAACGCCCGGTTTCGCGCCTGGAATGCACTGGCTGAGCCGGGTGATCGACCCGTTCGGGCAGCCACTGGACGGCAAACCCTTGCTGGGCGGGGTGCAGGACCGGGACATCATGCAGCCCCCGCCGCCCGCGGTTCAGCGCAAAGCTCTGGGCATGCGCAGTCCGACCGGGCTTTCCGTGCTGAACACAATGCTGCCGATTGTTCGCGGACAGCGAGTGGGGCTGTTTGCCGGTTCGGGCGTCGGCAAATCCACCCTGCTGGCGACTCTGGCTCGGTCGATGCAGGCCGACGCCGTTGTGGTCGCCCTGATTGGCGAACGCGGGCGCGAGGTGAACGAGTTCGTGACCCACGCCATCGGGCCAGAGGCGATGAAACGCTCGGTCGTCGTGGCCGCGACGTCGGATCAGTCGGCGCTGGCACGCAGGCGCTGCGCGTGGTCGGCTATGTCCGTGGCAGAATACCTGCGCGATCAGGGGCTGAACGTGTTGTTTCTGGCCGATTCGGTCACGCGTTTTGCCGAGGCGCATCGGGAAATCGCCGTGGCGATGGGTGAATCGCCGTCGCTGAGGGGGTTTCCACCCTCGGTCACGCCGCTGATCGCCAATCTATGCGAACGGGCCGGACCCGGAACCCAGGATCAGGGCGATATAACGGCGGTGTTCAGCGTGCTGGTCGCCGGATCGGACATGGATGAACCTGTCGCCGACATTCTGCGCGGGGTTCTGGACGGGCATATTGTGCTTAGCCGCGAGATTGCCGAACGCGGCCGGTTCCCGGCCATCGACCTCAGCCGCTCGGTTTCGCGCAGCCTGCCTGGGGCCGCGACCGAGACTGAAAACCAGATGATTGCCGAGGCGCGCAAGCTGGTGGGCAGCTACGAACAATCCGAAGTGATGATCAAGGCCGGGCTATACTCCGAAGGCGCGGACCCTCTGCTGGATCAGGCCGTGCGCGTGCACGAGGAACTGGACAGTTTCTTCGGCAAACCGGACGCCGAAGGGATCGAAAACAGCTTCAATCGCCTGTCCCTGATCCTGCGCCGCGCCTCGGCTGGGCTGGGCTGGGCCGCCGCGCTAGGCAAAAGTCGCGACAGTTTTAAGTGTTAAGCCTGCATTAAGGCCCCCGCTGCTACGCCTGTAATCGGGTGATAAAAAGGTGGTGGAGATGGGTGCGCAAACCAATGCGGCGCCAATCATCATCAAGAAGAAGCGTGTGTCAGGGGGCGATGGCCACCATGGCGGCGCGTGGAAGGTCGCATATGCCGACTTTGTCACGGCCATGATGGCCTTCTTCATGTTGATGTGGCTGCTGAACGCAACGACGGAAAAACAACGCAAGGGTCTGGCGGACTACTTTTCGCCGACGATACCGCTGAGCCCAAGCTCCGGCGGCGGCGATGGCGCTTTTGGCGGCGACAGCATGTTCTCGGAGGACGTGATGGTCAAGAACGGCACCGGTGCCATCAGCCGTTACCCGACCGAGGCCGAACGCGCCCGCGGAGCGACCGGTGTGGCACCGAAGGACGGCGGCATCGGGGCGGCGGACGATTTTGAAACGCTTCAGGCCGAACTGCTGGGCCGCACCGGGGAAAGCGAGGTTTCTGACAAGATCCTAAAACACATCGTCACCCGCGTCACCGACGAAGGGCTGGTGGTCGAACTGTTCGACACCGACGAACAGCCGCTGTTCGAATCGGGGTCGGACAAACCAACACCGATGATGCGCGCGCTGGCTTTGTTCGTGGCCCGCGCCTCGGATCTGGTGACAAATTCGGTGTCGGTCGAAGGGCATGTCAGCGCGTCGCCGGTCGTTCTAGCCCGCAACCCGGCCTGGGATTTGTCCACCGACCGCGCGCGGGTCGTGCGCCGGTTGTTGCAGGAGAAGGGCGTTGCCGCAAAGCGGTTCGACCGCGTCACCGGCCATGCCGACCGCGACCTGTCCAGCCCGAACCCGATGGATGTGCGCAACAACAGGATCGAAGTCATTTTCCTGCGCAACCCGTGAAGAGTAGAACGCATTTTACCTGTTAGCGCGCTGTTAAGAGGCAGTGCGCTAGCTGTTGCATCAACGATTGACGCAACAGAAGGGCGTGCCGATGACAATTTCCTCTTCGCTGAATGCCGGTGTGGCGGCGTTGAAGGCCAATGCCAATAGGCTGGCCACAATCTCGGACAACATCGCGAACTCCTCGACATTCGGCTATAAACGGGTCGAGACTGACTTTCATTCGATGGTTACCTCGGGCCAAGGCGGCAGCTATTCGGCGGGGGGTGTCCGCACAACCAGCCAGCGTCTGATCGACCAGCGCGGGTCGCTTGTGACCACCAACAACTCCACCGATCTGGCCGTGCGCGGGCGCGGGATGCTGCCGGTGCGCCCAAGCTCGCAAATCGCGGGCGGTTCGAACGAGATGCTGCTGACCACCACCGGCTCGTTCCGCACCAATGATGAGGGGTATCTGGTCACCGAATCCGGCCTTGTCCTGTTAGGCTGGCGCGCGGCAGCCGACGGGTCCATCCCCGCCGTGCCGCGCGACACCCCGGCCGCGTTGGAGCCCATTCAGCTAAGCGTCAATCAACTGTCCGGCGCGCCCACCACACAGATGAACCTGCGGATGAACCTGCCCGCAACCGCAACCGATGCAGGGGCACCCGGCGATACGCAGCCGCTCTCGGTCGAGTATTTCGACAATCTGGGCAAGTCCGAAAGTGTCGATATCGAACTGGTTCCGACCGTGCCCGCCACCGGGTCCAGCAATGAATGGACCATGACCCTGCGCGATTCGGCCTCGGGCGGCGCGGTGATCGGGGAATACACGCTGACCTTCACTGACAGTCGAACCGCCGGGGGCACTCTGGCCAGCGTCACCCCGGTGTCCGGCGGGGCCTATGATCCGGCAACCGGCAGTGTCGTGGTCAACGTCGCTGGCGGCCCGATGGAGGTGAATATCGGCATGATCGGCGACGCGGATGGAATCACGCAACTGTCCGACACCTTTGCGCCGGTGTCGATCACCCGCGACGGGTCCGCCGTGGGCACTATGACCAGCGTGCAGGTGGATGAAAACGGATATGTCTACGCCTTTTATGATACCGGCATCAGCCGCCGCATGTTCCAGATTCCGCTGGCGGATGTGCCAAATCCCAACGGCCTGACCGCGCTCGACAGCCAGACCTATGCGCCGTCACGGGAAAGCGGCACGTTCTTCCTGTGGAACGCAGGCGAAGGCCCGACCGGAGACCTGATTTCATTCGCGCGCGAGGAATCGACCACGGATGTCGCGACCGAACTGACCTCGCTGATCCAGACGCAGCGGGCCTATTCGTCCAGCGCCACGGTGATCCAGACCGTGGATGAGATGTTGCAGGAAACCACGAATATCAAACGGTAATCCGGATTCTGAACGCGGGAAAGGAGCGGCCTCATGAACATGTCGACGGCTTTGAACAACGCCTTGGGCGGGCTGACCGCAGCCAGCCGCGGAGCAGCGGTGGTGTCCGGAAACATCGCCAACGCCCTGACACCGGGCTATGCACGCCGGTCGCTGGAACTGGCCACCAGCCCGATTTCGGGCAATGGCGTGCGGACCGTTGGCGTGATCCGACATCAGGATCCGGTTCTGACGGCCAACAGGCGCACGACCGATGCCGATCTGGCCCGACAGACGGCCCTGTCCGACTTTCACACCCGGTTCGAAGGGCTGGTTGGTTCGGCCGATGATCCCGCATCGCTAACAGCGCGGCTGTCCGCGTTCGAAGGCAGTCTGATCACCGCCTCCAGTCTGCCCGATTCCGCCGAACGTCTGAATCAGGCGGCCCGCGCAGGGGCCGATCTTGCAACCGGCCTTAACAAAGCGTCCGAGGGTCTGCGGCAGGCGCGATCGGATGCCGACCGCAAAATCGGCGCGCAAATCGAACGCCTGAACCAGACGCTGCAGGATATCGAAGAGCTGAACGCCAAGATCCCCGCGATCCGGTACTCGGGCGGCGACATTGGCGCCCTGCTGGATCAGCGGCAGGTTTTGATTGATCAGGTCAATGAGCTGATGCCGGTCAACGTTGTGGCGCGCAGCAACGATCAGGTCTCGCTCTACTCCGATGGCGGGCTGATCCTGCTGGAGGGCAATGCTGCGGAGTTCACCTTTTCGACCACTGGCGAGACCAAACCGCATATGACCTTCGCCAACGGGCTGCTGTCGGGGTTGGAGATGAACGGCAAGCCGGTTCGTACCGCCGGGGACACCGCCCAGATCAGGGGTGGGTCGCTGGCCGCGCAATTCACAATTCGCGACGAGCTGGCGGTGGAGGCGCAAGATCAACTGGACACCGTCGCCCGCGATCTTGTCGAACGGTTTGAAACCCCCGGGCTGGACCCGACCGCTGGCCCGACGGACCCCGGGCTGTTCACGGATGCCGGAACCCGGTTCGACCCGACGACCATGATTGGAATTGCGTCCCGCGTCGCGCTCAATACGGCGGTTGACCCCGATGCCGGGGGGGACAGTTGGAAACTGCGGGCGGGTCTTGGCGCGGCAACGCCCGGAAACCCCGGGGATGCAACCCAACTGCAGGCCTTTGGCGCAATTCTGAACGACGCCCGCCCCCTACCGGGCGCACTGTTCGGCACTGGCAATATGCGCGCCGCCGAACTGACCGAAGCCCTGCTGTCGAAGGCGGGCGCCAACGCCCATGTCGCCACCCAGCGCAAGACCTTCGCCAACACGGCGCAGGTGCACATGGCCCAGATCGAGGCTGAGCACGGCGTCGATACCGATCAGGAACTGCAAGGCCTGATGCAGATCGAACAGGCCTATACCGCAAATGCCCGGGTCATCACCGTCGTCGATGAACTGCTGCAAACCCTACTGAGGTTGTGACTATGAACTTAACCGCAATTGGGGATTTGGCCCGGGGCATGACCCTTCGGACCCGCGCCACCGAGATCAAAACCCAGATCGAAACCCTTTCCTATGAGATGTCGACCGGCAAAGTGCAGGATGTGTCCGGTCATCTCGGCGGCGACTATTCTCAACTCCTGGATCTGGACCACTCCCTTGCCCGGCTCGACGCGTTCCGGATCGCCACGGCCGAGGCTGGCCTGTTCACCGACGCGATGCAGCAAAGCCTGACGACCTTTGATGAGTCGCTGGGTGAAATCACCGCCTCTCTGCTGTCCTTCGGAACGGCCGTGAGTACTGTGACGCATGAGCAGGCCTCGGTTCAGGCCCGCAATGAGCTTGACACCATGATGTCCGCCCTGAACACGCGTGCCGGTGGGCGCAGCCTGTATGCGGGGATTGCAACGGATGTCTCTCCGCTGCCATCAGCGGACACGCTTCTGACCGCGTTGCAGGCGGAACTGACCGGCCTTACAACGGTGACAGACATTCGCGCCGCCGCCGAGGCCTGGTTCAACGATCCTGCAGGGTTTGATGCGGTGATCTATCAGGGGTCGAACGCGCCGCTGGCCCCGATAAACATCTCGGAAAACGAGCACATCGATGTGCCCATCACAGCAACCGACCCGACATTCAAGGCCGCGCTCAGGGATGTGGCGCTGGCCGCGCTGGCCTCGGACACCGCGCTGGCCCTGCCGCCGGTGCAACGGACAACCCTGTTCACGCAACTGGGCATCGATCTGGCCAATGCGCAGAACGACACGGTGAACCTGCGGGCACAGGTTGGCGCTGCTGAGGCGCGCGTCGAACAGGCGGCCACCCGCAATGCGGCGGCGCGAACCAGCCTCGAATTCAGCCGGAACACGCTGATCGCAGCCGATCCTTATGAAACGGCAACCAGATTGCAAACCGTCCAGTTCCAATTGGAAAGCCTTTATTCCGTCACCGTGCGGAACGCGAGCTTGTCGCTGGTAAATTTCCTGAGATGAGGGTTCTGCTTTTTCTTCTGATGCTGCTGCCCGGTCTAGCCTCGGCAGGGGCGATCCGGCTCAAGGATCTGGTGGACTTCGATGGGGTCCGCGGCAACGATCTTGTCGGCTATGGCCTTGTTGTTGGCCTGAACGGAACCGGCGACGGGTTGCGAAACTCGCCCTTCACCGAAGAGATCATGTCGAACATCCTTGAACGGCTGGGCGTCAATGTCACGGGCGAGGATTTCCGGCCCAAAAACGTCGCGGCGGTTCTGGTCACCGCCAGCCTGCCCCCCTTTGCGCGGGTTGGCGGCCAGATTGACGTGACGGTCTCGGCCATCGGGGATTCCGGTAGCCTGCTGGGCGGCACCCTGATCATGACGCCCCTGAACGCGGCGGACGGTCAGATTTATGCGGTGGCTCAGGGCACCGTTCTGGCCGGCGGTGCGGTGGCCGAGGGTGAGGCGGCTTCGGTCGTGCGCGGCGTGCCGACATCCGGGGTCATCCCCTCGGGCGCGCGGGTGGAAAAGGAAATCGACTTCGACCTTTCGACCCTGACCCAGATGCGGCTGGCCCTGCGCGAGCCGGACTTTACCACTGCCAGCCGGATCGAGCGGGCCATCAACACCGAATTCAACCGCGCCGTCGCGATCATGCGTGATTCCGGCACGGTCGAGCTGAACATCGACGCCACGCAATCGGCGTCGACCGCCCATGCGATCGGCCGGATCGAAAACATCCTTGTCGAACCGGAAACCAAAGCCCGCGTGGTCGTCGATCAAAGGTCCGGAACCATTGTGATGGGGCAGGAGGTGCGTATCTCACGCGTCGCGGTCTCACAGGGCAACCTGACCCTGACGGTCGAGGAAGCCCCGATTGCCGTGCAACCCAACCCGTTCGCGCAGGGCGAAACGGTTGTGGTGCCCAGAACGTTCGCGAATATCGAAGAGGAGGAAGGAACAGGCCTGGCCGAAATCCCGGAGGCGACCACCCTGTCCGAGGTTGTGGCAGGGCTGAACGCGCTGGGGGTATCCCCGCGTGACATGATCGACATTCTCAAAACGATCAAGGCGGCGGGTGCTTTGCATGCCGAGTTTATCGTCAGATGACCCCGGCCCTTTGGACTATTTTAACGCCGTGACTACTTTGACTTCCAACTGTCCAGCCACCGGCGGAACCCGTTTCGCTTTTCCTCAATCGCGTCGCCTGCGGCGTAGATCCCGTCCTCGACATTTTCGAGCATTGGATCGATCCGGCGCTGCCGGAACCGCCGCCAGCGCACCCAAAGGGCCCAGATCAAAGCCGCAAAAACCGTCAGGAAGATGATGTTGAACCACGGGATCAGCCGGACATCAGGGCTGTCAACCGGGCGTACGGATACTGCGTTGGGAAAGATCGACATAAGCTGATTGCGCCAGCCATAATGGCGCAAAACCACCCATTGCGGATTATCTGCGGTCGAGACAAGGTTGGTAAGCTCGGCCTGCAGGTTCGAGCTGTCGAGCTTGAAATACGGTGGCCAACCCCAGCCGGTATCCTCATTGCGATACACGCGCGGCTTCCCGTTTGGGCGGAAGGTTTCGACAAAACGCACATCGCGATTGACGCTTTGCGCCCCTTCCTGGCCGGTATCCTGCTGCGCCCAGAAGATCGAGTTTTCACCGAAATCAACGCGCCGCACCTCGGTTTTCACAATCCGCACAACATCCTGCTGCGGCAGCGTATATTCCAGCACCGACGCAACCAGAACCCAAAACACTGTGATGAACGCCCATTTGACATAGACCATCTATCCGGCCCTCATTTGAAATTTGTTATGTAGATCAGCAGGGCAATAGCCCCAAGTGGAATAACATAGACACCCAGCAGCAGTTTCTTGCGGAACGATTTGTCATATTGCTTCATCCCCCGCATCAAAAAAGCCTCGCGATCACCGTTCAGCCCTTTTTTATCCCAATGCGCGATCAGCTTGCGGCGGCGGACAAGACGGGAATAGATCGACAACCCGACATAGATCACCGTCAGAACGACCAGCAACGGTATCAGAAAGCGAATTGCAACGATCATTTACTTTCTCTCCAAAGCGCCCCAGGGGCCGACACGAGTAATCATCGCATCGCTGACCCGATCCTCGCCGCTCATATCCGGTTCATGGCCGAACAGCGCCGCGCGGGCTCCGGCCTTGTCCACCTGATACTCGCGCGCGAGGAAGTCGGCAACATAGGCTTTCTTGGCCTCGGGCCATGTGGCGTAGGTGCTGTAGAACAGCTCTTTATGGCAGATGAACATCTGACGCGGGTCTAGCGGCGCAAGCTCGGCCAGCAGCATGTTCACCAGATCGCGGTGCGGCGTATCCGCCGCCCAAAGGGTATAGAAATAGGCCGGATGGTCTGAGGTAATCCGCGGCCACGGCCCCCCTTCGCGCGCCCAGCGCAACAGGTCCGCCAACCCGTGAAAGGCCTCGGGCAGGCGGTCCGCGTGGTTGCGCGCCAGACGGCGCATGTCGCTGCGATCCAGCGCGGTCAGGTCGATATCGGCATCGGCAGCGGCGGCGACGGTCAGAAAATCCATCTTCTGCTGCAGGATCGCAGCGGAATCCACGCCGCGCGCCTCGATGATGGTTTCGACCAGACCGTTGAAATCCAGAAACCGGGCGATCCGGTTGCGCTGCGATTTGTGGAAGACGAACTCCATAGGCAGATCGTCGGGCGTGTCATCCATGCAAATCGCCGCCGGGTGATCCAGATCAGGGAACAGGTAGAGCCCGCCGAAATGCGCCGTCCAGAAATTCGGCTGTTCAAATGCGGTGTGGCGCAAGTGCACCGGATTGCGCGTCACGTCGCCCGTGTCTTTGGCGGTTTCGATCATCTTCGCGATCAGCACATCGTCGAACCAGGCGTCTTCTTCTGTTTTGAACCGCTCGACCATGCCCGCCAGTTGCTCGGCTTTGCGCAAGGTGCCACCGACCGTGTCAGCCTCAATCTCGATCTTGCGCATGTTCAGCAGATCACCCGGCGTGGTGAGTTTGAAGACCGAGTTCACCAACTCTCCGGCCACGGCATCGGTGGCGGTCAGGGCGAACAACTGCGCCTCATTCATCTCGATGAACTCGCGCAGAATATCGCGCGAAGTTGAGAATTTGACGTTCAGCAGAGGCGCGCGTTTCTGCTCGGTCGTCAGCAGGATGAACTGCCGGTTGACCCCGTTGGGGTTGAGGTAGAGCTCGTCCTCCAGCTCAATCCCCACCTCCGGCGAATAGCCCGAGATATCGACATGGAAATCCGAAAGCGCCGTGGTCTTGCCCGCCAGATGCTGTAGCGCGCGGTTATACCGTTCGACCAAGGCCGGGCTGGAGATGTGGACGAGGTTGCCGAACATCAGGCCTTTTTCGATGAGGCGGATCATAGGACGCTCCACCAGCTTCGAACAGTCGCCAAAACGAATGAGGTATGTCGTGAGAGGTTAATCATACTTTGAATTTCCCTTTGAAAAGGAGTTCAACCTAGCGTCGCGATCAATCCACCAAAGAATAGCCATAGAAACCGAGGCAAGTATTGTTCCAATAAGCGTTGCCCAGACCACGAAGCTTGCAAACACCTCCAGCGGCGGATCTGTCGCATCGCAAAAACCATAGGCGTTGAAATTCTTGGGAAGAAGCGATTTCCATCCACAGAATTCGACGGTCATACCAGTTGCAACACCAAGTCCGAACAGAACACCCAAAACCGCTATTCTCAGAAAGATCACCTGTTCCCCTCCAGACAAAGCCGCTTCGACTTTTTCATCCAAACCATCTCGTAGACGGCATCCTTTTCCCCTTTTAGAGCATTACGAATTTCGTTCTCGTATTGGTTGACCAAAAGCCTTAACCTCTCCTGCTCAGCCGACCAACGACCACAACTGCCAACACCAATAACGGCAACGCAAACGCCCGCACGGTGATCTGCAGGTTGAACCCGATGTAAGACACCACGCTGCCCTCAAACAGCAACAATGTCTCATCCCATGAGGTGCCTTCGAACCCACTGCCGGTGTTTACGCCGAACTGGGTCAAGAACAGAACCGCCACGGCGCCCAGAAATCCGAATACGCCCCAGCGCAGAGGCAGGATCAGGCCCAGAACAACTGCCAGGCCAGTGATTGCGAGTGTTAAAGTCATGCCATTGCTTCCTTTTTCCGGCGATGCGTCATCGCATACGCTCCGCCGGCCAAGATCATCGCGGGCACGAACCAGAACAACGCCCACACAAGGAAATGTGAAGGCATCTCACCGGGGCCGAACGCGTGCAAAAGGCTTGTAGGATGGGCCAACGACGCGCCGTTGATCCAGATTTGAAACAATGAACTCCAGACATATGTGAGGGCAAAGACGATCAGCGCCAGCATGGCAAACGCGCGTCTGGATGCGGGTCGGCGGCGGGCGACAGCAACCCCGAAGAACAGGCACGCGCCGATCAGGCTTGCGAAGATCAAGAACAGACTGCCGATCACCCATTCCCCTCCAGATACCGCCGCTTCGCCTCTTCCATCCGACCCATCTCGCGGACCGCGTTTTCGATGGCGACCTCATCGCTCTTGTCGGCATAGCGGAACTCGCTGTCGGCGTAGCGGTTGATTTCCTGCATCACCATCTCGACCGTGATCGGTTGGCGCAGGTCCTCGATCATCGCCTTCTTGGTGTCGTAGTCGCGGGACAGGAACAGGTCGGGGTTCTCCATCCATTCGTCAGGCAGTTCGAAATCCATCGCGCGAACCTTGACCGCGTCGGTGATGTTCTTGATCGCGCGACCGGTAAAGCGCTCATCTGCCTGCTGGATCGCCTTGAGGTAGGTGCCCAACTTGGCGATCGTGTCCATCTGGCCGATCTCGCCGGAGACCCGGTCATAGACCTGCATCAAAGCGTCCTCATGCGGGCGGGAATGGCTTTCGAAACTGGCGGCGACGGCCTTCTTGATTTCCTGTGCGGCATAAGCTTCGTGTTCACCCAGCGGGATGTCGTGGTTGCGACCCATCAGCAGGTGCAGGATGTCGATGTAATCCTCCCGCGTCTGCGGCCCGTCCACCAGAAACCGCGCGCCCGCCCGCTGGCGCAGGGCGTCGTCCACATTCTCGGGGTAGTTCGAGAACATGCCAAAGGTGCAGTTGCCGCGCACGACGGTGTTGGCACCCGCAAAGCTCTCCATCAGAACAGCAGTGATTTCCAACTGCCCGGCTGACGATTGCCGGTCCCCGCGTTTGCCCGCCAGTTGGTCAATATCGTCGATGGTGCCGAACCCGATGACCGAGGGGTCGATGATCGTGTTGATAAACGCCTTGGCGTTCTGGCCGGATTTACCCTGATAGCTGTCGATATTGTCGGTGCTCAGGTTCTGATAGCGGAACGGATAGCCCGCGTTCTGGCAATAGTCGTTGATCAACCCGGCCATCATCTGGATCAGGGTTGTCTTGCCCGTGCCCGGTTTACCATCGCCCATGAAGGTAAAGATAAACCCGCCAAGCTCCGCAAACGGGTTCAGGCGGCGGTCGAAATCATAGGCCATCACCATCTTGGCCAGCTTCATCGCCTGATACTTGGCGATATGGTTGCCCACCACCTCGTTCGGTTTCTTGAACGTCATGGTCAGCGTGGTGGATTTCGCCTTTGAGGCCGGCTCAAACCCCCGGATTGTCAGATCATCGGCCTCGATATGCCAAGCGGCGTTCTGAAACGGGGTCAGATGGCCTGCGGACCCTGCACGCAGGGCGACCTTATCCATCAGTTGTTCAGCATAGGCGCTGGTGGCCGCGATCAGATGCGCGTCGTCCGGGGCGTGTTTCGCCAAGATCTGATCCAACTCCCACAGCGCGCCATGCAGGGCAAGCTGGCCATTGTCAGTCAGAACCTCTTCGATCTCTCCAATATCGACGCTGGTCTCGCCCAGATGCGACGACATCAGATAGGCCAGCGCATTGCCGAAACTATGCGACGTGATCAGGGCCTCAGCCGTCAGCAACTCGGAAAACTCGGTCTTGCGCGCGGCAGGCAAGTCCCCGGCCAGATTGGCGCGCTTCAGATCAGCCAGCGGCGTCTGCTCTGCATAAGCCTCGGCCACGGCCAAAGCGATCGCGACAGCCCGACGAATAGCCTGCTGCACCACCGCCTGTGACGGAGAGACCAGCGCATCACCATCATCCGACGCCTCGATCCGCTCAACCAGATGCACCCCATCCGCCCGCACGGTGCGCCGCGTCACCAATCCCGGCGTGGTCGACCGAAACCGCCGCCCCGTCGACACGCCCGAGGACCGCTCGACCACCGCTTCAACCGCCGTCGCGATCCGCGGCGCATGCTCGAACCCGTTCAGCAAGGCGGTCGCTGCCGGATAATGCTTGCGAATATCGTCTTCCCGCAATTCCATCTGATCTGACGTCAAACTCATATGCTCAACCCTGCATCTTCTTCTCGTTCAAAATACGGTCGCCGAAGGCGAAACTAATAGCGCAACACCTGCCCGGTCTTGCTGACGACGAACTTGCGCACATCGGCAAACCCCGGCGGGTTGCGCTCGGCCAGCACCTGAAACGGACGCTGAGGCAGGATGATCGACCGCTGCGTGCGCGTCGCACCGGTTTCAGCCCCCTGCCCGCCGAACGGATCCAAGGCAAACACCTCACGCTCGACGGTCGAGAACCACCCGGCGCGTTCCTCGATCACCTCTTCGCTTTCCAGTTCCTCTGTGGTCCATGCCAGTGCCCAGTCCTGCCCCTCGGGCGCTTGTGCATCCTCCAGCACCTGCCGCAGAGGGCCGGATTGCTCGGTATAGGCCGAGGAATACATCGGTCCGACATGAATGCGGCGCAGGTGTTTGGGATGCAGGTCGTCGAAATCCTGATCGAAGCCCTTGGCGATGGTCACCAGTTTCAGCCCGCCTAAGGATTGCGCCATAAGATGGGCCTGCACTTCGGGCCAACGGCGTTGATCCTTGGGCAGGGCCGTCTTGCCGCTATCCTCCAACTGCATCAGGTAGATGACCGGCAGATTGATCTGGCTGTCATAAACCGCCCAATGGATCAGGAACTTCCGCCGTTCACCCTCATTCCCGATCCAGTAACATTCGGGATCGTTGCGAGCCCAGAACAGCTGACCTTTTAGCAATTCCTCATAATAGAGCCGTTGGGACAACGCGAATTGCAGCTTAGTCGGGATTTCCTGATCACCGATGATCGTTCGCACCATGTCGGTTTTCAGGTCGTCTTCCGAAGGCATATTCGCCAGATGCACCTGCGCCTGCTGCGCGTCATTGGCCATGGTCAGCAACTCGGCCGCCACCGGAAAGCCGCTGTCGCGTTTGTCCATCGCAAGGCTGCCAAAGAACCGCCCGGTATCGCGCCCGACCAGCAGGTATTTCATGCTGAGCGCACGGAACGTGTAAAGCAGCCCCGAGAGGTAGCGCGACACGATCCGCACCTCTTGCTTGCTGATCGCGCCCTCCGCCTCCATCGTCGCGGCCACGCGCAGGAGGTGAACGGTGATCACCTCGAATTTGCGGAAATAGCGACGCGAGGCGAAGGTGTCGGTCAGGCCGACATGGTCTTGGGTGGGGTTAGTCATTTTGAGATTTTCTACAACCAGTTCCTCGACAGTGATTAGTCCGCCAGGGCAGAAGAAAAATTTCTGAAATCAGAAACAAAGCGAAGACAACAAGCCCGACACCTACGCTAGCTGGCCCGACATACAAGGTCAGGAGGCCGAGCGTCTCGTAAAGTTCACCGTCTGCACCCGAACTATTCAGCAGTTCTAACAGCCCATAGATCAGGATCGGCCAGACGACGAGAACAAGTCCTAGCCGAATTAATCTGACGTCGCTTCGGCTAAACCTCTTCATCCGCCATACAAATTCTTATCATGCTTCTCGACAATCGAGGCAAAGCGACGGGCGAAGCGTTCGTCCGCCTTGGCCTTTTTCTCCAACACGTCGCGGGCAAAGACCATGTGGTCCTCATGCGCCTCAAGCATGTCGGCCATTTTCTGGTTGGTCGCGGTGCCGATGGCGGCCATGGCGGTTTGCGCCTCCTGGTCGGTTTGCACGCCGATCTCGTTGATGCGGTGGGCCACATCCTGCTGCTGCGCGGTTTTCAGCGATTTGGTCAGGGCGTCATACAGCACCACGCGCTGTTGCGTGTCTGTCTGCAGCTTGTTGATCAGCACCATCTGCGTCGCCGCCTGGTTCTGCAGTGAGTCGACCCAGGTCTTGCCCTTTTCAATATAACGCTCCAGCGTCTGAGACTTGGCCAGTTTGACCTGCTCGTCCTGAACCTTGGCGTTGTATTGCTTGTTCAGCTCGGCCAGCTCGGTTTCCAGCTGGGTGCGGGTAGCTGCGTCCTGTTCGACGCTGATCTTGTTTTCCAACGTGATAATCGTCGGGTCCATACCCTGAATTTCAGTGCGCAAGGCCTCCAGTTCAGCCACGGTCGCCTCGCGATCATCCAAAGTGACGGTCAGGTTATCCTCGACCTTCACGCGCTGTTCCTCCAGCACTGACAGCTGCCCTTCCAGCAGTTTCACTATCACGTCGGATTTGGCGATCAGGTCCTGCAGCTTGTCGTCGATATTGGCGGTGCGCATCCGCTCCTGCCGCATCGACTCGGATTTGCCTTTCGAGAAGACGCCCACAAAGCTCTCCCATCCGGTTTTCGAGCGCATTTCGTCGAAATCCTTGGAAAACGCGTTGGTGACGTCGTCCAGCCCCATGATCAGCTCGGCGATATTGGCGTTCATCACCTCGGTATGGGCATGCACATCCTCGAGCGTGGCGTTTTCGATGTCGATATCCGCCTCAGCCGTGCCAATTTTGGCCCGCGCCGCTTCGATCCGTGAGGTCAGCCCTTCGATCTGCGACTGGCTTTCGCGCACCTTGGTCTGCGTTTCCTGAATCAAAGCTTCGAATTGCTGGTTCGACATCTGCTATCCCTTTTTTTGTTTATCTACCCAATAAGATAGGTAATGTTACGCCTATTTACATCCCCTTGGGGGCTAAATTCCCGCAAAGACTGGCAAATTCACCCGGTAAAAGATAGCGGCAACAACCGCGCGGCGAGTGGTTTCAGACAGGCGCGGTTTCACGGCAACGCCCGGCGCGGTTTGTCACCAAACTGAATCAAAACCGTCACAGTCCCGCAACAAAGCCGGTTCATCCCACTTGCGTCCAAGTAGGAGAGGATAAACCCGATGTCATTGCGCCATGTCTGCCTGACATCTGCCCTTGCCCTGACCGCCGGTCAGGCTGTGGCAGAGATGAATTTCAACCGAATTGCGTCTTTTCCCGTCGCTAAAAACATGGCCGAGGGGGCGGATACCAGCCGCGAAACTTCGCCCGAGATCATTGCGGCGACCGCGGATGGCATGACGCTGGTCTATACCGACAGCCCGCTGGGCGTGATTGGCATGGTCGACATCACCGACCCCGAGAACCCTGCGCCTTTGGGTGCGATGGAGGTGGGCGGCGAGCCGACCTCGGTTGGAATCGTCGGCGCGACGGCTTTTGTCGGCGTGAACACCTCGGAAAGCTACACCGCGCCTTCGGGCAAGCTGATCTCGGTCGATATCGCGGGCAAGGCCGAAACCGGTGCCTGTGATCTGGGTGGCCAGCCCGACAGCGTCGCCATCGCCCCCGATGCCAGCTTTGTCGCTGTGGCGATTGAAAATGAGCGTGACGAAGACCTGAACGACGGCATCATCCCGCAACTGCCCGCCGGGTAACTGGCGCTGGTGCCGCTGAAAGGTGGCGCGCTGGATTGCGCGGGTATGACAATGGCGTCATTGACCGGTCTGGCCGAGATTGCACCCACCGACCCCGAGCCTGAATTCGTGGACATCAACGCGCTTGGCGAAACCGTCATCACCCTGCAGGAAAACAACCACATCGCGGTGGTCGACAAGGACGGCAATGTGATCAGCCATTTCTCGGCAGGCAGCGTGGATCTGGAAGGCCTCGACGCCACCGACGAGCGCGGCGCGCTGATCTTCACCGAAAGCCAGCCGGGTCGCCTGCGTGAACCGGACGCGGTGAAATGGATCGACGAAAACCACTTCACCACCGCCAATGAGGGCGATTACGAAGGCGGCTCGCGCGGCTGGACGATCTTCCACAAGGACGGCACCGTTGTTTACGAAAACGGCACCGAGTTCGAGAAAGCCATCATCCAGATCGGCCACTACCCCGACAAACGCTCGGACAGCAAAGGGGTTGAGCCCGAAAGCGTGACCGCAGCCACGTTCGGCGGCACACCGATGATCTTCGTGGGGGCCGAGCGTGCCTCGGTCGTGGGTGTCTATTACGCCACTGATCCAGCCAACCCGGTGCTAAAGCAACTGCTGCCCTCGGGCGTTGGTCCGGAAGGTTATGTTGCGATCCCAGAGCGTAACCTGCTGATCTCGGCCAACGAAAAGGACCTGATCGAAGATGGCGGCCCGCGCGCGCATGTCTCGATCTTTGAATATCAGGACGCCCCCGCCGCTTATCCGCATCTGACCTCGGAAGGCGCGGATGAGTTGATCGGATGGGGTGCTCTCTCCGGTCTGGTCGCCGATGAGGACGGCATGATCTATGCGGTCAACGACAGCTTTTACGGCTTCCAGCCCTCGATCTTCAAGATCGACCCCAGCCAGCAACCCGCCCGCATTATTGACGTAATCCGCATCCACCGTCAGGACGGCAACCCGGCGCAGAAGCTGGACCTTGAGGGCATCACGCTGGACGGCAATGGCGGCTTCTACGTCGCCTCGGAAGGCCGCACCGACCGTGTGATCCCGCACGCGATCTACCACGTGTCAGCGGATGGTCTGATCAAGGACCGCAAAGGCGAGATCGGCCTGCCGCCGGAACTGATGGCGGTCGAAAAGCGCTTTGGCTTCGAAGGCATCACCAAGGTCGGCGACACCCTGTGGATGGCCGTTCAGCGCGAATGGAAGGACGACCCGGAAAACCACGTGAAACTGGTCGCCTACAACCTTGAAGCCAAGGAATGGGGTGCCGTGCACTATCCCAAAGCGCAGCCGGACACAGGCTGGGTCGGCCTGTCCGAAATCGTGGCCTTCGGCGATCATGTCTATGTCATCGAACGCGACAACCAGCACGACCACCGCGCCGTGACCAAAAAGGTCTACCGTATCCCGCTGTCCGAAATGACCCCGGCCCCGCTGGGCGGCCCCCTGCCCGTGGTCAGCAAGCAGGAGGTCCGCGACCTGCTGCCCGACCTGACCTCGACCGGAGGCTACGTTCTGGATAAGATCGAAGGTCTGGCCATCCTGCCCTCGGGCGAGGCGTTTGTGATGACCGACAATGACGGTGTTGATGACGCCTCGGGCGAGACGATGTTCTGGTCGATCGGGTCGGTGACGGCTGGGAACTGAACCCGCTTGCAAATCGCTGGTGGACCCCACGCAAAATTGTGCGGGGTCCTTTTGCTTTTTACGTCAGCTTTGAGCTCGAAATTGACCTAAACAAAATTCAATCATAAGTTCTGACGAAATGAGGTTGGTTGGTATGGTCAAGATCTCCAATGTTGTTCGCAGAACTGCAGTTTTGTGTGGCGTGATTGTAGGCGTTCCAGCTATTTTCTTTCTTCTCAGATACTTGGCCTTCCCAAATTGGGGAAACACTGAACTGAACATTGGATTTGTGTTGTGGGTCTTGGCAATTTTTATTTCTGAACGCTGGCTGTCAAAGCTGTGGAAGTCGAATTGAAAGACGCCAACTTAACAGCAGCTACATCCGCCTAGCGAACATCCCGGCACCCCAAAATACAACGCCCCGCGTCTGGAGGTACGCGGGGCGTTTGGTGCGACAATCCAGGGAGGAGAGGATTGTCGCTTTTTGATCAAAAGCCTCAGTTCACGGCTTTGGCGTCAACCACGTCTTTTTCGATGGCATTGGCCGAGGAAATCTCGATCCGGCGCGGCTTCAGGGCCTCGGGCACCTCGCGCTTCAGGTCGATGTTCAGCATGCCGTTTTCATGGTTGGCACCAGTGACGCGGACGTGGTCGGCCAGGGCAAAGCGGCGCTCGAACGCGCGGGTGGCGATGCCGCGGTGCAGATAGGAGCGGTCCTTGTCCTCGGCGGCTTTCTTGCCGGCGACGATCAGGGCGTTTTCCTTCACCTCGACCGACAGATCGGCCTCGGAAAAACCGGCGACAGCAACCGAGATGCGATAGGCATCGGCGTCGGTTTTTTCGATGTTGTAGGGCGGGTAGCTGGGCTGGGCCACGTCGTTGGTCAGAACGCGATCCATCATGTCGGCGATCTGGTCGAACCCAATGGTGGCGCGGTGCAGCGGTGCAAAGTCAAAACTACGCATGTGTCGTATCCTCATGCTTGAGCGATTTACGATATGTGCCCTCCGAATGGACGGGCGGTGATCAAGACCGGACCCCGTTTGTGGCGATCCGGTAAACCTGACATGGGAAGCGATTTGGCCTAGTTCAAGACCCGCCAACACCGATGAATTTCGCGCCCGAGCTGGACTTGCCCGTCCCCACTTGCAACCGGCGGATCGCGGCCTTGGGCTGGGGGGCGTCACGGCGCAGAATGGCTTTCAGTTCGGACACGACATTGGACAATTCCATTCCGAATCCGACCTTTACCCCCTCGTGCACCGCAACCGCAGACACCACCGACAGAATCTGCCAGCGCGAGCCGTTTCTCGCCAGAATGGCCGAACCGGACGAGCCAAAGGTGATGTCGCAGTCGAAAATGATCAGACCCAACCGCCGGTTCAGAATCCGGCAGGAGCGTTCGCGTGTGATGGCCTCGGACCGCCCGCGCCCGTATGAGGCAAGGCTGATCTCGGACCCCGAAACCCGGCCGCTGTGCAGGGCAAAGGGGTCGGCGATCGAATAGGGGATCGGCTCTTCCAGCCGCATCAGGGCCACATCGACGCGGATGCTTGCGGGCGACAGCGGATCGTTGGCGCCGTATTTCGGATGCGCCGCAATCTGGACGACCTTGCGCTCGGCCAGTGCGGTGCCGTTGCTCAGCCCGGCGCGAAAGGTGACCTCGCCGGGCGTGTATGCTTTCCCCGTTCTTGTGTCGACAGCGCAATGGGCGGCGGTCAGAACGATATCCTGCGCGATCAGGGTGCCGGTGCAGAAGGACCGGTTGCCCACATCCAGACGCCCGATGGCTTCCCACCCATACAGATCCTCTCGGTCGGTCAGCTTGCGCTTTTCGGCCTGAGCATGAACGGCAGTTGAGGCGATAGACAGGCCCAGCAACAGGCCCAGGAAAAATTTCGTCATGGCCGAATAAACCTCGCACCTACGTTTTTACCTGCCCCCTGTCCCCCTGAGGACGCGCCGAACCCGCGCCCTGCATCAAGCTCGGCCTGCAAAAGTTGCAGCGAGTTGTCGGCCACCGTTCCTATCGCCACGTTCTGCCCGTCCAGGCTGGCCTTGGCCGACACGACGGAAACGATCCGGGGGCGCGATCCTTCAAAGGAAAACACCGGTGCACCGGATGAGCCGAAATCAACATTGCAGGACATCACCAGAACGCCCGGATAGCGGTTCATGACCGAACAGACCTGCTGCAGCGACGGGGCCTCGGCCCGGTCATGGGCGTATGAGACGACGCCCACATCCTCGCCCCGAGTCGGCTGATCCCCGGTCTCGAACGGCACAACGGATGTGTTGCGGATCGGCTGCCACAGCTCGATCAGGGCCACATCACTGCTGACCCGGTCCGGGGTCGCGGTGGCGCTGAACCGGTAATCCGGATGAATAACCGCCCGCCGCGCGGTTCGATAAGCAAGGGCCCGGCCCAGACGCCAGCCCGCCAGAAATTCGATTTCCGCCGGATCCACAGGCTTTCCGGTCGCCCTGTTGAACAGGCAATGGGCTGCGGTCAGCACCAGCGTGGGCGAGACAAGAGTACCCGTGCAAAACGCGTTGCCCTCGATATCCAGCCGCCCGACCGCCATCCAGTCGCGACCGGAATCGGTGGTGTCCAGGCTCTCCAGCCTGGTATCCTGCGCTGTGGCCGCCAGAGGCAGCACGCTCAGCGCGACAGCCATGATCCAGTGGCGCACGCGGTTTCTCCGGTGTTCAATCCGAGACACCAGCCTTATGCGCCGCCTGCGGCAAAAATAGGGCGAGGGCCACAAGGCCGAATTTTAGCCCCACCTGATGCCCGCCCGCGTCAGCGCAGGATCGGAACCTGCGGGTCGAGCCCGCCCCTCGACCGTAACGCGCGCGGTTCGGGGCCGCCGGTCGCCCAATCCAGCAACTCAACCGTGTGCAGGATCGGGATTTCCGTAGCTGACCCAATCTGCATCATGCACCCGATATTGCCCGCCGCGATCAGGTCGGGCAGTTTCGCCTCAAGCGTTTTGACCTTGCGCTGTTTCAGCTTCCCTGAAATCTCGGGCTGCATCAGGTTATAGGTGCCCGCACTGCCACAGCAGAGATGGCTGTCGGCGGGTTCAACCACTTTGAATCCGGCGTGCTTCAACAAGTCCTTGGGATAGGTCTTGATCTGCTGGCCATGCTGCAAGGAACAGGCGGCGTGGTAGGCGACAGTCAGGCCCTGATCCGTCTGTTCCGGCATGTCCAGTTGCATCAGCACTTCGCTGATATCCTTGGCAATGGCGGACACCCGCGCGGCATCATCTGCCAGCGCGTCGTTGCGGAACATATGCCCGTAATCTTTGACGGTCGTGCCGCAGCCCGAGGTGTTGATGACAATAGCGTCCAGCCCCTCGCCATCCATCTCGCGCGTCCAGGCCCGGATATTGGCCGCCGCTGCGGCATGGCTGTCTCGACTTTTGCCCATGTGATGGGTCAGCGCACCACAGCATCCCGCCCCATCGGCCACCACAACCTCGCACCCCAGACGGGTCAGCAGCCGAATCGTGGCGTCGTTGATGTCGGTATTCAGCGCCTTTTGCGCACAACCCGTCATCAGCGCCACGCGTTTCTTGCGGGGGATCGCGGACGCAAAGCTCTGCGGATCGTCATTGCGACTGACCGGAGGGATATGTTTCGGCGCCATCTCCAGCATCGCCCTCAGTCGCGCATCGGGCATCAGAAACCGGAAAGGACGGCCCAGCTTGGCCCCGATCAAGGCCCAGCGGAACCGCATCGGATAGGGCAGAATCTGCGCCAGAACCCACCGCAGCGCCCGGTCCGAAAACGGGCGTTTATAGGTGCTTTCGATATATTCCCGCGCATGATCGACGAGATGCATGTAATGCACGCCCGAGGGGCAGGTGGTCATGCAAGCCAGACAAGACAGGCAGCGGTCGATATGTTTGACGGTCTTTTCATCCGGCACACGCTCGTTTTCCAGCATGTCCTTGATCAGATAGATACGGCCCCGAGGACTGTCGAGTTCGTCGCCCAGCACCTGATAGGTCGGACAAGTCGCTGTGCAGAACCCGCAATGCACGCAGCTGCGCAGGATGTCATTCGAGCGCCGGGTCGCCGGGTCTTGAAGCTGCTTTTCGGTGAATGTCGTCTGCATCGCCCTACCCCATCAGACCCGGGTTGAAGAGCCCGCGCGGATCGAACTTATGCCTTATGGCCTGTGTCAGGGAGGCAATCGCCTCAGACTCCGGCTGAAACCGGCCCAGCGCCGCATCCCCCCGCACCAACGTTGCGTGGCCTGCGAAGGCACCAAGACGCGCCCGAACATCCGTGCCTTTGGAAACCAAAGCCCAGATCAAACCGCCACCCCAATCAAGCACCAGCTTCTCAGCCTCTAGCCGCGCGGCGATTTCCGGGGCGTCGCCGGGCTTGACCGAAATCCGCCAGACATCCCCTTCGCGTCCCTGAAAACCATTTACATCGCGAATTGATGACCAAAGCGCTTCGGACTCTCCGATTTCCGAAACCTCGCCAAACCCACCCAGTTCCGCCTGCAACTGCCGAGCCCGATAGGCAACCGACTCCGCAAACCCTTCGAGCCGCAAAAACGCCTGAACGGCCTCGGGATCATACGCAGCACCACTGACCTCGAATGGCGATCGAAGGGCTGCTGACAGCGCCTGAACAGCCGTCCCCGCATGCGTGACCGAAATACCAAGCGTCGCCACCGCCTCAGGCTTCGGCAGCACTTTCAGCGAAACCTCCGAAAGCACCCCCAACGTGCCCCAGGACCCGGCCATCAGCTTGACCAGATCGTAACCGGTGACGTTCTTCATCACCCGGCCCCCGTTCTTGATCGCCTGCCCCAGCCCATCGACAAAACGCACACCCAGCAGAAAGTCCCTGCATGCCCCGGCCTGAATGCGCCGCGGGCCTGAGATATTGGCCGCCACAACCCCGCCAATGGTCGGCTCACCGGACGTGCCCAGCAGCGCCCGATAGTCCGCAGGCTCAAAAGCAAGCTGCTGACCTTCTGCGGTCAACGCCGCCTCAATCTCAGAAACCGGAGTGCCCGCCCCCGCCACCAAAGTCAGCGCGCCGGGCTCATACAGGGTTATGCCGCTCAGCCCGGACGTTTCAAGCGTCGCGCCCGGCCCGGTCACGCCGCGCGTTCCCCCGCCAACAATGCGCACGGGCCCATTTAGCCCGGCCACGATCTCGGAAAGTTCGGCCTCAGTCTCAGGTCTCATATCGCTTCTTCTTGTTTGAAAATACGGCGGGGTGAATTGGCCCGCAGGGCCAAGAGGGGCTGGCCCCTCATGCGGCAGCCACCCGAGCCGCGCGCCGGGACTCGGACACATCCAGCGGAAACACCTTGGCCGGGTTCAGCAACCATTTGGGGTCGAACACATCCTTGACCGCCATCTGCGCCTCAAGATCGGCGGGGTCGTATTGATGCGACATCAGGTCCCGCTTTTCGATACCCACCCCATGCTCTCCGGTCAGGCACCCACCCACATCCACGCAGAGTCGCAGGATATCCGCCCCGAACGCCTCGCATTTCTCCAGATCGCCGGGCTTGTTGGCATCGAACAGGATCAGCGGGTGCATGTTGCCATCCCCCGCGTGGAACACATTGCCCACCGGCAGGCCATATTCGGCGCTCAACTCGCCGATCCGGCGCAGCACTTCAGGCAGCGAGGACACCGGGATTGTGCCGTCCAGACACATATAGTCGTTCATCTGCCCCATCGCGCCAAAGGCCGATTTCCGCCCCAGCCAGATTTTCGCGCTTTCCTCGGCGGACTGGCTTTCGCGCAGTTCGACCGGGTTATGGCGTTTGGCAATCTCGATGATCTTGGACAATTGATCGTCGATCTCAGCCTCAGAGCCCTCGACCTCGACAATCAGCAAAGCATGGCAATCCGGATAGCCTGCATGCGCGAAGTTTTCGCAGGCCCTGATGCAGAGGGTATCCATGAACTCGATTGCCACAGGCAGGATACCGGACTTGATGATGTCCGAAACGCACTGCCCCGCAACCTCGTTGTCATCGAACCCCATCAGAACGGGCCGCGCGCCTTCGGGCTTGCGAAGGATGCGCAGGGTGGCTTCGGTCACGACGCCCAACTGCCCTTCGGACCCGCAGATCACACCCAGCAAATCCAGCCCGCCCGCATCCAGATGCGCGCCGCCGATTTCGACCACGCTGCCATCCATCAAGACCATTGTGACACCCAGCAGATTGTTGGTCGTCACCCCATATTTCAGGCAATGCGCGCCGCCCGAGTTCATCGCGATATTGCCCGCAATGGCACAAGCAAGTTGCGAGGACGGGTCGGGTGCGTAAAAGAAATCCTCTTCCTCCACCGCGCCGGTCACGCTCAGATTGGTGCGGCCGGTCTGAACGCGGATGAAGCGGTTGTCATAGTCGGTTTCCAGCACCTCATTCATGCGCGCGACGCCCAGAATGACGCAATCCGCCGTCGGCAGCGCCCCGCCCGCCAACGAGGTCCCCGAGCCGCGCGGCACCACCGGCACGCCCTCGTCATGGCAGATCCGCAAAACGTCCGAGACCTCTTGCGTAGTCGAAGGCAGCACCGCCAGCATCGGCGGGCAGCGATAGGCTGTCAGAGCATCACATTCATAGGCGCGGGTTTCCGCCGGATCATGGATAACCGCATCGTCTGGCAGAACCTGTTGCAGGCGCGCCAGAACGCTGAGCTTTTTGGACAGCACCGCAGGGTTTGGCCGGGGCATTTCCATCATCAATCCTCCAATTTGGTAAAATAATATTACCAATTTTTCGATCTGGCAAGTTGTCAACGTGGACCCTACTGTCCGGCCCATGACCTGGATCGACCGTGCATTGCTGTTTTCTCCGCTCGACTATGTGGCCATCATCGTGCTGGTGGGGGCATGGCAGTTGATCGGCTGGCGGATCGAGAACGCGCCCGCCGGGAAACCATCGGTGTCGATGATCATGGACGATTTCCGCCGCAACTGGATGCGCGAAATGGTGACCAGGCAGCCGCGCATGTTCGACGCCCATGTGATCGGCAACATGCGGCAGGGCAGCACGTTTTTTGCCTCGACCACGATGATCGGCATTGGCGGCGCGCTGGCGTTGCTGGGCAATACCGAGCGTCTGGCCGGGGTTGCCAAGGACCTTGCCATCGGCAGCGCGCCGGCGCTGGTGTGGGAGATCAAGATCCTGATCATGCTGCTGTTTCTGTCCAACGCCTTTCTGAAATATGTCTGGGCCCACCGCCTGTTTGGCTATTGCTCGGTGCTGATGGCGGCCGTGCCGAACGATGAAACCGACCCGCGCGCCTATCCCCGCGCCGCGCAGGCGGCTGAGATCTGCGTCACCGCCTCGCGCAGCTTTAACCGGGCCTTGCGGGCCACCTATTTCGCGCTGGCTTCGGTGGCGTGGATTCTGGGGCCGTTGGCCCTGATGATCGGGTCGGTGCTGACGCTGGGCGTGCTCTACCGGCGCGAGTTCGCGTCGCATTCGCTGGGCGTATTGACGACCCTGCCGCCGGACACAGAGACGTGATCGAGCCGCCCCGCAACCCTGCGTATATTCACGCCATGCGATATGTGATTCTTGCCGCCCTTCTGGCCAGCCCCGCCCTTGCCGATGATCCCGTGATCGAAAACGTCACCGCCCGGCAAAGCGGCGATACGTGGCGATTCGACGTGACCGTCTCGCACCCGGAAACCGGTTGGGATGATTATGCCGACGGTTGGCGCGTGTTGGATATGGAGGGAACCGAGTTGGGAATGCGCGTGCTGCATCACCCGCATGAAAACGAACAGCCCTTCACCCGATCCCTCAGTGGTGTCGCGATCCCAGCGGGCACGTCTCAGGTACAGGTGCAGGCCCGCACCAATGCGGATGGCTGGGCTAAAGAGACCTTCGTGGTTGATTTGAACTAGAACACGCCCAACGTCAGACCCGCGCCCAGCGCCGCGCCGATCTCGCGGCATTGGTCCAGTTCATCCTGCGGAATGGTCTTTTCGGCCAGAACAGCCTCGGGCGTTTGCGCATGGGTGCACAGGATCAGCGGCGGCTGCACCTCTTTCAGCCGCCAGCCGGTTGCGATGCGGGCGATCTGGCGCGCGGCGTTCTGCCCGTCGGACCCGGCGCAGATCATCTGGGCATAGGGGCGACCCTCGATCCGGCCCAGCACGGGATAGTAACTGCGGTCGAAGAATTCCTTCATCAGACCCGAAATTGCGGCCAGATTCTCGGGCGCGCAGAAGATATAGCCATCGGCGGCCAGCAGATCATCGGGGCCAGCCTGATCAGCGACTTTCAGGATCGTGTCCGCTTCGGCCTGCGCAGCCTCGGCCGCTGCTTCGGCCATCTGCCGTGCTCCGTCTGTACGCGAATGGTAAACGATCAGAAGCTGCGCCATGTCAGACCCGGTGATAGGGGCCACCCGACAAGATGGTTGCGGCCCGATAAAGTTGCTCGGCCAACATCACACGGACCAGCATATGGGGCCAGACCATCGCCCCAAACGAGATCGAAAAATCGGCCTCAGCCCGCAAGCTGGGTTCTATTCCATCCGCCCCGCCGATGATCAGCGCCAGATCCTGCCGCACGGCATCGCGCCAGCCACCCAGTTTCTTGGCGAATTCCGGCGAGGACATGACCCGCCCGCGCTCGTCCAAAGTGCAGATGACCGCGCCTTTGGGCAGCGCCTTGCGCAGCAAGGCGGCCTCGGCCCCCATACCTGCGTTTTTCTTGTCCTCAACCTCAATCACCCGCGCGGGACCAAGGCCTAGCGAACGGCCGGTCCGGTCAAATCGGGTCAGGTAATCGTCAAGCAGGGATTTCTCGGGTCCGGCGCGCAATCGCCCGACCGCAACGATGCTGATACGCATGTCTCTCTCGCCTCCGGCCCTTCAATACGGGCCGGGATGGCGCCTCAGTTCGCCGAGGCGCTGCCGCCCTGAGGCAGCCACATCTTTTCCAGCTGATAGAATTCACGCACTTCGGGGCGGAAGATATGGACGATCACGTCGCCCGTATCGATCAAGACCCAATCGCCGGCATCCTTGCCTTCGACCTTCGAGGTGAAACCGAATTCCTGCTTGATGCGATCCGTCAGCTTTTCCGCCATGGCCGAGACCTGACGGGTCGACCGACCCGAGGCAATCACCATGTGATCCGCAACAGAAGACTTGCCCTGCAGGTTGATCTGCACAACGTCTTCGGCCTTGTCATCGGAAAGTGAGGAAAGGATGCGTTCAAGCAGCTTGTCGCTGATTGACTGAGAGTGGGCCATCATTTTGACCCCGTCTTCGGCGGGCAAACCCGCCTGGGTATGTAGAGACAGGACATAGTCCTCCTTTGCTGCGCGCCGTCAAATCCCCGACGCTGGGACACTTACAAGGTAACAAGCGCCCCATGACATTTCAATGAACGCGCGCAGAGCGCTCGCACGAATGTGCCCTGATGGCATCTGCGGGCGCGCGCGGGACCTTGATAGATTCGACCAGTGTCTATATCTGAACCGGCATGAGACTCAATGTGGCCCAAGAACAGAATCTGGAAGACCGCGCGCGTTTGCGCGAACGGTTCTTTGGTGCCGCCCGCACGGTCCTGGCGCGCCTACCCGTCGCCTGAGCCAACTCGCCAGCTATTTCTCATTACACACGGGAGAGGACCAATGTCCCCCAAAACACTCTATGACAAGATCTGGGACGCCCATGTCGCGCATGAAGCCGATGATGGCACCTGCCTGCTTTATATCGACCGCCACCTGGTGCACGAAGTCACTAGCCCGCAAGCCTTCGAGGGTCTGCGCATGGCAGGCCGAAACGTGCGCGCGCCGGAGAAAACCATCGCGGTGCCGGACCACAACGTGCCCACCACGCCGGACCGCGCGAACGGGATCGAAAACCCTGAATCGCGCATTCAGGTCGAGGCACTGGACAAGAACGCCAAGGATTTCGGCATTCACTACTACCCGGTGAATGACGTCCGTCAGGGCATCGTCCACATCGTCGGCCCCGAACAGGGCTGGACCCTGCCAGGCATGACCGTGGTCTGCGGCGACAGCCACACTGCCACCCACGGTGCGTTCGGCGCGCTGGCCCATGGTATCGGGACGTCTGAGGTTGAACACGTTCTGGCCACGCAGACACTGATCCAGAAGAAATCCAAGAACATGAAGGTCGAGATCACCGGCAAACTGCAGCCGGGCGTGACCGCCAAGGACATCACTCTTGCCGTGATCGGTGAAACCGGTACCGCTGGCGGCACCGGCTATGTCATCGAATATTGCGGCGAAGCGATCCGGGATCTGTCGATGGAAGGCCGCATGACCGTCTGCAACATGGCCATCGAAGGCGGTGCCCGCGCGGGCCTGATCGCGCCGGATGAGACCACCTTTGAATACGTTAAAGGCCGCCCCCACGCCCCGAAAGGCGCGCAATGGGAAGCGGCGATGGACTGGTGGAGAACGCTTTACACCGATGACGGGGCGCATTTCGACAAGGTCGTGACCCTGCGCGGCGAAGATATCGCGCCGGTCGTCACATGGGGCACCAGCCCCGAGGACGTTCTGCCGATCACCGCTACTGTGCCACACCCCGAAGATTTCGAAGGCGGCAAGGTCGATGCGGCCCGCCGGTCTATCGAGTATATGGGTCTGGAAGCCGGCCAAAAGCTGAGCGATGTCGAGGTCGACACCGTCTTTATCGGGTCCTGCACCAATGGCCGCATCGAAGACCTTCGCGCCGCGGCGGAAATCCTGAAGGGCAAGAAGATCAAGGATGGCATGCGCGCCATGGTCGTTCCGGGCTCGGGTCTTGTTCGGGCGCAGGCCGAGGAAGAAGGTCTGGCCGACATCTTCAAAGAGGCCGGGTTCGAATGGCGTCTGGCCGGGTGCTCAATGTGTCTGGCGATGAACCCCGATCAATTGCAACCGGGCGAGCGCTGTGCCGCGACCTCGAACCGCAACTTCGAAGGGCGTCAGGGGCGCGGCGGGCGCACTCATTTGCTGAGCCCCGCCATGGCAGCCGCAGCGGCACTCACAGGACGTCTTACGGACGTTCGTGAACTGATGTAAGAAGCTCTCATATCTAGATATTTGATGGAGAGACAAACATGAGTGATTGGGTCAAATGGCTGCTGCTGGGACTTCTGTCCATAGCATTCGGCGTATTCGTGCTGGGTGCACCGGTGGTGGCATCCGTGGCCGTGACCGTTGTGACCGGCGTGCTGCTGCTGATTTCAGGCGTGCTGCAGGTCGTCGGCGGCTTCACGGTTGAAGGCACCGGCAACAAGATCCTGTCGCTCATCATGGGTGCGGTCATGCTGTTTCTGGGTTGGTCCTTTCTGGGCCATCCGCTGCAGGGCACGCTGACGCTGGCGACTGTGATGCTGATCCTGTTCATGGCAGGCGGCATCGCGCGGGTCATCCTGTCGTTCCAGATGAAAGGCACGCAGTTCTTCTGGCCCACGCTGATCTCGGGCATCCTGTCGATCGTGCTGGCCGGTATCATCTGGTCTTACGCGGCAGCAGAACCGGCAGCCTTGCTGAGCCTTCTGGGCATCCTGCTGGGCATCGAGATGCTGTTCAACGGGTTCGGCCTGATCTTCATGGCGTTCTTCGTCAAGAACGCACCCAAAGACGAAACCAAAGAAGCTTAAACGCAGGGCATGGGCGCGGCCCTCTCCTGCAGGAGTGTAGAGATGGAAAAGTTCGAAAAAGTCCACGGGGTGGCCGCCCCGATGCCGCTGATCAATATCGACACCGATATGATCATTCCCAAAGTGCACCTGAAAACCATCAAACGGTCCGGTCTTGGCGTCGTGCTGTTTGACGAGATGCGTTACCACGATGACGGCCAGGAAAACGAAGATTTCGTTCTGAACAAACCCGCCTATCGCAACACCGAGATTCTGGTGGCAGGCGACAATTTCGGCTGCGGCTCGTCGCGGGAACATGCGCCCTGGGCGATCAAGGATTTCGGCATCAAGGTGGTGATCTCGACCAGCTTCGCCGACATCTTCTTCAACAACTGCTTCAAGAACGGCATCCTGCCCATCGTGGTCGAGGAAGAGCATCACGTGATCCTGATGGAAGACGCGCATAAGGGCGAAAACGCCCGCATGACCGTTCATCTGGAAGATCAGCAGATTACAACTTCTGATGGAGTGGTGATCGAATTCGATATCGACCCCCATCGCAAGCACTGCCTGCTGAACGGTCTGGATGATATCGGGCTGACGATGGAAAAAGACCATCACATCGACAAGTTTGAAGATCACGCAAGTCAAGCCCGTCCCTGGGTGTGATTCTCAACCGAATCTGTGGATACTCAACCTAACGGGGTCGCCTTGGCGGCCCCGTTCGCATTCTTGGGGTTGATTTTTGGAAAACCACAACATCTTGGTATCAATTTGAGATACACGTCGAATTTGCGTCCAAAATGATGCAATCTCGCACCAGTTGCGCCCTCATTTTGCCTGAATTCCCGTGTTTTCTGCACCCTGGCTTGAGCGAAATGCCGCTTATCGTTCATCTTGACGTTAACGAGAGGCAACCGTCACACGAAAAGACGCGGCGGGCACAGGTTGGAAGCGAGTCGGCGCAGAATCGACCGCTCCGGTTTGAAAAGGGTTCGGATAGTGATTGCGCGCACAACTGGGGCGGCGATACGCGGAATACTGGTGGCACTGATGGTGCTGACCCCTGCGTTGTACCTGCCGGTAACATCGACGAACGGGACCGAGATCGTGGTCTTCCTCGCGATCTTTGCGTTTATCCTGACCTTTGCCGAATACAACTCTGCCTTCCCCAGTTTCATCGAATTCCGCGACGCACCGCCGGTCAACCGCCTGCGCTTTGTCGGCCTGATGACCATGGTCACCTGTCTGACGCTGATCTGCAAAAACGTGTACGAGCCGACACAACTAACCTCGATGTTCTATGCAATAGGGCTCGGCGTCGCCAATCTGGCCGATTTCCCCTATTCGCCGATCCGCCTGATCGTGCTGATGCTGCCTGCGGATGCAAGCCAGCCGCTGGTTGAATTGGTCCGGATTTCCGCCAGCGTCGCCTATGTTGCGGCCTTGGTGACAATCGCCACCTTTGCCTATGCGGTGAAACTGCGCGGCTGGCCCACCGGAAACGGCGCGTTCAACGTCTGGACCAACCTGCCTCTGTTCGACCCGACCAAGGGCGGCGATGTGGTGGCGCGGCTGCAGCGGGACGGGCGGCTGAATATCTGCATCGGCATCCTGATCCCGTTTTTGATCCCGGCGGTCACCAAACTGCTGGCTCATTTTGTTCCGATCTCGCTCAACAACCCGCAGACCCTGATCTGGGCCATGAGCGCCTGGGCCTTCCTGCCCGCCAGCATGATCATGCGCGGCATGGCGACCCTGCGCATTGCCAACCTGATCGTTGAAAAGCGCCGGGCCTACTCGACCACCGAGTCCACTCAAACCGCATGATCCGCGCCCTTTTCCTGCTGCTGCTTCCCTTCGCAGCACAGGCCGACGTGCTGCGCGTTGCCACATTCAACACGGAACTCAGCCGCAAAGGCCCCGGCCTGCTGCTGCGCGATATCCAGCGCGGCGATGCGCAAGTTCAGGCCGTGGTCGATGTACTGGCCGAGGTGCGGCCGGACATTGTCGCGCTACAGGGCATCGACTGGGACTTTGAGGGGCTGGCGGTTGCGGCCCTGTCCGACAGGCTACGCGACGCGGGGCTGGATTATCCTTACAGCTATACCGCGCAGCCCAATTCAGGGCTTGAGACCACCCTCGATCTGGACGGCGACGGGCGCACCCACGGGCCGGGCGATGCGCAGGGCTGGGGGCAGTTCACCGGTCAGGGCGGGCTGGCCGTCTTGTCCCGCCATGAGGTTCTGAGACCCGAGGTTCAGGACCACAGCGCGCGGCTCTGGCGGGACCTGCCCGACGCGACCCTGCCCATCCAGGGCGGCGCGCCCTTCCCGTCGGCAGAGGCGCAGGTCCACCAACGCCTGTCCTCGGCCGTCCATTGGATAGTGCCCATCCGGACCCCCGGCGGGCGTTTGGACCTGATGACCTTTCACGCCGCCCCGCCGGTCTTTGACGGGCCCGAGGATCGCAATGGGCTGCGCAACCGGGATGAAATCCGGTTCTGGTCGCTGCTGCTGGACGGCAGGCTGGGTCCGGCCCCGGCCAGCCCCTTCGTGATCGCCGGAGACGCCAATCTGGACCCGCAGCACGGCGAAGGGCACAAGGCAGCCATCCGCATTCTGCTGTCCGACACGCGCCTGCAGGACCCCAAACCGACAGACGCGGCGGGGTCAGGGGCGACCGTCCACTGGAAAGCGGTCGGAGAGATGCGCGTCGATTACGTCCTGCCCTCGGCGAATGTGCCGGTTGTCGGGTCGGGCGTGTTCTGGCCGGACACAGAGTCCGAACACCGCCCAAGCGCGGAACGCGCCAGCCGTCACCGGCTGGTTTGGGTCGACATTCAGATCGGCGAGTAACGCTGAATGAATCACAGTGCCCCGGTATAGGTTCCCCGCGCAGGGTAGTTATTGCCAAGCGTGAATTTCAGACCACCAACAATATCCGACGTTGCCGGACGCCCGAACGGAGTCGTCTGCTGCCACGCGTAATACAGCGTCCGGTCCGGCGCGATGTAGAAATGTCCGGGTTCAGCAAAGAAATCAGGCTCGGAGCTGCCCTCGCGCGCGGTTGAGATATTCAGGCCCCAATCCTCGCGCGCGTCAGACAGCGGCAGGCTGTGGCCGATCCGCACTCGTGACGCACCGGCCTTTTCGGCGGTCTCTGCCGCGCGCGGGCCGGTGTCGGTGGTGATCATGACGACCTCGACACCCAGTTCAGCGAAATCGTCCAGCGCGGCATCGACCTCGGTCATCTGTTTGACGCAGATCGGGCAATGCAACCCGCGATACTGAATCACCAGCGTTCCGTTTTCGCCCGCATCGCGGTCCAGATCGAACTCACCATGCGCCACGGTTTCGATTTTCAGCGCGGGGACGGGTTTTCCGGGTATCAACATGTGTTTCCTCGTGATTTGGCGGGTTCGTCTCATTGACCCGATGCGGCTCAGACGCTAGGGCCTTTGCGACGAAACGCAAGGAGACCGTTCATGTCCAACCCCTCGCTCCTCATCCTGCCCGGAGACGGAATTGGCCCCGAAGTCATGACCGAAGTGCGCAAAATCATCGATTGGTTCGGCACCAATCGCGGTCTTCACTTTGACGTGAGCGAGGATCTTGTCGGCGGCGCGGCCTATGACGCGCATGGCAAGCCGCTGTCGGATGAGACGATGGAAAAGGCACATGCGGCCGACGCCGTGCTGCTGGGTGCCGTGGGCGGCCCGAAATACGATGATCTGGATTTCAGCGTAAAGCCCGAACGCGGCCTGCTGCGCCTGCGCAAGGAAATGGACCTCTATTCCAACCTGCGTCCGGCCCAGTGCTTTGACGCGCTGGCTGATTTTTCCTCGCTGAAGAAAGACGTCGTGGCCGGTCTGGACATCATGATCGTGCGCGAACTGACCTCGGGCGTTTATTTTGGCGAGCCCCGCGGGATTTTCGAAGAAGGCAATGAACGCGTGGGCATCAACACCCAGCGTTACACCGAATCCGAGATCGAACGCGCCGCGCGCTCGGCCTTTGAATTGGCAATGCGTCGGAACAAAAAGGTCTGCTCGATGGAGAAGGCCAATGTGATGGAATCGGGCATCCTGTGGCGCGAGGTCGTCGACCGTGTGGCGCAGGATTACCCCGAGGTCGAAGTGACCCACATGTATGCCGACAACGGCGCGATGCAGTTGGTGCGTGCGCCCAAGCAGTTTGACGTGATCGTCACCGACAACCTGTTCGGCGACATCCTGTCGGATACGGCGGCGATGCTGACCGGCTCGCTGGGCATGCTGCCCTCGGCGTCGCTGGGCGCACCGATGGCCAATGGCCGCCCCAAGGCGATGTACGAACCGGTACATGGCTCGGCCCCCGATATCGCGGGTCAGGGCAAGGCCAACCCGATCGCCTGTATCCTCAGCTTTGCCATGGCGCTGCGCTACAGCTTTGATCAGGGCGAAGAAGCCGACCGTCTGGAAGCCGCGATCGAGAAGGTACTGGCCGATGGTGTCCGCACCGCCGACCTGCTGGCCGACGAAGGCGTCCAGCCCGTGTCCACCACCGAGATGGGCGACGCAATCATCGCGGCGTTGGACGAAAGCCTCTGAGTTGGAAATCAGGCGGCGTGCTTTGCGCCGCCTGACCGACCGGCCTCAGTTGCCAAAAATATCCTTGATCAGCTGATTCACCGCCCGCTCGAACCCGCCCTGACGGCGCTGCTGCCGTTTGGGCTGCGCGACCTGAACCGGCGGGGCCGGGGCGACCATCGGCAGGGGCGACGGCGTCATCCCTTCGGTCACGCGCAGCATGGTTTCCTTCCAAATTTCTGCGGGCAACCCGCCGCCGGTCACACCCGAAAGCGGCGTGTTGTCGTCATAGCCCATCCACACGCCCGCCACGTAATCCGCCGTAAACCCGATGAACCACGCATCGCGCGCGGCCTGAGTCGTCCCGGTTTTGCCCGCGACTTGCCAGCCCGGCAGTTTCGCACGCTGGCCGGTGCCTTCGGACACCACACGCTCCATCATCCAGGTCAGTTGCCGGGCCGCCGAGTCGTTGATGACCCGCTCGCCGATACCGGTGGTCGTAACCATAAGCGGCGCATCATCGCCCAGCAGTTTCAACTCGGTCAGGCCATAGGGTTCCACCGCCGAGCCACCATTCAGAATACCGGCATAAGCCCCTGTCATCTCGATCAGTGTGCTTTCGGATGCTCCCAGTGCCAGCGCGGGACCTTCGGCCAGATCGCTGGCGATGCCGAATCCGGCGGCAACCGTGCGAACGTTGTCCAGACCCGACATCTCGGCCACTTTCACGGCGGGAATGTTCAGCGAGTTCTTCAGCGCATCCGCCAGCGTCACGCGCCCGTAGAACTTGTTGGTGTAGTTCTTGGGGCACCACTGACCAGACCCCGGAATGTTGATGCAATAGGGTTCATCCACCACGATATCGAGCGGCGAATACCCCAGCTCCAGCGCGGTCGCATAAACGAAGGGCTTGAACGAAGACCCGGTCTGCCGCAGCGCCTGCGTGGCGCGGTTGAAGGCACCCGATACGCGCGTCTTGCGCCCGCCGACCATCCCCCGCACGGCACCATCCGCTGACATTACCACAATCGCGGCCTGTGCCTTGGACCCTTCGCGCACCTTTTCCTGGAAGATGAATTGCAGCGCTTCTTCTGCCGATTGCTGGATACGCTGATCCAGCGTGGTGCGGATCACCACGTCCTCGGTCGTGTTGCGGGTAAAGAACTCAGGCCCGCTGGCCATAACCCAATCGGCAAAATACCCGCCTGCGCGCGCCGCAGCAGCCTCGGACAACACCGCCGGGCGGCTGCGCGCCTCGCTGGCCTGCGCCGAGGTCAGATAACCCTGATCCTCCATCAACCCGACAACCAGCCGCGCCCGATCCTGCGAGCGTTGCAGGCTGTTGGTGGGCGCATAGCGCGTGGGGGCCACCAGAAGCCCGGCCATCATCGCCGCCTCGGACGGGGACACCTCGGCCGCCGATTTACCGAAATAGCGCTGGCTGGCTGCTTCGAACCCGCGCGTGCCCGAGCCCAGATAGGCGCGGTTCAGGTAGATGGTCAGAATCTCATCCTTGGAATACTTGACCTCCATCGCCATCGCATAGATCGCTTCCTTGGCCTTGCGCCACAGCGAGCCCTGACGGCAATCGGCCTCATAAGCGGCCTCGGATTCCCACTCCTCGGGCTCGTAGGGCACACCAAGACACAGCAGCTTGGCGGTCTGCTGGGTGATGGTCGACCCGCCATGGCCCGACAGTGGCCCGCGCCCTTCGCTCAGGTTGATGCGCACGGCGCTGGCAACCCCGCGCGGGCTGACACCGAAATGGCGGTAGAACCGCTTGTCCTCGGTCGCGACCACCGCGTTTTTCAGATGGGGTGAGACGGTATCCGCCGTGATCACCCCGCCAAACTGATCGCCGCGCCAGGCAAAGACCTTGCCATCGCGATCCAGCAGAGTGACCGACCCCCGCGCCCGCCCGTCCAGCAGCGAATCGACATCCGGCAGGGTCGTGTAGACGACGCCGACCGCCAGCGCGAGCAGCATCGCCGCCACCGCACCAACGCGCCAGGTCACGCCCCAGATCAGCCGCCAGATCCAGCGGAACAGACGGCGGAAAATCCCGCCTCCATTTCCACCCGAACGTCTGCGCGCCTTTTTGCGTGGCGTTTTGCGCGTCGCTTTTTTGCGGGCGGTGGATTTGTTGCCTGCCGGGTTCGCAGCACGTTTGGACGCCGCGGGCTTGCGCCCCTTCGGCGGGTATCTTTTATCCGCGACCAATGTCGGCTTGCGGCGCTTGGACTCAGTCATGCTCAAACTCTGCCCGATTGTGCTTTTGCACCACCATACCGTCAGGACGCGCCGGTGTTGAGGTGTGAAATACCTGTATTTGCCCCATAATATTTTGCCTTCTTTTTAAGCAAATCACATATTTTGTGCAAAAATTGTGCAACATCGCGCAATTTAGCCCCAAATTTCGACCCCGAAACCGTTCCCATAGGCAGTACATCGCGCTTTTTTCTGCAGGTGCAAAGTAAACCGGCCCGACCGGGGAACCAGAGGGGACTAACGTGAAACTGATCATTGCGACAATCAAGCCGTTCAAGCTCGAGGAGGTGCGCGAGGCACTGACCGATGCGGGCGTTCGCGGCATGATGGTAACTGAAATCAAGGGCTTCGGCTCGCAATCCGGTCACACCGAGATTTATCGCGGTGCCGAATATGCGGTGAACTTCGTGCCCAAGATCAAGCTCGAGATCGTGGTGCCTGCAACAATGGCTGACCAGATCGTCGAAACCATCACCAACACCGCCAAGACCGGAAAGATCGGCGACGGCAAGATTTTCGTCCTCGATGTCGAGCAGGCGCTGCGCGTGCGGACCGGGGAAACCAACGAGGAAGCGCTTTAAGCGCCCGCAACTCACACTCAATCCGAGGACTTGAAATGAACTTGATGAAATCTCTCATCCCTGCTGCCGCGATTGTCGCGCTGCCGCAGATGGGCCTTGCGCAAGAGGCCGCTGGCGGCGAGACCGCGCAGCACACGCAATACATCCTGACCTCGCTGCTGTTCCTGATGGGCGGCTTTCTGGTGTTCTGGATGGCAGCAGGCTTTGCCATGCTCGAAGCCGGTCTGGTGCGCTCGAAGAACGTGGCCATGCAGTTGGTCAAGAACATGGGCCTGTTTTCCTTTGCGGCCATCATGTACTGGCTGGTGGGCTTCAACCTAATGTATCCGGGCGACGGCTGGACCATCACCGGAATTCTGGGCGCGTTCTCGCCCACATCGCTGGAACCCGTGGGTCTGGAAGGTGTTGAAACCGACCTGTCCTATGCCAGCGTTGGGTCGGATTTCTTCTTCCAGCTGATGTTCTGCGCCACCACCGCCTCGATCGTCTCGGGCACCGTGGCCGAGCGTATTAAACTGTGGCCCTTCTTCATCTTCGTGATCGTCCTGACTGGGGTCATCTACCCGATTGAAGCGTCCTGGCAGTGGGGCGGCGGCTGGCTGTCCGAGATGGGCTTCAGCGATTTTGCAGGCTCGACTCTGGTCCACGCCGCAGGTGGTTTCGCAGCGCTGGCCGGTGCCATCGTGCTGGGCCCGCGTATCGGCAAGTATAACAAGGACGGCAAGGTTGTCCCGATCCCCGGTTCGAATCTGGCGCTGGCCACTTTGGGGACGTTCATCCTGTGGCTGGGTTGGTTCGGCTTCAACGGCGGCTCGCAACTGGCGATGGGCACCATCGGTGACATGGCCGATATCAGCCGCATCTTCGCCAACACCAACATGGCAGCCGCTGCCGGTGCTGTTGCCGCGCTGATCCTTACGCAAGTCATGTATGGCAAGGTCGACCTGACCATGGTGCTGAACGGTGCGCTGGCCGGTCTGGTCTCGATCACCGCTGAACCGCTGGCACCGTCGTTGTTCCAGGCGCTGATCATCGGTGCAATCGGTGGCGTGATCGTGGTCTACACCGTGCCGCTGCTGGACAAGATGAAGATCGACGACGTGGTCGGCGCGATCCCGGTTCACCTGATCGCTGGCTTCTGGGGCACCTTCATCGTGGCATGGACCAACGGTGACGCGTCCTTCGTGACCCAGATCATCGGCTTCGCGGCCATCGGGATCTTCGTCTTCGTGGTCAGCTTCATCCTGTTCTCGATCCTCAAGGCCACCGTCGGCCTGCGGGTTGGCGAAGAAGAAGAGATCAACGGTCTGGATATGGGCGAGCTGGGTATGGAAGCGTATCCTGAGTTCTCCAAGGGCTAAGGCCTGACTTAACCACTTGAAGGCCGGGCGTTCGCGCCCGGCTTTTTCTTTAAAGCAACCGTAATGCTTTCTTGGCAGTGCCCTTTCCAACAATTGGGTTTTGTGAAATCGTCAAACAAAGATCATTCGCTGGTTAGCTCATGGCACTTACTCCAAATCCCCGAGTTAAGCTCTCCCGGTTGCGGGATATTGGCTGGAATTTGTGGGACCCTATCGGTCTCTTAAGTTCCGAAGAAAATTGGGATGATGAGGAATGTCTACCTTTTGCCGACGAATATGATTCGTATCTGATTCTGGCGGCTGGTGAGATACGGAGGAACGCGGCTAGAGACGAAGTGATCGACTATCTGGTAGAAATTGAAACTAAGCATATGGGATTGAACGAAAGGCCCGATACGCGATCAAGGGCAGAACAGGTAGTCAATGCAATCTCCAATGATAACGAAATTTGGACATGGCCTAATGCGAAGGGACAGTTTCGCTGAACCACATCACAGGTTCTGATAGAACATTGGCCACAGATTACTCTGCGGCCAAGTCTCTAAAACTGGCTTCAGACCCCGACCTCCACAATCGCCTTGGCCAGGATCGGCACCGTGTTGGCGTTCAGCCCGGCGATGTTCAGGCGGCTATCGCCAACCATGTAGATGCCGTGATCGTTGCGCAGTTGCTCGACCAGTTCCGGGGCTGCGCCAAGGCGTGAGAACATACCGCGGTGCTGGGCGATGAAACCGAAGCGGTCCGATCCGCTCAGGCGTTGCAATTCGTCGGCCAGGTTCTGGCGCAGGCCCAGCATGGACAGGCGGACCTCTTCCAATTCTGCCGCCCAGTCGGCGCGCAGAGCGTCATCGTTCAGGATCGTGGTCACAACCCGCGCGCCGTGATCGGGCGGGAAGGAATAGTTCTGGCGGTTCAGGAAGGCCAGCGTCGACTGGTTCAGCGCGGTCTGCGCTGCATCATCGCTTATCGCCATCAACAGGCCAGTACGCTCACGATACACGCCGAAATTCTTCGAGCACGACGCCGCGATCAGGCAGCGCTTGACGGACGACGCCACCAGACGGGTCGCCTGCGCATCCTCCTCAAGCCCGTCGCCAAAGCCCTGATAGGCAATGTCGATCATCGCGACGAGGCCAAGCTCGTTGATGATGTTCACGACCTCCTGCCATTGGACCATGTTCAGGTTGGCCCCGGTCGGATTGTGGCAGCAGCCATGCAGCAGAACCACATCGCCCGGTTTGGCGGTTTTCAGGTCCGCGATCATGCCGTCGAAATCGACACCACGGGTTTCGCCATCGAAATAGCGGTACTGGACCACCTCCATCCCCAGATAGTTCAGGATCGACAGGTGGTTCGGCCAGGTCGGGTTCGACACGAAGACGCGGGCCTCAGGATTGGCCATGCGGATCATCTCGAACGCTTGCCGACAGGCACCGGTGCCGCCCGGGGTCGCCACGGCAGCGATGTTGGCACGCGGAACGGCATTGCCGAGGATCAGGCCGATCATCGCATCCGCATAGGCCGGATCACCGGCCAGCCCGGTATAGGCCTTGCTTTCCTGCTCTTCCAGAATGCGCTTTTCGGCGGTTTTGACGGCGCGCATCACCGGGGTCACGCCCTCGGCATTCTTGTAGACGCCCACGCCCAGGTCGATCTTTTGATCGCGCGGGTCGTCGCGGTACATCTGCATCAGCGCCAGGATCTTGTCGGCGGGCTGCGGTTTGAGGTTCTCGAACATCAGGTCTCTCCGGTTGCGACGGGCAGGGTCGGGAAGGCACCCCATTCAGCCCAGGAGCCGTCATAAAGCGAGTGGTCTTTCTTGCCCATGCGCTCGAGCGCAAGGCTGAGGACGGCGGCGGTCACGCCCGATCCGCAGGATGTGATCGCCGGTTTCGACAGATCGACCCCGGCGGCCTCGAACACGGCGCGGCAATCCTCGGGCGATTTCATCGTGCCGTTCTTGTTCAGCAAACTGCCGAAGGGCACGTTGCGTGCACCGGGAATATGGCCCGCCCGCAGCCCTTCGCGCGGCTCGGGCTCGGCCCCGGCAAAGCGGGTGGCCGCACGGGCGTCGATGATCTCATGATCGTTCAGCTTCGATGCCGCCGACACCTGCGTGACATCACGCACCAGATGGTTTTGTACGCGCACGGTCATGTGGCGGTCGCGGATCATCGGAGGCAGGTCCTCGACCTCTCGCCCTTCGGCCTGCCATTTAGGGAAGCCGCCATCCAGCACGGCCACGTTTTCCTGACCCATCAGACGGAACAGCCACCAGACCCGCGCCGCCGAGAACAGGCCCGCGCCGTCATAGACCACCACCTGATGCCCGTCGCCCACGCCCATCGCCCGCAGGCGCGACATGAATTTCTCGACCGGAGGGGCCATATGCGGCAGGTCCGAGCGGTGATCGGAAATCTCGTCAATATCGAAGAACCGCGCGCCGGGAATATGAGCCGCGTCGTATTCGGCCTTGGCATCCCGGTTCTGCGCGGGCAGATACCACGACCCGTCCAGAACCCGCAAATCCGGGTCCTTGAGATGGGCGGCAAGCCATTCGGTAGAAACGAGGGTTTTCGGATCGTCCTGCATCAAAGCCTCCCCAAAGCGCGCTTGGGTTTTCCCTATACGCGCGCGCATGCGGGTTCAAGGCTGGATGGGCGCAACGGGCCTAGCGGGCACGGCGCAGGCGGAAAAACTGGACAATGCCGATCAGACTGATCGCGATCCAGAAGCTTTCGATCAGCATTGAGGCGAGATTGAAATTCTCGAGCAGCGAATAGACGATCAGAACCGACCCCAGCAGGTTGACGACCGGAAAGGCCAGATCGTCGGAATTCATCATCCGCATCTGTGTGGCGAAATAGGCGGCGACCACGATCAATGCGCCAAAAGAGCCCACCGCATCCGCCAGCGTTAAAGTCTCAATGAAGTCCGCCATATCTGTCCCTGTTTCGATGCCACGCGAAGGGCTTTAACCCGCCGCGGCCTGCTGTCTGTAGTGATGCATGTTGAGGAACCGCGCCCCCTCGGCCCCGGCGCGATATCCATGCGGCAGGTCTGCCGCGAACCGCAAGCCCTGTCCGGCAGTCAACGCAACCCATTCACCGTCTCTCAGCACGTCCAACGTGCCGTCCAGAACAAAGACCTCTTCGGTCATGCCGGTTTCATGAGCGGATGAGTCGTGGCTTTGGTTCGGCGAAAGCTCCACGTGAAAGGTCTCGGCCCCCAGCGCGGGGTCAAAAGGAAAGACGATCTTGACCTGCAGGCTGCCGGGAAAGGTCACGGATTGGAACACGCCCGCATCCGCCGGGGCCCGCATCGCCGCCGCGCCGATCAGCGCGCTGAGCGGCAGTTGGAACCCTTTGGCGATCTTCCAAAGCGTTGCAATCGTGGGGCTGGATTCGCCGCGCTCGATCTGTCCCAGCATGGCTTTGCTGACGCCGGTCAGTTCCGACACTTTCGACAGGCTCAGCCCCGACGCGGCCCGCACGTCCCGCAGCTTCAGTGTAATATCGTCCGAGCTCATGTTCCCGTCCCGCGAATCCTCTTGTGCGTTATAGCGCACATGTGATACGTGCGCTATAACGCACAAACCCCGGATACCGCAACCGGAGCATTAGGGAAACAGCATCATGCCACTTTACCGATCCAGAACCTCGACCCATGGCCGCAACATGGCGGGCGCGCGCGGCCTGTGGCGCGCCACCGGTATGGGCGACGACGATTTCGGCAAGCCGATCATCGCCATCGTCAACTCGTTCACCCAGTTCGTGCCCGGTCACGTGCATCTGAAGGACCTCGGCCAGATGGTTGCGCGCGAGGTTGAGGCCGCTGGTGGCGTGGCGAAAGAGTTCAACACCATCGCCGTGGATGACGGCATCGCCATGGGCCATGACGGGATGCTGTATTCCCTGCCCTCGCGCGAGGTGATCGCGGATTCGGTTGAATACATGGTCAACGCGCACTGCGCCGATGCGATGGTCTGTATCTCGAACTGCGACAAGATCACGCCGGGGATGCTGATGGCCGCCATGCGCCTGAACATCCCGGCGATCTTTGTATCGGGCGGGCCGATGGAGGCGGGCAAGATCGACATCGAAGATCTGGACGTGAAAAAGATCGACCTTGTGGACGCGATGGTGGCCGCGGCGGACGACAAATATACCGACGAGCAAGTGAAACATATCGAGGAAAACGCCTGCCCGACCTGCGGTTCGTGCTCGGGTATGTTCACCGCGAACTCGATGAACTGTCTGGCCGAGGCGCTGGGTCTGGCCCTGCCCGGCAATGGCTCGACGCTGGCGACGCACTCGGACCGGAAAGAGCTGTTCCTTGAAGCCGGTCGCCGCATCGTCGAGATCACCAAACGGCATTACGATCTGGACGAGAAAGGCTTCCTGCCGCGCGAGATCGCCACGTTTGAAGCCTTCGAGAACGCCATGAGCCTCGATATCGCCATGGGCGGTTCCACCAACACCGTGCTGCACCTGCTGGCCATCGCGCATGAGGGCGAGGTGCATTTCAACATGTCAGACATGGACCGGCTGAGCCGTCAGGTGCCCTGCCTGTGCAAGGTCGCGCCCAACACCGAGAACGTGCATATGGAAGATGTGCACCGCGCCGGCGGCATCTTCTCAATCCTCGGTGAACTGAGCCGCGCCGGGCTGCTGCACGAGGACTGCCACACCGTGCATTCAGCCACGATGGGCGAAGCGATTGCCAATTGGGACATCAAGGTTGCGAACAACCCACGGGCACAGGACCTGTTCAAGGCCGCGCCCGGCGGCGTGCGCACGACTCAGGCGTTCAGCCAGTCGAACCGGTACAAGGAACTGGATACCGACCGCGAAGGCGGCGTGATCCGGTCCAAGGAGCACGCGTTCAGTCAGGATGGCGGCCTTGCGGTTCTGTTCGGCAATATCGCCCGCGACGGCTGTATCGTGAAAACCGCAGGCGTGGATGAAAACATCCTGAAATTCACCGGCTCGGCCTATGTCTGCGAAAGCCAGGATCAGGCGGTCAGCGATATCCTGACCGGCAAGGTGGTCGAGGGCGACGTGGTGGTGATCCGCTACGAAGGCCCGCGCGGCGGTCCGGGGATGCAGGAAATGCTGTACCCGACCTCATACCTGAAATCCAAAGGTCTGGGCAAAGCCTGCGCGCTGCTGACCGATGGACGGTTCTCAGGCGGTACGTCGGGCCTGTCGATCGGTCACGTCTCACCCGAAGCGGCCGAGGGTGGCGAGATCGGGCTGGTGCAAACCGGCGACAAGATCGAGATCGACATCCCCAACCGCACGATCCATCTGGCCGTCTCCGACGAAGACCTCGCCGCCCGCCGCGAGGAACAGGACGAAAAGGGCTGGCACCCCGCCGCGCCGCGAAAACGCAAGGTGTCCACGGCGCTCAAAGCCTATGCCAAGCTGACCACAAGTGCCGCCAAAGGGGCTGTGCGTCAGGTTTGAGTTAGAAAACCGCTCAACAAAAACGGTCCACCCATCCGGTGGGCTGTTTTTTCGTTTGCTGTACGGACATAGCCGCCGTTCGAGGCGTTGAACTTATTGCGATGAGCAACATAAGTCTGTCCGAATAACCACTCGGTCGCCCCAGTAAGTAATTTTGGGGGTGGGACAAATGTGCAACTCGAACCAGCAGTCCTCTAAACCTATCTCAGGCGTCGCCCATGCGAATCCGGAGAGTTTAAACTCGGGACCGTTCTGTTCTTTCACTTCAACAGGCCAAGCCTCTGTTTTTTCTCCATAAACCACATCAACGGAGTTTTGTCTTAATTGCTTCACTGTTAGTGTGTAGTTGCCATTGGGGAAATCAAACTTCAAAGTATGATTTCCAATCTCAGCGATGTCATCATCGTCAAAACGGTGCCATTTCTTCATGTCGTGATGTTGTTGAAGTGCGGTGTAATTAGCAAGTCCAATCAAGTACAAACTGGTTGAGCAAATTGGGCTCGTTGCAGACACTCAGATGCAAATCATGTTCTAAGCAGATGCACCCCTGCCGGGGTCACCCATTGCCCTTCAATCGCCCAGTTTGGCGTGCACCTCATCCAGATCAATCTCGCCCACCGGCATCTTGTTGGCGGGGTTCTCGAAATCGTATCTGAACAGTTCGAAATCCTGTTTGTAAATCTCGTAGACCAGATGCATCGACAGGTCGTCGAAGTAGTCCTCGACCGGATGCGCGCGTTTCGGGCCGTGGCCTTCGGATTCGTTGAAGCGCGGTATCTCGGACAGGGCTACCTTATGCGCCGTATCCACGTGATCGAGAACGCCCTGCATGCCGTCATTGAAGGCTTCGGTCCAGAAAATCCGGTCATACCGCCCGCCATTCACAATGAAGGTGGATACATGGCCCGACATGGCCGACCAGTGAATGTCCGGGTCCATCGGACGCCGCCAGCGGATGGTGTCGCGGGCAAACAGCAGGAACCGGCGGAAGCTGGCGATCTGGTCGAACTCACCCTTGCCGTCGTCGCCGCCAACCTCGATCCCGTAATTGTAGATCAGCGTCGGCACCAGATTGCCGCGATAACGTTTGCCGTTGCGCTGGATGCCGCAGATCTTGTCGAAAAACGAGCTTAGAATCCGGGTGTAAGGATTGCGCACACAGGTAAAGGAATACGAGGCATGGCTGCGCACATTGCTGGAAATCTGACCCTGACTGCCATCAAACGCCCATTTATGCATGCCATCCTTGGCATCATGAATGTCGCCGTCAAAAAACCGGCCATGATCCGAATAATACATGATCTGCCCGATGGTCGAGCAGGCACATTTCGGCACCACACGGTACACCATGCTTTCGCTCTCGGTCATCCAGGTGCCGGGAAAACCCATCTGCTGTGCCTCCTGTGCTGGTCAGATATCAGGGTGATAGGCCAGCATTTGGTGCCAAAGAACCAAAAATATTCTGTTTATTCAATCGCTCATCCTCAGTATCACGGATGCAAACGGGCAGAAACGGAAATTGCGTAACCTCGATGGCAAAGATTGCCTATATTTTGCTGTGCCACAAAGACCCTGACGCGATCATCGCGCAGGCCGAGCAACTGACCGCCGCCGGGGATTGCATCGCGATTCACTTCGATGCGCGCGCCAAAACGGACAGCTATGACCGCATCCGCAACGCTTTCAAGGACAACCCGAATGTGGCTTTTGCCGCCAAACGGATCAAATGCGGCTGGGGCGAGTGGTCACTGGTTCAGGCCTCGCTGAACGCATTGCAGGCGGCGGTGGAGGCCTTTCCGCGCGCCACGCATTTCTATATGCTGTCGGGCGATTGCATGGCGATCAAAACGGCGGAATATGCGCATCGCTTTCTGGACGAAAACGACGTGGATTTCATCGAAAGCCACGATTTCTTTGACAGCAACTGGATCAAGACCGGCATGAAGGAAGACCGGCTGATCTATCGCCACTATTTCAACGAACGCACGCAGGCGGGTCGGTTCTACGCCGCCTATGAGATGCAGAAACGCTTTGGCCTGACCCGCGAGATTCCGGCAGACATTCAGGTGATGATCGGCAGCCAGTGGTGGTGTCTGCGTCGGCGCACGGTCGAGATGATCCTGGATTTCCTGCAAAAGCGCCGCGATGTGATCCGGTTTTTTTCGACCACATGGATTCCGGATGAGACATTCTTTCAGACCCTCGTCCGCCATCTTGTGCCGAAACGCGAGATCGAAAACCGCACGCTGACATTTCTGATGTTTTCCGACTACGGCATGCCGGTAACCTTCTACAACGACCACTATGACATGCTTTTGGGACAGGATTACCTGTTCGCTCGCAAGATCAGCCCCGAAGCGCTGGAACTGAAAGAGCGGCTGGGCGCGCTCTACGCCCGCGAAGGGATCGACTTTCCGATCTCGGGCGAGGGGCGCAACCTGCATGCCTTCCTGACCGGTCGCGGGCGGGTTGGCCGCCGCTTCGGTCAGCGGTTCTGGGAGGCCGCGAATACTCTGGGCCCCGAGCGAGAGCTGTTTCTGGTGGTCTGCAAGAAATGGCACGTCGCCAAGCGGCTGGTCGATCAGATTGCCAGCGAAACAGATATTCCCTGTATCGAATACCTGTTCAATGAAGAAGAAACCCCCCTGCCAGATCTGGGCGGCATCGAAGCGACCCTGAAAAAGCGCTCGCGCCACCGGCGCGCGGTGGTGGGCATGCTGTTTGCGCATTTCGACACCAACAGGCTAGTTCTGTGCCTGGACCCGGCCAGTCTGGACATCATTCAGGATTTCTGCGGCGATACGGCCAAAACCAAAGTGCTTGAGATCGAATGCGAATACTCGGACCAGTATCTGATCGGCCATGCCCGCCGCATCGGACTGGCGGGCAAAAACAGCCCCGAGGACACGGTCGCGCGGCTTTTGCCCACTATCCGCAACGATCTGGCCCATGAATCGGAACTGATCCGGGGGGCCGGGATCGACGGGTATCTGCGCATTCGCCAAACGGCGGACCCGGCAGAGAATGAGGCAGCGATGGCTGACTTTCTCGACGTCGGGTCAGAAAAGGCCCAAGCTGTGATGCGGCTGGATTACCTGTTCTCGGACTAAGCCCGGCGGCCCGAAAACCGCCGGGCCATAACTTAGATGTCGAACTTCACGCCCTGCGCCAGCGGCAGTTCGGCGGAATAGTTCACCGTATTGGTCTGACGGCGCATATAGGCCTTCCACGCGTCCGAGCCGCTTTCGCGCCCGCCGCCGGTTTCCTTTTCGCCGCCAAAGGCCCCGCCGATCTCGGCCCCCGACGGGCCGATATTGACGTTGGCAATGCCGCAATCCGAGCCCGCAGCTGTCAGGAACTGTTCCGCCTCACGCATGTTCAGCGTAAACACGCAGGAGGACAGGCCCTGCGGCACGTCATTCTGCAATTCCAGCGCGTCGTCGAATGCGTCATAGCCCATGACATAGAGGATCGGGGCAAAGGTCTCGGTCTTCACGGTTGCGGTCTGACCGGGCATTTCAACGATGGCGGGTTCCATGTACACACCTGCGGGCACGCCCTCGGTCACGCGATTGCCGCCAAAGACCGTGCCTCCTTCACCTTCCGCCGTCTTGAGCGCGGCAGTCATCGCGGCACCAGCGGCCTCGTCCACCAGCGGCCCGATCAGGGTACCTTCGGCCATCGGATCGCCGATGGGCAGACCGGCATAGGCTTTCTTTAGCCGCACGACCAACTCCTCGCGGATCGAGTTGTGCACGATCAGGCGACGCAGCGTGGTGCAGCGCTGGCCCGCCGTTCCAACGGCCGAGAACACAATCGCGCGCACCGCCATCTCCAGATCGGCCGAGGGGCCGACGATCATCGCGTTGTTGCCGCCCAGTTCCAGAATGCACTTGCCGAAGCGTTGCGCGACGATGGGCGCAACCGCGCGGCCCATCCGGGTGGACCCGGTGGCCGAGATGACCGGGACGTTTTCGCTGGCGACCAGCGCCTCGCCCAGAGCGGCACCGCCGATCAGGGTCTGCAACAGGCCCTCGGGCGCATCGCCGAACCGGGCCAGCGCGCGTTCGAAAATCTTCTGGCAGGCCATCGCAGTCAGCGGCGTTTTCTCGGACGGTTTCCAGATCACCGGATCGCCGCAGACCAGCGCCAGCGCCGCGTTCCACGACCACACCGCAACCGGAAAGTTGAAGGCCGAGATCACGCCCACAGGCCCCGCCGGGTGCCACGTCTCCATCATCCGGTGGCCGGGGCGTTCGGATGCAATGGTCAGGCCGTAAAGCTGACGCGACAGGCCCACGGCGAAGTCGCAAATGTCGATCATCTCCTGTACTTCACCCAGACCTTCGGACGTAATCTTGCCCGCCTCCCAGCTGACCAGCGCGCCCAGATCGTCCTTGGCGGCGCGCAGTTCTTCGCCCAGCAGGCGGATCAACTCACCCCGGCGCGGGGCCGGAACAACCCGCCACGCTTTGAAGGCAGATTTGGCGCGGGCAAAGACAGCCACCGTCTCGGCCACGGGGGTTTCATGCACCTCGGCCAGCACGCGGCCATCAATGGGTGAGGTCACTTGCAGGCTGCCGCCGGTCAACTCCGCCGCAGTCAGGTCGAGTTTTGCAAGGGTGGTGTCCGCGCTCATCATAACGTCTTTCATGTCTCAGGCCGCCTTGTTCTGTGGGGTTACGTCACCGGCGCGATAGAGCCGGCCAAATTCGGTGTTCAGGAAATCGGCAAGCTTCACCTGCTCTTGCCGGACAAAGCCTTTTGCGGGCAGAACGCCAGTGCGCATCAGGTCGACCACGCCCAGAACGCCTGCGGCGGTGGTGACCTGAATGGCGCTCCAGACCTGTCCGTTGATCTCGCGCGAGAAGGATTTGTTGATCAGGGATTTTTCGCGCAGCGATCCGTCGATCATGCCCTTGGCGGTGCAATAGACCAGCACCACATCCTGATCGGTGCGCGGCAGGGCGGATTCGAAGATCTCTTTCAACAGGTCGCGGCGGCGTTCAAGTCCCAGATCGTGCAACAGCAGCTTCAGGATTTCGCGATGGCCCGGATAGCGGATCGAGCGGTAGGACACTGCACGCGCCTCGCCCTCGAGCGTTTCGGGCAACGTGCCCAACCCGCCCGAGGTGTTGAAACATTCGTATTCCACGCCGTCATGACCCAGAACTTCGTAGTCCTCCAGCGGGGCGGTCTTGACCCGTTCGCCGTTCACGATGGCATCGCACGGGTTGCAGTATTCGTTGATCAACCCGTCCGTGGACCACGTCAGGTTGTATTTCAGCGCATTGGTCGGATAGAGCGGCAGCGCACCGACCCGCATGTGCAAGCTGTCGATCTGATCGAACTCAGCCGCCAATGAGGCGCCCGCGATGCCGACAAAGCCCGGCGCCAACCCGCATTGCGGCATAAAGGCGGTTTCGCTGTCTGCCGCCAGATCGCGCACGGCGTTGGTTGCGGCCACATCCTCGGTCAGATCAAAATAATGCGCCCCGGCTGCCTTGGCAGCGGCGGCGATGGCGGGCGTCAGGAAAAACGGGGCCGCAGAGATCACCGCATCGAACCCGGCCAGACCCTGTGCCAGACCCGCGTCGTCGCTGGCGTCGATCTGTTTGGTCGCGATGCCCATCCGGGCAATCTCGGCCAGTGCTTTCAGGTCGTGATCCGCGACCGTGACATGATAATTGGGCGATCCCTTCAGCAACGTGGCAATCATCTGCCCGATCTTGCCAGCCCCAACAACGCAAACATTCCAAGACATTGCGTGCCTCCTCTTACTGGTTTTCTTTAAAGATGGCTGAAAACTCCGTCGTTTTGCAGGGCCAATCTTGACGAAACAGGCGTTATTGCCGTCATTATGACGTTACATTCGGATATATGACAGAACTCCCCTCATTTCACAGCGGCCCGCAGTCTGATCCCGCGCCGGTCAACTGCATCGGTGATTTTTGTTTTGGAATAGGATACTGTGCAGGCTATTAGGCAGTTTTGTTCGCTGTATTTGCAGCAGGAATCCGGCCTGACCAGCGCAAGACATATCGACGGACGGGTCGTATTGCTGTTTGGCCCGAAGAACTCCGTACCCGATTTCAACACGCTGCGCTGGTTGATTGACGCTATTTGCGACACACTTCAGGGGGGATAACAGTCGTGTCTACAGATCAAATCACCGAGTCGAGAAGCTTTAACCCAACCGATGCAGACCTGAGCCTGATTTACGCCGTCATACCCGGCGATGGCGCAGATGTGGACCCAAGCGCGATCAAGCCGTATTTCGACTTTGTCGAAGTGACCGCGAATGCCGTTTTGCCAGCGCATGGCATGTATGTGGTGCTGCGCGGCAGCGTCCAGTTGCGCCAGAACGGCACCCCGTTGGCCAGCGCGGATATCGGCGATTACTTTTACGAGGAACATCTTGAGATTTCCGATATCCCCGTCAGCCTTGAAGCGCTGGCGCTGGACGGGACCCGGCTGGCCTATCTGTCGAGCGCGAACTGGAAGCAGATTCCCGCAGACATTCGCAAGCCGTGTATCGGCAAGATGTTCGGCGATCTGGTCAATGTCCACTTGCACGAGTTTCAGCAGCCGATCAATTGCTGCAGCGTCACCGCCGCCGCGCTGAGCATGTCCGCGCTGGGGTTCAGTTGCGAGGTCAATGACATTTTCCGCGAATGCGCGCTGCCCTCGTCCTTTGTGGTCAATGACGGGATTTCACTGGGCGAGTTGTTCGACGTCGCCTGCACCTATATTTACTCGCAAGGGCTGCGGGACCGGGTGCAGGTTCAGGCCTATTTCATGGATGAAGACCGGACGGACGTGCAGAAACTGCTGGACGCCATCGCCGAATCCAACCGATTTGGCGGCGATAACGACATTCTGGTGGCGAACTTTCAGGTCGGCGTGGCCCATGGCAAGGACAACATGCCCGGCGGCCATTTTGCCATCATCGCCAAGTGCAATCCCAGCACCGGTCTGGTGCATATGATGGATGTGCACCCCGAGAAATACGGCAAGCTGTGGGTCACAACCGCCACCCGGCTGTGGGAGGGGATGTCGGACCGCGACGGAACCTCGATGCGGTCACGCGGCATTCTGCGCTTTTCGGCGCGCGCGGCGGTCAAAACCCATCTGCAGACCTTCGATCAGCCGTGCAACTATATCGACCCCACCAACTATATGGCCGAAGACCCCAAGAAACGGCGCAACCTGTTCCGCCGCGCCAGCCCGAACATGAACAGTCTGGGTGTGCTGGTGGAAAGCCTCGCCATTCACGGCGACCATCAGGTGGATGAGGATAAGCTGCTGCGCCTGACCGGCTCGTCGTTTCAGGATGCCGTCAGCCGGGTGGCCACCGCCGAAGAAATGCACGACATGGCCCATAAATACCTGAGCCAGTCCGAAGACACCCATCTGGACAGTACCTACCACAGCTTTGCGACCCGGGACGACACGGCGATCCAATCCGCCGAGGATTGGTTCAAATCCCATCTGCAAAGCCTGAAAGGCGACAAGAAGCGCCACCTGATGATCAATATCGACTTCAACCGCGTTCTGGGGTCCAAGGCCATTCACCGCCCGAAAAAGGTGTTTCTGGAAACCGCGCTGCTCGAGGAGTTCTGGTGCCTGTGCGTTGATTATGACGAGGCATCCGATCTGGTGACGATCGTGGATATGAGCCCCGCAACCTCGCAGGTCTGGCAGGCCCCGCGCGGCCACATCTTCCGCGGCCTGCGCTTTGTCGAAAGCCCGGAACTGCTGGTCATCGCCGAGGTCGACCCGCCGGAAGATCCCAACGATGTGGCATCCCTGATCGAAAACAACACGGCCGTGCTGTTTTACGAGGATGAGGACCCGATGTCCTACATGCTCAAAAGCGTCATCTCGAATATCGGCGCAACGGATGTGGTGCTGGTGAATGTCGCCGGGCGTGATCCGACGGCCCGCAAGATGCGGCGCGATCTGGCTGCCATCGCGGGTAAAGTCTCGGTGCCTTATCTGTTTTTCGACAAGAAATGCATCAGCAAACGGAACGATCTTCAGGACATTCTGGACATGGTCGACGAAGGCATCCTGCAGGACCGGATGCGCGAGGCCAATCTGGCGGTTTCCGCACGCGCAGAATCGCCCAGTCTGGACAAGAACATCTTCGGCTATCCCAAGGGCGGTCTGACCGACGCCCCCACTGGACGGCGCAATATCCTGCTCTGCGCCTGCGGGTCGTCGGCGGCGGACAAAATCCCGACGCTGGTCGAAAAAATCACCGATGCAGGACATAATGTGAAGCTGATCCCGTCGGTGTCTGCGGAAAAATTCTTTAAGGATTTTGGCGAAAAACGCATCGCCGCACGGGTCGGGCCGAATGACTATTACCGCGACGATGACGAATGGAACTTCCGCTATATGAAGTTCGACATGCCGGTGCGCGCCTCGCATCTGGCGCTGTGCGACTGGGCCGATTGCGTAATCGTGGCCCCGGTGACCTGCAACACCATGGGCAAGATCGCCAACGGGATCGCGGACAACCTGCTGACCTCGATCTTTGTCGCCTGGCAGTACCGCAACAAGCCGGTGATCCTGTGCCCGGCCTGCAATACCAACATGTGGAACAATGTCACCACCCAGAACAATGTCGAAAAGCTGCGCAGGCTGGGGGTCGATCTGGTCGGACCCAGGAAAGGGCGGCTTTCGAACGGCATGATGGGGATCGGCATGATGGCCCTGCCCGATCAGATCATGGATGTGCTGGAAGAGGCATTGGAAGAGCTGGAAGATCACGAGCACAACATCTGCCGCTGGGCGCAGGAGGCCGCAGCCTCGGACACGTTCGACAAGTGGAAGCCGGTCTTTGATGCCTTGGATAACGGCGTGGCGGGCGTGGACATCGTGGACGATCAGAACGGCGACACGCTGCTGCACTACGCGGCAGGCGGCGAAGGCGAGTTGAACGAGAATGACGAGGAAGGCTGCAACATTCTGGGCAAGCCGGATCATCAGGCCGCAAAAGAGCTGATCAAACGCGGCATCAACGTCAACGCCACCAATGATCACGGCTTTACCGCCCTGCATGTGGCGGCGATGAACAACTCACCCGGAATGGTCGAGCTGTTGCTGTCGGTCGACGGTGTCGATGCCTCGTCCTGCCTGCAGTTTGTCGAAGACACTAAATATGACGCGGATGTCCGGATACTGGATGAAATCCACGACATGCTTAAGGCCTGGGCACAGGCCAATTCGGTGCCACCGCCTGAACCGGAAGACAGCGGCGTCGATCTGGTGCGCGATCGCGAGAAGACGTACCTCTATTTCACGTATGGCTCGCTCAAGAAAGGCTTCCCCAATCACGCGGCCCATGCCGAGGTGCTGAGCGATTTCGTGGGTGAGGCGACAACCCGCCAGCCCATGCCCCTGATCGTTCCCAATGAACCCTATTGCGACAACCCGAACTGCGACTACCTGCACCGCATGGCCACGCTGGTCGGTCAGAAAGGCCGGGGCAAGCAGATCCGGGGCGAGGTGTATCGCGTAAGCTCCTCGGGCCTGAAAGAGCTAGACAAGCTGGAAGGGTTTCATGGGCCGGGCTCGCCGGACAATGTGTATATCCGCAAGCGCATCAACGTGATGATCGGCGATGTGAAGAAGCCCGCCTATGCCTATGTGATCGCCCACCCCGAAAAGTATCTGGGTGAGTTGGAAAAAGGCGCCTCACAAGTGGTCGAGGAATACACGCTGGACATGGCAACCGGCACCCTGAAAGAAGGGCGCGAGGCCAAGGTCTAGCCGCCCGCCTCAAGGCCCAAGAACTCGGCCCCGTGGTCGGGTTCTTCCTTCAGGCTCAGGTTATAGGCGGTGATCGCCACCATGCACAAAAGTACAAAGGGCCAGAACCCGGCCTTGGGGATCAGGTTGTCCTTGTAGTGGATGATGCGCAGCGCGGGCGCGGCCTCGGACGCGAACAGATAGGTGTTCACCGAAACCGCCAGCAGCAGGAAATACATCAGGAAGAAAAACGATTCCATATAGATCACCGGTGAGCCCGCGAACCCTTCGCGCAGTTGCACATGGGCCAACAGGATCACGAAGAACAGGACCGAGCAGGTGCCGATCACGCTTGAGGTGTTGAAATTGTGCCGCTCGATCAATCCTTCTCGGCGGGTGACGGTCATCACCGCGCCGAACAGCAGCATGGTCACCACGATCAGCGGGATCATGTGCACGATGAAGGCGTTTGCGAAGTTGCGCTTGATGACGAAGTTATAGTGCAGCTCGGGCGCGTTGGTTTTGAAACCGTTCTGGCTGATCCCCAGCGTGGTATCCAGATCGGAAAGTTTGTAGTCGAAATAGGTATTCTCACGCTCCCATGTGCCCATGACGATCTGATTGTCGATGCCGAAAATATCCCTTGGCCCGGTGGCGGGATAGGCGGCGAAATCCGGGATCAGCGCAACCTCAAGGTCGAACGGCGCAGGCCAGAACCGCACCCATACGGTTTTGTGGTCAAACGGATAGCTGGTGTAATCAAAGCTCTGGCGCAGGGTCTGCTCAAAGTACCAGCCGATCAGTTCCCCCTGAGGCTGGGGCATCCGGTAGACCTCTTCGATGGTGCCATTGGCGGCATCGACCGCCTCGGGCAGGATAAAACCGATCTCTCCGACAGCGGGCTTGATCGCGTCATGCACGCCGTCCTCGTAATGCTGCCAGATATAGCCGCTGACGCGAATGTCGCTGGCCCGGACGAATCCGAAGGACTTGATGAATATTCCGGTTCTGACCCGGTACTCCGGAGGGGTTTCGAGCGAGGCCAGATACCGGTCTACCAAAGCCTGATCGTGCAGTTGCGTCGGGTCACCTTCAAAATGGTTCAGATCGACCCAAAGCTTGAACAGCAGGCCCGCAAGGCCCAGCGTGACGAGGGTGGAAATCAGCCAGACCTTCTTTTCTACGCTCATGCGCCCCATGGCCCCCGGATCAGGTGATCAGAAAATCCACACGCCCCAGCAGGGATTGGGTGATGCCCATCTCATCGAACCCGGCCCGCAGCGCGGCGAAATCGTCATGGGCTGACGGCGCGATGTTGCGTTGCCCACTTTCGGCCAGCAGCCGCGTCTGTCGGATCGATAGATCGACCATCGGCAGGGGTTCACCGGCGGTGAACTGCGCCAGCCCGTCCGCATAGTGCAGGGCCGCGTCCCAATCCTGACGCGCCAGCATGACGGCGCTGGCATCGGGGTAGAAATGCAGATGACTGTGGCCGACGCTGCCCTCGGCAATGATCTCGGCCCCTAGCTTCAGAAGGCGATCCTGTTCGTCCCGGTCAGCCTCGGCCATCGCCAAGGCCGATAGCGCCTTGGGGCCCACGAAATTGCGACCATGTTCCAGCGCGATCTCAACCGCTTGCAGTCCGGTTTCGCGCGCCGCGTCCATCTGCCCGGCATAGACCTGAGTGCGGGCCAGATGTTCCAGCGCCTGCGCCTCGAGCCGTTTGGCCCCAACGCGGTTGGCGATCTCGGCAGAGACCCGGAACGAGTCCAGCGCCTGATCCACCTCGCCCAGAAAGGTCTGCGCGACCCCCAGACAGGTCTGGGCGACGCATTCCGGGATGAAGGCAAAATACTTCTGCGACACCTCGATGGATTCGTTGGCATCGGCCATGCCCTGCCGCACGTCGCCGGTATAGCTGCGCGCCACGCTGAGGTTGTGCAGGTTTGCCGCCAGATCACGCACCAGCCCCTTTTCCCGCGCCCGTTCAACGGCTTGCGTGTAGAACCCGGTTGCGGTCTGCATGGTGGCGTTCATGAAATTCGCATCGCCAAAACCGCTGAGCGCGCCGACCTCAAGCCGGGCCGATTCCAGCTTGCGCGCCAGCGACAGCGCGCGTTCGTTGGCCTGCAACGCCTCTTCGACGCGGCCCAGCGGGAAGTAGACATTGCCCCGTACGTAGTTGATCTGGGCCACATCCCGTTCCGAGCCACAGCGTTCTGCCGCAGCCTCGGCGGTATCCAGCGCCTCGAGTGCCTCCTGATAGAGGCTCGCCTGCCGCGCGGCCTGAGCCAGCCCGATATGGGCGCGGCTGATCTGCTCGTCGGTCTCGGCGTGCTGGGCGGCATCCTTGAACTCGGTTAAGGCCTCATCCGACAGGCCTTGCAGCCGGTGCGCTTCCCCCCGCGCGCAGAGCAGATCAAACCGGACACCAGCCGGCGAGGGTAACTCCAATGCGCGCTCGATCAGCGGGCCTGCATCTTCGAACTGAAAACTCTGAATCAGGTTTTCAGCCGCTTCCAGATAGGCCTGCGCCGCCGTGTTCGACCCCGCCCGATCCAGATGGCGCGCCCGCAGGGTGGCATCGCGATCCTCGAACCACTTTGCCGCCTGCCGGTGCAGGCGCGCGCGTTCGGATTTGACCAGCGTGGCATAAGACCCGTCCCGGATCAGCGCATGGGCAAACATCAGATCCGCATCCGCCTCGCGGATCAGGGCCGAGCGGATCAGGTTGGTCGTGTCCAGATGCCCCTCGCCCAATGTGAAATTCAGAACCTCGGGCGAGAACCGCTGCCCCAGGACCGAAGCCGCCTGAATCGCCGTGCGGCTTTTGCGATCCAAAGCATCCAGTCGCGATTGCACGATGCCCTGAATACTGCCGGGCACGCTTTCCCGTTTCAGCACATCTATGTTGCGCAGAAGCTGTTCCAGAAACAGTGGGTTGCCACCGGCACGTTCGACGCAGGCGTCCAGCAGTTCAGGGTCAATGCCGGTGAATTCCTCAACCAACCTGCGGGCCTGGTCTTCGCCCATCGGGGCCAGTTCCAGCTTCGAGATCAGCGCCCCGTCCGTGCCCATCTGCCAGTCGCGATCAATCGGATCGCCCTCGACCCGGCTGGTCATCAGGAGAACACAAGGCAGGTCCCGCGTGGCCGCCGCAATGTGGGAACAGGCGGTCAGGATATCGGGCGAGGCCCAGTGGATATCCTCGATCTGGATCAGCAGAGGCGACTCCTGACTGCGGCTGGACAGCAACTCGTCAATCACCTGACGCCGCCCCCGCAGCCGCGCCTTGTTGTCCATCGCCGCATAGACCTCGGCCAGTCCGGGGTCCTGTTCCAGCTCCAGCAAGGCATTCAGATGCGCCGCGCTTGAGGGGCTGGCCCAGCCCTTGGCGATGGCGTCCTTCGCCACCGCCGCGCCAGTCGCCGCATCGTCCGAGGGGTCCAGCCCAAGGATGCTGCGCGCCACGGACTGGATGGCCGAATGCCCCTCTCGCGCGCCGAAATCCATCACGACGCCGTTGTGGGTGGAATAGGAAAGGCTTTGCGCCATCTCGGCCACCTGCTCGGACAGGTGGGTTTTGCCGATGCCCGGTTCGCCCAGAACAATATGGACCTCGCCCTTACCATGGCGCTGGCAGCGCTCGAACGTGGCCGAGAACAGCGAGAGTTCCCGCTCGCGCCCAATAAACCTGTGCCGCCGGGTTCGGATATTGCGGGCCAGCCGGTCCAGCCGCCAGACTTCAACCGGGTCATTCAGACCCTTGATCGGCTTGGTTCCAAGGGTTTCGCCAACGAACAGCGGCCCCAGCGCGCGCTGAATATCGTGCGAAACCAGCGTTTCACCCGCAGCGCAGATATCGGTCAGCCTTGACGCCAGATTCACTCCATCGCCGGTGACGGTGTATTCCGTATGGGCCTGACTGCCGGTGGTGCTGGCGATGACCTGCCCGGAGGCAATGCCGATATGGCACGACAGCGGGCGGCTGAGGGAGGGCAGAACCGCATGAATATCCAGCGCAGCCCGCGCCGCCCGTTCGGTATCGTTGGTGTGCGAGATCGGCGCGCCGAACACCGCCATCACCGCGTCGCCGATATGTTTGTCGATCCGCCCGCCGTATTTTTCGACCACGCTGTCGACCTTGCCGAAGAAGTCGTTCAGCAATTCGTGCAGGTCTTCGGCGTCCAATTCGCTGGACAGTTTGGTGAACCCCACCAGATCGGCAAACATCACTGTCACCTGCCGCCGGGCCGGTTCCAGAGTGGCCTCGGGCGCGGTCCCAGCTTCCCCGGCGCTTTTTTCCAGTTCGGCAATCGCGCGCAGCAACCGCCGACGATCGCCGACAGCCGTTACCCCAATTTCGATCAGATCGTCGCCCGTCAAATCGGGCAAAATTTCGAAATCGATTTTGTTATCCAAAAAGGCTTGCGCGTAGTCAGACAATCCGTGCGCGCTCAGCCATCCCCCAAGGTCCTGAGACATGTCGCCCCTCTGAAGTCCCCAGCTTCAAGGCGCAACCTAGCACAGCAAAACCCGCCGAGTCTGCATGTAGTGAATAAATTAATGTTTTTGATCAGAGTTATTCGCGGGAAGGCCCCACCAAGGGCGGGGCTTTCCGTCAAGGTGTTAAAATCAGACCGTTGCCCCTTTCAGGCGAATGGCAGTGCCGAGGCTGCCGGCGCAGACGCCGACGATGATGGCGATCAGCAGTTCCAGCGTTTCCACATGGGCGAACTGGAAGCCGGCAAAGACTAGCGTCTCGAACACGCCGACCAGCCCGCCCAGCAGCGCTCCCAGCCACAGCTTGCGGGTCATCATGCCCAGCGCCAGACCCAGAATGCCCGGCAGGCTGATGACATTGCCGCCGATGGTTCCAAGAATATCAAGCATAGCGCGCCCTCTCTTACTCGGTCCGTGTGGCCAGGAATGACCGGATTTCGTCGCTGCCTGCCGCGACCTGTTGCTGCAGCGGGGTATCGGCCGCGCCGTTCAGCGCTTCGGTGACGTTCTGGTATTCTTCCAGATAGTTGGGCGGCAGGCTGTGGGCGATGCCCTGATGACAGTCGATACAGGTCATGTTTTCGTCAATCGCGCGCTGGTGTTCCGATGCGGCGCGGGTTTCCTGAATGGTGAAGTCCATGTAGTCGAAGTTGTGGCAGTTCCGGCATTCCCGGCTGTCCGACGCTTTCATCTTCTTCCAAACGGCCGATGCCATGCTCAGACGGTGATCCTCATACTTTTCGGGCGTGCTGATGGTGCCTGCCAGTTCGTGATAGACATCTTTGACCGCCATGATCTTGGCCTTGATCTTGTGGTTCCATTCATGCGGCACGTGGCAATCGGAACAGATCGCGCGCACGCCCGAGTGGTTGTTGTAGTGAATGGTCTCGCGGTATTCGCCCAGATTGGTTTCCATCGTGTGGCACGAGGTGCAGAATTCCTCGGTATTGGTCAGTTCCAGCGTCCAGTGGAACCCGCCCCAGAACAGGATACCGGCCAGAAAGCCCGCAAGGATCAGGAAGCCAGAGCTGAACGCAACTGCCGGGGTCCAGATCCAGGTCCAGAGGCGGCCAATCCAACCGCGTTTTTCAGGGGAGTCTGCCATATCGGTGCTCCTTTCAGATTAGCGTTGGATCAGTTGTCGTGGGACGGTTGAAAGACGTTTTCGACCAGCGGCGGCGCGTCGGCCTGCGGCACGTGGCACTGGTTGCAGAAATACCGGGTCCCCGCGATCTGATCCAGTTCGCGCCCCTCGCGGTCCAGATAGTGGGTCATCGACAGGGTCGGCGCGTTGCGTTCGCCTGCTTTGGTCCAGTCATGGCACGACAGGCACTGGTTGGTGCGCACGTCGATCTGGTACTGCTCGATCGAATGCGGGATCAGCGGCGGTTGCTGACGATAGTTGCGGACAATGCGCCCCTCAACGTTCTTGTGGATTTCATGCAGAGGGATGGCCTCGTCCACATCGGCCCCTCGCAGGGTTTCCACCTGGGCCGACTGCGCAAGGGCAAACCCACTCAGGAGCAACACGGGGATCAGGGTTATTCCGCCTGTCACGATTGATATTTTCATCTTGGCACTCCCTTAGATAGGTCTGGCGGCGCGCCCGTCGGGCGCGGCAACTGAACGGATGGGTTCGGTGACGTGGTCGTCGAACCGGTGGGTAAAGGTGAACACATCGACCGCGCAGACATCGATGCAGCGGCCGCAATTGGTGCAGTCGGGCGACAGGATCAGGGGCGTGGTGCCCGCCTTGCCCTTCAGCGCGGGTGAGATGACGTGGTTTTCCGGGCAAACCGCGTAACAATCCATACAATCGTCACAGGCCGAGCGGTTGGTCGCGCTGACCCGCAACATCGCTTTGTGGCCCACCAGCCCGTAGAACGCGCCCACCGGGCAGAGATGGCCGCACCAGCCGTGGCGCGAGACGAACAGGTCAAAGACGAAGATCGCGGCGATCATGGCCCAGACAAAGCCCATGCCAAAAACCAGCCCGCGATGCAGCATGGTGATCGGGTTGATCAACTCCCACGCGATAACGCCGGTCAAGCCGGATACGATCAGAACGGTGGCCAATATCCACAGGCGGGTGCCGCGTTTCGGCTGCCAGCCTTTGGGCAGGTCCAGCTTGCGGTGCAACCAGTGCGCGGCATCCGTCACCGGGTTGATCGGGCAGACCCAGGAACAATAGACCCGCCCTCCGATCAGCGCGTAAGCCACCAGAACGATCACCCCGCCAATCAGCGCGGTCAGTTCCGGCCAATGCCCGGCGACCGCACTTTGGGACAGGATGAACGGGTCGGTCAGTGGCAAGACGCCCAGCGTCAGAGACCCGGCCAGCGTGCCCTGCACGATCCAGATGCCAAACCACGGCCCCAGCAGGAACAGGGCCAAAAAGAACAGCTGACTGGCGCGGCGCAGCAGCAGGTATTTATGCGCCCCGAGCCAGCCCTTGGCCTCGATAGCCTCCTGCCCGACGGGCATGTGGGTGCGGGCGCTCATTGTCCCACCCCCGGCAAGCTATAGCCCGGTTCAAACCCGCCCGGCGCGGCCAGATTGTCGATGCCCGGTCCCGGCAAACGGTCGGGCAGGTCGATGATGCCATCGACCAGCGGCGCGCCTTTGGCTGCTTTCTCTTCCCAGCCTTTGCGGTAGTGATCCGCGCTGGAGCCTCGGGCCAGACGGGTGGGCAGAACCTTGATGGCCGCTTCGGGCAGAACGCAGCTTTTCTCGCACATGCCGCAGCCGGTGCAGCGGTCGGCATGGACCGTAGGGATGAACAAGGCGTGATGGCCCGACCGGGCGTTATGCGCGGTTTCCAGCGTGATCGCCTCGTCAATCACCGGGCAGACGCGGTAGCAAACATCGCAGCGCAGGCCGAGGAAGTTCAGGCAGTTTTCCTGATCGACCAGAACCGCTACGCCCATCTCGGCGTCGTCGATATTGTCCAGACCGGGGTCCAGCGCCCCGGTCGGGCAGGCGGCGACGCAGGGAATGTCGTCACACATCTCGCAGGGCACATCGCGGGCGGTGAAATAGGGTGTTCCGGTCGCCGCAGACTCCGACCCTAATTCAGCCAGTTTCAGCGTGTCGTAAGGGCAGTCCCGCACGCATAAACCACAGCGGATGCAGGCCGACAGGAACTCTTTCTCGGGCAAGGCACCCGGCGGGCGCAATGCCTCGGCGGGCAGGGCGCGGGCGTCGCGGGCCAGATAGGCCAGAAACGATCCGGCGACCAGGCAGCCGCCCGCCGCGCGCGCCGAATCCTGCAGGAAACGACGCCGTTGCGGCGAAAGAGGTCTGGCGGCAAGGGACATGGGGACTACCTTTGCGATCCTTGCCGGTTACGCGCGCTCAACCTTACAGGCGCATTTCTTGAAGTCGGTCTCTTTCGACAGCGGGCAGGTTGCGTCCAGCGTCAGCTTGTTGGTCAGCTGATGCTCATCGAACCACGGCATGAAGACCAGACCGCGCGGCACCTTGTTGCGGCCTCGGGTTTCAACCCGGCTGGTGACATCGCCACGGCGGGTGGACAGAACGATCTCTTGCCCGCGCCGCAGACCGCGATCCTCGGCGTCCTGCGGATGCATATAGACAACCGCATTCGGGTATGAGCGATGCAGTTCCGGCACCCGGCGGGTCATCGAACCCGAGTGCCAGTGTTCCAGCACACGACCGGTGCAAAGCCACAGATCGAATTCGGTATCCGGTTCCTCGGCTGCCGGTTCATAAGGCGCGAAGATGATATTCGCCTTGCCATCCGGCTTGCCATAGAACTGCACGCCTGCGCCTTCGGCGACGTAGGGGTCATAGCCTTCGCGGAAACGGTACAGCGTTTCCTTGCCGTCCACGACCGGCCAGCGCAGGCCACGGGCCTGATGGTAGGTGTCGAACGGGGCCAGATCATGCGCATGGCCGCGACCAAACTCGGCATATTCCTCGAAAAGGCCTTTCTGCACGTAGTAGCCAAAGTGCTCGGATTCGTCATTGTCGAACCCTTCGGCGGTTTCCGACAGCGGGTATTTGTCGATCACACCATTGGCGAAGATCACGTCATACATGGTCTTGCCGCGATGCTCGGGCATGGTGGCCAGCAATTCCTCGCCCCAGACCTCTTCCACGGTGAAGCGTTTCGAGAACTCCATCACCTGCCAGACATCCGACTTGGCCTCACCCGGAGCCTTCACCTGCTGACGCCAGAACTGGGTGCGGCGTTCGGCGTTGCCATAGGCGCCTTCCTTCTCGACCCACATGGCGGTGGGCAGGATCAGGTCGGCGGACACGGCGGTCACGGTCGGATAGGGGTCCGAGACGGTGATGAAGTTTTCGGGGTTGCGGTAGCCGGGATAACCTTCTTCGTTGATGTTCGGCGCGGCCTGCATGTTGTTGGTGCACTGCACCCAATAGGCGTTCAGATCGCCATCTTTCAGCTTGCGGTGCTGCAATACGGCGTGGAAGCCGGGCTTGGCCGGGATGGTGCCTGCGGGCACGTTCCAGGCGGTCTCGCAAATCTCGCGGTGCTTGTCGTTCATCACCACCATGTCGGCGGGCAGACGGTGGGCAAAGGTGCCGACCTCACGCGCCGTCCCACAGGCCGAGGGCTGACCGGTCAGCGAAAACGGCGAGTTGCCGGGTTCCGAGATCTTACCGACCAGCAGGTGCACGTTATACATCAACGAGTTCACCCAGGACCCGCGGGTGTGCTGGTTGAAGCCCATGGTCCACAGGCTCATGACCTTGCGGTTGGGGTCGGCATATTGCTTGGCCAGACGTTCCAGCTTGTCAGCCGGAACACCGGACAGTTCCGAGGTGTATTCCAGCGTGTATTTCGAAACCGCCTCGGCATATTCCTCGAAGCTGATCGGTTCCATCTTGCCGACATTGGGGTTTTCGGCGGCTTCCTGCAGCGGATGATTGTCGCGCAGGCCATAACCGATATCGGTGGCGGTTTTGGTGATGTTGACGTGGTTCTTGACGAATTCCTCGTTCACCGCGCCATTCTGGATGATGTAATTGGCGATATAGTTCAGGATCGCCAGATCGGTCTGCGGCGCAAAGACCATGCCATTGTCGGCCAGCTCGAACGAGCGGTGCTCGAAGGTCGACAGCACGTGCACCTCGCAGCCTGGTTTGGTCAGGCGTGTATCGGTCAGGCGCGACCACAGGATCGGGTGCATCTCGGCCATGTTCGAACCCCAGAGCACAAAGGTATCCGCGTGCTCAAGGTCGTCATAGCAGCCCATCGGCTCATCAATGCCGAAGGTGCGGATAAAGCCCACAACGGCGGATGCCATGCAGTGCCGCGCGTTGGGGTCGATGTTGTTCGACCGGAAGCCTGCTTTCATCATCTTGGCGGCAGCATAGCCTTCCCAGACGGTCCACTGGCCCGAGCCGAACATGCCAACACTGCTTGGGCCTTTCTTGGCCAGCGCTTCTTTCCACTTGGCGGCCATGACGTCGAACGCTTCGTCCCACGACACCGGCTCAAACTCGCCATTCTTGTCGTATTCGCCGTTGGTCTTGCGCAGCAGCGGGGTAGTCAGACGGTCCTTGCCGTACATGATCTTGGACAGGAAATAGCCCTTGATGCAGTTCAGGCCCCGGTTCACCGGTGCGTCCGGGTCGCCCTGTGTGGCCACGACGCGGCCATCCTTGGTGCCGATCAGCACCGAGCAGCCGGTGCCGCAGAACCGGCAGGCGGCCTTGTCCCAGCGGATGTCGGGGTTGCCGATCTGCGCACTGGCCTGACCTGTGGCCATGGGAATACCCGCAGCCGAAGCGGTTGCGGCAGCCGCGGATGCCTTGAGGAAGGTACGGCGGGATTCAGATACAGTCATTGGACAGGCCTCCTGCTGGTCGGTTGGCTTGGAGCATTGGTGTGCGGAGACGTCTCCGCGAGTTCTTCGAAATGGTGGTAGGTGAGCGAGAGCGAGATCACCCCCGGGATCTGGTGCAGATCCATGATCGTGTCGGATGCCAGCCGCTCGGGCGTGTCTTCGACAACCACGACAAAGCGGCCATCATCGGCTTCGGCATGTACCTCAACCCCCCGCGTACCGGCCATGGCGGCGCGGGCCGAGTCGGTGCGATCCGGCGAGACATGGACAAGGCAGCCGCAGATATTCATTGGATCACTCCCGTTTGCGGATCGGTGACGCGCTGCAGGGACACGGCGCTGACGGGGCACACGCTGGCGCATCCGCCGCAGCCGGTGCAGGCGTCGGTGTCCAGTTCGGGCTCGGCGCGCCCGGCCAGTTGCAGCTTGAACCGGATGGCCCCCTGATCGCAGTTATCCTGACACAGACGACAGCTGACGCCGTTCAAAGACAAACAGTCCGAGGGCTGAACCGCCGCGCGCCAGGGCCACTCGGCCAGGCGGTCAACATCCAGCGCGCCCGTAGGGCAGGCCCGGGCGCAGTCACCGCAAAAGGTGCAGGCACCGTCATTGACCTGAAGTACGGGGAAATCGCTGTCATCGGCGAACAGGATGCCTTCGGGGCAGGCACTGACACAGTCACCACAGCCGGTGCATAGGTCGGAAAATCCGGCGCTGGCCGATCCCGGAGGACGCAAAACATCCGCATCCTCACGGAGCATACGAGCGCTCAAAAACGCGCGTCGTGTCGGCAGTTGATCCATTCGCGTGTAACCTGAGTCTAAGACTCATTATATCCCGTTTTTTTGACGCGTAGCATTATTTTAGATTAAGAGTTTTGACTTATGTCATGTGGCACGGGGTATTTTTTATCCGCGTCCAGGTCATCTGCCGCCGGTTGGTCAGTCAAATTTGCCCGACAGAATGTAGGCGCTGCAGGCCTTGGACAGGTCCCGGAACCGGGCGCGTTCCCGCATATACAGATAGACCTGCCGCTTGTCGGGCAGGTCGGCAATGGCCCGAAAGACCGCGCCACCCGGCCCGACCATTGCAACGGTTTGCGGCAGCACCGTCGCCCATTCCCCGGTTCTGACCATAGTGATCAGGGAATGAGTGTTGTGGATGGTGATCTCGGACCGGTCCAGCACCGCCTGAAATCCGGGCGATGCGATCAGGTCGCACAACGCGTTCCGCACAAACCGCGTCGTCAGCAGGTCTGCGATCCGGGGCGGTTCGGGGCGTGTGATCAGCGGGTGATCCGGCGCAGCAACCAGGCCGAACGGGTCCTCGAACAGTGGCACCGCCTGCACGCCGTTCAGCGCATGATGGCCGGACGCGATGCCGATATCGGCCCTGTCACCGGCCAGCGAATCCAGCACTTGCTGCGTGTCGGCATCGCGCAACTCGATCTTCACCCCCGGAAACCGGGCTGTCATGTGATCCAGCAGCGACGGAAACACCAGCGCGCCGACCGACGGCACCGAGACGATGCGGATCAGGCCATGCTCGGCCTTAGCCGCGGCCTCGATGGCCAAAACGGTCTGATCAAAGTCACGAACCTGCCGCAGCGCCAGATCGAACACCTGCTGCCCCAGCGGTGACAAGTGGTTCTTTCTTTCGCCCTCGAACAGCTTCTTGCCCAGATGATCCTCAAGCTGTTTCAGCGTCATCGACACGGCAGACTGGGTGCGACCCAGACGATCGGCGGCCTCGGCCAGAGTGCCGGTCTGGGCGACCGTACTGAAACAGCGCAGCATCTCAACTTTGATCGCCATATTTCAGATTTCCTGAACTGGATTAAAGTTCTTTGAGTTTGACTGATGCGCCCTGCGGAATCCATCCTGTTCCCAACTGAACCTGTGCATTTGGGGCCTGACGTGACCAAACTGAACCTGATCGCTGGCGAATGGCTGGCGGGCGATGCTGAGATTGAAAACCGCAACCCCTCGGACCAGAGCGATCTGGTTGGCCTGTTCGCGCAAGCCAGCGCCGACCAGCTGGACGCCGCGCTGGATCAGGCCCGAATCGCGCAGGCCGAATGGGCCGCCTATCTGCCCGAGCGCAAGCAGGCAGTGCTGATGAATATCGGCACCGAGTTGATGGCCCGCGCCGAAGAACTGGGAACGCTGCTGAGCCGGGAAGAGGGCAAACCACTGGCCGAAGGCAAGGGTGAGGTCTATCGCGCCGGTCAGTTCTTCACTTACTATGCCGCCGAATGCCTGCGTCAGATCGGCGAGAATGCCGACAGCGTCCGCCCCGGAGTCGAGATCGACGTGCGCCGCGAACCCGTAGGCGTGGTGGCGATCATCAGCCCGTGGAATTTCCCGACCGCCACCGCCTCGTGGAAGATCGCGCCAGCGCTGTGTTACGGCAACGCGGTGGTGTGGAAGCCTGCGAACCTGACCCCGGCCTCGGCGGTCGCGCTGACCGAGATCATCGCGCGGCAGGACATTCCCAAAGGTCTGTTCAGTCTGGTGATGGGCTCGGGGCGCAGCATCGGGCAGCGGCTGGTGGAAAGCCCGATGGTCAACGCGATCTCGTTCACCGGCTCGGTTCCGGTGGGCAAAGGCATAGCAGCGGCGGCCATTCAGAACCTGACCAAGGTGCAGATGGAGATGGGATCAAAGAACGCTTTGGCCGTGATGGACGACGCCGATCTGGATCTGGCGGTGACGCTGGCGCTTGGCGGGGCCTTCGGCGGCACGGGTCAGAAATGCACCGCATCCTCGCGCCTTGTGGTGCATGCGGGCATTCACGATGCCTTTGTCGACAAGCTGGTCGCGGGTGCGCAAGCGATGAAGGTCGGACATGCGCTGGAGGACGGCACACAGATGGGCCCGGTGGTCAGCGAACAGCAATTGCAGGAAAACCTGGCCTATGTCGACCTGGGCCAATCCGAGGGCGCGGAACTGGCCTGTGGCGGGCAACGGCTGGAGATGCCGCATGACGGCTTCTACATGTCGCCCGGCGTGTTCCTGAACACCACCAACGACATGCGCATCAACCGCGAAGAGATGTTCGCGCCACTGACCAGCGTCATCAAAGTCGACAGCTATGATCAGGCGCTAAGCGTGGTGAATGACACGAATTTCGGCCTGACCTCGGGCATCGTCACACAAAGCCTCGCCCGCGCCACCCATTTCCGCCGCAACGCCCGCACCGGTGTTGTCACAGTGAACCTGCCCACGGCGGGCACCGACTATCACGTGCCCTTCGGCGGGCGCGGTGACAGTTCCTATGGCCCGCGTGAACAGGGCAAGGCGGCAGCTGAGTTCTACACGACGGTCAAAACCGCCTATATCAGCGCAGGGACACCGGTCTGATGCGCATCGACGGGCTGCAATACGCCAACTGGTCGGAAAAGATTTTCCGCCAACTACGCGAGGGCGGCGTGGACGCGATCCATGTCACCATCGCCTATCATGAGAATTTCCGCGAAACCGTTCTGAATTTCGAAAAATGGAACCGCTGGTTCGAGCAATACCCGGACCTGATTCTGAAAGGCCGCTGGGCCAGCGACATTGACGTAGCGCGCGAAACCGGGCGGACGGCGGTGTTTTTCGGGTTCCAGAACCCCTCGCCCATCGAAGACGATATCGGGCTGGTGGAAATCCTGCACGATCTGGGCGCGCGGTTCATGCAGCTGACCTATAACAACCAGTCCCTGCTGGCGACCGGTTGCTACGAGGATCACGACACCGGCATCACCCGCATGGGCAAGCAGGTGATCCGCGAAATGAACCGCGTGGGCCTTGTGATCGACATGAGCCATTCCGCCGACCGCTCGACCATCGAGGCCGCCGACCTGTCCGAGCGCCCCATCGCCATCACACACGCCAACCCGCATGACTGGGCCCCTGCCCTGCGCAACAAGCGCGACGCGGTGATCCGGGCGGTGACCGAACGGGGTGGGATGCTGGGCTTTTCGGTCTACCCTCATCACCTGAAGGACAAATCCGCTTGCCCGTTGGAGAGTTTCTGCGAAATGATCGCCCGCACCGCTGACAAGTACGGCGCACAGCATCTGGGGATCGGCACCGATCTGTGTCAGGACCAGCCCGACAGCGTGGTCGAATGGATGCGCGTGGGGCGCTGGACCAAGGAAATCGACTATGGCGAAGGTTCGGCCTCGGCCCCCGGTTTCCCGCCGATGCCGGGTTGGTTTCAGGACAGCCGCGACTTTGGCAATATCGAAGACGGATTGCGCGCTGTCGGCATGAGCGCCGACGAGGTCGCGGGCATAATGGGCGGCAACTGGTATCGCTTCTTCGCCGAAAACTTTGGACCGCAGGCCAAATGACCCTCAGCGGCGCACATATCCCCCGGCGCGATCCCGCGCAGGTGATGCGCCTGTCGCGTCTGGGGTCGCTGCATCAATGCAGGCTCAGCTTCATGCGGCAACTGACCCGGCGCCTGGCCAATGAGCGCTGGACCTTCTCGCGCCCGGTCTTTGAGATTGATGCGCGTGGCGTCGGCCATGCCGTCTACACCGCACAAGGACCCGAGCGCGCCTATTCGCTGGTCGCCTTCGCCCATGATTTGCCGCCCGAACAACGCTCGGACCGCGTGATCGCCGAGGCGTGGGATGCGACCTTTGCCCTGTTCGATGGCGTGCCGACGACCGAGGATATCGACCGGCTGTCCCGAAACGTCCCACTGCAAGAGGCGGGTCGCGTCAGCGAGCGCGAGTTGTCCCTGTCGCGCGCCAATCGCTCGGTCCGGTTGTGGGCGCATGTGGTGGACAGGCTGGCAGCCGGGCAACAGCCGGATCCCGAGCAAATCTACAAGGTCGGCTACCTGATGCGGACCACCGCCGTGTACGGCTCGGGCAAGTTCGGGGCGGCGGATCGTGAAAAGATCGCGGACCGCCCGGAAACCAGCGCGCCGTTTCAAGCCGAGATGCTGTCGGTCTACCTGACCCGCACCTTCGTCCGCGATCTGGTGCAGCATATGGCCCGCGCCAAGGGCGGTGAAGAGACCGCCGAATTGGCCCCCGACATCGCACGCTGGTTGGGGATCGGCAACTCCACCGGTCTGGGCATGGCCCCCTTCATCGTCAACCACCCGGTCCTGTTCAACAACTGGATCATGGCGCGGGAAGAGGCGATCTCGCGCGTGCGCTCGGTCGAAACAGCATCTGCTGCGGAGGCCCAGACGTTCCGGGACATCTTCAAGCGCAGCAAACTGTCGGTCTCGTGGTGGCAGTCCGAGCACCCGGTTCAGATCGAAAAACTGGCAGCGCTGAAGGCGGACCTGTCGGCAATCTCGGACTATCTCGACAGGGACAACCTGACCGAAAACCACCCCTGGGACCGGCTGGTGCGCTGGTCCGAAACGGCGCTGAGCCCCGAAGGGCAGGAGTTGATCGCATCGCTGATCCTCGAACCATACCCCGACCTTGTCGACGGTCTGGCGAGCTGCATGTCAGACACCCATTCCGGAGCGCAGGTCATTGACGGCGCGATGACGATCGCGGACCTGCGGGCGCTGATCCGGCAAAGCTTTGACTGGGCGCTGGATATGGACTGGGAGGCCCCCGGGAATTGCGCGCGAGCGTGGTATGTCTCGGAAGAAAAGCTGGAACCCAGACTAGGGGAACGGTTCGAGGAACCGATTGCGGACTACGAACAGCCGCTGGCGCCTGCGCGGGATGCGGCTTTGGCCCACAAATGTCTAACCGGATGGGATGACAACGAACCGGTAGCCGCCTTCCTGCTGCGCCACCCGGAACATCGCCACACGGTCCGCCGCGCGCAGATGACCCCCTTCGCCCCTTATGGCGAGGTCCGCGACAACACGATCAGCGGCACCGTTTTGCCCATCGACATGCTGCGGGCCAAACTCTCTTTCTTTGGCGCGACGCATTTCGATCCCCGGTCGGATCGTTGGGTGCGCATCTGCATGTATTCCGGCGCGCCCTACCCCGAGGACCTGAGCCCTGAAAACGCCGATCTCTGGGTCTATCCCGAGGTCACACCATGAACTTTTCCCTGAACGAGGTCGAAGCCATGGCCAAGCGCGCCACCCGGGGCGCGGGCTATTCATGGGGCCTCGCGGAAGAGGCCGCAAAAGCCACGCGCTGGCTGTGCGCGCAGGGTCTGGACTGCGCTGCGGAACTTGCTGCGGTTCTGCAGCGCGGCTTTCCTGACGATATGGAACGGCACGTGCCCGGGGATGTGAACGGCGACTGGCAGGGCGAGGGCGATCTCTGCCCGCTGATGACTGGCGCGGCGTTGTCCGATCATGCCGCCACCCTGCGAACCGGATCGATCCTGATCCGAAATGTCGCCGCCCCGGCGCTGTTGCTTCCCTTTGCTGCCAATGTGGCGCGGCGTCTGGAGACCGGCCTTACCATTACGTGCGACGATTGCGTCGCGGCAACGGATGGGGAGGCGCTGTCCCTGCCGGACGGTCACCTTGGCCAAACCGGCAATGTCCGCATCGCCACAGGCCCGGGGCCGGATCATGCCCGACCCCCGGCCACTCGCGCCACACCGGATGACGAAAGCTGGCGCATCCTCACTGGCATGGCCCACCGCACTTATGCACCCGCAACCGAGGAGTCCCGCAGGCTCGGGGCCGGATCCGGGCTGTCCGACAATGAATGAAGGTAAACAAGATGGTTAAAACGCGCAGACTTTCGCTGACAGAGATCGAAGACCTGGCATTCCGGGCCCTGACCGCCGCCGGAACAAGCGAAGCGAACGCACGCCCGCTGGCCATTGCGACAGCGGCAACCGAGGCGGATGGGGTCGCCAGCCATGGCCTTGCCTATATCCCGATCTATTGCGAGCACGTGCAGTGTGGAAAAGTGGACGGACAAGCGGTGCCGACGCTTGAAGCGCCCAAGCCCGGAGTCGTCCGCGTCGATGCGGGAACCGGATTTGCCCATTCCGCGATTGATCTGGGGTTCGAGGCCCTGATCCCCGCAGCCCGCGCACAGGGCATTGCGGCGCTAGCGATCACCAACAGCTACAATTGCGGCGTGCTGGGCTATCACACCTACCGGTTGGCCCAAGCCGGTTTGGTCGGGCTCGGCTTCACCAACGCACCGGCGTCGATTGCGCCGTCCGGGGGCTCGAAACCCGTGGTCGGAACCAACCCGTTCTCCATCGCTGCGCCGGGGGCAGACGGGCAACCTGCGCTGCTGATTGATCAAAGCGCCAGCACAATTGCCAAAAGCGAAGTGATGAAACATGCGCGCGAGGGCAAGGCGATCCCGGTTGGCTGGGCGCTTGATCCGGACGGCAGGCCGACAACAGACCCGACTGTCGGGCTTAAGGGCAGCATGGCCCCATCCGGCGGGTACAAAGGCGTCGGCATCGCGCTGTTGACCGAAGTCATGGCCGCAACGCTGACCGGGGCAACACTGGGCCTTCACGCCTCACCCTTTTCAGGAACGGCCGGTGGCCCGCCCAAAACCGGCCAGTTCTTTATTGCAATTGACACCGATGCGACATCCGCTGGCGGCTACTCGAGCGGGATCGCTTCGCTGGTCGAGGCGGTGCGCTCGCAGGAGGGAGCCCACCTCCCCGGCGATGGCCGCCAGTCGCACCGCGTATCGGCGCGGGAAACCGGCGTTGATGTAAACGTGGCGACGCTGGCGAAAATCGAAGATTTGTTGGGGTAACCTGACCTGTTTGGCGGGATCGATATCCGCGCCGACGTCCGCTTCTGGCTGTTGCTTTAGGACCAAACGCTATTCCACCTCGTCTTCTTATGATTGAATTATCGGGATACAATTATCCTTTAGAGTTGTGAGGCTAATTGCTTGATATCTGACTGAGAGTAATGGTTGCGGGAGTAGGATTTGAACCTCTGACCTTCAGGTTATGAGCCTGACGAGGTTTGATCGTTAAGCAAACAGTCCGGTGGACTGTTTGTAGATCGAACGGGCTGCGTTTGGAATTTGG
>NZ_JBQFOO010000012.1:0-123176 GCF_056533565.1 Ruegeria sp. G12
AGCGCCTCCTGATCTTCGACAGAAAGCGACGGAGAGGCGGCGGGCAGATATGGGGCAGGGGGCTTCATGAGGTTCATTCTGCGCGGTTTGCACGATGAAATCAATCGTTACTGATAAGCGATACTTATCGAATTTAATGGGACGCTGGCAACCTCTGAAAGGTAATATGCAAACCTGATACTTTATGCGCACTGCGGGCGCACCGGCTCGCATATCCGGCACACTTGGATATATGCGGAACTCCGGTTACGCTGAATGAAAATTCAGAGGTACTGCGTGCGGCGTTTCATCCTTCAGATCGCGGCGATCCTGGTTTTCGCTGGAGAGCTTCATGCCGAGAAACAGGATTATCTTGAGCTTGCCCGGCGCGGCTGGGGGTACGAGCTTCGGTCCACGATGCTGGGCCGTGACATGGCGATTCCGGTGCATATCAATGGCCGGGACCTTGCCGGAGCCTCGCTGTGCCTGGTTGGGGAACGGCCGCATCCGCTGACGCTGGCGGTACTGAACACCTTTCGGGATCTGCTGAAGCACAGCTATGGTCATCCGACGCCGATGCGGTATGCGGGGCGGTCCGCCAGCGATTGCGGCACCGGGCGGACCGTGGTTCTACGCTTGTACTCGGGATATCCACCGGAACGGGAACTGTCTTCGGATCTGGACTGGCTGAGCGAAACCCATCAGCTTGGCCTGCCTTCCGGGCGCAGATATCTGGTAACATCTCCGGCGATGGCGCAAACCTTCTTTGGCCGTCGCGGACAAGGGACGCATCTTGTGGTCAAGCAACCGGCACATGGCCGACCCGACCTGTTGGAAACGGCGTTTCACAAGTCGATCCTGCTGGAAGAGCTTTTCCAGTCCTACACGTTCGGCATGGACATTCTGCTGAGCGACAGGACAGCCGGATTTTTGTCGAAGCTGCAGGAAACGCCTGTGAACCTGCACCGGTTTCCATGGAACTCGCACGCGTTCATGCGGGCGCTGCTGAATTCCAACCCCGGCGGGCTATGTGCCTTTGACGTGTTCATGTTGCACGCGGTTGCCCAGTCGCCGGTGGATCAGACCATTGATCCAGGGTTCATCGACTATATCGACGACGAATATGATCGCCTGTGGGCGCAAACCGACGAAACGCTGACGGACCCGCAGTTTGCGTCTCTGTTCGACGAGGGCTGCACCCGCGCGGTTCAGGTTTCAAGGTAATACCATCGGGTGTATTTTGCGGGGCAGGGGACTCCGGTTAGCCTGTATTTGGGTCCCGTACCATCGGAACCCAGGGGAGGTCATATGGACACAAGGCCTGAAAACCCGCCGCGCGCGATTGCGGGGGTGTCGGGGTATCTGTCGCAAGGGCTTGTCGGGCACGAGCATCTGGTCGAAAGCCTGCTGATTGCGCTGCTCGAAGGGGGCCACCTGCTGGTCGAGGGCGCACCCGGTCTGGCCAAGACCCGCGCGGTCAAGTGGTTGGCGAACGCTGTCGAAGGCAGCTTTGCCCGCATACAATGCACACCCGACCTGATGCCATCCGACGTGACGGGGACACCGGTCTATCAGCCGCAGGAGGGCCGGTTCGAATTTGTTCCCGGGCCGGTTTTTCACACTCTGGTTCTGGTTGATGAGATCAACCGCGCCCCGCCCAAGGTCCAGTCCGCTTTGCTGGAATCGATGGCGGAACATCAGGTGACCGTCGGGAATGAGACCCACGCTTTGCCCGATCCGTTTCTGGTCATAGCCACCCAGAACCCGATTGAACATGACGGGACGTTTCCCTTGCCCGAGGCGCAGTTGGACAGGTTCCTGCTGCATGTGGTCCTGTCGCTGCCGGATACAGAAACCGAGCGGCAGATACTCGATCTGGTCATCTCAGAAACTCAGGATGGCCCGCCCGAGGTGCAGCGCATGACGCTTGCGGAATTGCGGGCCGCGCGGGCCGAGGCGCGCGCGGTGCATGTGGCCCCGGAATTGCGCGACTACATAGTGCGCCTTGTGTCCGCAACGCGCCAAGGGCCACTGGCCGAACACATTGAACATGCGGTCTCGCCGCGCGGGTCGCTGGCGTTGGCGTCGGCGGCACGCGCGCGCGCCTATCTGCGCGGCCGTGACTTTGCCTTGCCCGAGGATGTGGCCGCAGTGGCCCCTGACGCGCTGGCCCATCGGATGGTTCTGACCTGGCGCGCGGTTGCGGACGGTCGCAAGCCGCGCGGATTGGTTGCGGATATTCTGAATACGGTCGAACCGTTGTGACCGCCGTTCTGTCCCATGCCGGTGTAACTTTAACCTCGGACGCGTTGATCGCATTGCGGCGCGTGGCGTTAACGTCCCAGGCCGATCCGCCGGTGGTTGCCTTGCCCGGCGGGTTCCTGACGCGAAAGCGCGGGCAGGGCGTTGAGGTGGCGGATGCGCGGGAATACGTGGCCGGTGACGAAATCCGTCATCTGGACCGGGGCACAACCGCACGCACCGGGCGACTGCACGTGCGACAGTTTCAGGAAGAACGCGACCGGGTCTCGCTTCTGGTGGCCGATTTTCGAGCACCGATGTTCTGGGGGTTGCAGCGGGCTTTCCTGTCCGTTGCCGCCGCCGAGGCGCTGGCTCTGATCGGCTGGCATCTGATTGAAAGCGGCGGGCGCGTTGGTCTGTTGGCACTCACGACCGGAGCGCCGGCTATCATTCCGCCACGCCGCAGGACGCGCGGGATGCTGGATGTGATCGGCGGTCTGGTGCAGGCCCATGGGCGCAGCCTTGCATCCCTGCAAAACGGTCAGGATGACGCGCGATCACTGGAACAAGCGCTGGAAGGTGTGGAACGCCTGACCCGATCCGGGTCAGAGGTCATTGTCGCCTCGGGCTTTGATACGCCGGATGCCGCTTTGGCGGATCGGCTGGACCGGATCGCCCATCGGCGCAGCCTGCGGCTTATACTGATCACCGAAAGCAAGACCCATGACATGCCACGCGGCTGGTATCCCATGCGGTTGCCCGACGGTCGGCAGAAACGCGTCTATCTGACCGGAGCCGGGACCGGGGGTGAGCTGTTGTATCAGAGCATCGGCACCCATCAGGCGCTTGTTCTGAACGCAAGTGATCCGGTGGAAGACACTGGGCAACGCATCGCGCTTGCGTTCTCGGAAAGGTCTGCCGCATGAGCGAAACGGCGATGTCCGACACCACAATGCTGGCCAGCCTGCGGGACATACGTTTACCGGCAGAAGCCGCAGGTGGCGTTTGGGCGGACTATGCGGTGGTCATCGGCCTGTCGGCTCTTGTCGCCATCTGCGTCGTGTTTGTCTTGCGGGTATTAAGTACCCGGCGGCCCGCGACACGGGTGGGCCCCAAGGTTGAAGACGTCACAGGCTGGTCGGAAGACCGGCTTAGGGTGGCGCTGCTGCACCAGCTTCGCGAGCAGGACCCGCAGCGGTATTCGGAACTCTCAGAAGGTCTCTATCGCCCGGACGGCGGGCCAAGTCTTGCGGCCTTGAAGGATGAGGTAGCGCATAGTGTTTGAGCTTGCCGATCCCTGGGTTTTGCTTCTTCTGCCTGCCCCGTTGCTGATCGCGCGTATTCTCAACGCGCGGCCCATGCTGGATCGCGGCTTCCCGGTTCCCGAACGTATCGGCGCAATGCTTGATGCGGCAAGCGCAGGCGGTGATCCCGGCAGGCGCAGGTTCGCAGATCAGGCGGTGTTGTGGGCCATCTGGGTCCTGCTGGTTGTTGGGCTGTCCGGCCCGCGTGAACTGACGCCGGTGAGCGCGCTGAAAGTCTCGGGCCGTGATCTTGCGATTGTTCTGGATCTGTCCGGATCAATGGTGCGGGACGATTTCTATCTGGACGACCGCCAGATCACACGGCTCGAGGCTGTCACGACCGTGGGTGCTGATTTCGCCAGACGCCGGGCAGGGGACCGGGTCGCGCTGATTGTCTTCGGGTCCGAGGCCTATTTCGCCACCCCGTTCACCTTCGATACCGAAGCTGTGGCCAACCGGATCGAAGAAGCCAGCATCGGCATTTCGGGGCGCGCGACGAACATCTCGGACGGTCTTGGACTGGCGTTGAAACGGCTGGCAGACAGTCAGGCGGCGTCCCGGGTTGTCATTTTGCTGTCGGACGGGGTGAACAATGCCGGTGCCACCAATCCGCGCGGGGTTGCGGAACTGGCCGCCGGGATGGGGGTGCGTGTCCACACCATTGCCCTGGGGCCGAAAGATCTGGAAAGCGCTGCGGTCGGTGAGCGCGGCGTGGTCGACGCCGCAACCCTGCGGGCCATTGCGCAGGTGTCGGGCGGAGAGAGCTTCCGCGTTAAAACCACCGATGATCTGATCGAGGTCACACAGGCGCTGGGTCGTCTGGAAGCCAATGACAGTGCGGGTCTGACCGCCGAGGTCTATCGCGACTACTGGACCTGGCCCGCCGCGCTGGCCGCAGCCCTGGCGCTTTTGGCAGCGTGGAGGCATTCGGGATGATGGAAACCGATTTCAGCCTCCTCAGACCCTATTGGATGCTGGCTGTTCCGGTTGTTGCAGGCCTGGCCTTGTGGGTGCTGTCAAACACCCGTGGATTTGGCACGTGGGACAAGGTCGCTGACGCCGCATTGATGCAGGCGATGGCGGCAATAGGCCGGATCGAAGGGGCGTCCTTGCCCCTGACGCGGATTGCGCAGCTTTCGGTTGCCGGGCTCTGCGTGATTGCCCTGACCGGTCCGGCGATCGAACGGCGCGGTGCCGAGACCTATCGAAATCTGGACGGGGTTTTGTTTCTGGTCGATGCGTCGGCAAGTGTGTCAGGCAACGAGCGCTGGCCGCAAATGCTGACCATGGGGCGATTTGGTGTCAGTGCGCTGGGGTCACGGCCCGGCGGGATCATCGTTTTTGCGGGCGATGCTTATGTCGCGACTGACATGACAACCGATCACCGGCAATTGGGCCAGACCTTTTCTCTGATTGATGCCGATACCGTACCGGACAAGGGCTCGCGTCCCGAGCGCGCGTTGGCATTGGCTGCGCAACGGATGGATGAGGCCGGGATTCTGGCCGGCGACGTGGTTCTGTTCACCGATGGCGAAGGTCTGGGGGTGGCTTCGCTGCAGGCTGCCGCCGCGCTGGCGGATCGCGGTGTCAGGGTGTCCGTGGTTTCGCTGGACGTACCCTCTGCGCAGATCCAGACCCATGCCAGCGTCGGCAGCGGCGCGGTTTTCACATTGGATCAGACCGATGATCTGGGGGGGTGGTTGTCAGAAGACGCCGCGACGCGGCTGGAGAAGTCGGATTTCCCGGTGCTCTTCTGGCACGATCTGGGGCGATATCTGCTGTTCCTCGCTCTGTTCCCGATGCTGCTGCTGTTCCGGAGGGAACGGGCATGAAGTGGCTCGCGGTCTTCAGTGTGGCCCTGATTGCCTTTGCGATTGCACTGGGGGGTGCGGCTCCGTTTGGTCGGGTCGCTTTGGCGCTTGGGATGAATACGATTGCCGCCCGGCTGTTTGACGATCCGGATTGGCAGGGTGTGGCCCTATACCGGGCGGGCCAATTCGATGCGGCGGCGCAGGCGTTTGAGGATGCGGGGTCGTTGTATAACCTCGGGAACGCTCAGGTTCATGGCGGTCGCATTGCCGCCGCGCTAGAGGCTTATGATCAGGCGATTGTGACGGGTGACGCGGACGCGCGGGCCAATTTCGATGTTGTCGCCGCTTTTTATGCAGGTCTGCAGATCGATCCCGAAGCGCTTGGCCTGTTCCCCGAGCGAAAAACCGGGCCTCAGGCGGACAGCTTCATAGCGCGCGGTGATGCGCGTGCGGCGGGCACGGGCAGCGAGGTCACCAATTCCAACACGATGCTCGGGCTGGCGGAACTCGACAGTCGCGGGCGTCTTGGGGTGCGGCGTATTTTTGACGACAAGTTCATGGTGGCGGATGAACGATGGCTCAACCAACTGTCCGACGTGCCGGGGGAATTCATGGCCGCCCGGATCGCGCAGGAACACAAACGCCGCGAAAAACTGGGGCTTTCACCACCGGAACCGGAGGACCCGCAATGAAGTGGTTGGTTCTTGCATGGCTGTTTTTCCCTTTGCAGGTCCTGGCGCAATCGAAAACCGTTTTGCCGTCGGAACTGTCAATTGAGGTAACGGTCGAGGACAGCAGCGTTGTGCCGTTCACACGCGAAATGATCCTGATCACCATTCGGGGCGTGTATCGGCGCCATATTACGCGGGAAAAGCTGATACAGCCGGATTTCGATGGTTTCAGCTGGGCGCAGCTTGGACCGGATCACTGGACCGAGGAACGGATCAACGGGCGGAACTTCAAGGTTTTCACCCGGCGCATGGCGGTCTACCCGGTCAGGTCCGGTGAACTGACCATTGGCCGGTTCACCCACAGCCTGACGCTGACCGATGAAAGTGACGACTGGTTCGAACATAACATCCAGTCCGAACCTCTGACCATCGAGGTCGCCGAAGCCCCAGCCTCGGCGGACTGGTGGTTTCCGGTGCGTGATCTGCAGATATCGGACCAATGGTCGAACGCACCGGATCAACTGTCGCCGGGTGAGGGCGTTCTGCGTGTAATCCGGATTGAGGCGCTGGGGGCGACACCCGAGATGGTTCCCCCGATGCCCGATCTGCGCTCACCTTCCGCCATGATCTTTGCCCATCCGGAAAAACGGTTGGTGGAACTGACACCGGAAGGTCCGGTGACCTATGCTTTCTGGCGCTGGACCATTCGGCCCGGCAATGACACGTCGGGCATCGTGGAGCCCCTGCAACTCAGTTACTTTGACACCGTCGCGCGCGAGGCGCGCGAGGTCACAATCTCGGCGCAGCGGGTGGCCTATGGGGCCGTCGCAAACAGTGAAATCGCCGAGGCACCCCCACCTGTTCCCACCGCCGCAAGGTTACCAGGCTGGCCGGCATTTGTGCTGGCTGTAATCGTGTTCGCAGCCGCTGTGTGGGTGGGCATGTCGGGTCGCAAGCTGACCGGTTTGCAGGCGCTGCAGCGCTTTGCGGCCTTTGACCCTCTGGCGCGGGATCTAAGGGCGTGCGCCAGAAACGGAAGTGCCCGCGGTGTGCGTCAGGCCGCGGCTTCTATCCTGCGGCGTGATGGACCGTCACCAACGCGCGTTGCGCAGTTGCAGGACTTTGATCGAGGCTGTTTCGATCCAAAATCTCCGGCACCCGATTTGCAGCGGTTTGCCGGGAAATTCCTGCGCAACTGACCCTTCATGAACGTCAAGGTTCTGTTTATTGGCGCATTTTTTTCGGTTTCATCCTGAAACAGTTGAACTGATCCCGATTTGCTGTACCTTTCCCAGCGGAGGAGAAATAATGCATACGGTGGGGTACCCCAAAGCGGTGGACCAGGTGTCCAACGTTTTGATTGTGGATGATCATCCGCTTTTTAGCGATGCGCTGGCTGCAGCATTGCAGCTGAGTTTCGACGACTGCTGTATCAAAAAAGCAAGCACGCTGAAACAGACGTTCGAAGTGCTCAGCGGCGGCTTCAAAGCCGACCTGATCATGTTCGACCTGAAACTGCCGGATGTGACCGGTATTTCGGGGTTCCAGCAGTTGCGCGACCGGTGGCCCTCGGCCCCGGTTCTGGTGATCTCGGCGTTGGCATCGGCTGAGCTTGTCCGGTCTCTGCTGGACTATGGTGCCATGGGGTTTCTGCCCAAGGACACCTCGGCGCAGACGCTGAAATTTGCCATTCAGGAAGTTGTCGCAGGGCGCAGGTACATACCGGCAGAGTACAGTCATGCGGAAGAACCGAAATCGCCGGAAAACACGGTGTATCAGTCAAGCCCCGAGCTTTCGACGCTGACGCCGCAACAGGTGCGCATTCTCAAGCTGATCTGCGTGGGAAAGTCGAACAAGCAGATCGCATATGAACTGTCTTTGGCCGAAGCCACCGTCAAAGCGCATATCACCGCATTGCTGCGCCGTCTGGGGGTGCGCAATCGTACGCAGGCCGCTGTTCTGGTGGACTCTGTCATGGCCCGGCAAACACGGCATGAGCCGGAGGTCAAATCCTTTCTGCAACACTGAGGATCGCAAATGCGGGACCTGAAGCTGGGACCAAACTTCATCGCGATTGGCAGGTCGCTTGCCTCGGACCCGCATGCCGCCGTCGAAGAGGCATGTGCGGATATCGACAGCCAGAAATCCTGCTTTGTGCTGGCATTCATTCCAAACAGGCTGGACCCGGCCGAGGTATCGCGCGGCCTGAACCGCAAACTGTCCGGCGTGCCGGTTTTTGGGTGCACCACCGCCGGGCAGATCACCGAGCTTGGCTATGAATCCGACGCCCTGCTTCTGCTGTCCTTCCCAAAATCGAACTTCCGCTGCTCGTCTATCCTGTTCGAAGAACTCAGACCGTTGAACTCCACGGAAATCGCCGCTGTTGCGCAACGCCAGGCCGAGCGTTTCCGGCACACTGCAGGCTGGAACAGGCTGGCGCTGGTGTTCTCAGATGGGCTGTCGAAACAGGAAGACCTGCTGGTCTCGACGCTTGAGGCCGTTCTGGATGGACTGCCGATTTTTGGTGGATCGGCAGGCGACGGTCTGCAATATGAAGAGACGTTTGTTCTGCACAGCGGCAGGGCTTACAGCAATGCTGCTGTCTTGTTGCTGATTGAAACCAACCTGAGCTTCCAAGGCATTGGGTTTGATCACTTCCTGCCCATCGGTTCGGAAATCATTATTACCGATGCCGACCCGGACGAGCGCATGGTTTACGAGATAAACGGCGCACCTGCGGCGCAGGAATATGCCCGGCTGGTCGGGTGTGCAGCCTCGGACCTGTCACCGCTGGTCTTTGCCGAAAACCCGCTCTTGCTGCGGCAAGACCTGAACTATTATGTCCGCGCCATACGCGAGGCGACGGATACGCAAGCCCTGTCATTTCTGGCGGCGATTGACGATGGCCTTATCATGACCCTGGGACGCGGCAAAGAGATCATCAAGACGCTGGAAGCCGGGTTGGACATTCGCGACAACGCGGGAAACGCACCGGATTTCATTCTTGGGTTCGATTGCGTCCTGCGCAAGCTGGAAATCGAACAAAAACAACTTGGTAAACAGGTTTCGGACGTGTTGCAAACCCGTCGGGTGGTTGGGTTCAACACCTATGGCGAGCAACAGTCTGGCGTACATATGAACCAAACCTTCGTGGGTGTGGCCTTTTTCAAACCCGAGAAACGTGAACTGAGCTGACCATGCTGAACCCCGACGATCCGCTGGAACTTCAGGTCGTCAAACAGGCGAAAATCATCGATGCGCTGATGCGCCGTGCCAATCGCCAGAAGGATGTGGGGCCATCCGCATTCCGCGCCTTTCAGTCTGCAATCGAGCTTCAGCAACGTGTGGTCGAGCAAAGCCGGGATCTGGAACGCGCAACAACCGAACTGGAAAGCGCCCGGTACGAGCGTGAACAAACGCGAAAAACACTGGTCAAAGCCCTGTCTTCGATGGAGGAAGGGTTTGCCCTGTTCACCGACGGTGAATTGAACCTGTGTAACGAGCTGTTTCAGGCCGTGTTTCTGGATGTGTCCGAACTTGTCAGGCCGGGACTTCGCCTGAGGCGGTTCTTTTCGCTGGTAAAGGACAGCGGGCAGTTTGTTTCCTCGGACCGGGGCGTGTCGAACATGATGGATACGCTGGAACGCAATTCTCATTCCGGGATGGTATCGAGTGAGGTGATCGAACTGCGCGGCGACCGTTGGTACAAGCTGAGCGCGCAATATACCTCACCCGAGAATGTGGTCATTCTGCTGACCGACATCACGTCGGTTGTGCGCCGAAATCGCGACGAAAAAGAAACCCTCATCGACCGGCAGGAGGACTATCTTCAGGCGGTTTTTCAGAACATGAGTTCCGGCGTGTGCACATTTTCCGCGGATGGCGACATCATGATGCACAACGCGCGGTTTCGGGACCTTCTGAATGTGCCCAGATCATTGCTGCAGGGCAATGTGCCGGTGCAGACACTTTTGGATTTGTTGCGCGCGCGCGGGCTGATCAGGGCCGATGATCAACTGAAGATCGCAAAGTGGCAGCTTGAGCTGAACAGCCGGGGCTGGCTGCGCAAACGCGTGCGCGACGGGGCGGACCGGGTTCTGGACATTCAGGCCAACCAGTTGCCGGATGGCGGGTTTCTGGTTGAACTCAAGGACGTGACGCTTGAGGCGCGCGCCACAGAGACGCTGGAGAACCGCGTCATGGAACGCACCGCCGAACTGACCCGCGCCAATGAAAAGCTGACCCGCGAATATGAAGAAAAGGCCAATGTAGAAGAGGCGCTGCGCATCGCCAAAGAACGCGCCGAGGCTGCGGTGTCGTCCAAGACCCGTTTTCTGGCGGCCGCCAGTCATGACCTTCTTCAGCCGATCAATGCCGCCAAGCTGATGATTTCGACCCTGACCGAGATTTCGCGCAACACCGAGCTTTACGAGATGGTCGAGCGTCTGGACGGTGCCTTTGGATCAGCCGAGCAACTGCTGCACTCGCTGCTCGATATCTCGCGGCTTGAAACGGCTGATCCGGACACGGTGTCGCCTACCAATGTCAGTCTGGCCTCGGTCATTGCCGGTATTCAGGGCGATCAGTCGCTGGTGGCCGAGAACAAGAACATCCGGTTGGACGTGGTGACTTGTTCGGGCTTTGTGTATTCCGATCCGGTCTATCTGTTGCGGTCGATCCAGAATCTGGTCGTAAATGCCATTCAGTACACCGAACCTGGCGGCAGGGTTCTGGTGGGGTGCCGCAACCGCGGTGACAAAATCGTGCTGCAGGTGTGGGACACCGGAATAGGCATCGCGCGAAAGGATCAGGCGCGCGTGTTCGAGGAATTCGCCCGGGCGGACAACGTGCCTTTGGGCTCGGGCATGGGGCTGGGTCTGTCCGTGGTCGATCGGGCCTGCCGTCTGTTGGGGCACACATTATCCCTGCGGTCCAAGCCGGGCGTCGGTTCCGTGTTCAGCATCGAAATGGACAGGGTCGAGGCGGAACGCAGCGCAAGCGAGCCCCTTGATTTGCTGCCAAACACCGGGGACGTGCCGCTGGATTACATCGCGCTTGTCATCGAGAACGATCGCGATGTTCTTTTTGGCACAACCCAGTGGCTGGAACAAAACGGTGCCAGCGTCCTGCCCGCCGGATCTCCGCAAGAGGCCATTCAGTTTGTCACCGATATCGGGATGCCGCCCGACATCATACTGGCGGATTATCAGCTTGATGACGGCGAAACCGGCGTGGACGCGATCCGTCAGATCCGCGAAATGACCCAGACACGGGTTCCAGCCATTCTGATCACCGCAGATCGCAGCGAGGCGGTGCGCAAAGCCGGTCTGCGGCATGAGATATCGGTGATGACGAAACCGGTGAAACTGTCGCGATTGCGGCCATTGATTATATGGAAGATCCAGCGCAGCGTCGTGACCCAGGCGCTGGACACCGACAAAAGTCGGCAATGACACGACCGCTGAAGGCCATACTCTCAACTGTGGGAGGAGATCGACTCATGAGGATGATTTTATTCGGGCTGGCGATGGTCGGCCTAAGCTTCAATCCGGCCCATGCGGCACCGGTTGAGGCGGAACAGGCCTATGATCTTCTGTTTCAGGGGGGTGTTCTGGATACGATCGGCCGGGACAAAGAGCTTGTTTACCAGCGCACTGTGACAAACCGGCTGAAACCCGAAGCCGCCGAGCGCGATACCGGGGACATCGCGCTTAGTTTCACCGAGGACGGAACAGAGATGGCACAGCTAGAGTTCCGTCAGGACGAAAAGCACCGTGCGATGGGGGTCTTTCCGGCCAGTGTCGGCAATCCGATGATCATGGTGTTCTATGAAAGCACCATCCGCGATATGGCGGAATCCGCCGGTGGCAGCCCGTTCTACATTCGCAACCGGGTCAAGGACGCCTTGGTGCAACCGGCCGAAATGGTCGAAGGCGAGGCTGTTGTCGACGGCAAAACCGTGCCCGTGCAGACCATTCGAATGCGCCCCTTTGCACAGGACCCGAACAGGGATCGGATGCAGGGGTTTGGGGATCTGGTTCTCAGCGTCACTGTTTCTGAGCAGGTGCCAGGCTGGTATCTGCGCCTTGTCGCCGAGACCGAACCCGCAGATGGCAGCAACGCGGTGTACCGGTCGGAAATGCAGTTCGAAGGGGTGCAGGAGGGGCGGCAATGATCACAACGGCCCGGCTGGCAGCATTTGCCGTAGCGCTCTGCACGGCGATCCCATCCGTATCTGTGGCGCAAAGCGTTGCAGAGCGGTTGAATGACTATCCCACCGCTGCGCGGGCTGATTATGTGTTCGCCTGTATGGTCACAAATGGTCAGTCGCGCGAAATGCTGGACCGGTGTTCGTGCTCGATTGATCTGATTGCGTCGATTCTGCCCTATGAGAGATATGAGCAGGCCGAAACGGTCCTGTCGATGCGCCGGGTTGGCGGCGAGCGCATGGCGTTTTTCAAAAGCGCGGTTATGGCGGAAACGATGGTGGCCGACCTGCGCAGGGCGCAGGCCGAAGCTGAAGTGGTCTGTTTCTGAACCCGAACCGTCCGCCGATTAACTGGACGTTGATTTCGGCAGGTCGGCTTGGAAACTGTTGCCTTCGGTATCGGTTGCCTTGACCGTCAGCGTGGTTGTTCCGTTGTCATTATACGCAAAGCGGAAGGCCGGGTTTTCCGAAATGGAAATGCCGCCTTCCATGGTAAACAGCAACTCGTCACCCTGCCAGACCTCCAGATGGTCAATGAAATGTGCCGGGATAAACAGCTGGGTGATCTGATCGCGCTGCAGGCCCGAATAGTTCGGATGCCGGATCATGATCTGGGCTTCGCGGCGCGGGGTCGAGATTTGCGCCTGCTCCCCAAAGCTGCGCAGCTTCATCTTGCCCATCGACGCCAACGCCACCTCGGGGTCGCGGCTGGCTGGCGCGGAACATCCACCAGACGCTTTTACGAAGCGGCCCGCCATATGCAGCCCCTCTTGCGTCTCGGCAATCACGCGGATGTTCGAGTACTGGTCAACGCGCACCCGCATTTCGAAATCCAGTTCCCCCATGGCCGGGGAAAAGGTGAAAACGCCAGCAATCGGGGCAGGGTTTTCATCGATCACGACTGTCGCGGATTTGATTTGCGCGTTTGGGTCGAGCTGTTTCAACAGGATCGGAACCGTCGCCGCATCATGGGCGCGGTAGGGCGCGTCCACCGAAAGAAATGTTTCGGCACTGCCAAGCTGGGCATCACCGACAACATCGTAGCGCAAATCCTGCCAGGTCTCGCTTTCGACCAGCGGATTCTTGGCGGATTGGTCTGCCCAAACAGGCAGCGACAGTGCAAGTGAAAGGACCATCGAGGGTCCGACGAATCTGGCCATGTTGTCTCCTCCGGCAACCGGTGCCGCAAAATATGCCACAAAACCCCAATAAAATATACGCCGACAAAAGGCTGTGTGGTTTCCACGGCGCGTTATGTCAAAGTTCCGGGCGGAGGATTGCGATGTTTGAAGCCGTTTTCATGTTGTGTCTGGAAGCGTCAGACGGGCTGTGCCGAAATCAGCTTTTGCCGGGATACGAGGCCTCAAGTCAGGAGGCGTGCGAGCAGATGCTGGCCGCAGACCCTCCGTTTGACGATCCCGAACAGACTGCGGACGCCTTTTGCCAACCCGTTGGCATTTCGCTGGAATTTGACGAGATCGCGCCCGGTCTGTTTGTCCATCGTGGCCGGATCGAAGAACCGAACGCCGACAATCTTGGGGACGTGTCCAATATCGGGTTCGTCATCGGTGAGGACAGTGTCGCCGTGGTGGACACCGGCACCGCCCCCTGGATGGGAGAGGCCATCTGGCGCGCCATTCGGCAACGAACGGAAAAACCCGTCAGTCACGTAATTTTGACCCATATGCATCCGGATCACGTCCTTGGAACCGCGCCCCTGGCGCGATCGGGCGCGCAGGTGGTGGCCCATTCTGGGCTGGAAAGGGCGCTGCTGGACAGACAAGCCAACTATGTCGAAAGCCTGAGCGCCCTGATCGGCCCCACTGAATACCTTGGGGCTGATCCGGTAGTGGTCGATATGCCGGTCAGCGGGGACGGCGAGATTGATCTGGGGAACCGCAAACTGGCCCTGCGCGCCTGGCCGTCTGCGCATACCAGCAACGATCTGACCGTTTTGGATCAGGACTCGGGCATTCTGTTCACCGGTGATCTGGTTTTCCACATGCACACACCAGCACTGGATGGTCGGCTGGTCGGCTGGCGGCGTGTGTTGAATGAGATGTCAGATATGGATGTCACCCGGATCGTGCCGGGGCATGGCGGTACGGTGCTGGCATGGCCCGAGGGCGGGGAAGATATGCAACGGTATCTGGACGTGCTGGAAACCGACACGCGGGCGGCAATTGACAGCGGCCAGCGGCTTGGCGACGCGGTGGAAACCATCGCGCAGGGCGAGGCCGGAAAATGGGAGTTGTTCGAGGCCTATAACCCCCGCAACGCAACCGTCGCCTTTACCGAGCTTGAATGGGAATAAGCCCGCTCAGCCCTGATCCGACGCAAGTTGTTGCAGCATCTGCGAAATGGCGAACAGGCGGCGCTCGATGATCTGCGGGGTTTCGCACAGATAGGTGATCGAGCGCTGGCGGTCGGAATAGATCAACTGATCCCAGTCCAACTGCTCTTCCAGCGCATCGACCCTGTCATAATCGGGGGGATCGGCGGTCAGGGCCTGATCCATATCGGCGCGGGCCAGGTCGATCTTGTCTGCCAGATCAATCTGTTTCAGCGAAAACTCTCCGATGCCGCCGATGATACGGGCACGGCGTTTTGACAGCGTGTCGAACACCCGCTGAAAGACCCGGCCCAGCACTTCCGTATCGCCGTTGTGGCGGGCCGCGAAGGCTGCGACGCTTGGCTGAAGCTCTTCCAATTCGATGCGGCGCAGGGCCAGAAGGCCTGCCATTTCGTCGATCTCGGGCTGCAGGTCGGTTGCCGCGTCGTCAATCTGATGCGGCCACATCAGGCCCAGGGACAGATTTTCGACCTTGCGTTGAATGCAGGGCCAGGTCGGGTCGGAAAAATCCGCCGCAAAACCGGGGCCCGCCACACTGATCAAGGCCAGGGCCGCTATGGTCTGCTTGTTCAACATCGCAGGTCTCCTTCCCCCGGATACTATGCCCGAAGCCTGCGCGCTGAGTCTACCAAACCCAATACACACCATTGTCTTAATTGTTTGAGTGACATGCCAGCCGTCATACTCGAACCAAGCACACGGTGTCTGAATGATTCCGGTGCAAGGGAGGACAGACACATATGAGAACGCGCGCGGCAGTTGCTTTGGCGGCAGGTCAGCCTTTGGAGATTATGGAGGTTGAGCTTGCTGGCCCCAAGGCGGGCGAAGTTCTGATCGAGGTCAAAGCAACAGGGCTTTGCCATACGGACGAATTCACCCGGTCCGGTGACGATCCCGAAGGTATCTTTCCGGCCATCCTGGGTCATGAGGGCGCGGGCGTTGTTCTTGAGGTGGGCGAAGGTGTCACCAGCCTGGAAGTTGGTGATCACGTGATCCCGCTTTACACGCCCGAATGTCGTGAATGCGAATATTGCCTGAACCCCAAAACAAACCTCTGCCAGAAAGTGCGCGCCACGCAGGGGGCGGGCTTGCTGCCGGATGGCACCACCCGGTTCAGCATGTTGGATGGAACGCCGATCCATCACTACATGGGCTGCTCGACCTTCGCCAATCATACGGTGGTGCCCGAGATTGCGCTGGCCAAGGTCCGCAAGGACGCCCCGTTCGACAAGATTTGCTATATCGGCTGTGGTGTTACCACCGGTATCGGCGCGGTGATCAACACCGCCAAGGTCGAGATCGGCTCTCGCGGGGTTGTGTTCGGCCTGGGCGGTATCGGGCTGAACGTGATCCAGGGTCTGCGTATGGCGGGTGCGGATCAGATCGTTGGTGTCGATCTGAATGACGGCAAGGCTGAAATGGCGACTCATTTCGGCATGACCGATTTCGTGAACCCGTCGAAAGTCAGCGGCGATCTGGTTGCGCATCTGGTCGAACTGACCGGGGGCGGCGCGGATTACACCTTTGACGCAACGGGCAATGTGGGCGTGATGCGGACCGCGCTGGAATGCGCACATAAGGGATGGGGTGAAAGCATCATCATCGGCGTGGCGCCTGCGGGGGCCGAAATCTCGACCCGTCCGTTCCAGCTGGTCACCGGCCGGTCCTGGCGCGGGACGGCGTTCGGAGGCGCAAAGGGCCGCACCGATGTGCCCAAGATCGTCGACTGGTACATGGACGGAAAGATCGAGATCGACCCGATGATCACCCACAAGCTGAAGCTTGAAGAGATCAATCACGGGTTCGATCTGATGCACGAAGGCAAATCGATCCGGGCGGTAGTGGAGTACTGACATGGATCTCAAGGTCATCTCACAAAACCGCAGTTTCGGAGGAGAGCAGACAGTTTACTCTCACCAGTCCGAAACCTGCGATTGTGAGATGACCTTTGCGGTTTATCTGCCGCCCCAGTCCAGGAATGGTCCGGTCCCGGTTTTGTGGTACCTGTCCGGACTGACCTGCACCCATGAAAACGCCATGACCAAAGGCGGGTTTCAGGAAGCTGCAGCGGATTTCGGGGTCGCGGTGATCTTTCCCGACACATCCCCCCGTGGGGAAAACGTCGCTGATGATGATGCCTATGATCTTGGGCAGGGGGCTGGCTTTTACGTCAACGCAACACGCGATCCGTGGCGGTCGCATTTCAGGATGTATGACTACATTGTCGAAGAGTTGCGCGACATCGTGCTCAGGAACTTCCCGGTTCAGGACGTGCACGGAATTACCGGCCACTCCATGGGCGGGCATGGCGCGCTGACAATCGCGATCCGCAACGCTGAGAAGTTCGAAGCACTGTCGGCCTTTGCGCCGATTGCCCATCCGACCCGGTCCGATTGGGGCCGCAAGCAACTCAGCAGCTATCTGGGCGATGACGAAAACACCTGGGCCGAACACGATTCAACGCTACTTTTGGAAGAATACGGCTGGAAAGGCGATCTGCTGATTGATCAGGGCGCGGATGACCAGTTCCTTGACCTGCTCAAGCCAGAAGCCCTGGCCAACATGATGGCAAAGCGTCGCCAGCCCGGACAGATCAGAATTCAGCAGGGGTATGATCACTCGTACTTCTTCGTGAACAGCTTTGCGCGGGACCATGTGGAATGGCACGCCGAGCGGCTCAGCCAATGAAAACAGCAAGGAAAGATCAATAGTGTTCAGAACAGTTATATCAGCGGCCTGCCTCATGATTGTGCCGATTGTTGCAAGCGCCGAGGGCGACCCGGATGCAGGGGCCAAGGTGTTCCGCAAGTGCAAGGCCTGCCATGCGGTCGGCGAAGGGGCCGAAAACAAGGTCGGCCCGGCGTTGAACGGCATTGTTGGCCGACAGGCCGCCACGGTCGCGGATTTCGGCTATTCCCCCGCCCTGATCGAACTGTCCGAGGGCGGTCTGGTCTGGACGCCCGAGGAACTGGACGCGTTCCTGACCAAGCCGCGTGACTATGCCAAGGGCATCAAGATGACATTTGCCGGTCTGCGCAAGGAAGAGGACCGGGTCAACATTATCGCCTATCTTGCGACCTTCCCCGACGAAGGATCGTAAGACGCGAAATCGCTCGCCCCCGAACTTGGCCAGAGGAGAGGCCGCCGGGTGAGCAAACTACGGCACCGTAGTCCAACCTGGCTGAGGTGTTTCATTGCAGCGGCATCGCTGCACTCAAGGGAGGAGATTGAATGAAAAAGTTATCGCTTTGGACCTCCGGGATCGCCATTGCCATGGCCAGCACGGCATATGCCAATGACGACCTGATTGCCCAGATGGATAACCCGAAACAATGGGCGATCCAGACGGGTGACTACAAGAACCAGCGCTATTCGGAACTGGATCAGATTACTGCGGACAACGTAGGCGATCTGCAGGTTGCGTGGACATTCTCGACCGGCGTTCTGCGCGGGCACGAAGGTTCCCCGCTGGTGATCGGCGACATGATGTATGTCCACACGCCGTTCCCCAATATCGTTTACGCGCTTGACCTGGCCAACGAAGGCAAGATCGTCTGGAAGTATGAACCCAAGCAGGACCCGGACGTCATTCCGGTGATGTGCTGTGACACCGTGAACCGCGGTGTGGCCTATGCGGACGGCAAGATCTTCCTGCATCAGGCGGACACCAAGGTTGTCGCGCTGGACGCCAAATCCGGTGACGTGGTCTGGGAAGTGCAGAACGGCGACCCGGCGATTGGTGAAACCAACACGGCCACCGTGCTGCCGGTGAAGGACAAGGTCATTGTCGGCATTTCTGGTGGCGAATTCGGTGTGCGCGGGTCGGTCACGGCCTATGACATGAACTCGGGCGAGCAGGTCTGGCGCGCCTATTCCATGGGACCGGATTCCGACATTCTGGCCGACCCGGAAAAGACCACCCATCTGGGTAAACCGGTTGGCGCGGACTCGGGCACCAATACCTGGGAAGGCGATCAGTGGAAGATCGGTGGCGGCACCACATGGGGCTGGTACTCGGTCGATCTGGACGAGAACCTGATGTACTACGGCACCGGGAACCCGTCGACATGGAACCCGGCGCAGCGTCCGGGCGACAACCGCTGGTCGATGACCGTCATGGCACGTGACATCGACACTGGTATGGCGCGCTGGTTCTACCAGATGACGCCGCATGACGAATGGGACTATGACGGCATCAATGAAATGATCCTGACGGAGCAGGAAATTGATGGCACCGAGCGCAAGCTGCTGACCCATTTCGACCGCAACGGTCTGGCCTATACGATGGACCGCGTGACGGGTGAGTTGCTGGTGGCCGAAAAGTATGACCCGGTCGTCAACTGGACATCCGGCGTCGACATGGACCCCAACAGCGACACCTATGGTCGTCCGGCGGTTGTGGCTCAGTATTCGACGGAACAGAACGGCGAGGACGTGAACTCGACCGGTATCTGCCCGGCGGCTCTGGGTACAAAAGACCAGCAGCCTGCGGCCTATTCGCCGAAGACCCAGGTGTTCTACGTGCCGACAAACCACGTCTGCATGGATTATGAACCCTTCCGTGTCTCCTACACCGCAGGTCAGCCCTATGTGGGTGCGACGCTGGCGATGTACCCGGCCCCCGACAGCCACGGTGGCATGGGCAACTTCATCGCGTGGGACAACATCAACGGTGAGATCAAGTGGTCGCTGCCCGAGCAGTTCTCGGTCTGGTCCGGTGCTCTGGCAACTGCGGGTGACGTCGTGTTCTACGGCACGCTCGAAGGCTATCTGAAGGCCGTTCATGCCGAAACCGGTGAGGAACTTTACAAGTTCAAGACACCGTCGGGTATCATCGGTAACGTGATGACCTATGAACAGGGCGGCAAGCAGTACATCGGCATCCTGTCGGGTGTTGGTGGCTGGGCCGGTATCGGTCTGGCGGCTGGTCTGACCAACCCGAATGACGGTCTGGGTGCTGTGGGTGGCTATGCCGCGCTCAGCGACTATACCGCGCTGGGTGGCCAACTGACCGTGTTCGCTCTGCCGAACTAAGCAAAACCCCGGCGCGGCCCGTGATGGTCGCGCCGGATTTCCACTTGCAGCAAACGAGACATCCATGACGCATCTAAAACGTCTTTCGGCAGCTTTACTTTTGTCCGGCCTTCCGCTTGCTGCGGCGGCCGACAATCTGACGGTCGCGTATTCCGAGGATGGGCGGTACTACACCGAAGACGATATCCCGACGTTCAACATCGCCGAAGACGGAACGGTGGACTGGATGACATTCTCGGGCTTTCGCCGCTATCACGCGGAATGCCACGTCTGTCACGGCCCGGATGGCGAGGGATCAACCTATGCCCCGGCTTTGAAGCAATCCGCGCTGGACATGGACTATTACGATTTCGTCGATGTTGTCACCAATGGACGCCAGGTGGTCAACGCCGCCGAAAACTCGGTCATGCCGGGCTTTGGCGACAACCCGAATGTGATGTGCTTTCTGGACGACATCTATGTTTATCTGAAGGCGCACGGTTCTGAGGCGATCCCGCGCGGACGCCCGCCGAAGAAAGAAGCGAAATCGGATGTAATCCGAGAGGATGAAGATGCCTGCATGGGCTAAGACCTGCATTGCCATTCTGGGGATTGCCGCCTGTTTTTCGCAGGCGGCGCCTGCTGTTGCGCAGACCTCGGATCTGGTTTCGAACACGGCGTTTCGTGTCTGCGCTGACCCGGCCAACTATCCTGTCTCGTCCGAGGACGGATCGGGGTACGAAAACAAACTGGCCGAGTTGATGGCGGGGAAACTGGAACTGCCGGTTCAATATGTCTGGTTTCCTCAGGCGACCGGGTTCATTCGCAACACGCTGACCGCCAAGCGCTGTGATGTCGTGATCGGCTATGCGCAGGGGCATGAGCTGGTGCAGAACACCAATCACTACTATACCTCGGCCTATGCGCTGATCGTACCCGATGACAGCGACCTGGCCCAGGTCGATACGCTGGCCGACCCGGCGCTTCAGGGACGGAAGATCGGCGTCGTGGCCGGCACGCCGCCAGCGGCCCATATGGCGCGCAACGGCCTGATCGGAAAAGCCAAGCCTTACAACCTTTTTGTCGACCGCCGTGTGGAAAGCCCCGCCATTGATATGCTGAACGACCTGCAATCCGGCGAGATCGACGCCGCAATCCTGTGGGGTCCGCTGGGCGGCCCTCTGGTCAAGGCGGATTATCCGGGCTTCAAGGTGATCCCTCTGGTCAAGGAAGAGCTGCCGCCGCGCCTGTTCTACCGCATCACCATGGGTGTGCGACAGGGCGAGAAAGTGTGGCAGCGGCAGCTGAATTCACTGATCCGGCGCAATCAGGATGAGATCAACGCGGTTCTGGCCGAAGCAGGTGTGCCGCTGGTGAACGATCTGGGAACCGAGGTGCTGGAGCTGTCGCAATGATCCGCGCCCTTGTGGCGTTTGCGATCTGCGCAGGCGCTGCGGCGGCCCAAACCGTTCCAGAGCCGTCCGACTATCGCATGGATCATTACCGGGCACCGGTGCCGGACCGGATTACCGGCGGCATCACCATAGGCCCGGAAGAGGCGCACGCGCTGTGGCAGGACAAGAGCGCCGCTTTCATTGACGTGCTCCCCCAGGCCCCCAAGCCCGCCAATCTGCCCAAGGGCACGATCTGGCGCGACAAGCCGCGCAACAGCATTCCCGGCGCGGTCTGGCTGCCCAATGTGGGCTACGGTGCCATTGCCGATGTCACCGCCGATTACTTTCGCAGCGGGCTCGAAACCGCCACCTCGAATGACGCCGAACAGGCCGTTGTTTTCTTCTGCCTCGAAGATTGCTGGATGAGCTGGAATGCCGCCCGGCGTGCTATCGAGTGGGGCTATTCCAACGTCTATTGGTTTCCCGAAGGCACCGATGGCTGGGCGCTCTGGGACTATCCGACGGAACGTGTCAAACCGGCCCCCGGTCAGCCCGTGACCGGCGACGGGTAAGCTAGAAGCCCGCCAGTTTCTTATGCAGATGGCTGACCGTGCCGTCCGTATCCGTCATGGTCACATCAACCGCCTGCGCGCGGCTGGGGACTGAAATACCGACCCTCGGATTCTCGGACAGGGAAATCGAGCCGGTCATTTGAATGTAACCTGCGCCGTCAAGGTCGATATCCACGGTTTCCACGTAACGCATCGGGATGAACAGCAGCGAAATCTGATCCATCTGCATCCCGGAATGCGACGGGTGGTCAATGTTCAGATCCATCTTGTTCGCACGACCCGTACCCAGTTGGGACAACCGGGTCAGCGTGTTCAGCGCCGGAACGCGACCGACCAGTTCGGCCTCCATCGTTCCCAGGTTTTCAAGGGCCAGTTTCGGGTCGGTTCCCGGTGGCGCGGCACATGCGCCGAGGCCGGATGTTTTGACATAGGTCTCTGAAACCCAAAGGCGTCCGTCCGTCGTTTCCGCGATCACGTGCATGGGCGTGGGCCCGTTCACCCGCATGGTCACATCGAAATAGAAGCTGGGCAGCGGTTCATCCAGTTCGAACACGGCGGAAACCGGCATCGGGTTTTCATCCAGCACCAACGTCACTTTTGCGACTTCGGTTCCCTGTGGCGCAACCACCTGCGCGGCCAGTTCTGCCCGCGCGTCGTCAGGGGTCCGATAGGGGGCATCAATCGCGATTAACGCGTCCCCGTTTTGCATGGGGCGATCGCCATAAAGCAGCGCACGCACGTTTTCCCAGGCTTCGCCAGCCGCCATGGCCGGGGCCGCTGACACCCAGATCAAAGCTGCCACTAGATGAGAAGTCTTCATTGCATTCCTCCTCCCAGAAACGTGCCGAAGGCGCGCGGGCCGTCACAAGTTTCCAAAGTTTCTACCACAGTCAGAGCCTTCGGGTCCACGATGCTGACCGTGTTGTCGAACCAGTTTGCAACAACCAGCAGGTCCTGTTCTGCGGTTGCGTCGATGCCTTCAGGATATTCCCCAACCTCGATCAGGGCCTCAGGTTCGAGGGTTTCTAGCGAAATCACACTGAGCGTATTGGCGTATTGGTTTGTCACAAATGCCCGGCCTTGGGCAAAAGCAATGCCGTAAGGGCGTTCGCCGACCGGAACGGTTGCGGTGACGCCTGCAGCATCAAGGTCGATTACGCTGACATCATTGCTTCCGACATTGCCGACAAACAGCCGCCCGTCAGGCGCGAAGCGCAGTCCAAAGGGGCGTATCCCAACCGGAATCTGGAGCAAGGGTTGCAGGGTTTCGGCGTCAAATACCGAGACCTGATTGGCATCCTTGTCCGCCGACGCCACAAATCGCCCGTCATCCGATACCGCAATGCCTGCCGGTGCCAACCCGGTCGGCAGGTCGGCCTGAACCGACAGGGTTTCGCTGTCCAGAACCCAGATTCGGGCGTTGTACCAATCGCTCACAAACACCCGCCTGCGCTGCGGGTCCAGTGCGATACCGATCGGACCGCCATCCAGCGTGGCCTGGGCAATCGTTTCCCCCGTCTCTGCCGAAATGCGCCGCACGTGTTTGCTGTCGGGGGAGACTGTGAACACAACGCCATCTTGCCCCACCGCCACGCCAGCGGGTTTGCCGGGCAGGGGCCAGCGGGCGGTTTCGCGCATGTCCGCAAGCTCGATCCGGCTGAGTTCTTCGCCATTCTGACAGGTGACAAAGGCCGTTTCAGCCGAACCGGGATCAGCAAGCAGCGACATCAGCAGGATCAGGCCGCAATCAGCTCGCCGCACCGAAACGCTCGACCAGGGCATCCAAACCTGCCTGATACACACCGGTCACAGCCGCAATCGCGGCTTCGTCGTTCAGTTCGGGCGGGGGATCATTGTTCGGATAGCCGCGATAGAACGCGCCGCGCCATTCGACAATCGACCCGCCCCCATCGCGCGGCTTGACCGTCAGGTGGGACGAGTAGTTGGTGACCGGCAGAACCTCGACCGCGACCTCGGTGATCCGGTAGGAATAGCTCATCTTTTCGTCGCTGAACTTATACAGCACCTCGGCAATGGTCGGCCCGCCCTCTTGCCCAAGGGTCAGAAGGCGGGTGGCGTCGATTGCATTGCCGCCATTTCCTTCGGTCGAGAACACCGCAGGGTGCCAGGACATGTCGTCGAAATTGCCGATGGCGGCCCAGACCTCGTCCGGTGGGGCGGCAACTTCGGTGGTCAGGGTGACTTTTTGCCGGGTCGGGCCGTGGGCCCAGACAACGGCCGGAACCACAGCGGCAGCGGTTGCCGCAAGAAAGGTTCGTCGCTTCATTCGGTATCCTCCCTAGCTGCGCCGATGGCTGACCCAGGCGGGTTGCACTGCCAGCGCGGATCGGCACGCGACCAGACCCGCTCTGTCCGTCCCGAACACCTGCCACATTGACGGGCACGGCGGGAAACAGAAGCAAGTTCAATCGCATACGTGCATTCTTATAAAATAAGAATCGAGGTTAATGATGAAGCTGATAGGCTTGAGATCACAACACGGCCAAAAGTATTGGTTCCGTTTCGCAGCGCATTGCGCTGAAGAATAAGAGCCTGCCAAAACACCTGGCAGGGACCGGGAGGACATCTTGAACATGAACGCGCTGCCGCTTTTTGCGGCACTCTTTTGGTGTGTTTCTGCGATAGACGCAGTGGCGATTGATGTGAAAACAGCGGTCCTGAGGATTGACTATCCCAGCCTGCTGCCGATCTCTCGCTACGATTTGAAACCCGATGATCTGGGCTTTGCCGGTGCATCGCTTGGAACCGAAGATAACAGCACCACAGGTGGCTTTCTGGGCCACACATACGAAACAACCACGGTGGCCACTCAGCCCGAACAGGCCGATGAAGCGATGGATCAGATTCTGGCCGATGGGGCCAGGCTGATCATCCTTCTGGCCGATGCGCCGGATGTTTTGCGCCTGACGGACAAGGCGGCCGAGGCCGGTGCGCTAGTGTTCAACGCCTCGGCCCCGGATGTCGATCTGCGGGATGCGAACTGCCGTGGCAACCTGCTGCATATCGCGCCGTCGCGGGCGATGAAGGCGGACGCGGTGGCGCAGTTTGCGGTCTGGAAGAAATGGGGCGATTGGTTCCTGCTGGCAGGGTCGAACCCCGAAGATACGAAGCTGGCCGATGCCTATCGCCGCGCCGCCACCAAGTTCGGCGCGAAGCTCGTCGAGGATCGTGTTTTTGAGGATACCGGCGGCTCTCGTCGTACGGATTCGGGGCATGTTCTGGTGCAGCGGCAATTGCCTTTGGACACACAGGATGTTCGGGACCACGACGTGGTAATCGCTGCGGATGAAAGCGACTATTTCGGGCGCTATCTGTCCTATCACCTCTGGACCCCGCGCCCGGTGATGGGGTCGGGCGGTTTGCGCCCGGTGACGATCCATGGCGCGCACGAAGCCTGGGGGGCCACGCAGTTTCAGACCCGTTTCGAAGACCTGACCGGTCGCTATGTGCGGCCCGAGGATTACAATGTCTGGCTTGCCCTGCGCGTCATCGGCGAAGCGGTTACACGCGCCAATACCGCAGAACCCGACGGGGTACGGGACTATGCCCTGTCGGATGAGTTCGAACTGGCGGCGTTCAAGGGCCAGAAGGTCACGTTTCGGGACTGGAACGGACAACTGCGCCAACCGATCCTTCTGTATGACGGCTCGATCACCGTCAGCGTCAGCCCGCAGGACGGGTTCCTGCATCAGACATCACCGCTCGACACGATGGGATTGGACCGCCCGGAATCCAACTGTCAGGCATTTGAGTAACCGGAGGACTTGATGAAACGATTATTGCTGACCGCTGCTCTTGCCGCCCTGACCGCAGGCCCCGTGCTGGCCGGTAAGGCCTTTGTGTCGAACGAGCGGGGCAACACCATCACCGTGGTCGATACCGAAACGTGGGAGGTGTTGACCGAGTTTCCCGGCGGCAACCGCCCGCGCGGCATCACTGTCAGCCCGGATGGCAAAAAGCTGTATGTCTGCGCCTCGGATGACAATATCATCCGGGTGTTTGACACCACGACCTACGAAGAACTGCCCAGCCTGCCGTCGGGCCCGGACCCGGAGCTGTTCATCCTCGAACCCTCGGGCAAACGGCTTTACATCGCCAATGAAGACGACAATCTGGTGACGGTCACGGACACCGAAACCCGCACAATTCTGGCCGAGGTTCCCGTCGGGGTCGAGCCCGAAGGCATGGGGATGAGCCCGGATGCCAAATTCGTGGTCAACACGTCCGAGACCACCAATATGGCCCATTTCATCTCGACCGAGGACTATACGATCAAGCACAACGTGCTGGTCGATCAGCGCCCGCGCTATGCGCAATACACGGCAGACGGTAAGCGGCTGTTCGTGACCTCGGAAATCGGCGGCACGGTGTCGGTGATGGACATTGCCGAAGACGGCACCCCCACGGTTGTCGGCAAGATCGGGTTCGAAGTACCCGGCGTTCAGCCCGAATGGCTGCAACCTGTGGGGGCGAAAGTCACCTCGGATGGCAAGCGTCTGTTCGTTGCCCTTGGACCGGCAAACCGGGTTGCGGTGGTGGATGCGCAAAGCCTTGAGGTGCTGGATTACATCCTTGTGGGGCAGCGTGTCTGGCAATTGGATTTCACACCGGATGAAAAATACCTGCTGACCACAAACGGCAATTCCAACGATATCACGATCATCGACGTGGCTGCAGAAAAGGCCATCAAATCAGTTCAGGTTGGTCAGCAGCCCTGGGGCGTGGTGACAATCGACTAAGGTTCTGGGAGGGACGGGAATGAAAAAACTAGCAATCGCAGCGATGGTTGCAATGTTGGGCGGGCCGGTGGCTGCAGCCCCGCTCTGCGACGACCTTGGGTTCGCCGGGCTCTTGGCCAAGTGCAATCGTGGCGACACCATCAAGCTGACGCTGGCCTCGGGCCAACCCCTGGGCGAAGATGTGGTGCTGCAATCCGGTGCCTATTACAAGCTTGAGATCACGGCGGACGGCTCGGCGGAACTGGCGATCGAGGGGCCATCCTTCTTTCGGGCAATCTGGATGAACGAGATTGTCATCAACAAGATCGAAATCCGCCCCATGGCCGTGGACAGTATCGAGTTTGACAAGGCAGGCGTCGCCGAACTGTCCTTCATCGCCATCAAGCCCGGCAGTCATGAAATACGTATCCCCGGCTCCACCGGAGACTCGCAACGCATAACGGTCAGCATTCAATAACGAAAGGACAGAAGATGAAGAAACTTGGCATAGTGGTATTCGCAGGTGTTCTGGCGGCTCCGGCGTTGGCAGATGAGTTGGATGCCGAAACCGTAAGCAAGATCGAAGCCTATCTGGCGTCGATTGAATGTCAGATGGACCCCGATGACATCGAGGTCGAGGATGACGGCTACGATCTGGATGATGTGATCTGCAAGGGCGGCAATCAGTTCGACATCAAGCTGGACAAGGACCTGAACGAGGTGAGCCGCAGGGCTGAGTAACGCGGGGGCGGGATGACAAAGCTGTTCGCGATCTGCGCTGCGCTTGTTCTGATGGCGGGGGCGGCCTTGGCCGAAACCCTGCCGACCATTCGCGCCGCCGTCCTGAAAATCGGCACCGTGAATTGGGAGCTTGAGACCATCCGGCAAAATGGTCTGGACAGGAAACACGGTTTTATCCTCGACGTGCAACCCTTTGCCGACAATGGCGCGACCCGTATCGCCGTAGAAGGGGGGGAGGCTGATCTGGCCGTGGCAGACTGGATCTGGGTGGCCCGGCAACGGGCCGCTGGCAAGGATTATGTGTTTATCCCCTATTCCAAAGCCGTCGGCGGTGTGGTCGTGCCCGCCGACAGCCCTGCGCGCACTCTCAAGGATCTGTCCGGGGGCAAGATCGGAATTGCCGGTGGGCCGCTGGATAAATCCTGGCTGATCCTGCGCGCCTATGCGGCGCAGGAATACGGCATGGACCTGAAAGCCGACACCGAACAGGTCTTTGGTGCGCCGCCGCTGATCTTCAAATCAGCACTTGGCGGCGACTATGCCGGTGCGATCAACTTCTGGCATTTTCTGGCCAAGATGAAAGCGTCCGGCATGCGGGAACTGATTTCCGTGGAAGACGCGGGGCAGGCGCTTGGCCTGGATACCGATACTCCTTTGCTGGGGTACTATCTGAAGGAAAGCTTCCTGGCAGATCATCCCGATCTGGCGCAAAGCCTGTTCTCGGCCAGCCGCGAGGCTAAGGATTTTCTCGCAACCTCTCCTGGCGCGTGGGAGGTGATCAGGCCGCGCATGAACGCCAAATCGGATGCGCAATTCGAACAGCTGAGATCCGACTGGATTGCGGGCATCCCGAACCGGGGCCCGGTGGACACCGAAGCGGCCAACAGGATGCTGGCGTTGATGGCCGAACTGGGCGGTGCTGAACTGGTGGGTGACGCCACTGCGGTACCGCAGGGTCTGTTTGCGGACGTGGACTAGCCGTCAATGCCGGACCCGCGCCTCACGCCGCTGCTGTCTATCGGGTGTCTGGTGCTGCTTTGGGTGGTCGCCGCGTTTCTAACCGCAGACCCGCAAATCCTGCCCCAACCTTGGGATCTGATCCCCCGGTTCCAACAGGAATTCGGCACCGGAGAGTTGCAGCGCAGTATCGGGGTGACCCTGCTGCGGGTGATCTGGGCCTTTGCGCTGGCGATGGCTTTGGGCGGCCTCATCGGCCTGTCCATGGGCCGATCGCCCGCCGTCAACCGCTGGCTGGACCCATGGCTGGTGATTTTTCTGAACCTGCCCGCGCTGGTTTTGATCGTGCTGTGTTACCTGTGGATCGGCTTGACCGAGGCCGCCGCGATCACGGCGGTGACGCTGAACAAAATTCCCAATGTCGCAACCATCCTGCGCGAAGGGGGCCGGGCGCTGAACCCGGACCTCGACGCGATGGCGCAGGTCTACCGGGTGCCGCGATGGACGCGTCTGCGGCATGTGATCCTGCCGCAGCTTGCGCCCTTCATCGCCGCCGCCGCCCGGTCGGGCCTGTCGCTGATCTGGAAAATCGTGCTGGTGGTCGAGTTTCTGGGGCGCTCATCCGGTGTTGGCTTTCAGATACACCTTTATTTTCAACTCTTCGATGTCGCGATGGTGCTGGTCTACGCGTTTTCCTTCATCGCGGTGATGTTGCTTGTGGAATGGCTGATCCTTCAACCGTGGGAGCGTAGCGCCCGCAGGTGGAGAGCCGCATGATCCGCATCGATATCCGGCAGAAACGGTTCGGGTCAGACCCGGTTTTGGGGCCCATAACGTTCGAGATCAACGCGGGTGAAACAGTTGCCCTCATCGGCCCGTCCGGTATCGGCAAGACGACCTTGCTGCGCCTTGTGGCCGGGATTGATCCGGATTTTGACGGGCGGATTGAGCGCCCTGACCAAACGGCAATCGTGTTTCAGGAACCCACTTTGCTGCCATGGCGCAGCGCATTGGACAATCTGACGATCATCCATCCCGATCTGTCCCGAACCGAGGCCGAGACCGCGCTTGGCTCAGTTGGATTGAGCGACAAAGGCGACCTGTTTCCGGGTCAATTGTCGCTGGGACAACAGCGACGCCTGTCGCTGGCGCGGGCCTTTGTCGGTCAGCCAGAGCTGCTGATCATGGACGAACCCTTTGTTTCGCTGGATGCCGAAACAGCCGACGCGATGCTGGCGCTGACCGAAGAACTGATGGCGCGGCACCGCCCGGCGACGCTGTTCGTCACCCATTCAGAGACCGAGGCGGAGCGGCTTGCAGATCGGGTCCTTGAGTTGAAAGCCGCGCCACAAGGAGCAGTTTTGGCCTAGCGGATCACTCGGTTGTTTCAGCCACCGCACCGGGTGCCACGCGATAGACGAACGGCGCGTCAACGCTGGCCGCGTGCTGGTTGGCCTGATCCTGCAGTGCCTGATGATGCGGAGATTTGACACAGACCGGATCGGTTGCGCTGGCATCTCCGACAAGGGCCATGGCCTGACAACGGCACCCCCCGAAGTCGATGGTTTTGCGATCGCAGCTTTGGCAGGGTTCCGGCATCCAGTCTGTACCCCGATAGGCGTTGAATGCCGCGCTGTGATACCAGATGTCCGACAGCGGCTTATCCTGCACCCGGTCAAAAGTCAGATGCGGGATGGATTGGGCCGCGTGGCAGGGCAGCACCTGCCCATCAGGCGTCACGTTCAGACCGCTTGTTCCCCAGCCTCCCATGCAGCGTTTGGGGAAATCCTCGTGATAGTCTGCGGGCACATAGTCGATCACAAGCGCGCCCTTCAGGGCTTGTCTGGCCTCATCAACCTGCTGCGTGACCACCTGCGCCTGCTCCCGTGTCGGCATCAGTGCATCCCGGTTCTTCAGCGCCCAGCCGTGAAACTGAACCGTCGCAACTTCGATCCTGCGCGCGCCCATCTCCTGCGCCAATTCAAGCGCTCGGGGCAATTGGTGGGCGTTGTGGCGATGCAGGACGAAGTTCAATGTCAGGGGGAACCCTATGTCCCTGATCCATTCGACGGCCTTCATCTTGCGGTCGAACCCACCGCGATAGCCGCCCACTTTGTCTGCCATCGCCACGTCAGTGCCTTGCAGAGACAGTTGGATATGGTCCAGCCCGGCGCGATCCAACTCGTTCATGCGGCGTTCTGTCAGCCCGATGGCCGAGGTGATCAGGTTGGTGTAAAGCCCGGCGTCCCGCGCCGCAGTCACAAGTTCCACCAGATCGCGGCGCGACGCCGGTTCGCCACCGGACAGGTGCAATTGCAACACCCCCAACGCAGCGGCTTCCTGAAACACGCGCGCCCAGGTGTCCGTATCCATCTCGCTGTCCTGCTTGGCCATTTCGACCGGGTTGGAACAATACGGGCAGGACAGGGGACAGCGATGGGTCAGCTCGGCGAGCATGGCGATAGGGGGTGCAGTTTTAACCATTACGATACGTCCAGAAAACGCCGGGCGCGCAGGGCATCAAGGAAACCCGAACTGTCCTCGGCGATCTGATCCACCGGGGCATTGTATTTCTCGGACAACGCGGTTGTGATCTGTTCAAAGCTTCGCTGGCCGTCCACCTCGTTCAGAATGGCGTGTCCGATCTGATCCAGCGTCACGGCCCGTTCCGGGGCCAACAGCACCCAGTTTTCCCGCACCTTGTCGAAATGCAGGCGGACGCCACGGGGCAGGGTGGGGATGTCTGCGGCCTGCATCACGACGCCTGCCGCATCAGCAGCCCGGTGCCGGGCTGCCACGCACCGGGTGGGATACGCGCGGGTTCCACATACGCACCCCAAAGGGCATCCAGTTGCGACCACAATATATCCGTCTTGAAGATCAGCGCCTTGGCTGCAGCGTCCTGTTTTTCGGCCGTATCCGCCTTGTCCAGAACCCAGGCCAGACCAAAGGCCACATCCTTGGGCGCTTCTTTCAGACGGTTCCGGAAATAGGACAGGGAACTGTCATCGGCGAAATCGTAGTGCTGCAGCAGACCTTCAATTCGGTTGGCGTGAATCTTGGGGGCAAACAACTCGGTTAACGAGGCGGCAACGGCCTCGAGCAGAGTTTTCTCGCGCACATAGCGAACATAAGCATCCACGGCGAATTTCGTCGCGGGCAAGACACCCTCGCACGAGGCGACATAGTCGGGATCAAGACCCACGGCCTCGGCCAGACGCAGCCAGCGCCTGATGCCGCCTTCGTTTTCTTCGGTGCCGTCGTGATCCTCGATCCGGGACCGCCATGCGCGCCGCAATTTTGGGTCCTCGACGCGGGACATGAAGGCGGCATCCTTCATCGGGATCGAGTGCTGATAGTAATACCGGTTGATCACCCAGGCGCGCACCTCGTCGGGCGTGCATTGCCCGCCATGCAGACGGTCATGAAACGGGTGCAGATCATGGTAGCGTTCCGCGCCGATCTGGCGCAGGCGGGCTTCGAAGTCTTCGCGGCTTTGGGTCATAAAGCGATCTCCATCCCATCCTGTCCAATTGTCCAGCCTGCGGCTTCGGCCGCCGCTTTTTCCGCGCTGTCGGGGCGCAGAACCGGATTGGTGTTGTTCATATGGACGAAAATTTTTCGCCCGATCTTCATATCGGCAAAGCTGGCGATGGACCCGTCGTCGCCATCCATCGACATGTGGCCCATGCGCTTGCCGGTTTTCTGACCCAAACCCGCGCGCACCATTTCATCATCCTGCCAGAGGGTCCCGTCAAAGAACAGTAAATCTGCACCCTCAAGCGTGGCCCGCAGGTCCGGTGTCAATGCGGCACAGCCCGGAATGTAATAGGCGGTTTTGCCGCCCGCCTTCAGCGCGACACCGACGGTTTGTTCGCCCACCAGATCGGTCTGCACATGCTCACCTTCCAGGTACAAGGGCACCTTGCCGGGAACGGGGAACAGTGTTGCCTGCAAGCCGGGAACCATCTCAAACGGCTGGTTCAGAGAGATCGCGGTGCGATCCACAACCGACGCGTTCAACGCATCGAAAATCGGGTTCTGTGCGATCACGTCCTGAATGCTCTGCGTCGCGAACAGGTTAAAGGGCTGCATCTCGCGAAGCGTCAACAGCCCGGCGACATGATCAATGTCGCCGTTTGTAACCAGAACCGAGTGAATGGGCATCTCACGCAACCCCGTGGGAAACAGAGGTTCCGTGGTGCTCAGTTGGTGTCGTATGTCCGGAGACGCGTTCAAGACGGCCCAATTCCGGCCGTCAGGAGACACAGCCAAAGATGACTGTGTTTGAGCGGGTATTTTTCCGGCTCTGGCGAGAACGCAGTTCTTACATCCACAATTCCATTGCGGCAGGCCGCCGCCAGCAGCGGCCCCAAGTATTATCGCGCGCAACGTCATCTAGTGTTGGCGCCAGGTCTGAGATCAGATCAGGCCGCCGCCGCGCTCATCATCATGATCCGGGCCGTACATGTTGATTTCCATGCCGCACTCGATCTCGCGAATAATCGGTTTACTCCAGGCCATAACGGGCTCCTCCTCTTGGAATGTCCTTGCAAGCAATCTGGCAGGTAATGGGGGTCAGAGCGAATCTTAATTTGTAAGAACAGGGTAGACTTTGGTGGGTATTCAGCCGTCATCAGGCAGCGGTGCACGACCCTGCAGACAGAAGCCCTGATTGCGTAGTGTTTTGATTTCAAAACCGAAATCATCCGCGCCAAGCTTTTTGCGCAGATATCCGATATAGACATCGACCACGTTTTCGTTACTGGACCCCTCCTGCGACCAGAGCGTGTCAAACAACTCACCCCGCGAGATGGGCGACCCCGCCTTGCTGTTGAGCAAGGCCAGCAGATCGAACTCGCGCTCTGTCAGGGCAACGGATTTGTCGCGGATGGTTATGGTCCTGTTCTGCGGCGATATCCGGGCCGGGTCGGGGTGTTGGGACTGCGCGCGATGTTCCTGCACCTGCAACCGCGCGACAAGCTCGCCAAAGCTGAACGGTTTGACAACATAATCGTCCGCTCCGGCGTCAAGCCCGGCGGCCCGGTGGTCGACATCTGACAGGGCCGACAACATCAGGATGGGGATCGAGACCCCGATCTCGCGCGCGGACCTGACCAGTTCGATCCCGCTATCCTCGCCCAGCATGACATCGACAATCGCGCCAGAGTACGCGCCGCTCTGCAATCGTTCCAACCCTTTGTCGGCGCGGTTTTCGAACTCGGCATCATAGCCGTGCAGCGACAGGCCCCGCACAAGGGCCGAGGCGATTTTGGGGTCGTCATCTATGATCAGCAGTCTGGACGCCATGCGCGTATCCTATGCCTTTGCCCGGGGTAATCGAATGCAGACATTTGTACCGGGCGCAGCACCTATTGCCTGATCTTTCGGCACCGGGCTGGTCAGGGTGATCGTCCCCTCATGGGCCTCGACAACCCAGGCCGCGAGGGCAAGACCAACGCCAAAGCCCTGCCGATTGGCGGTCCCGCCCTGAACGAACCTCTCAAAAACCCGGCCTTGCGCCGCTTGCGGGATGCCGGGGCCGTTATCCGTCAGCGAAATCTCGACCGCTGTATCGGATTGCGTGGCGTGCACGGAAATCACCCTTCCGGTGCGGGCGTGCCGGATGGCATTGCGGATCAGGTTCAACAGCACTTGCCGCATCCAGTTCGGATCGCAGTTCAGCACGCAATCCGGGGTCTCACCAGCATCCAGTTGCATGTTGGCGCTGTCGATTTCCGGTTGAATGTCCTGAATGACCGTTTGCATCAGTTCCGGCAGGGCAACGCTGTGCGGGTCCAGCGCCAGTTCGCCGCTTTCCGACCGAGCCACCCGCAACAGGTCATCGATACGCTGGTTCAGTTTCGCTGCGCTGCTTTCAATGGTTGCCAAAGCCCCTGGCGCGCTTTCAGCGTCCTGCTGGCCGATCTGGGATTCCATCATGATCACGGTCAGCGGCGTGCGCAATTCGTGGCTGATATCGGCAAAAAACCGACGGCGGTTTTCATCTATTCTGGACAGGGTCTTGTTCGCCGCGCTCAGTTCCTCGGTGCGCCGTCCAATGGTTTCGTTCAGGCGGTCCCATTCCGCCTCGATCTCGGTCTGGCGATGTTTCAAGGCGGCGGCCATCCGGTTTGTCTCACCATAAAGCTGGCCGATCTCGTCATTGCGCGTGTCCGGCAAGGCCACCGAAAACTCGGCCTTGCCAACCTGTTCGGCGGCCGCGCGCAGACGGTCCAGACGGGTGAACTGGGGGCGGATCAGGCCAAAATAGAACCAGACCGTGCTGAGAATGGCAAAACCGGCAAACCCAAACGCAATCCATGTCAGGGTCAGACGGGTTTGTTCAATACCGGCGAGGATAGCGTTGCGAAACAGAACCTCGGTGTTCACGGCCTGGCTGAGCAACGGATCGAACCCCGAGGCGAAGGAGTCGATATAGGCCCGTAGATGCGCCTGATCCGCATCGGGGTCGCCCAGACCTTCGAGCGTGTTGCCCAAAAGCGCCTCCATCCGCGCCAGGCCCAGCGACTGCGTGCCATAGCGGGATTGTTCATCCAGCCCCAGTTTCTCGACCGCAGCCACCGCATCTTCGACATCCCCGCGTAGCTGCTCAAAGGTCGCGCCAATCTGGCCCCGGATCGGCTCCAGCCTTTCAAGCCGGATGTCGGCGGGCTGGCCGGTCTGAACGGCCTCGGTCGCGATCACCAGAAACGTGGCCGCGCGGGTGGACAATGCCGCGTAGCGCGCCATGCGGGTTTCCGAGGCCAGCGCAGTGTCCAGCCGGTTGGCGACCGTTTGCATCCCCAGATACAGAACCGCCGCCGTCAACAAGGTTCCCGATCCCAAAACCACGGCGCCAATCCCCAGGCGGGTTTTCAGCAACAGGCTGCGGCGGGTGGTTTTGGCCGTTTCGGTCATGACTTCCGCTTCATCAGGCCACGTGCGGGATCATATCCCCAGACAGCGATCAGGCACAGAATGGCGGTCGATGCCAGCACCCAGAGCAATGCGCCCCAGTTGATCTGCAGGTAGAGCAGAAACCGGATCAGCTCGACCACATGGGTGAACGGGTTGAGCGCGCAGATATCGCGCAACAGTGGTGAGCTTTCTGCCATTTTCCAAAGCGGATAAAGCGCGGAGGACAGAAAGAACATCGGGAAGATGACAAAGTTCATCACGCCGGCAAAGTTCTCTAACTGTTTGATGAAACTGGACAGCACCAGCCCCAACGCGCCCAGCATGAGCCCGCCCAGTATGAGGCCGGGCAGGACCGCAATGTATCCGGGCAGGGGCAGCACGATACCGAAAAGCGCGGCCAGCGCCAGAAAAGTATAGACCTGCAGGATCGAGATTGCCGTTGATCCCAGCAGGCGGCAGAACAACAGCCACCAGCGCGGGAAGGAACTGGTCAGTAACAGGCGCATCGACCCCATCTCGCGGTCATACACAAGGCTGAGCGAGCTTTGCATGCCGTTGAACAGCAGAACCATCGCGCACAGGCCGGGGACGATATAGGTCTCGTAGGTGATATAGGTCTGATAGGGCGGGATTATTGAAAGCCCCAGCGCGGCGCGAAAGCCTGCGGCAAAGATCAGCAACCACACCATGGGCCGGACCAGTGCAGCCAGAAAACGTTCGCGCTGATGGATGAAGCGCAGAAACTCACGCCCGATGATCGCGCGCGCGACGCCCCAGAACCCGCTCATGCCGGAACCTCGGTCTGCGACAGGAACCAGTCGGACAAGGTCGCTTGTCCGCGCAGGTCGCCCGTTTGCCCTGCGGCCAGAATGCGGCCGCGATGCAAGACCAGCAATTGGTCACCGTCGCGCACCTCATCCGTCAGGTGGGTTGCCCACAGAACGCATAGGCCTTGCGCCGCCAGATCGTGAACCTGATCGGTAATGGAGTGCCGGGCCGCTGCGTCCAGGCCGACCGTTGGTTCATCCAGCAACAAGACGCTGGGATCATGCAGCAGGGCACGGGCCAGTTCCATCCGGCGGCGATGCCCGCCATTCAGCGCCCGGACCTTTTCATCCGCGCGCTCGCGCATGTTCAGACGGTCCAGCGCGGCGTCGATGCGTGCGGGCACCTCGGTCCGGGGCAGCCCGTGCAGCGCAGCGAAATAGCTCATGTTCTGACGCACCGTCAGGCTGAGGTCGAGGGTCGGCTGCTGAAACACAACACCCAGCCGGGCCAAAGCCTTGCGGGGTGCCCGGCGCAGGTTGTGGCCCGCCACGCTGATCTCGCCCTCGGGGGCGACCAGCAGGCGGGTCAACAGCGACACCAGCGTCGATTTTCCGGCACCGTTCGGGCCCAGAAGCGCGCAGAAGGTACCGGGCATCACATCGAACGATACGGCATCCAGCGCGGTCTTTGCGCCGTAGTGAAAGCTCAGATCGCGGACGGCGAGGCCGGGGCTGGCCCCCTCTGGCGACTTTGCATGCGGCATCTAACCCTCGGTCCTGACTTTGTAATCTGAACAGCAGCTTGCATGTTCGGCGCGGTTTTCTCAACTGCACATGCGGATGCCGGACCACGACTTAAGTATGCGAAGGCTCACGAACTTGTTATGTAGGGGCAGAGCGGCGTCAGGGCTAACATCTCTGACGTATCAGACAGAAAGGCCCGCCATGACCCTGACCCGGCGCGATGCGATGCAGGTAAGCCTGTGGGCTTTGCTGTGCCTTGCGGCACCGGTTCGGGCGCAGCAGATGGTCGCTGTGCCAGCTTCTGCCACGCTGGAGGACCTTGTCGCAGCCTTTGCACACGACGGGCCGATTGAGGACACTGGCGTAGCCCTGACCCTGCCCGCTGTCGCCGAAGACGGCTATCGCGTTTCCGTTTCCATCGACGCGCCCGGCGCGCAGGATGTTCTGCTGGTTGCACCCGGCAACCCGGTTCTGCCGGTGCTCAAGGCCACGTTCGGGCCGATGGCGGGGTCCCAGACGATTTCAACCCGGATGCGTCTGGCCCAGACACAGGACGTGCTGGCCCTTGCACGTATGCCGGACGGCGATGTGCACCGCGGCCAGCAACCGGTCTCGGTCGTCGTCGGCGGTTGCGCTTGAGCGCGGGGGGGACAATGGCGTCAGGTGTCAAAACCCGCATAAAGCTGCCCAAGGAAGTCCGGGCGGGCGAGGTGACTACGATCAAGACATTGATCACCCACCGTATGGAATCCGGCCAGCGTGTTGACCCGGATGGCAGCCCCATTCCGCGTTCGATCATCCACCGGTTCCTGTGCACCTTCGAAGGCGAAACCGTCATCGACCTTGAGATCGGGCCCGGCATTTCGACAAACCCGTTCTTCGAGTTTCAGGCCCTCGTTCCCGGTCCGGGTGTGTTTACCTTCGCGTGGTATGATGACGATGGCGCAATCTACACCGACAACCGCGCAATTACGGTGGTTTAGGAATGCCGACGAAAGTGTCGGTTCTGATAAAGGCCTGAATTTGCAAGCGTTGGGTGTTGCTGGGGTTTTGGGATGGAGATGAAATACCTCAACCTGCTCGTGTACGGGTCTGCTCTGTATTTGCCCGGTCCTGCTGCGATGGCCGAGGGCACAGTCGCGGCGACGCAGGCCGATCTGGAACTGGGCGCGTATCTGTCGGCGGAATGCGTGACCTGTCATCAAAACACCGGGCAGACCGATGGAATTCCCAAGATTTCGGGGATGAACCCCAACGACTTCGTGGCGGCCATGCTGGCCTACAAACAAGACGAACGCGAACATCCCATCATGCAGATGATGGCCGGGCGACTGAACAACGACGAAATAGCGGCGCTGGCCGCCTATTTTGGCACGATTGACTGACAACGCAGAGCGGGAGGGAGACCAATGACATTGGATCGGCGTAAATTTCTGGGCACTGGTGTCGCCGCCACGGGCGTTTTGTCAGCCCCTGCCGTGCTGTCAGAGGGCAGCGGAAAGCCCCGCGTGCTTGTGATCGGCGGCGGGGCCGGTGGTGCAACTGCGGCGCGCTACATCGCCAAAGACAGCGACGGGGCGATTTCGGTGACGTTGATCGAGCCTTCGAAAGTCTATTTCAGCTGTTTCTTTTCCAACCTCTATATCGGCGGCCTGAACTCGATCGACGATATCGGCCACACCTACGGGGCGCTTGCTGCCAATTACGGGATCAACGTGATCCATGACTGGGCCGTCGGTGTGGATCGCGACAGTAAAACAGTGGCGCTGGCCGGAGGCGCGGTTCTTCCCTACGACAAGCTGATCATCGCCCCCGGCATTGATTTTGTTGAAGGCGCAGTAGAGGGATGGGACGTTTCTGCGCAAAACAGGATGCCGCATGCCTACAAAGCGGGATCGCAGTCCGAGCTTTTGCGCGCGCAGATTGAAAACATGCCCGAGGGCGGTGTTTACGCAATGGTCGCGCCGCCCAACCCCTACCGCTGCCCGCCCGGACCGTATGAGCGTATTTCGATGGTGGCCCATGTGCTGAAAACCACCAACCCGACCGCCAAGATCGTCATTGCGGACCCAAAGCCGAAATTTTCGAAAATGGCGTTGTTCGAAGAGGGCTGGGCCACGCACTACCCCGGCATGATCGACTGGATCGGAGAAGATTTCGGTGGCGGCAATGTCTCGGTCGATCCGGACCAGATGACGCTGACGATTGATGGCGAAGACATGGCCGTGGACGTCTGCAACGTCATTCCCGCGATGAAAGCGGGGCATATCGCCGAACTCGCAGGCGTGACCGAGGGCCGGTGGGCCCCGGTAAACGCGGCTGATATGTCATCAAAGCTTGATCCGGATGTTTACGTTCTGGGCGATGCCAGCCAACAGGGCGACATGCCGAAATCCGGGTTTTCCGCGAACTCACAGGCGAAGGTGTGTGCCAACGCGATCCGCGGGGCCTTGACCGGCTCGCGGGTGTTCCCGCCGCGCTACGCCAACACGTGCTGGTCACTGATCGCAGTTAATGACGGGGTCAAGGTTGGGGCGACCTATGAAGCGACCGAAGAGAAAATAGCACGCGTTGACGGCTTCATCAGTCAAACCGGAGAATCTGCCGAAACGCGGCGGGTCACTTATGAGGAATCGGTTAACTGGTATGCCGCGATCTCGGAAGACATGTTTCACTAGCTGACTTTGTCATAGAATTGCGACCCCTTTCGATCCTGTAGGGGCGCAATCGCAGGGTGGGGGCCTAACCGAAGCGGCCCCCTTTCTGTATGACTTCGATCTTGTAGCCATCGGGATCGGTGGCAAAGAAGAACCGGGCGACTAGCGCTCCTCCGGGGGCGAAGTCGACGAGGTTGCCGACGTCATGTCCCTTTGATTTCATTGCCGCGTGATGCGCGTCTGCATCTTCGACGACAAACGCCAGATGCGCGTAGCCGTCGCCCAAGTCATATGGCTCGGCCCGGTCCTTGTTCTGGGTCAGTTCAAGCTCGAACCCGCTATGCGGGTTCGACAGGTAAGTCAGGCGGAAGCTCTCAAAATCCAGCTGATCCGCGACGTCGAGGTCAAACGCATCCCGGTACCAGGCGATGGATCGTTCATCATCGAGAACCCGGATGCAGGAATGAACCATTTTTGTCATCTGGGATGTCCTTGTGCTCAGCGACCGATGCGGTCTTTTACATCGGATGCGAAATCCTCATACCGCCGGAGCGATTTCACATCGACCTGCACGTGATGGCCCATCTTCTGCATGATCGGCAGATCAAACAGGATCTGGTCCAGCGCATCGGGGGACTCGACGTCGACAATTGCCAGCACCTTGCGTTCGCCGACCACTTTCCAAAGGTCCTTCACGACCCCGGCGGATTTTGCGCCCAAGGCGGCGTCGGCCTCTTCGGCCCAGACGCCTAACAGGCCTTGCTGCTGCATGGCGGAATCGTATTCCACCGTGAAATCCAAACGATACAGCATGCCTTACCTCCCGCTGACAACCGGGCCAAGCGCCGGAAAGCGCACGATGCGATAGGTCCCGACCGAGGCATCCTCGCCCCCATTCAGAACGGGTGAGCGGTGCAGTTCGTTGACCGTGGCGTACACGTAGCCGTCCACCCCCATCGAGAACCCGTCGGGCCATGGCAGGTCGTCATCGGATTGAAACAGGACCTCATAAGTGCCATCGGGGCGGGTCACGCCAATGGCATTGTCCGTCATCGCAGTGATGTAGACATTTCCGTCGGCATCCACGGTCGAACCATCCGAGATGACCTTGTCGCCGTAGCGTTCGACTTTGGCGGCCAAGGCGTCATCGCTCAGGCCTTGGTCCAGCAGATCCGTCGTTCGCACCCGGTACATGGACCCCGAGGTCATCGGCGCGAAATAGACCCAGGTATTGGTGGGGTCGATGGTAATCGGGTTGATGCCGATCTTCGCCGGGTTGCCGCCCAGTTTGATTTCACGCCCGTCAATGATCATCGGGGTGTCTTCGGGCACCGTGAACGCACTGCCTTCAAGCACGCGCCGCGCGCGACCGGTGGCCATGTCGATGACAATGATGGCCGAATTCATCCCGTCGCCGGTATCCGATATGTAGATGGCACCGTGTTCCCGATCAATCGCGAGATCATTGAGGAACGAGGACGGACGCGCCACGGGCTGCCCAACATAGTAAATCGCGTGCAGGTCTTCCGTATTGGTGTTCCAACCCACAACGCGCCCGGTCTGACCTTCGCCCTGACCATCCAGCATCCAGAGGATACCGTCGCGATCCGCGCGCAGGCCCAGAACGCCACGCAGGCCGTCCCCGTCATCTTCCGGGGCGCGGGCCCAGGTTTCCGTCGGATAGGGCTTGGTGCTGCCGTCGGGCATAACCTCGACCACGCGTAGCTCGGGGCCGTAGAAGCCATGGACGGACATGAACATGCGACCGTCCGGTCCAATCGCCAGATTGCCGGGTGGCATGTCCTTGGGAAACTCAAGATAGGTTTCCAGGGCACCGGCCGCGACCGGGCTGGCCAGAACGGCGATCGTGCTGACCGCACACAGAATTTCTCGCATGACTTTCCTCCATTGCTTTGGCTCTGGAGTAGATCAATCGAATACGTTAGATGAATACGCTAAATATAGAAACCAGCGTTTGAAGATTTCGAATGTACTCGATCGACGATCTCAGGACTTTTGTTGCCATTGCCGATGCAAACGGCGTGACCGCCGGGGCGCGGCGTGTCGGCATTTCCCCGGCCACGGCAAGCCACCGTCTGAACAAGCTTGAGGCGGCGCTGAAACTGACCTTGTTTCATCGCAACAGCCGCATGTTCAGATTGACCGATGAGGGGCGCATTTTCTTTGAACGGACCGAGGATGTTCTGGCCGATCTCGCGCAGGCGGAACGCGCTGCCGGCAGCCGGTCGGCGGAGCTGACAGGTCATATCCGGGTTACGATGTCGCCCTGGATCCTGTCACGTTTTGTCTTGCCCGCGCTGCCCGCATTCCAGCGCCAGCACCCCAAGCTGACTTTTGATTTTCTCGCGGTCGACCGATTTGTTTCCCTGTCCGCCGAGGGGCAGGATTGCGCGATCCGCGTCGGCAACCTGTCGGACAGCGCGCTTGTCGCCCGCAAGCTGAGCGACAATGAGCGCATTATCTGTGCCGCGCCGGAACTGCTGGCGCGGCAGGGGGTGCCGGTCGATGTGCAAACGACGCTGGATTTTCCCTGGGTCTGTTTGCCGTGGCAGACGCGGATTTCCTTTGCCGATGCAAAGGGCAAGCGCAAGGATGCAAATGTCCGGTCCAGCGTGCTTGTGTCCAACTCCGACACGCTGACCGACGCTGTGGTGCAGGGTCTGGGCCTTGCCATCAAATCGCGGCTGGCGGTCAAAGAGGAACTGGATACCGGACGGCTGGTAGAGGTGTCCCCCGGATCGCTTTGGGCACCGGACGCCCCGATCTGGTTCGTCTACCCGCCCGAGGCACGCGCTGCGGCCAAGACAAAAGCGTTTGGCGAATTCGTTTCCAACACATTTGGGTAAAGCAACCGCTAGGCGGTCGCGTCCCTAGCGCAGACCGAGTTTGGACAGCAACCGATCGCGTTTCATCAGCCACCACCCGGCCTCGACCGGCCAGTTGGCGTGATCGGTATCCTGCCCCAGTTGTGCGGCGGCATGCAGCGGCCAGTTGGGATCATCCAGCAGCTCGCGCGCAAGGGCGATCATGTCCGCGTCCCCCTGTTCGATCACCGCGTTGCAAACTTTTGGGTCCCACAGGAAACCCACCGCCATGGTGGCAATCTCGGCCTGCGCCCGGACCTGCGCGGCGAAGGGCACCTGAAACCCCTGCGCGATGGTCATTCGTTGCGGCCTGTCCTTGCCCCCGATCCCGCCCGAACTGCAATCGATCAAATCCACACCCGCCGCTTTCAGCGCTTTTGCGATCTGCACCGTGTCATCGACGGTCAGCCCGGTATCGAGCCAATCGGTCGCCGACAGCCGAAAGGCCAGCGGTAAGTCTTCGGGCCAGTTTCGGCGAATTTCCCGCGCGACCTCAACGGCAAACCGCATCCGGTTTTCGGCGCTGCCACCCCATTGGTCGTGCCGTTTGTTGGTGACGGGCGACAGAAACTGGTGCAGCAAAAAGCCGTGGGCGGCATAGACCTCGATCATCCTGAACCCGGCCAGATGGGCCCGTCGGGCGGCGGCGCCAAAGGCGGCGATGACGGTTTCGATATCGGCTTCCGTCATCTCGCGCGGGGTCGGCCACCCTTCGGCATAAGGCAGGGCCGAGGGCGCGATGGCTGGCCACGCGTCTTCGCCGCGCTCGCGCACGTCCTCATCATCCAGCGGCGTTTCCCCGTGCCAGGGCCGCCGCTCGGACGCTTTGCGCCCCGCATGGCTCAGCTGGATACCCGGCACCGCCCCTTCGAGGGTGATGAACTGGCTGACACGTTTCAGCGGTTCGATCTGGCCGTCGTCCCACAGGCCCAGATCACCGGGCGTGCGGCGACCGTCGCGGGTGACCGCCGTGGCCTCGGCATAGACCAGCGCCGCGCCGCCCATGGCAAACCGTCCCAGATGCACAAGATGCCAATCATTGGCATGGCCGTCCCGCGCGCGGTACTGGCTCATCGGTGAGACGGCGATGCGGTTCTTGAACGTCACATCGCGAAGGCGAAAGCTGCTGAATAGAGCGGGCATCCTTGTCCTTCAAATCTGTTTCATACACATACGTCGCAGGCTGACTAACCCTCTGCCAGATCGGTCAAATTCTGAGTTTGCCCATAGGTCCTTTCGCGCAGCATGACGTTGGACACCGATAGCAGGTGCGAGTGCATGACTTCGGCGGCGGCCTGACTGTCGCGCGAGGCGATGCTGCTGAACAACTGCTCGTGCTGCTCGCCCAAACGCACCAGGGTCGCGGGCGAATATTGCGTTTCCCGCTGGCGGGTCCATTCCGATTGCTTGCGCACGGCGCGGATTGAATCGTAGACCGTCAGGAACAGCGGGTTATGGGCCAGTTCGGCGATCTTGTAGTGAAACACATCATCCGCGACCCCATAGGCCTGCGTGTCGGCGGCATCCAACGTGCCCCGCATAAGCTGTTCCAGCGTCCGCAATTCCTTGGCCGAGGCGCGCTGCGCCGCCAAAGCCGCCAATGCGGGCTCGATCTCAAGCCTTACCTCCATCACGTCGCGGGGCATCACCTTGGCGGCCACGGCGCGGAACGGGCTGGCCCCAACGGCGGGCGGAGGTGACACGAATGTGCCTTGTCCGTGCCTGCGAAACACGGTGCCGTCTTCTTCCAACTGATCCAGAATGCGGCGCATGCGGGCGCGGGTCACGGCCAGCGCCTCGGCCAGGGCGCGTTCGGGCAGCAGCTTGCCGTTCTTCAGGAAATCGCCGGTGTCGATTCCCGCCCGCAGGGCTGCGGTCAGTTCGGTATCAGTTGGACAATGTCCCAAGGTCAGAACGCTCCGATCAGGTCATAAAACATGCGCAAGGACGTAAGCATCAGGAACGCGCCAAAAGCAAGACGTAAGGCCCGCTGCGAGATTGTGTGCGCAATGCGAACCCCCACATGGGCAAAGCTGGTGGTCAGCGGAATGATCAGCGCTGCCGCGATCAGGTTGACATAGCCGATGGAAAAGGGCGGCAAACCGGTTTGCCCCAGCCCTGTCGCCGCATAGATCAGCGCCCCCGGCAGACCGATCACGAAGCCGATGGCGGCCGAGGTGCCCACAGCGCGGCGGATATCGTAGCCCAGAAAGTTCAGAACCGGCACACAGACCGTGCCGCCGCCAATCCCCATCATCGCCGAAATCGCCCCGGCAAACACACCCGTCGCAGCCCAGACCCGCGGCGAGAAACTGCGCGGCGGGCCATCATGGCCGGGTTTGCGAAAGATCATGTCCAGCGACACCACCGCCGCGACCGAGGCAAAGACCGCGACCAGAATGTAACCGCTGACCAACCCGCCCAGCAGCCCGCCGATGATCACGCCCACCAGAATGGCCGGGGCCCAGCGTTTCAGCAGCGCCATGTCCAGCGCGCCGCGCTTGTAGTGCCCCCAGCTTGAGGACAGCGCGGTGAACACGATGGTGGCCAGCGACGTTCCCACCGCCACCTGCATGGTCAGCGCCGGTTCGCTGCCGGTCAGCGACAGGGCGAAATACAATGCCGGGACGATGACGATCCCCCCGCCAACCCCCAGCAGACCGGCCAGAATGCCGCCGAATATACCGGCGGCACCGGCGATGGCGATCAGTGTCGCAAGGGTGGAAAGGTCAATCCCGCCCATACATCACGCAGGGTCGCTGGCCAGCGACCGGCTGGCCCGCCCTTCGGCTTGACGTTTGGCATCCGCGCGCGCGATTGCCTCTTCCAACGCCCCCCGGTCGGGATTGCCCGAGAAGTTCTGTTCGCTGGGCATCGCCTCGGCAAAGTGCAAATACCGCTCTCCGGCCACGTCATAGAGCCTGCGCAGTTCCGCCAGCGGGTCGGCATGATCGTCGCTGCGCATGTCCAGCCAGGCATGGGACTGACCGCGATGAATGACCAGACCAGCGGCCTGTTTGCCGCGTTTGTCGCCACCCGCGCGCTCGCCCGCCTCCATCGCCGCCATCAGACGTTCGGGGAAGGGCAGCGCGGTTTCAGTGGCGTAGGTCTCGAACGTGGCGTTCACCACCTCCGGCCCGGTCAGCATGTTGCCCGCGACCGAATGCGTGGGACCAATCCGATGCCCGGCCCAATCGACACAATCCGCCCCGGTATAGGCGGCGAAATTGCCTTGCGCATCCATCAGATGCGCCTGCCGCGCGTCCCGGCCCGTATCGCGGGCGACCAGATCATCCAAAACCGCCTGCGCGGCCTCGCCCGCTTCCAACCGCCTGAGCCCTTCGGTCCCCCAGACCGGGTTCGAAAACGCCTGCGAGGCAATCGCACTGCGCGCGCCGACGCAAGGCACCCGCGCGCCGCAGGCGAAGAAGCGGCTGGCCACGATCAGACCGATGGCACCGGTCTCGGGGTCTTTTGCGATCAGGGAATATGTCATGTCACCGTCCTACTGCATAAGCCTGCATCAGCCGCGGCGTGGCCGCCGCGCGCAGGGTTCCATCCGGTTCCCGCAGGGCCGCCGTCAGGCGGCCAACAGTCCATGGCTCGGCCACGGTGATCTTGTGACCGCGCGCGCGCAGGTCCTCGATCACCGTCTCGCCAAAGCTCTCTTCGATCATCATCTCGCCGGGGGCGGCAGCGCGGGGATAGAACGAGCCCTGAAAATGCATCGAATGGAACAGCGGCGCGTCCATGCATTCCTGCAGACCCAGCCCGAAATGGACAAAGCGCAGGAACCAGATCAACTGCCACTGATCCTGCTGATCGCCACCGGGCGTGCCGAAAACCAGCTGCACCCCATCCTTTTCCGCCAAACTGGGCGTCAGCGTGGTGCGCGGCCTGCGCCCTGGTGCCAGCGAGGTCGGCAGGCCCGGCTCCAGCCAGAACATCTGCGCCCGGCTATTGAGCGGAAAGCCCAGCCCCGGAATGACCGGCGAGCTTTGCAGCCACCCGCCCGACGGCGTTGCCGCCACCATGTTGCCCCAGCGGTCGATCACGTCCAGATGCACGGTGTCGCCGCGTTTCTCGGTCAGGTGCGACATGGTGGGTTCCCCCGCGCTGGCCCCGGTTCTGGCCGAGAAATCGCGGGCCGCACGGGCGATATAGGCATCCGCCAGACGCTCATAGCCCGGCACCCGCCCGGGGCGCTGATCCTGCGAGGCATCGGGGGTGATCAGCGCGCGGCGTTGGGCGGCGTAGGCGTCGCTCAGCAGGTACTGCATGGGGATATCGCTATGCGCCGGATCGCCGTAATACGCCTCACGGTCGGCATAGGCGAGCTTCATCGCCTCGATCACCGTATGCACAAACTCGGCCCCGTTCGGGTCCATCGCGCCCAGATCGACCCCTTTCAGGATCGCCAGCGCCTGCAACAACACCGGCCCCTGGCTCCAGGCGTGGGTCTTGTGCACGGTCCAGCCGTGATAGTCGTAGGTCAGCGTGTCCTCATAGGTGGCCTGCCAATCGGCCATGTCCTCGCGGGTCATCACCCCGGCGTTGCGCTGGCCCGAGACATCCATGACCTTTGCATCGGCCAGATAGTCGAAAATCCGGTCGGCAACGAAACCCTGCCGCCACGCGCGGCGGGCGGCTTCGATCTGGTCCACGCGATCCTCATACGCGGCCTCGGCATCCGCCACGAGGCGCTCATAGGTTGCTGCCAAAGCGGGATTGGCGAAATTGCTGTTGGGCGCGGGCGCAGTGCCGTCCGGCATCCATGTTTCGGCGGATGTGGGCCATTCGTCTTCGAAGAAATCGGACAGGCCGGCAATCGTATGCGCCACGCGGGGCAGCACGGGATGGCCGTCGCGGGCATAGGCAATCGCAGGTTCCATCACATCGCGCAGCGGCAGCGAGCCGTGATCGCGCAGCATCAGCATCCAGCCGTCGAAGGCACCGGGGATGACCGTCGCCAACAGGCCCGAGCCGGGGATCAGGTTCAGACCCAGCCCGGTGTAATGGTCAATCGTGGCGGCGGCGGGCGCGGGACCTTGCGCGCACAGAACTTCGGTTTTGCCGGTTTTGGCCGAGTGGAAAATCGCGGGCATATCCCCTGCGGGGCCGTTCAAATGCGGCTCGACCACCTGCAGGGTCATTGCGGTGGCCACGGCGGCGTCAAAAGCGTTGCCGCCCTTTTCCAGAATGCCGAACCCCACGGCCGAGGCGATCCAGTGGGTCGAGGTAACGACGCCGAACGTGCCGCGTATCTCGGGGCGGGTGGTGAAATCTGTCATGTCTTACGTCTCCGAAATCAGTGTTCGCGCGGGTCCAGCGCATCGCGCAGCCCGTCGCCCAGAAGGTTGAAGCCCAGCACCACCAAAAAGATCGCGATACCCGGCCACATGGCCATCCACGGGGCCTGGCTGAGGAAGTTCTTGGCGGTGTTCAGCATCGAGCCCCAACTGGGCGCGGGCGGCTGCTGGCCAAGGCCAAGGAAGGACAGCGACGCTTCGGCGATGATGGCGGTCGCTATGGTCAGCGTTGCCTGTACCAGCACCGGCGGCAGCACGTTGGGAAAGATGTAACGGCTGAGGATTTTCGAGGTCGGCAAACCGATGGCCCGGGCCGAGGTCACGTAATCTTCGGCCCGCACCGACAGCACTTGCCCCCGTGTCAGGCGGATGAAGATGGGGGTTGCCGACAGGCCAATGGCAATCATCGCATTGGTCAGGGACGGCCCCAGAAACGCCGCCAGCGCAATGGCGAGGATCAGGAAGGGCGCGGCCAGAAGCGCCTCGGTACAGCGTGAGATGATGGCGTCGATCCAGCCGCCGAAATAGCCCGCGACGATGCCCAGCGGAACGCCCAGCAACACAGCAATCCCGACCGAGACCACCCCCGCCAGCAGCGATGCCTGCGCGCCCCAGATCATCCGCGACAGCACATCCCGCCCGATCTCATCGGTGCCGAACGGATGCGCCGCCGTGGGCGGTTTGCGCACTGCGCCCCAATCGGTGGCCGCCGGATCGGGCACGGGCAGGATTGGGGCCAGAAGGGCGATCAGCACGAAGAACGTGACCAGCACGCCCCCCAGCATGGCGCTTTTATGGGTGCGGAATTTCTTCCACACCCGGCTTTCCGGGCGGCGCGACAGGATGGGATCAGCCAGGGCCATGTCAGGAGGTCCTTAGTCGGGGGTTCAGCAGCACATAGGCCACATCGGCCAGCAGGTTCATCACGATGAAGCCCACGGCAGTCACCAGCACGATGCCCTGCACCACCGCGTAATCGCGGTTGAACACCGCATCGACGACCATCTTGCCAAAGCCGGGGATGGTGAAGATCTGCTCGGTCAGAACCGCGCCCGCGATCAACTCGCCAAACAGCAGCGCCGTGAGCGTCACAATCGGCGTCAGCGCATTGCGGAAGGCGTGTTTCAGAACCACGCGGCGTTCATGCAGACCCTTGGCACGAGCGGTGCGTACATAGTCGGACTTCAGCACACCCAGCATGGCCGAGCGTGTATGCCGCATCAGTGTCGCGGCCAGCGCGGTGCCCAGTACAAAGGCGGGCATCAGCATGGTGGTGATGGATTTCACCGGGTCCTCGGACAGGGGCACGTATCCCGAGGCGGGCAACAGGTCGAGCTTTACCGAGACCAGCAGGATCAGCATGATCCCCAGCCAGAAATTCGGAATCGACAGCCCGGACAGCGCCACGATATTGGCCACGTAATCGGTGACCGTCCCTTTCTTCACCGCCGACAGAATGCCAGCCGGTATCCCGATTACCAGCGCGAAGAGGATTGCCATAACCGCCAATTGAATCGTCACCGGCAGCTTTTCCGCAATCAGTTCCGTCACCGGCTGATTGGTGCGCAGTGAAATGCCCAGATCACCCTGCAGCGCATTCCCGACCCATGTCAGGTATTGCACCGGAATGGGGTCGTTCAGGCGGTATTTCTCGCGCAGGAATTCCAGCACTTCGGGGTCGCGCTCCTCACCCGCCATGGCAAGGACCGGATCGCCGGGCAACAGCTTTTGCAGGCTGAACACGAAGATCGAGATCAGCAGGATCGTCGGGATCGCAATCAGGATGCGGCGCAGGATGAAGGATAGCATAGGCTCTGGGCTTTCGGGCAGAACGACCCGCCTGACCGGAGGTTCAGGCGGGTCGCAGGTGGCTTATTTCTCCAGCGTCACGCCTTCCAGACGGATCATCCCGTCCGGGTAGGGTGTGAAGCCTTTGAGGCCATCATCCAGCGCCCAGATCCATGTCTGGTGATACAGGTACACGATGGGCATATCCTCGGCCAGAATGTCCCGCGCGCTGTCATAATCCGCCTTTCGCACGTCAAAATCGGTCGAGGCGCGGGCGTTGTTCAGCATCTCGTCCACTTTCGGGTCGGAATAGTGGCTGTCATTGATGCCGCCGCCAGTGGTCATGAACTGGTGGATATTGCCATCGGGGTCCACGCGGCCCGACCAACCGATCTGGCTGGCCTGATAGTCACCGGCGCTTTGATCAGCCAGCAGTGTGGCGAATTCCTTTGACGTGATCTCGATATTGATCCCGGCCTCGGCCGCCATGGCCTGAACCACCTGCATCAGCTGCAGCGGGACGGTGGTGTTGGGCACCTGAACCTCCAAATCGATCCCGTCGGGGAATCCCGCCTCGGCCAACAGCGCCTTGGCCTTGTCCACATCTCGCGCAGGCACCGGGTGGTCGGCGTCATACCACGGAGACGTTGGCGGGAAGGGCTGGTTGCCCGGAGCAAACGCGCCCTCGAACACCACCTGGTTGATCGCGTCGCGGTCCAGCGCGTAGCTGAGCGCCTGACGCAGGCGTTTGTCATTGCCCCAGGGGTTGTCGCCCTTTTCGCCGTTGTTCACGTTGATAGTAATGCCCTGATATCCCAGCGAAACCGCGCTTTCGACGTTGATGTCACCGTCGCCTTCAGCCTGAGTCAGATCGGTTGCGGCCAGACGTTCGAGCATGTCGATGTCGCCTGATTGCAGGTTCGCCAGACGCACGGTTGTATCGGGGATCGGCAGGAAGGTGACGCTGTCGAAGTGGATCTCACCGGCATTCCAGTAATCCGGGAAGCGCTCTAACGCGATCCGGTCCTGCGCCACACGTTCCTTGAACTTGAACGGGCCGGAACAGACCGGGTTCAAGCCGAAATCCGCGCCTGCCGCCTTGGCGGCAGTGGGCGAGACCATCATGCCGGATCGGTCCGCGAATTGCGCCAGCAAGGTCGCGTCGGGCGCGGCCATGTTGAAGCGAACGGTGTAGTCATCGACCACATCGACGCCGGTGACCGATTTCAGCTCGGATTTGCGGCGCGATTCCTCAAGGTTTTGCGAGCGGTCGATATTGTCGGCCACGGCCTGCGCGTTGAAGGGCGTTCCGTCATGGAACACCACGCCTTCGCGCAGTGACATGGTCAGCGCCTTGCCGTCCTCGCTCCATTCCCAGCCGGTGGCCAGTTGTGGGATCAGTTCCAGATCGGGGGTGATATCGACCAGCTTGTCGCAGAGCGAGGCATAGACGATGCGCCCCACGAAGGTACGCGACTGGTCCGGGTCCAGCACATCCGCATCCGATTGCAGGGCGATGCGCAGGTCAGCGGCTTGAGCGCTCAGCGCGGTGGCTCCGAGTAGTCCGGCCAGCAGACCGGTTTTGAAGACCTTCATGATGTTTCCTCTCTGTGTTTGGCAGAAGTCTGGGGCGTTTGGACAGCCGCGCGATACAGCGCGAACCGCTCTTCTGCTCCGGCGCTGCGGCGTCGGGGCGGGGCCGGTTTTCCGGCCTCTGGTATGGTTTTCCAGTGATGACAGGCGACTTGATGATCCGGGCTGGCGTCACTCAGAACCGGGGCTTGGGTGCGGCAATCACCCTTTGCAAAGGGACAGCGGGTGTGAAACCGGCACCCTGCGGGCGGCGCGAACGGGCTGGGCGTTTCCCCGGTCAGCGCCATGTGATCGCGTTCCCGGCCAGGTTCGGGTTCCGGGATCGCCGACAACAAAGCGTGCGTGTAGGGATGACGTGGCTGTTCGAAGACCTGATCGGCGGGGCCGGTTTCGACCACCTGACCCAGATACATCACGGCAATCCGGTCGCTCATATGCCGGATCACGGCCAGATCATGGGCGATGATCACCAGCGTCAGGTCCAGATCCTGTTTCAGATCGTTCAGCAGATTGACCACCTGCGCCTGCACCGACACATCCAGCGCCGAGACGGGCTCGTCCCCGATCAGCAGGCGCGGCCCCGAGGCCAGCGCGCGGGCGATGCCGATCCGCTGGCGCTGCCCGCCCGAGAATTCATGCGGATAACGGTTGGCGTGGTCTGGCAACAGCCCGACCTGCGCCAAAAGCGCGGCCACCTTCTGACGGCGCGCAGCCTCGTCCAGTTCCGGCGCGTGTACCTCAAGCGGTTCACCAACCAGCTTGCCCACGGTCATACGTGGATTGAGCGAGGAAAACGGGTCCTGAAACACGAATTGCATCTGCTGGCGCAGCGGGGCCATATCGCGGCGGGCGAGGTCCTGAACCTCTTGCCCGTCAAACAGGACCTGACCCGAGGTCGGCCGATCCAGCCGCATCAGCAGCCGCGCAAGGGTCGACTTGCCGCAACCGGATTCGCCAACGATGGCAAAGGTTTCACCGGTGCGCACAGACAGCGAAACGCCATCAACCGCGCGCACCACCGTCTTGCGTTCAAAAAGCCCGGTGCCCAGCGTGAAATGACGTGTGAGGTTCCGCGCCTCAAGGATTATATCGCGCATCGGACCCCCTTGAGCTGCTCCAGCGGGGCATAGTGGCAGGCGACCGCATGCCCCTGCCCCATCTCGGACAGGGTCGGGCGTTCGGCGCAGTCATCGGTGGCAAAGGGGCAGCGCGTGCGAAACCGGCACCCTTTTGGCATATCGGCCAGTGACGGCACCGTTCCCGGCACGGTGATCAGCCGATCTCGCGCCCCGGTCATCCGCGGGACCGAGCTCATCAGGCCAATGGTATAGGGGTGCTGCGGATCGTCGAACACCGCGTCCACCGGACCGCTTTCAACGATCTGCCCGCTATACATCACCGCCACATTCGTCGCGATTTCCGCCACGACGCCCAGATCATGGGTGATGAACAAAGCCCCCATCCCGGTTTCCGCCTGAAGCGTGCGGATCAGATCGAGGATCTGGGCCTGAATGGTCACATCCAGCGCCGTTGTCGGCTCATCCGCGATCAAAAGCGACGGGTTGTTGATCAGCGCCATCGCGATCATCACGCGCTGCCGCATACCGCCCGACAGTTGGTGCGGATACTCGGCCAAACGCTGCTCCGGCGCGGGGATGCCCACCCGGCGCAGCATGGTCAGCGCGTTTTCCTCGGCCTCGGCCCGGCTGCAATTGCGGTGATGCAGAACGGCCTCGGTGATCTGGTCCCCGATCCGGAACGCTGGGTTGAGAGAGGTCATCGGCTCCTGAAAGATCATCGCCATCCGGTCGCCGCGCGTTGCGGCCTCAAGCTGGTCTGAACGCAGGTCATAGGCCCGGCCCTCGAACTCCAACCGGCCCGAGGGGATGTCGATGATGTCGCGCGGCAGCAGCCCCATCAGTGCCATGGCGGTCACCGACTTGCCGCACCCGGATTCGCCCACGATGCACAGGGTTTCGCCAGCGGACACCGTCAGGTCCAGCCCGTCCACTGCCGGGGCGGGCTGACCGCGAAACAACAGGCTGAAACCCGATAACTTCAGGATCGCACCTTGCGAGTCGGACGTGGCACTGGGGCTTTGGTCAGGCACGGATCGTAACCTTTATCTACAACCAATACGCAATTGGTTGCATCTTTGGAAACGGCTTGTCAACGCATGGCCACAGCTTTTTTGGTGTCACAACCCTATATCGGCTGCGCGTGCCTAAGCTTTGGGCACAGGTTATGCGGCGGGTTATGGGGTGCAATTCGGCATTTGCATGGTCACACTAAGATTGACGTTTCGGCCCGATCTCTTGGATTGAGTGGGAAGACGCACTTGCGATTGCAGAGGCAGGTGAAATCTCACGATCAGGGCGGCCATTTACGCGTTTCCGTCGCCTGCGTCTTCAAAGCACCTTGTACGCTACCGGGATTGATCCGGCGAATTCGCTGACTGAAAGTTCCGGCGATATTCCGACGGCGTCACTTTCCTCGCCCGCAGGAATGCGCGCCGCATGCGATCTTCGTTGCCGAACCCACAAAGACAGGCGATGCGCTTCACACTTCTGCGGGTCGTTTCCAAAAGGTCCTGCGCCCTTTCTATCCGCATCGCGGCAACCGCCTTGGCAGGCGTGGTTCCCATCACTTCGGAATAAACACGGTAGAAGTTGCGAGCGCTCATTCCAGCCTTTGAGGCCAGCACTTCAACGGATAGCTCCGCAGCCAGGTTTTCCAAAATCCATGCGTGCAGCGCCTCGAAACGTCCCATGCCATCACTTACCTGTCTCCCCAATGCTGGACTGTATTGGGACTGGCCACCGGAACGAACCATCTGCGCAACCATCGAGCGGGCCACGCTCAGGGCAGATGTTCGCCCCAGATCTTCGGACACGATCGCCAACGCCATATCGATGCCAGCCGTGATCCCGGCGGATGTCCACAAGCGGCCATCCTTTATGAAGATGGGATCAAGTTCGACATGCACGTCAGGAAACTCATCTGCAAGCATCTTGCAGTCGTCCCAATGTGTTACAGCACGTTTTCCGTTCAGCAACCCGGTCGCCGCCAGCACTAGTGCACCGGAACAGACCGAACTTATCCGTTGCGCCCTTTCGGCAAGCGCTTTTACCCCTGAGACGAGCTTGGCATCGCGCATACCGGGAATGGCCCCGTCGCCACCGACGACCACCAATGTGTGCACGGATCGGTACGCCAAGCTGGACATGGGGTCGCTGGGAATGGAGACCACGGTGTTCGTCTCGATCAGGCCGCCATCGACGGACACGACGACACACTCGTATCCATTGTGTTTTGTCGCAGAATTCAGGGCGTGAGAGAATACCTGCAGCGGGCCGACAAGGTCCAACAGAACGATGTCGGGGTACACAACAAAGACGACCAGCCTTGGTTCGCTTTTCGCGGGACTCGATTTGGCGGTTTTTGCAGCCATGTTGGCATTTCTGCCAAAAGAAAACCGAGTAGTCTACAAGCACGTTCTACGGAGGCGTCGACATGCTGATCTTGAAACCGAATTGCGAATGCTGCGACACGGACCTGCCGCCCGCATCACCGAAGGCGCGCATTTGCTCTTTTGAATGCACGTTCTGTGTTGACTGTGCCGAGAAGCGATTTGCCAACACCTGCCCGAATTGCGGTGGCAATTTTGTACCACGGCCAGTGCGCCCGGCGGATAAACTGGCCCGGTTTCCGGGTTCTGCAAAGCGTTTCACCAAAGCACATGCTGCGTGTGCAGACCTGCACGCCTAACGCGAGGGGGGCATCGATGACAGAACTGAATCACATCCTGAACTGGCGGCGCATCAACGCTTCGATCACCACATCAGGGCAGCCGAATGAGGCGCAGATGGCCGAGCTTAAATCCCTCGGGGTGACGCATGTTGTGAATCTGGGCATTCATCATCAGGGCAAAGGCGCGCTGGTTGACGAACCTGCCACGGTCGCTGACCTTAGCATGGAATACACTTATATCCCGGTCGATTTCCAAAACCCGACGGATGCCGATTATCAGGCGTTCAAGGAAGCGCTGGCTGAATATCCGGGCGCAAAAATCCACGTCCACTGCATCTATAATGCGCGGGTCAGTGCTTTCTTTTATCGCTATGCCAAGGACGGGCATGGCATGTCGATTTCGGATGCTTTCGAGAATATGGAAAGCATCTGGCGCCCGGGTTCAGATTGGGCCACCTTTATCGGCAGCGAAGATGCGCAGGGTCGGCCCAATCGGTACGCCGGTGAGGATTATTGACTGCGTATCCTGGTACCTGCCTTGGCGCGACGCGGTCGTTTCCTGAAAGCAATCAACTGCGCGTAGCGGAACTGACCGGCAAAATCGACCGGCGGATGGGAAGCCAAAACCCTTGTGACACCCGCCCAAAAGACCGAGTGTCGCCCCATACCCATTTGAACACAGGATCGAAAACGATGCTCTGCAGGATTGGCGAAGTTGAGGTTTGGCGGATTCTTGAAATTCATGCTCCGTTCATGACACCGGAAGAATTGTTTCCCGATGCGGGGCCGGATGTCCGAACGGTCATCGAAGATCTGGTCCCAGGCAGCATCGATGCCAGATCCGGGCGGCTGATCCTGCCCATACAAGGGTTCTTACTGAAAACGCCGTCGCACAATATTCTGGTGGATAGCTGTGTCGGCAATGACAAGAACAACCCGGATTACTCAGACTGGCATCAACGGTCAGACGGGCGGTTCATGGCCGCGTTAAAAGCCGCAGGAGTCAGCACGCCTGAGATCGACTATGTGCTTTGCACACATCTTCATGTGGACCACATTGGCTGGAACACGCAGATGGAAGATGGCCGTTGGGTGCCAACTTTTCCGAACGCGCGTTACCTTATGCCCAAAGATGACGAAGAAACACAGCGTTTGCGGCGTAGCAACGCCTATGTCGAAAGCGTTTTGCCGGTTGTCGAGGCCGGTCAGGTGGAACTGGTGGAAGCCGGGCACCAGTTGGGGGATCATGTGACATTGTTCCCGACGCCAGGACATACGCCGGGCCATGTTTCAATCCTTGTGAAAAGCCGCGGCCATGAGGCGGTCATCACCGGCGATGCGCTGCACATCTCTGCTCAGTGTCAGTATCCCGATTGGCATTTCAAATTCGATGCAGATGCAGATCGGGCGGTTACATCCCGGCGGTTATTGCTCGAACATTGCTCCGAAACCAGTTGCATGGTTTTGGGATCGCATTTTGCCTTGCCCTCTTTGGGGTATGTGAATGCAGAAGGTAACCGGTTTCGTTGGAAAGAATGAACCCGCCTTCTTGATCAGATCGCACCCCATTCCAGCCCGAACTTGCCCAGGTATTTTCTCAACCGGTCCGCGTCGTTCTGGGTCTTGCGCTTGCTGCGCGACACAGCGAACAAGACGCGTCCTGCGGCGCTCAGGCTTGAGGACGTTCGGCAGACCCGGATCACCTCGGCCAGTTGCACAAGGTCAAACGGATCAACCTCGGACGCTCCGTCGCCCATCACCTCTGCGACCAGCCGGAAGTCATCATTGGACTGGGCGGATTTCCAGTCCATTCGAAGTGCCTCAATTTCAGAGGCCACCATCGCCCGGGTGATGCGGCCCCGAGGCGCAAGCGTGCACAACCTGCGGATTGATCCCGAAAAGTCGCGGAAGTTTCCCGGCCACTGGGTAGCCGGGTCTTTGGCAAAGTCCAGATATTGGGCGCGCGCATCAGTGTTGAAACCAACATGAGTGCCCAAATCCCGCTCGCAGCGATCCAGCTCATACAGAAGATTTGCCTCGATATCCTGGATGCGGTTGCGCAGCGCAGGCAAGGTGAAACTCCACGTGTTCAGCCGGGCCAGAAGATCGGGGCGAAACTGCCCCGACGCCGTCAAGCTGCGCAAATCGCGGTTGGCTCCGGCAATCAGATGAAACCGGCTTGAGATTTCGTGGTCAGCCCCCAGCGGGTAGAACCGCCCGGTTTCGATCGCGTGCAGCAGTACCGACTGCATGTTGGGGTTCAACTCGTCCACGTCATCCAGAAACAGAACACCGCCATCCGCTTCGCGCAACAACCCGCTGCGCTCGGTCCCTGCCGCCCCAAGGTAGGAACGACGCTGACCAAACAGGGTCGCCATAGCGTTCGGTCCGTTCAATGTCGCGCAGTTCACATGGACCAGACGACCTTTTACGCGCCGTCGATCCAGTTTGAGGCTATGAATTCGCTCGGCCAGTTCGGTTTTGCCGGTGCCTGTTTCACCCAAAAGCAGGATGGGTTCGTCGGAATTGCTGGCGACCAATTCAATCCGGTCGATCAAGGCATTATAGGCCGGATTGCGCGTTTCGATCCCGCCCTTCAGTTGATCGCTGTATTCGCGCGAAAGCTGGTCGAACCGCTGCTGCAGCGCGTTGTAACGACTCAGGTCCAGATCAATGATGTCGAATTTCGGTGTTTTTTCATCCGGGCCCGGTGGTCCCGTCTGGATCAGCCGCGCAGGGATGTGGCGGCTTTCGGTCAGCAGGAACCAGCAGATCTGCGCCACATGGGTGCCTGTGGTCAGGTGGACGTGGTATTGCTCGCGCTCTTCGTCGAACCCATAGGCCCGGGCAAAGTCGAACAGCTTGCCATAGACTTCCTGAAAATCCCAGGGGTCAGCCAGGTCCATGCGGTGGAGCAGCACCTCGGTTTCGGGTGACAGCTCTTCGATCTCACGTTTGACCTGATGGGCAAGGCGATTGAACTTGTGGTCGTGCAGCAGTTCCAGCCGGTCGACATTGAAATCGTCATGAATGGTCAGACTGGGCGTCGGCTTCCAGCGCCGTTTCTTGCCCATATCCAACTGCGTGCCCAGGAATCCGATGACGACATTTTGCATGACATATCAATATTTATAAAAGACGATTATTTTGTATCGTATCGTCAGATATCAATTTCATCAATATGGATTATTTTACATTATAATCAGATGGTTAAAGCAGTAACAGATTTTCCTCTGATCCCCACCGCCGCCATGGCAAAACATCCTCACAAACAAACGAGGACAAGGAAATGGCGAACAAATCCGTGTTTGCATCGATCAAAGGCCGGTTGCTGCCGAAGGCAACTGCAAAGAACGCCCATGGCGCACCGGCCTACGCTTATTCCGATGCCCATGCTCTGGCTCAGGTCGCCGTGACCGGCACTTTCGGGGGCATGTTCTATCAGTCGCCGCAAGAGGAACTGGAATACGTTCTGGATGTGGCCGAAGCCGTCGCGCCGCGCTTTCTGGCACAGGCCGCGATCTATGCCCGCCAGTCGGGATACATGAAGGATATGCCTGCGGTTCTGCTGGCCATTCTGGCCCGGCGTGACCCGGTTCTGTTCCGGGCGGCGTTCGCCCAGGTGATCGATAACGGCAAGATGCTGCGCACTTTTGTGCAGGTCATCCGGTCGGGTCAGACGGGGCGGAAATCGCTTGGGTCTGCACCGAAAGCAATGGTGCAGACCTGGTTGAACACCGCGTCTGATCGGGCGCTGCTGAACGCCAATATCGGGAATGACCCGTCATTGGCGGACGTGATCAAGATGGTGCATCCGAAACCGGCCTCGGCCGAGCGCGAGGCGCTGTTTGCCTGGATCGTCGGGCGGCCGTGCAATCTGGCACGGCTGCCACAGGCCCTGCGGGACTGGATTGCGTTTCGCGAGACCGGCAAGGGTCCGGTGCCGGATGTGCCGTTCCAGATGCTGACGCAGCTGGAGCTGTCGCCCGAGCATTGGGCACGGATTGCGCGCAAGGGGTCGTGGCAGATGGTGCGGCAGAACCTGAACACGTTCCAGCGCCACGGCGTTTTCAACGTGACCCGGAACGTGGATCATGTGGCGGCCTTGCTGCGCGACCCGCAGGCGATCGCCAAGGCGCGTGCGTTTCCGTACCAGTTGATGGTGGCAGCGCAGAACGTGAACGGCGAGATGCCGCGCGAGATCGTCGATGCCCTGCACGACGCGATGGAGATCGCGGTGCAGAACGTGCCGCAGGTCTCGGGTCAGGTTGTCGTGTGCCCGGACGTGTCGGGCTCGATGACCTGGGCCGTGACCGGGTATCGTCCGGGGGCAACCTCGGCTGTGCGCCACGTGGATGTGGCGGCGCTGGTGGCGGCGTCTTTCCAACGGGTGAACCGCGGGTGTCAGGTGTTGCCGTTCGACTTCAACGTGCGTGACGTACGTCTGCAGCCGCGCGACACGATCCTGACCAATGCCGAGCGTCTGGCGGCGCTTGCGGGGGGCGGGACGAACTGTTCCGCACCGCTGGCCTGGCTGAACAAACGTGGTCGCGCGCCGGATCTGGTGGTGTTCGTGTCTGACAACCAGTCGTGGGTGGACGCCCGCGCTGGCGGTCAGGGGACGGCGATGTTGAAGGAATGGGAGGTGATCAAGCGTCGCAACCCGAAGGCCAAACTGGTCTGCATCGACATCGCCCCATACGGGACCACGCAGGCGCAGACGCGCGCAGACGTGCTGAATGTCGGCGGCTTCTCGGATGCGGTCTTTGACCAGATCGCGGCGTTTGCTGCCGGTCAGACCGGCCCGGATCACTGGGTCGGCGAGATCGAGAAGATCGAAATATGAAACCGGGTCAGGCGGAATGCCTGTGGGACTACATTTTTAGGTAATGTCACCGTCTCACAAACAGATTTGTCCGCCTGACCCACACAGATTTTTCCCGGCGAATGCTGGTGGAACTACAGGATAGAGCGCCGGTCAGCAGGCCGGAGGTCGCGGGTTCAACTCTCGCCGCGCAATGCGCGTAGCTCAGTGAAGCTGTTTCACCTTGGTCGTGGTTTGCACGCAAACACGACCGCCTTGTCGCCGGGACCCGAACAACATCAGGCAGAATGCCGGTGGGACTACATCGCTGTTAACGATCCGCGCCCGTTAAAGGGCGCTGTCTCATCACCTCTTGTCTGCCTGACCCGAACAAAAGGACAAATCTCGGCGAATGCCGGTGGAACTACAGATTGTTAATCTCCGTGTCGCGGGTTCGAATCCCGCTATCGCATTGCGATGTAGCTCAGTCAGGTAGAGCAGGCGTTTCACCAAATTCTTGTCGTCGAGACCCAAAACGAAAGGACACCCCCGGCGAATGCCGAAGGAACTACATGGCTCAACAGGGACAGGTCGAGCGGGTTCAACTCCCCTCCGTGCCGGCGCCCAGACGGCAAACGCATCTGCCCATTCAGATGCGGGGCGGGCCTCCCGATTGTTTCTTCACCCCTTGTCGCCGGGGCCAATGAAAAGTTGGGCGAATGCCCGCTGACCTACTGGTAGACGCGCCCGAAAGGGAGACATGGATACCCATGTTGTGCTGGTTCGAACCCAGCCCGGAGCAATCCGGTGGCGGAAAATATCGGTTTGCGAACATTTTGTCGCCCATCCAATTTGGGAACGCGAGTAGACGAAGATGACTAAAGAAAACACATTTGACCCCGTGACCGGGGAACATCTGAAAGACTGGGGGCATCGCCCCGGCAAGCACTTCCCGGCCCTGTTGGCGCGCGCGAATGAGATGCGGGCCGAAGGGTTCGGTCTGGTACGCATCCGGCAGGAGCTGGAGGGCGAGATCCCTCCGATCCCGCCCACGCTGGACCTGCGCGCGCCCGGAGAGATCGCATTTCACGAGAACATCGACGCGGGCGACCCCGATGAGGAAGACAACGTCTCAAAAGTGCGCGAGACGATGACGGCCCTGATGCGGACACCGACGATTGAGGCCGGGGCGATCATGCCGGATGCCTGTCCGGCGGGTCCGGTTGGAACGATCCCGGTCGGTGGCGTGGCGGCGGCGCGCAATGCGATCCATCCGGGGATGCACTCGGCGGATATCTGTTGCTCGGTCATGATCACCGATCTGGGGGATGCGGACCCTAAGACGGTGCTGGATGCCGCGCAGTCGGTGACCCATTTCGGCCCGGGCGGGCGGGCGCAGGGCAAGCGGTTCACAACCTCGCTGAAACTGCTGGACGCGTTCCGCGAGAACCCGTTTCTGGACAATCCCAAATCGCTGCGCATGGCGCAGGAGCATATGGGGACGCAAGGCGACGGGAACCATTTCCTGTTTGTGGGACGCTCGCGCAAGACCGGACGGACGGCGATTGTGACCCATCATGGTTCGCGCGGGCCGGGGGCGGTTCTGTACAAGAACGGCATGGCCGTGGCCGAGCGGTTCCGCAAGGCGCTGTCGCCGCAGACATCCAAGCAGAACGCCTGGATTCCGGCAGATACCGAAGAGGGTCGCAACTATTGGGAAGCGCTGCAACTGATCCGGAAATGGACCAAGGCCAACCATAACGCGATCCATCAGGCCACGGTCGAGGCTGCGCGGGTGGGCGATGTGGGTGAGCGGTTCTGGAACGAGCATAACTCCGTCTTCAAACGGGGTGATCTGTTCTATCACGGCAAGGGCGCAACCCCGGCCTGGGGCGATTACGCGGCGGATGCAACAGGTCTGACTCTGATCCCGCTGAACATGTCGGAACCGGTTCTGGTGGTGCGCGGCAAGGATGCCGGCCACGGTCTGGGCTTCAGCCCGCACGGCGCGGGGCGGAACTTTTCACGGTCCGAGCACAAGCGCCGGATGGGGTCGGTGACACCGGATCAGATGCTGAAGGCAGAAACCGAGGGTCTGGACATCCGCTTTCATGCGGGTGGAGTCGATGCCTCTGAACTGCCGTCCAGCTACAAAAGCGCAGACAGTGTCGTGGCGCAGATCAAGTCCTATGATCTGGCCGAGATCGAGGACTATATCGATCCTTACGGCTGCATCATGGCCGGAGATGTGCCGCCGTTCTGGAAAAACAAGAAGAAGGGGCGTCGGTGAAATCCGCCGACGGCCCCGGCAACACAATCTCCGAACCCTGCAGCACAGAAAACTTCGTGTTGGCAGCCGCGACATAAGATCGTCGCGGCTGTTCCGGTTCGATCTGCACAAATCATGCACGAAATGACCTGACGCTCTAAGGACCTTGGGGCCTTGGAATGCACATGTCTTGTCCATCCTCCGTCCTGAGCAATCAACAGGCCGAGGGGCGTATGGAACAGCAATTGGTTATCAGAGGGGTGCCCTCGCGCATCAAACAGGATGGATGGTGGCTGACGGCGGCAACGCCGAACGGGGCGGAAAGTGCGGGCCCTCCTGACAGCCCGGTTGAGATCCGCGAAAGTGCGCGCCCGTTCACGGTGCCCGTTCTTCTGCTTCTGGTCCTGCTGGCGGATTGGCTGTTCTGGGAGAAAGGCCCGGGCGTGTCCGTTGCGGTTTTTGCCATGGCGTTTTGTGCAATAATCCTGGCCTCGAAGAAAACCGGTGCGACGCGGAAAGAATGGCTGCTCTGGATGAGCGCCGAGATCGCGCTCAACCTGCCTGTCATCGAACTGCTGCAACCGCTTTCGCTGTTTTTTGCAGGCCTCGGGATCGTCGCGATCACTGTCTGGGTCGCCTATGACCGGTTCGTCACATGGTGGCAGGCGCTCTGGCTAATGCTGCGCGTGTCCTCTGTCGGGGCCGCGATTTTGCCCGTGAAGGTCGTTCGGGACGTCACGGAATTCAAACCCGGGTCTGACTTCAGAAAGAATATCATGGCCTTGATTATGCCAGCCGGTGTCGGGCTGGTTTTCCTGCTGCTTCTGACCTCGGCCAATCCCCTTCTGGATCGCGCTTTGCAACATGTTGCATCGCTTGATTTTATCGACGCGGATTACGCCTTTAGGTTTGTGTTCTGGCTGGTGGCCGCGTCATTGATCTGGCCCTATCTGCACCTGCAGGGTGCCTGGGTCGGGCCGGTTGCGGTCGGGCGCACACGGCAACAGCAAACACGCCAGCGCAGCAATGACCTGTTCAACCCCGCATCCGTTCGCAATGCGCTGGTTCTGTTCAACGCAATGTTCCTGGTGCAGACGACGCTGGATATCGGCGTGCTGTCCGGCGGGGCGGCCTTGCCAGCGGGAATGACCTATGCGGAATACGCCCATCGCGGAGCCTATCCGCTGGTCTTAACCGCCCTGCTGGCCGGGATCTTTGCGATCGCATCGCACAGGATGATTGAAGGCCACCCGATGCTGCGCGCCCTGATGTATCTTTGGCTGGGCCAAACCCTGTTTCTGGTGCTCACCGCCGCCTTTCGGCTGCAGCTTTATGTCGATGTCTATTCCCTGACCTATCTTCGTGTCCGAGCCTTCATCTGGATGGGTCTGGTGTTTGTCGGTCTGGGTCTGATCGTCTTCATGATGGCCCGGAACAAGGGGATCGGCTGGCTGATCCGATCCAACCTGATCACCGTAGGGGCAACGCTATATATCTGCTGCTTTGTGAATTTTGCCTACCTGATCGCAGCCTACAATTTCGCCTCTCGGCCGGAACTGGGCCGCTTTGATCCGCAGTATATGTGCCAACTGGGGGAACAGGCGCTCCCGGTCATCATTGCTTTCGAAACCGAAACAGGAGGACAGGCGTGCAGCCCCTATCTTCGTCCGTGGCTGGATCCGATTTCCGATTGGCGAGAATGGGGGTTCCGTCGCTGGCGGCTAGAGGTCTATCTTGACGCAAATGCCCAAGAGCCAGTTTAGTAATGCCGAATAGGATTCTCGCCGTCGACGACGATCAGAACATCCGCGAGGTGATCGGCTTTGCCCTGGAAAAGGCCGGTTACCACGTCAGTTTTGCGGCAGATGGGGCAACCGCGTTGCAAATGGTTGCCAGAACTCCGTTTGACCTGATTGTCCTCGACATTGGCCTGCCCGAAATGGACGGGCTTGAGGTCTGCCGGAACATTCGGAAATCCTCGGAAGTCCCGATCGTGTTCCTGACCGCAAGAGACGACGAGATCGACCGGGTGCTTGGGCTTGAAATTGGCGGCGACGATTATGTGACAAAGCCGTTCAGCCCCCGAGAACTGGTGGCAAGAACCAAGGCGATCCTGAAACGCAGCCGCCCAAACCCGCAAGACACAAACCCCGGAATCGCGCTGGAGCACGGCCAGTTGCGGCTGGACGCCGCGCGCCACGCCTGCTGGTTCAAGGAAACGAAACTCGACCTCACCGCATCCGAAATGACGCTGCTGGCCCATCTCATGAAACGGCCCGAGATCGTCAGTTCCCGGCAATCTATCATCGACGCGACCTATGGCGGCAATGTCCATGTCTCGGACCGCACCATCGACAGCCATATCCGCAACATCCGCAAAAAGCTGGCTGACGCGGGATGCGAAAGCGGTATCGTCACGGTGCATGGGGTCGGCCTGCGCATGGGGTTGTGCCGGTGAAACGCCGCAAATGGCGGCCCCGATTGTGGCTGGTTTTGGTGGCGGTGCTGGGCGTGGTTCTCTGCCTGCCTTTCGCTGGGCTGCTGCTGTTCAAATTCTATGCCAACCAGCTTGTCCAACAGGCCGAGGAAAGCCTGCTTTCGCAGGCGTCCATCATGTCCGCTCTCTATGCCGAAACCTATGCCGAGACAGCACAGGGCCACAGCAAGCCTGTCATTCCCGAAGATTTGGCACCGCTTTTCCCGTCCCTTTCATTGAGCGAGAGCACGATCTTACCTCCGCGCCCTGATGCCCGGACAATCACTGAAACCCCCGACCCAATCTATGATGCGGTCGGCGAACGCCTGTCCCGGATCGCCGATCTGTCCCAAATCGGAACACTGGCAGGCTACAGGTTTCTCGATCCGTCCGGAAACGTGATCGGCGGCAGCGCCGAGGTCGGTCTGTCACTGGCCCATGTGGATGAAGTCGCTATGGCATTGCAGGGACAGACCGCGTCCGTCGCCCGCATGCGTATCCGTTCGAAACCAGAGCCGTTCCTGTACGATTTTAGCCGAGGGACCCGCGTTCGGATCTTTGTGGCCATGCCCGCCACGCTGGATGGTGAGCTTATCGGCGCGGTCTATATCAGCCGAACACCGAACCACATCTTTCGGTTTCTCTATGGCGAGCGTCTTAATCTGGCCCGGGCGGGCCTGTTCGTGCTGCTGGCAACGGCGCTTGTCGGCTTTCTGTTCTGGCGCTTCATCACCCGCCCTATCCATAGCCTTATCCGCCACATGTCGGCGTCCGATACCCGGCGCTGGACATGGCAACCCATCGACCATCTGGGCACCCGGGAGATTGAAAACCTCAGCGACAGTTTCCAATCCCTGACGGAACGGTTGCAAACCCAGCAAGACGCGCTCAGGTCGTACACCGCCCATGTCACTCATGAGCTCAAGTCGCCGATGACGGCGGCCAAAGGGGCGCTGGAACTGCTCAGAGACGGCGATATGCCGGAGGATCAACGCCAGCGGTTTCTGGCAAATGTCGCGCGCGACATTGACCGGATGGAGACCCTGTTGGCGAAAATGCGGGAATACAGCCTGGCTGATCAAAAGCTCGACGGCGGTGAAACCGATCTGATGGATGTTCTTGCCGAGATCCGGTCCTCTTTCCCTCAGGCCGGTGTCGGGATCGGGCGGAACGATGCCAAAGTTCCCGTGGGCCGCGACGCTTTGTTGATCATTCTGTCTCACCTGGTGGGAAACGCCAGCCAGCACGGGGCAACCCGCGTCTTGCTGGACTGCACCGATGACGCTGGTTCGGTAACCCTGACCGTGACGGACAACGGCAAAGGCATCAGCGAAGGCAATCTCGACAAAGTTTTCACGCCGTTTTTCACGACCCGACGCGATGACGGGGGCACAGGTATGGGGCTGAATATCGTGAAATCAGTGGTTGAGGCCTCGAACGGCAAAATCGACTTCCAGAGCAGCCCGCAAGGCGTTTCGTTTCACATCGTCTTCGACCGCACCGGCCATAGCCATTTGTAGCGCGGTCTTTAAAGACGCGGCTGCCTTTCAACAAACTCGAGCCACAGATGAGATCAAACCGGGGACACACCGTTCACATTCAGATAAATCGCGTAGAGGCTGCTTGTTCCCGCCGCAAACAAGCGGTTCAGTTTGGCACCGCCGAAACTCACATTTCCAACCATCTCGGGAATATGCACTTTGCCGATCAAATCTCCTTGCGGGTTGAGGCAGTGAATGCCATCGGCGGCTGAGCTCCAGATGCGGCCGTGCCGGTCGGGTCTGAAGCCGTCAAACAAGCCTGCAGAACAGTTTGCAAAGACCTCACCCCCTGACAGAGTTTTTCCGCTGCTCGATACGCTGAACTTGCGAATGTGCGCGGGCCCGTCGGGGTCATGCGTGACACCTGTATCGGATATGAAAAGGCTGCTCTCGTCCGGCGAAAAGGCCAGACCATTGGGTTTTACAAAGTCGGTCGCGACGGCGGTGACTTCGGTCGTGTCAGGATCGATGCGATAGACATGGCAGGCACCGATTTCGCTGTCTGCGCGCTCGCCTTCATAATCCATCATGATGCCGTAGGACGGATCGGTGAACCAGACCGAGCCATCGGATTTCACCACCACATCATTGGGGGAATTCAGCCGTTTGCCCTGCCACGCATCGGCCAGAACGGTAATTGACCCGTCATGTTCGGTGCGGGTCACCCGTCTGGTCAGATGTTCGCAGGACACCAGCCGCCCTTGGCGGTCAACCGTATTGCCGTTGGCGTTGTTCGAGGGCTGGCGAAATACCGAGACCGTGCCATCCGTGTCATCCCACCGCATCAGGCGGTTGTTGGGAATGTCCGACCAGACCAGATATCGACCGGCTGCGAACCACGCCGGCCCTTCTGACCAGCGCGCGCCGGTCCACAGACGCTCGACCCGGGCATGGCCGATGAAACAGGCCTCGAATTCTTTTTCGATGACTTCGAACCCTGTGCCATCCAGTACACCAAACATCACTCCGCTCCTTTGTTTAAGGGGGCTGATCGCACCCAATCTCATATGCCCGTTGCTTCCCAGCAAGGCTTGGCCCGCATCGTGGCCCGGTTCCGGGTCAATGGGCCAATGGCCGTTCTTTTATCTGGGGGGTACCTCAGCCTTTCAGTTCGTCCGGCAACAGGGTTTCGGGCATGTTCTGATAGCTGACCGGGCGCAGCCAGCGGACAATGCCCAGCGTTCCCACGGATGTCGCGCGGACATCGGTGCTGGCCGGATATGGCCCGCCATGCATCATGGCCGAGCAGACCTCGACCCCTGTCGGGAAGCCGTTGACCAGAAGGCGACCGGCTTTTTCTTCAAGGATCGGCATCAGGTCGCGGGCCAGTGCGGTATCGCTGTCATCCATGTGCAGGGTCAGGGTCAGTTGACCCTCCAACCCCTCGGACAGAGCCTTCATCTGGTCGGTGTCTTCGCACAAGACGATGATACCCGCCGCGCCAAAGACCTCATGCTGCAGCTTGGGGTTGGCCATCCACTCAGCCGCGCTGACCTTGAACAGCGCAGGCAGGGCCGCGCGTTTGCCGGTGGCCGCGCCACAGGATGTGACCTCGGCCATCAAATCGCGGAAGGCGCGGACGCCCTGTTCGTAGGCGCCGTGAATGCCGTCGGTCAGCATCTTCTGCTCGGCCGTGTCATTCAGGGCCGCAACGCAGGCCGCTTCCAAGGCATCGGCATCCGGCCCCTTGACCATGACGGCCACGCCGGGATTGGTGCAGAACTGCCCGGCCCCCATGGTCAGCGACGCCGCCCAGCCCGCGCCGATCTCAGCCGCGCGGGTGCCCATCGCCTGAGGTAGGCAGAACATCGGATTGACTGATCCAAGCTCGCCATAAAACGGGATCGGCTGCGGGCGCGCATGGCACAGATCATAAAGCGCCCGACCCCCGGCCAGCGATCCGGTAAAGCCGACGGCTGTGATTTCCGGGTGCTGCACAAGGGCCGAGCCGACCTCGCGCCCTGACCCTTGCACGATCTGGAAGGTGCCCGTAGGCATGCCGCAGATCTCGATGGCCTTCGCGATGGCCTGCGCCACCAGTTCCGCTGTGCCCGCATGGGCGCTATGACCCTTGACGATCACCGGGCAGCCTGCGGCCAAAGCCGAAGCGGTATCCCCGCCCGCCGTGGAAAAGGCGAGCGGGAAATTCGACGCCCCAAAGACGGCCACAGGGCCGATGGCTTTGTGCGTCAGGCGCAGATCAGGACGGGGGAGTGGCGTCCTGTCAGGAAGTGCGCCAACTATGCGGGTATCGAGATACCCGGTCTCTTCGATCAGATCGGCGAACATGCGCAACTGGCCTGTCGTGCGTCCGCGTTCGCCCACCAGACGAACCTCGGGCAGGCCGGTTTCGGCCATGCCGGTTTGGGTGATCTCATCGCCCAGCACATCCATCTGGTCGGCAATCGTGCGCAGAAACGCGGCACGTTCGCTTCGCGGTTTGCCGGAATAGGCGCGGAAATCGCGGCGGGCCGCGCGGCAGGCTTGGTCCACTTGCGCGGCGGTGGCCTGGGCAAAGCTTTGGCCGTCAAGGTCGTCAGAGGCGCGCAGGTTGTCTGACCCGACCCAGGTGCCGTCGATCAGGTTTTGTCCAAGGATCATGTTATCTTCCCCATCTCAGGACCATCGGGTCCAGCGGTTTCAAAAGGTCTATCAACCGGTCGCGAATGGCCGGTTGCAGCGGGTCGATCGGATGGCGGCAGAAGTCCGAGCCGATGACGCCCCCTTCGACCATCGCGGCCTTGCAGGATTGCCAGCCGCATTGGCGGTTTTCATGGTTGATCACCATCGCGACACGGCCATAGGCGGCGGTTGCCTCGTCCACGCGGCCCGCAAGGTGATGCGTGATTACCGGCTTGATCTGGTCGACAATCATGCCCGAGGTCATCGACCCCGTGGCCCCCGCATCCAGATCGGCCAGCAGGGTGATGCCTTCTTCGCCATCAAAGGGCGCTTCAATCGCGTCGCCGCCTTCGGCGATCAGCGCCCGCAGCTTGTTGGCCGCGCGGGGGCATTCGATCTTGAACAGCTTCACCATCTCGATCTCTTGCGCCATGCGCACCAGCAGGGGTACCGGCAGATCGACGCCAGACAAGGGCGCATCTTGCACCATGATCGGGATGCCGACCTGACCCACGGCAGCTAACTGATCATAGGTCTGCTGCGCGTTCCCCTTCAGCAGCGCCCCGTGATAGGGCGGCATCATCATCACGATGTCCGCGCCCAAGTCCTTGGCGAATTGCGCCCGTTCCACCGCGATCTGGGTGGCGAAATGGCTGATCGTCACGATCATCGGCACACGGCCCGCGACATGCTCAAGGCTCAGCCGGGTCAGGATCGCGCGTTCCTCGTCCGAGATCAGGAACTGTTCCGAGAAATTGGCCAGCACGCAGATGCCATCCGCGCCCTGATCGATCAGGCAATCCAGAACGCGCTTCATGCCCTCAAGGTCAAGCGATCCATCATCGTGGAACGGTGTCGGCGCAACGGGCCAGATACCGGTATAGGTCATGGATTACTCCGTAATCTCAAAGTGTTTCAGGTGTTTGTCCGTGATCTCGATCCCCAGACCGGGCTTGGTGTCGTCCAGATCAAGGAACCCGTCCACAGCCTCGGGGTCGCCTTCGAAGATGTAGTAGAACAGCTCATTGCCGACCTCGACATCGAAGACGGGGAAGTATTCGCTGATCATGCAATTCGCGTTGGCCATGGTCAGGTGATAGTTGTGCATCTGGCCTGCATGGGGGATCACGGGCACCTGAAACGCCTCGGCAATCGCATTGATCTTTTGCGCGGCGGTGATGCCGCCCACGCGGTTGGTGTCATATTGCAGGACGGAAACGGCCTTTTTCTCGATCAGGTCCTTGCAGCCGATGATCGAGAATTCGTGCTCCCCGCCCGAAATCGGGATGATGTTCATCGCGTTCAGCTCGCGGTAGCCCTCGACATCATCGGCGATCACAGGCTCTTCCAGCCAGCGGGGTTCGTATTTGACCAGCTTGGGCAGCATCCGCTTGGTGTAATCGAGGTTCCAGCCCATGTAGCATTCAACCATCAGATCGACGTCATAGCCGATGACCTCGCGCACCGCTTCAACCCGTTTGAGGTTCTCGCGCATCCCCGCCATGCCGTCCTTGGGCCCCCAGCCGAACCGCATCTTGTAGGCGGAATAGCCGTTCTTTTGCGCCTCGGCGGCCTCGGCCTGCATCACGTCGACGGGGCCGGAATAGAGCTTGGAGTAATAGACCGGGATCTTCTCTTTGGTGCGCCCGCCCAACAGTTTGAACACCGGTTTGCCCGCCAGCTTGCCCATCAGGTCCCAGATCGCCAGATCAACAGCGGAAATCGCGATCATCCCGATCCCCTTGCGCCCCCAGGCATGGCTGCGGCGGTACATCTTTTCCCACAGGTAAGCGTAGTCGAACGGGTCCTCGCCGATCACCAGCGGGGCAAACCATTCGTCGATGGCCGCTTTGACGACCGAGGGCGCGAGGGCCGCGTTGCCGATGCCGACGGTGCCGTCCTCGGTCTCGATCTCGCAGGTCAGCCATTGGTGGAAGCGGAAGGACGACATCGCATCGCCCTTTTCATAGAGCGCGTCCGAGGCATTGGTGCAGAAATTGCCGGTGGGCGGAACGGTCGGTCCGGTCCAGTTCCAGACGCGGGTGCGTACGGATTTGATCTTGGTCATCTTTGTCCTCTCAGTCCGCGCCGCGATCAGCGCGATGTGTTTTCGCCATACGCACCAGCAGATCAAACGCCTGCCGTGTCGCGCCCGGATTGGCCTTGTTCTGTCCGGCGATATCAAAGGCGGTGCCATGGGCCGGGGTGGCGACCGGGATGGGCAACCCCCCCGCAACGGTCACGCCGCGTTCAAACCCCATCAGCTTGATCGCGATCTGGCCCTGGTCGTGATACATGGTCACAACCGCGTCGACTTCGCCCCGCTGCGCCTTGAGGAACACCGTGTCCGAGGGCCATGGCCCCGTCACATTCATCTGTTTTTCCTGCGCTTTGCGCACGGCGGGTTCCAGAATATCGATCTCTTCCCGACCAAACTTGCCGTTGTCCCCGGCATGAGGGTTCAGCGCCGCCACCGCGATGTTCGGGCGCGCCTTGCCCGCCTTGCGCAGCGTATCATTGGCCAGGTTAACCGCCTTCAATATCCCCTCTTCGGTGATATTAGCCGCCACATCCTTAAGCCCGATATGCGAGGTCACGCGGGTCGTCATCAGCTCATCCAGAACGTTGAGTTCCGAGTGATAGCCGGTGTGCCCCATATACCGCGCCATATAGCGGTGCTCATCCTCGGCATTCAGCCCGGCTGCAGTCATCGCGGCCTTGTTGAAGGGACCGAACAGGATGCCATCGACCTGTCCCGCCATCGCCAGATGCATCGCCTTGTCGAGACAGCGCAGGGATGTCGTGCCGCCCTCGACTGTAACTTCGGCGATCTGCACGTCCTCTGGCGCGATTGTGTCGAGTTCCAGATGCGTCAGGCCTGGCTGGTCGGCCACCGCGTCCACGGTGTTCAGCGGCACATCCAGTCCGGCCTGTTCCGCGCCGCGCTGCCAGAGGTGACTGTCGCCCACCAGCACGATATCGGCTGCGTCCTGCACGCCGTCCTGATTGAGCAGCTTGGCGATCAACTCTGGCCCGATCCCCGACGGGTCGCCGGGGACGATGGCGATACGAGGTTTGGTCATGCCACGCCCTCCCAATGTTTGGAAAATCCATCGGGCAGGATGACCATCACGTCCGGCTCTTTGCCCGTGTCAAAGGTCTGCACCACCTCGAACGTATCGAGGTTGAACCGCTGCACCTGCTCGCAATCGATGGCGATATAGGCGAATGCGGCCTCATCATCGATACACAGCGCCAGCGGGTTGGCCGGCGTTTTCTGGTCGTGCAGCATCTCACCTGTTGCTTCGTCGAACACCGAAAACGACCCGCCGAAATGGTTCATGGTTACCAGCCGGTTGCGTTTGCCGTCATAGTAAATACGGCAAGGATCGTCCGGCGTTGGGAACGTGCGCTCGATCTCAAGCGTGTCGGTGTTGATCACCGCCACCGTGTTGGAAATCCGCTGCGAGGTATAGAGCGTCCGCACCTCTTCGCGCAGGCACCGCCCCTCGGGCTTTTGCCCGGTCTTGATCGAGATCGGTGTGACCCCGGCATCATACGGGTTGAACACCGTCACATCGCCCGAGGTCAGGTTCATCGAATAGGCCGTGTGCCCATCCTTGGTCAGCGCAAACAGATGGCATTTGGTGCCGCCGGTGGGCGTGATGTGATCCCACCCCTGATCGAAGGCGCGCGGGTTTTCCTTGACCAGCAGATGCCCGGTCCATTCCGACAACACATATAGCCGCCCCTGCCCGTCCAGCCCGATCCCATGCGGGCGGCGGTGGTCGCCCAGATCATAGGTGTGCACGATTTCCTGCTTGCGGATATCGATCACGATGACCGAGCGGCCTTCCAGCCCTTCTATGCCCGAGTTCTGCACCCCGTAATGCCCGACATAGGCATAGTGAAACTCATCATCGACCACGAATTCATGGGGGAAATGCGGCAAATCCAAACGCCCCTGCCGGGCGCCCGTTTCAATATCGTACCAGCTTACGCAATGGCTGCATTTTTCAATCAGCATCATGGATTGCGCCATTCGATCTCCCTCCGGTGGTCGTCTTCAATTGGGGTCCGTGACCGGCCACTCGCCAGCCGGTCACGGAAAGGGGTATCAGCGCTCGAGCGCGCCAACGCCCGAGAAGCGGAACGCTTCCTGTTCCAGCGCGTTCAACTCATCCGCGCTCATCTGATCATGGGCCACCGTGATGCGGCCAAGGAAGACAAAGGGCAGTTCGTCCTGACGGCCCTCAAGATGCGCCTTGATCGCTTCGGCCGTGGCCGCGCCCACATCATCGCCCATGCGCATCGGCGTCGCGTCCAACTCACCCCGGCGGATGGCTTCCAGTTCAAGCCCGGTGCCGCCCCAACCGGTTGAGAACACGTCTTTCTCTTTGCCGACGGCGACCTGCGCCTCGACCGAGCCCATGGCCATTGCGGTGTTGGCGTTATGGATGATCGTGGCCTCAGGATACGCCTGCAGGATCAGGCTGGTGCCTTCAAAACCGCCTTCGCGCTGGTACTCACCGTAATGTTCATAAACGGTGGTCCAGTTACCTTTCTCTTCCACGCAGGCCTTGAAATCGCCCGAGCGCTGATCGTCGGTGATGCCCGGAATACCCCGGTTCATCGCCATGGTTACGTCGTTGCCCAGACGTTCCAGCATGTAGTCGCACATGGTCAGCGCACCGGCGGCGGAACTGAAATCGAACCACGCATCGGGCTGGTTCTTCAGATCCTTGGGCGGCGTGTGGAAGGCCCAGACAAAGGTGGCAAAGCCATCATTACCCGCCATTTTGTCAATATTGTCCGCCTGAATCGCCAGTTCTGACGGCCCGAAGATCACGAAGTCATACAGATCGGAATCCTGCACCACCTGATTGGCATAGGTCGATTGCAGGCTGTGTTCGATCTGACGGCTGGCGAATTCTGTGGTCTCGTATTCGATGCCCAACTCTTCCAGCCGTTTTGTCATCGCCAGATAGTTGCGCGCCCAGAAATCCGAGGTATCCGCCGACGGATAGATCAGCGCGATCTGCAGTGGGCCGTCCTGTGTGCCGCTGTATTTCACCGCCTCGGCCCCGGTTGTCGCCTGCAGCGCTTCCAGCTTGCCGTCGGCGTTCACCTCGCCCGGAACCCAGTAGTCGCGGTCTTCGATGCCCGGCAACTCTTTCAGGGGCAGGTTGCCCTCGGCCCAGGCCGCTGCGGCACACAGGCAAAACGCGCTTGTCGTCAGTAGTGCTTTGTTCAATTGTTTCACGGTAAGTCCTCCCTTTCGCGAATAAGTGGGGTCTTGCAGGTGCGTCGGGGCTCCTATCCCCCGGCGCACCACTTCGTTGCCTTAGCCGCTTGGCGCAGGCTCGGTTGCCAGTCCCGCCCCGAGGGCCAGCAACAGGATCAGTGCGCCGATCAGCGCGGCTGAAAAACGGATGAGTTTGCGGGCTTCTTTGCTGCGCAACCCGGCCAGCAGGCCATGCGCCCCGTCCCGGTCCTTTTTCTGCATCCAGGTGTACAGAGCGACCGAACTGACGATCACCACGCCCGAGGCGACGGATTGCCAGAAGAACTCGATCCGCAGGGTCACCAGTGCATTGATCATCATCGACAGCAGCAGTACCCCGGCCAATGAGCCCAGCATCGAGGCGCGCCCGCCGAACAGGGACGTACCGCCTACAACCACCGCCGCGATGACGTGCAGGTTGAAATAGGGGGCCGAGGTCGCCTGAATCGCGTTCAGCTTACCGGTCAGCATCACGCCCGCCATCGCCGCCGCTGCGCCCATCAGCACATAGGCGTAGATCTTGTGGCGGTCGACCGCGACGCCGGTCATCTCACTGGCCTCGGGGTTGGACCCGATGGCAATGGTGTAGCGCCCGAAATAGGTGCGGGTCAGGACCACATAGCCAATGGCCATGGTGATCAGACCCAGAACAACCGGCACCGGGATAAAGCCGGGGATCTGGCCGCGCCCGATCTCGGTAATCAGTTCCGGGAAACGGGCCAGCACCAGACCTTTGGCAATCACCAGCGCCAGACCGCGATAGACAAGGTCCATCGCCAGCGTGCCGATCAGGTCCGGCACCTTGAACCGGGTGATGACCAGACCGTTGATCAGGCCCATGATCGCGCCCATCAGAATGGCCAGCGGCACTGCGATCCAGGCCGGAAAGCCGTATTGCTTGACCAGAAAGGCCATCAGAATGGCCGACAGCGCAGCGACCGAGCCAATCGACAGATCAATGCCGCGTTGGGTGATGACAAAGGTCATCGCCATCGCCATCGGCATATAAAGCGCCGCGTCCAGCAGGATCAGGTTGAGGTTGGTCAGGCGGAAATACCGCGCCGGTTCGGCAATGCCCATGAAGATCAGGATCGCGAGGATCATGACCATGGGGCCAATAAAGGCCAGATAAGGTTCCAGACGGTCCATCAGTGTCTTGTCGGGATGCGTGGTTGTTGCAGACATCTTGTTACTCCTCACGCAGCCGCATCCTGGGCACCTACGATCAGGCCCAGAACATCCTGCACGGAACTTTCCGCTGTTTTGACAACACCAACGGCACGGCCACGACGTTGCACATGAATGCGATCCGACACTTCGAACACGTCATCCAGCGAGTGCGAGATCAGGATCACCGCCAGCCCCTGCTCGCGCAGCGCCTTGATCAGTTTCAGCGTCCGCGCTGTCTCCTGCGGGCCCAAGGCCGCAGTGGGTTCATCCATCACCAGCAGGCGCAGGTCTTCGTGATAGACCGCGCGCGAAATAGCCACCGCCTGACGCTGACCGCCCGACAGGCTTTCGGTCATCACATCCATTGACCGCAAGCGCACGCCCAGGCGTTCTTCCAGCACCCGCGCGGCCTCGATCTTCATGCGTTTGTTGTCCAGAAACGGGATGCCGAAAAAGCTGTTGGTCAATTCGTTACCAAGAAACATATTGGCGGCAGGCGACAGGTGGTCGGCCAGCGCAAGTGTCTGATAAACAGCATCAATCCCGTTTGCGATGGCGTCCGAATGGCTGGACATCTCCAGCGGTTGGCCGTCTAGCAGTATCCGGCCTTCGGTCGGCTGATGCACCCCGGTCAAGATCTTGATCAGCGTAGATTTCCCGGCCCCGTTGTCGCCGACGATGGCCAGAACCTCGCCCGCATAAGCGGTCAGGTCCACATCCTGCAGCGCCGTCACACCGCCAAAGCGCTTTGTTATACCTTGCATTTGAACCAATGGCGTGTCGCTCATGGTTTCCTCCTCTGCGCATAGCTCCGCCAGGGCGGTCAATCGACCGCTCGCAGGTTCTTGCACGTTTTCATTCCTGCCGAATGCGGCCCCTTTTTCAGGGGCCGCCCGTGGGCTTACTTGCCCCAGATTTTCGAATAGGCCTCGCGGTACGGGCTGTCGGGGTCGAACTGGTTGGTATCGCCCAGCTTGGCCAGCCCTGCCTCGGTCACCAGCGCGGGCGAGGTGATATAGCCCGAGCATGCCTCGCCCTGAATGGCGCGGTTCAGCTCATCCACCAGTTGCCAGCCCTGCAGGTTCAGCGGCTCGGCCACGGTGATGGTCTGATAGTTGCCGCTGCGGATACGCTGGAACGCAGCCTCAGAGCCATCGCCTGCCGACCCCGCCTGCGGGCCATCCTCGGACGAGATGCCAGCGGCGGCCAGTGCCGGACCCATGAAGTCGAAATAAAGATCATTGATCGCCAGCGCATGCGTCCACTGATCGCCGTATTTCTGCAACAGGCTGGTGGTCAGCGGTCCCATCCGGGCCGAGGTATCGGCGATGGGCGTGTCGACATATTCCAGCACCGTGCCGCCTGCGGCCTCGATGGTTTCCTTGATGCGGTCGGCCTTGTCGATGGCGATCTGATAGGTCGAGTCGGTGAAGATGATCGCACCGACCCCGTCACCGCCATCCTCCATAGCCCATTCAGCGGCGACCTCGGACACGGTCATCGCATCGGTCGAGACATTGGCAAAGATACCGCCCGGCGCATCGCAGCCGATCTTGGGGCCCGAATGCCAGGCGACAATCGGGATGCCTGCGGCCACCACGCCTTCCAGCGCGGCCTGCTGTTCGACGGCGTCAAAGCCATTGATGATGACGCCGTCAGGCTGCAAGGCCAGCGCCTGACCAATCGCCCCGGTGCGACCCTGGATCGAGCCTGCACCGTCCAGCACGCGGACCTCCCAGCCTATGGTGTCCACGGCCTCTTCCACGCCGTTGGTCACGCCCAGAATACCGCCGTTCTTCAGGTCGGCAGCGACGACGACAATCGATTTACCCTCGGCCGCGGTTGGTCCTGCGGTGGGCCCGTCAAAAGCGGTCTCGGCCATTGCTGGCATCCCCAGACCGGTCAGAAGGGCAGCGGCGGATACCGCCATGAACGTCCGTTTCAGCATAATCTCCTCCCTTATGCTTTTACTTGCTGGCGCCCTTGCGCCGCTGGGCGTAACCGGCAATGCCGATTGCGATCAGAAGCGTGACACCGTTGAACATCGGCTCGACCCAGAAGGACCCACCGAATTGTTGAATGCCCGAGATACCGACAGCCAGGATCGCGACACCCACGACTGTTCCCCAGACATTCACACGTCCCGGCTTGATGGTGGTGGACCCCAGAAAGGCCCCGACCAAAGCAGGCAACAGGAATTCCAAACCGACCGAGGCTTGCCCGATCCGAAGTTTCGACGCCAGAAGCACCCCGGCAAAGGCGGTGATCAGGCCAGATGACATGAAAGCTCCGATAACGAATTTGCGCGTCGGGATACCGTTCAGCTGCGCGGCGCGCTGGTTCGCGCCAATCGCATAGAGGTATCGACCGATGGGCGTGTATTCCAGGATCAGCCACATGGCGACCGTGATCCCCAGCACATAGAACCCGGTGATCGGCAGGCCGAAGACAAAGGTGCCGTTGATGGCATAGAAGCTTTCGGGCAGTGCGCCCACCATCTGACGGCCACCGGTGTGCCACAGGGCCAGCGCGTACAGAACCGTGCCGGTGCCCAGCGTGGCGATGAAGCTGTCGATCTTGGCGACCTCGACCAGCAGCCCGTTCAGGAAGCCGGTCAACAGACCCAGCGACAGCACGATGGCCACGGCGATGGGCCACGGAATGCCGAACATGGTCTGCAGGGAAATCGCCAGAATGTGCCACAACACGATGCCATAGCCCACCGTCAGGTCGATGCGGCCCGCCGCCATCGGGATCATCGCCCCCAGCGACAACAGTGCGATGATCGCCTTGTCCGAGATGATCGCCCGCAGGTTCAGCATCGTCGGAAAGGTGTTGGGCAGCAGGATTGAGAACAGGATGATCAGGAACGCCGTCAGCAGAACCAGACCATAGACCGGCAGAAATCGCAGAATGCGCGTTTTCAGCGAGGCGTTTTTCAACTCGGCCTTGGTGGGTTCCAGCGCGTTGGATTCAAGCGATTGCATATCTCAGTTCCTTAACTCGCAACGGCGTTCGAGGCCGAGGCAGCCTGTATGAGGTTTTCTGTGGTCAGTTCCGTGCCCGACAATTCGCTCACGATCTGGCCCTGGCTAAACACGATGGCGCGGTGGCAGATGGCGGCGACCTCTTCGAAATCGGTCGATACGACGATAATGCCCACGCCCTCTTCCATGGCGCGGTTCAGCAGGGCATAGATTTCGGCCTTGGCCCCCACATCCACGCCTGCGGTCGGGTCTTCGCAGATCAGCAGCTTGCGCTTTGTTTCCAGCCAACGCCCGATCACGACCTTTTGCTGGTTTCCGCCCGACAGGCTTTCGATGGCCATGCTCTGGTCATTGGGCGACAGGGCGACCCCCTTGCCGATCCGGGCCGCGCTTTCGGTTTCCGCGCGGGTGCTCATGAAAGACAGAAGCGACCGCCCGATGGCCGCCGGGTTCAGAAACGTGTTCTCGCGAATGGTCAACGACATGGCCACCGATTCCTCGGTCCGGTCGCGCGCCACCAGGCCAATGCCCGAGGCCATGGCCGTCTGCGGCGACGACAGATCGGGGCTTTCGCCGTGCAACGTGATCTCGCCATCGAACATCTCGGACCCGAACAGCGCGCGCGAGACATGTTCGTGCCCCGCTCCGCGCAGGCCCACCAGACCCACGATCTCATGCGCCTGCAGCTGAAAGCCGACGTTATGTGCGGCCTCCATATTCAGGCCGGACACCTGCAAAATCGTGTCGCCCGGCGGCTTGTCGGGTTTCACCACCTGCCGCGTCTTGCGGCCAACAATCATGTAAACCAGTTCCTCGGGCGTGGTGTGGTCGATGCTGCGCAGCCCGACCATCTCACCATCGCGCAACACGGCAACGCGATCCGCGATCCGGAAAATCTCATCCAGACGGTGCGAGACATAGATCATGCCGACCCCCTGTTCCTTGAGGGGGCGCAGCGCCTCGAACAGCCGTTCGACCTCATCGGCGGGCAATGAGGCCGTGGGTTCGTCCAGAACCAGATAGTCGCAATCCACCGCCAGCGCCCGCGCGATGGCAACCAGCGACTTTTCGGTCCGCGACAGGTCCTGCACCCGTGTGGTCGGGTCGAATTCACACCCGACTTTGTCCAGCGCCCGCTGCGCAAAGCCTTCGACCGATTTCCAGTTGATCAGGCCACCCTTGCGCGAATAACCCAGCGCCAGCGCGATGTTTTCAGCCACGGTCATCCATTCGATCATGCCCAGATCCTGATGGATAAAGGCCACCGACTGGCGCTCGCCGAACCCTCCGGGACGGTGCTCATAGGGCCGTCCATCGATCAGAACGCGCCCCTCATCCGCCTTGTGGATACCGCCGAGGATCTTGATCAGAGTCGATTTGCCCGCGCCGTTTTCGCCCAGAAGTGCCACGATTTCACCGCGCTCAACGTTCAGGGACACATCGCGCAGGGCATAGGTGCCGCCAAAATGCTTCTTTATCCCGTCAAAGAACAGATTGTTGTGCGCAGTGGCCGGCACGGCGGTCTCCTCCCAGGTCGGGGTCCCTCTGCTGCTCCTCAACAACGTATTGAGTTACCCGTAACGTTACGTTAGCATTCTCCTAGGCCAATCAGATGTCAATAAAAAAGAGTTACCCGTAACGTAAATGAGCAGCGATCCGGATAAATCAAATAAGAACAATAAGATAAGCCTTGCCGAGGTTGCCAAGGCTGCAGGCGTTTCCAAGATGACGGCCAGCCGGGTGTTGCGGGACGAGGGTGGTTTTTCCGAAAAAACCCGCGCCAAGGTCATGGCCGAGGTCGAGCGGTTGGGCTACCTGCCGAATCGTCTGGCGACGGTGTTTGCGGGTGACAAGAAATCGACCTTTGTCGGGGTCAGCATTCCCGAATTGGGCAACGAAATCTTCGCGCAGGTTCTGGAAGGCATCGACCGGAAACTGGGCGCGTTCGGGCATCAGACGGTGCTGGGCCTGACCGAGCACGAAATCGACCATGAAGAGAAATGGATCGAAACCGTGCTGTCCTGGCAACCGGCGGGGCTGATCGTCACCGGCAGATCGCACAGCCCGAAAGCCATCCAGATGCTGCGCGGCGCGGGTATTCCGCTGGTCGAAATCTGGGATTTCAACTCCAGCCCTTTGGATATGTGCGTCGGCCTGAACCATTTTGACAGCGGCTACAGCATGGGCCGTTATCTGGCCGGGATGGACTATCGCAAATTTGGCTATGTGGGCACATCGCACGACGTAGCGAACGCGGCAACCGCCCGTCTTCAGGGGTTCTCGAAAGCGATCGAAGACGCGAAGGGGCGGCTTGAGAAGCAATTGCTTCTGAAGGACACTCCGGGCTTTTACACCGGGTTTTATGGCACCGAACAGTTATTGGCAGCCCATCGCGATGTCGAAGTCATTTTCTACCAGAATGACAATATGGCCATCGGCGGGTTGCACTATTCGCAGAAGATCGGGTTAAGCGTGCCTGATGACATCGGAATTGCGGGATGGGGCGATTTACCGATTTCGGCGATACAACCCTATCGGCTGACGTCAATTGCAGTGCCTCATCTGAAAATCGGCCAGATCGCGGCGGAGATGGTCCTGGCACAAATTAATGGTGAGCCGACAAAGTCTGCAAAGGACGTGGGATTCCGGCTGATCCCGGGAAGTACCGTCAGGAAAACCACGCCGAATGGATAAGTGGCGCGCAAAATCGAAGCGGCCCAAGGAGTGTGCGCCAATCACCCACGTTCGGGTCTAACCGGCCATTGACGTGCTGCCTTGTGCCCGACTGCAACTAAGCTTCAAGACCCTTCTTTCGTGACGACAACGGCGAATTCGGGGTTCTGGTCCGCGAACGCGCCGCCTGCGACATCTCCACAAAGTTGATCCACCTTGAAACCGGCCTCTGCCACTTCTTCGGTCAGGCGTTCCGGGCTGAAATTTTGCAACCAGTTATAGACCGTCTGGGCCTTACTGTGCTCTGGGAAGATGTTGTATTTGTCCAGCACGACCGCTTCGGCGTCATATTTGAACGTGTTGACGAAGGCGTAATAGTCTTCCGCATGCCAAAAATGGTCGAGTTGGTTTTTCTCGCACAGGCTTGCTTCCTCGCGGTCTGCATAGGCCGCCATTGAATAAACATCGAAGAGAACCGCACCGCCATCGCCAAGACATTCGCGCCAAATGGTCAGCAGTTGCTGCCGTTGCGCCGGGCTTAGCGCGCAATAGTCGCACATGATCATGGTGATAAGATCAAACCGCGCGTCTGTACTGAATTCCAGATAGTTACCGCGAACATAGTCGATGTCTTGCCCTGCATGACGGGCCTGCTTTCGGGCGTATTCAATCGAGTTGTATGAGAAATCGATGCCCGTAACCCGCGCACCTGACCGCGCCAGCCGAGAGGTATACAAGCCCGGCCCACAGCCAAAGTCGCATACGGATTTTCCAGGGCCAAGACCGAAGCGGTTTGTGATCCACTCGGACGAGTGTTCCAGGAACTGCGCATTCCGGGACGAAACATCTATCGCACCGTTCAAATGAAACCGCAGCATCTGCCCTGAGCGGTGTTCATCCGACCAAAGCGCCTCGGCGGTATAAACGCTGAAGGGCTCAGGCCGCTTGAATATCTCTTCGAGTTTTCCGAACACGTGTTGATACCTTCCTGGTAACACCGCTGTTTTTGGTCAAAGACCGCATCCATCCGAAACCACAGAAAACCATTCAGGAAAAGTGGGGGCTTGGAAAGAGCCGGGCTTTGGCACGCTCAGAACAGCGCCAGTCTAAACGCACGTCGCACCCTCACATCAAAGAGTAAACCTGCGGTGATGCTTCGCAGCAAGGCCAGCGCCCACGAAGGCGCTGATACCGGTAATGATATGTCTTCTGTTCGTCACAGCTCTTTCGATCTGCCTTTGGGGATGCCCCAGGTTTGGCGTCCGCCCGTCCGAAGTGATGATTGAGCAAGCTTGCCGCAGCCTAGCGCAGCATCCGACAGCTTGTCTATCAGCGGGCAGACACTCAGATGCCCGGTGTGCCCGTGACCAACAAAGGCTGGCGCGGGGCATTCTGATCGGACGCAAAAGGTTCGCCGGAACGCGAAACCGTCGGCAAAAATCTGCCTCCAGCGTCAACTCCGTTCGCATTCTCTGACGGCAGCACGTATTCCTGACTGGGAACCAACAGCGAGGAAAGCGTCTTGGCAGCTACAGTGATTCAGGAAGACCTGACGATTCAAGGTGACATGGTTGCCAATGACGGAGCGATCTCTGTCGCTGGCACCGTGACGGGCGACATCGAAGCTAAATCCGTTGAAGTTCTGGCACCGGGAACCGTTAAGGGCCACGTTCAGGCCGGGGATGTCAAAATCGCGGGCAGCGTTGAAGGCAGCGTAAAATGCCGCGCTTTGGCGTTGGAGGAAAAGTGCGCGTTGAAGGCGGACGTGACGGCCGGAACCATGACCGTAAGTTCAGGGGCCAAGATCAGCGGTCGGGTGGAAGCCAGCGGCTGTTAGTGCGCGCGCCCGTCGCATGATCAAGAAACGCCGGATGACCTCAATCATGTTTCGCACATGCCAGACGACATGCGTCTAAAGGCATCCGCATGACCGACCGTTCGAAACAGGAAGATCAGTCCCACGCAAAAGCGCGCCGCGCACGCGGAGAGTTCGTGCGTGGCGTCAGCGGTTTCAGAAACGCAATCGGCGATCCGGATTTCCCGGCTGAGTCCGGACGCTATCACCTGTTTGTCGCCCTGAACTGTCCCTGGTGTCACCGCGTGACCTTGGCCCGCAATGTGCTGGGCTTGCAGCACGGCATCTCGATGGACGTGCTTTTTCCGAACCGCACGGGCGAGGACGATCCTGACGGCCCCAATCACTGGCAGTTCGCACCTGACAAAGTGGCAGCGCTGACCGGCACCGCCTTGCCGGAATGCACGGCTGAAACCGGCACAGGTCAGGGTTTCAGGCTGGTCCGGGACATCTACCGCGCAGAAGGCGCGGAGGAACGTTCGGTTCCGATACTCTACGACAAAAAGACAAACCGCATCGTCAACAACGAAAGCGCCGAGATCATTCGCACGCTGGATGCCCATGCCACCGCATTGGGCCGTTCGAAAACCGAACCCTTGCGGCCGAGGCTCTACCCCGACGATCCGACCCTTCGACGTGAGATCGACGCGCTGAACGAACGGATCTACGTCACCATCAACAATGGCGCATACAAAGCCGGGTTTTCCTCGGATCAGGCGGTCTATTCCAACGCGTTCACCGCATATTTTGAAGCTCTGTCCTGGCTTGAAGCGCATCTTGCCAAAGATGAACGCCCGTTTCTGACCGGCAAGACCTTTACCGAAGCCGACCTGCGCCTTTTTCCGACGTTGTATCGGCATGATCCGGTCTACTATCTGCGTATGAAGCTGAACGGTGCCAGGGTCCTTGACTACCCCCACCTGTGGCGCTGGTTGTGCCGTGTTCACAGCCTTCCCGGCGTTGCTCAGAGCAGCTCTCTGGACCATTGCCGGCAGGGGTATTTCGGGCGCAGCTGGAACGGCGTCATACCCTTGGGTCCTTTCGAGCCCATGGAATATCCCCAAGCCTATGCGCATCCGGAATTGGCAATGCGCGACCGAAATACACCCGATTAGTCTTGTTGGGACCTGTAGAATGGCAGTTCAGGGCGCGCAGGACCTTAGCGCGCACGTGAATTTGCAGTATGCTGGCACCTGTTCCAGCCGACAAACACCACGTCAGATGTGCCGGACCCCATCGTCACACGGGTGTTGAGAAAAGCTGGCACATTTGGCGTTAATCACCAACCAGAAAGGTAGCCCATGTCTTTCTCCGACCGCTTTTCCGTTTCGCGTCGCCAGTTTCTCGCAACATCTACTGCCAGCGTCGCGGCCATCACATTGCATCCGTTCTCGGCTGCAGCGGCCAACAACCAGGCACATTTGCGGATCATGGAAACCACCGACATACATGTCCACGTCTTCCCCTATGATTATTACGCAGACAAACCCCGCGACACGGTGGGCCTTTCCCGCACGGCCTCGATCATCAATGAGATCCGGTCCGAGGCGACGAATTCGCTCTTGGTTGACAATGGCGACTTCCTGCAGGGCAATCCGATGGGCGACTACATCGCCTATGAGCGCGGCATGAAGGACGGGGACAGCCACCCGATCATCACCGCGTTCAACACGGTCGGTTACGATGCGGCCACGCTGGGCAATCACGAATTCAATTACGGTCTGGATTTCCTGGACAAAGCGCTGGCCGGGGCCGAATTCCCGGTGGTTCTGGCGAATGTGGCAAAACAGAAAGGCGCAACCCCGCGCGACGACAAGACCCTGGTGCCGCCCTACGCCATTCTCGACCGCGAGATTGAAATGGGCGACGGCACCAAACATCCGATCAAAATCGGCGTTATCGGTTTTACACCCCCGCAGGTCATGAACTGGGATCGCAAGCATCTGGACGGCAATGTCGAAGCGCGTGACATTATCGAGACCGCTCAGGCCTATGTGCCCGAGATGCAGGAACAGGGCTGTGACCTGATCATAGCCCTGTCGCATTCAGGGATTGGCGATGCCAATCACGCAGAAGGCATGGAAAACGCGTCGGTCGTTTTGGCAGGTGTCGACGGGATCGACGCGCTGGTAACGGGTCACAACCATCTGGTCTTCCCGTCCCCCACTTTTGCCGACCGCCCGGGTATCGACGTGGAAAAGGGCACTCTGATGGGCAAACCGGCTGTTATGGGCGGCTTCTGGGGATCGCATCTTGGCCTGCTCGACCTGCTGCTGGAACGGGACGGGACCGCGTGGCGCGTGGTCACGACAACGTCCGAGGCGCGCCCGATTTCCAAGCGCAACGAAGATCGCTCGATAACCGCGCTGGTCGGGGATGATCAGCAGGTGCTCGACTCGGTTGCAAAGGACCATGACGAGACGCTCGCCTATGTCCGTCGTGCGGTTGGCAAAACTTCGGCCCCGTTGCACAGCTATTTCGCACTGGTCGCCGATGATCCATCGGTGCAGATCGTGTCGATCGCGCAGAAATGGTATGTCGCGGAGATGCTGAAAGGCACCGAGCACGAAGCGCTGCCGATCCTGTCGGCGGCCGCGCCCTTCAAGGCCGGTGGCCGTGGCGGCCCGGACTACTACACCGATGTTCCGGTTGGGGATGTTGCCATCAAGAACGTGGCCGACCTGTATCTGTACCCCAACACTGTGCGCGCGGTTCGCGTGAACGGGGCGCAGGTTCGCGGCTGGCTGGAACGGTCAGCCGGTATGTTCAATCAGGTCGAGGCAGGCTCGACCGACGCAAATCTGCTGAACCCGGACTTCCCGTCCTACAACTTCGATGTGATGGACGGTGTGACCTATCAGATCGACCTGTCCCAGCCTTCCCGCTTCGGGCCAAAAGGCGAAGAGATCAACCCCGATGCCGCCCGGATCGTGAACCTTACCTTCAATGGCGCACCGGTCACGGATGACATGGAGTTCATCATTGCCACCAACAACTACCGCGCCTCTGGCGGCGGTTCTTTCCCGGGTGCGTTGGGAGACACGGTTGTGTTTGAAGCCCCCGACACCAACCGGGACGTCATCGTGCGCTATATTGTCGAGCAAGGTACAATCGACCCGAAAGCAGACGCCAACTGGTCCTTCGCTCCGCTTGCGGACACGACCGTATTGTTCGAAACCGGCCCAAAGGCGCGGGACTATATGGAAGAACTCAAAGGGGTCTCGATCGAGGAAGCCGGAGACGGCGCAGACGGTTTCGCCGCGTTCCGGATCAAGCTCTGATCCGATAGATCGGCACCTTCGTCAGAAAAGCCCGCCACCGGATGAAACCAGTGGCGGGCTTATGCCGAGTTGTTTTTGCAACCCAAACCGAACGCGGAACGAAAACCGCGATAGGCTCCGGTCACTGTCTTACTTGTCAATTCGCTTCAGCCGCGCGCTGACCGGCTATCGTCACAAGACCCCGATCACCGGTTTCCCACAGGGCGGTCATGGTCATCGACGTGACAACCCAGCGGTCGTCAGATTTCTCCAGCTCATAATCATAGCGCCCGCCCAGAACCCACAAGCCATCGTCAAGACGATGGGTTGCCGTGAAATCGGCCTGCGCTGTGGCGGATGTATCGGACAGAGAGGTTACCGTGTGATTGGCCACCATATGGTGTGTTGCATCGAAACCGGGCAGAAAGGCGGACCAACCTGCCACAAGCTCATCGGCGGGTTGCGTGACCGGATCGCCGCCCCAGAGGCTGGTGTAGTCCGTCGTGACGGTATCGGCGAAGGCACCGCGCACGCGGGCCCAGTCATGGCGATCCGCGCCTGCCGCGATATCGGTGATTGCGGTCGAGATGCCTGCCTGCTGCTCGGCAAAGGCTGCGGTTCCGATCATCGAGACGACCGCCAGGGTCGATGCGAGTTTTCTAGGCATAAGGATGCTCCGAATAGATGAGGGCGGACGCCGAACGATTGCTCGGCGTCCAAACAGGGCTTAGTTGCTCGAACCGGCGCGGAAGTGGTCAGCGACGGTATCCGCCGCGCGGGTCACATCCTCGGGGTTGTCGTAGAAGTCGAACTGCGTGACATCCTCCAGCCATTGCGCGGTTGCCTCGCCCGCGAAACCGGCCAGGAAGGTCTGCACGCCCTGTGGGATCGCCGCGCTTTCCGAGTGCACAATGGCCAGCGGCTTATCCAAACGCTGCGGATTGTCGGCGGGGTGATAGGTCAGCCAGCCTTCCCAGCCCGCATTGTTCCACTTGTCGTCATATTCCGGGATCGCGCCGCGGTCGGCCTCGTAGTAGTATCCGCCGATTGGCATCAACACGCCCTCGGCCCCCTCGGGCCCTGCGGCAGGAATGATCTGGCCACCAGCAGCCTCGGCAGCGTGAGACACCTCGATCAGCCCGGCGACACCGTCAGCGCCGCCATAGACCGCCTCGACGATCTCGGCGTTCTGCAACCATGGTGCAACCAGACCCAGCCGCTGAACCAGCGGGTTGCCGGAAACCGCATCGACCATGTACCCGGCAGAGGCGCAGATCCCCAGACCGTTGATGTGATCGGCGTCCACTTCGGGCAAGGTTGCGACGAACGCGATGGCCGCTTTGATGTCCGATGTCTTGGCCTCGGGGCTTTCAACAAAGCGCACGTTGTTCGGCAGATCGCCCGATTTGCCCCAACCGCGGAAATCAAAGGTGAAGGCCGCAAAGCCGCGTTCGGCCATCTCGCGCGCATAGTTGGCGGGCATCTGTTCCTGAACCGAGGTCCATGCCCCGGTTACGACGACGGTCGGCAGCGGTTCGGCTCCGCGCTCTTCCGGCAGGTACAATGTGCCGGACAGCACAGCGCCTTCGTTCTCGAAGGTGACGCTGCGGGTTTCAACCTGCGCGACGGCGGCTGTCGATGCCATCAAGGCGGCTGCGGTGGTCGTAGCGAGGGTGTTCATAGCGGTATCTCCCAAAACTGTCTGGATGGGCACAAGCCCGATGACATCTGAGATACGCTGGCGACGGCAGGGAAACTTGCACCGGACTGCCGCGTTTTTGAAAGATTCTGCTTCAGAGAGCGTTCGCTGCGCGGAACGCACGCGGGGTCTGGCCCACCACCTGTTTGAAACTGCGCGTGAAATGGGCCTGATCCGAGAACCCGCAGGCCAAGGCGATATCCCCCAGAGGGCGCGCGGGGTCCTCGATCATCTTCATCGCCTGCTCGACCCGGTAGGCCATAACATATTGCATCGGGGTCGAGCCCAGCGTTTCCTTGAACACCCGCGCGAAATGCGAGGGGCTCATGCCCGCCTCAGACGCCAGTTGATCGACCGTGATCGTCTGATCCAAACGGTCCTGCACATAGGCCAGCACCCGTTGATAGTGCTGAGAGGTAAAGCGCGCCGACAGTTCAACCTCTTCCGCACGGCGTTTGCCGTATTTCTGCAGCAGCTTGACCAGAAACACCCGGCTCATGGCTTCGAACATCACGGCTGAGGACATATCGTCGGTCGCAAGCGCATCGCGCAGGATGACGCCCGCAGCACATAGGTCAGGATCGGAAAACTGCGGCTGATCGTGAAACTGTTCCGGGGCCAGCAGCATGCCAAGTTCGGACTGCGCAAAGCGCTGAACCTTGTCCGGATGCAAGGTGATCACGATCACATCGGACTGTCCGTACCACCGCCACCCCGACCGCATGCCCGCCGGGGTTACGATGACCTCATCCTTGCAAAAGGTGAAATCCCGCAGCGTGCCGTCGCGCCAGTTTTGAACGCGATGCCCCTTTTTCTGCAGGTTCAGAAGGACGTGGTGTTCCGCAAACACCTCTTCCGGCATCCGATCAGGTTCGGCCTGAAAATACCGCACCGACATCAACCCCGCCGCCGAAGGACGCTGCATCGCATCGCTGTTGAGCAAAGGCTCTGACGGGTAGATATCGGCGTATCTTAGGGGCAAGGGGCGGCTCCGGCTGGCGATGCACACAGATTTGCAGGTCTCGGCATCGCGGGCAACGATAGATGGGGCCAACACATGCAGGGTCAGACACCCCGCTGGCGTTTGATATGGTCGATGAACAGCCTGAGCGGCATCATCGACCGGTATTCACGCGGGAAATACATGAAAATACCGGGGGTCGGGCCCAAATGGTCGTCCAGAACCGGCTGCAACTGTCCCGCAGCGATCTGCGGGGCGACATAGGCGCTGAACGTATAGACCAGCCCAAGCCCTCGTTTGGCCAGATCGACCGAGGCTGGAAGGGCGTTGGCGATCAGATTGCCCTGCACATCGACTGAATACTCGCCCTCGTCCGATTGAAAACTCCATGGCGCGATCTGGCCCGAGGATTGGAACCTATAGCGAATGCAGTTATGCCCAAGCAGATCACGCGGCGTTTCCGGAATCCCTCGGGCGGTCAGATAGTCCGGGCTGGCTACAACGGTTACAGGCAACGGTTGCGTCAGCCGCACCGCCACCATGTCTTGTGCCACGCGGTCCCCCAAACGGAACCCGGCATGCAGTTCCTCGCCCAGAATATCCGATAGCGCATCGGTCAGGGACAGTTCCAGCTCGATCTCGGGATACTCGGCGCAAAAGCTCTTGAGGATCGGACCGACATAGAGGTGATAGGCAAATTCCGGCATCGCCAGTTTCAACGTACCCCGCGCGGCGTGGCCGGTGCTGCGCGCGCTTTCGACGGCCTCGGTCAACTGATCAAAAGCAGGCCCCGCACCACGGATCAGGGCGCGCCCGGCTTCGGTCAGACTGATGGATCGCGTTGTGCGAATGAAGAGCGCGGTGCCCAGCTGCTCTTCCAGTGCTTTCAACTGGTGGCTGACGGTCGAGGGCTTGATACCCAGCGCCTCGGCCGCTGCACGCAGCGACCCGTGGCGCGCGATGGCGGTAAAGATTTCCAGCGTGGCAAGTGGCAGGCGCATCCTGTCCTCGAATAGCTCAATTAATCGATATCATACATGAAAGTAATGCTTACAGGGTGAATTATCGCGCTTAGTCGAGATTATTACCTTTGTGTCACCACATATTCAGGAGGACACAAGATGCACACTCTGACCAAAATTGCTGCCCTCACCGCCGCGCTGATCGCAGGAGAGACCGCCATGGCCGCATCCCCCGAAGACAATATCAAGGTCGTGCAGGATTTCTTTGCCGCCTATGGCGCCAACGATCTGGACGGCATCGCAGCGGTGATGGACGAGAACGTCAAATGGCACATCCCCGGCCGCCACCCCTTGTCTGGCACCAAGACCGGTCGGGACGAAGTGCTGGCCTTTTTCGAACAATTGGGCGTCGCCGGATTTCAGGCCGAACCCATCTATTTCGGCGCGGACGAGACCCATGTGGTCGATATCCACCGTGGCTGGTCGAATGCCGACGGCAAGCCGAATGTCGATACGACTTGGGCGCTGGTCTACCGGATCGAGGATGGCAAGATCGTCGAGGCAACCAACCTGTCCGCCGATCAGGACGCGGCCAACACGTTTTTCTGGTCTCAATACACGCTGGCCCCTGTGCCTGAACGGCTGGCCGAGTAGCCCGGCCCGCTGATCACCCATTATTCCGCAATATTCCTGCAAGAGGCTGATACATGAAAACCCTCGTTCTCACCGCCCATCCGGACCTGAACAAATCGCGCATCAACCGCGCGTGGTTCGACGCCCTGTCTGATGCATCCAACGTAACGACGCGCGATCTGACCGCCATTGGCGGCAGCGAAATGCGCTTTGACATCGAAACGGAACAGGCGCTCTTGCTGGCGCATGACCGGATCGTGTTTCAGTTTCCCTTCTACTGGTATTCGGCACCCCCGGTGATGAAAGCCTGGATGGATCAGGTCCTGAGTTACGGCTTTGCCTACGGTCCGGGTGGCGATCAACTGAAAGGGCGCGAACTGCTGATCCTTGTCTCGACCGGCGGGCCCGAGCACAGCTATCACGCGGGCGGCTACAACAACTTTACCATGGCCGAGTTTCTGAAACCGTTTCAGCAAACGGCGAACCTGTCGGGGATGACCTATCTGCGGCCCTTCGTGGCGCATGGGATGGCGGTGGCGACCCTGGAACAGATCGACGAAAGCGTGCCCCGTATGCTGGCCTATCTGAGTGATCCCGAACTGGACCCCAAAGTCAGACAGGCGCGCTTGCTCAGACAATTGGAAGATGATCCCACCCTTGCGGCAGCGGTCAGCTGACGCCCACCTGTCCCGCGCCGGATCGAAAACTGTAAGCCTGCAGCCCGGCGCGGGTTCTTTCGCGGCCTGTGATCGGTAGAATGCCGGTGCGGAAGCAGTTTGCGAGAACACCGTGACTCAGATTGATGACCTGACCCATTGGCTGATTTCCCAAGGCCGCTTGCTTGGCGATGAAACGCAAATCGTCCAGGGCTATTGCGAGGGTCTGGTGCAGCTTGGGGTCCCCTTGTCCCGCGCGCGCATTGCGCAGAATTACTCCAACCCCCTGCTCAGCGCCTGGGGCATCATCTGGACACCTGAAGAAACCCGCCGCTACACCGTGGCGACAACGGTTCTGGCAACCAGCGCCTGGCACGGCAGCCCGTTTGAATATGTGGTCACCCAGCGGCGCCCCTTGCGCAAACGCCTGACCGATCTCGACCTGACGGCGGAACATCCGGTCTATGCCGAACTTGCCGAGACAGGGGCCACCGACTTTCTGGCCATTCCGCTGGAGCATGGCAACGGATCGGTTCAGGGCACCAGTTACACCTCGAATGCGGCGGCGGGGTTTTCGGACCAGCATGTCCGGTACATCGAAGACACACGCCACGCGCTTGCCTCTGCCCTGGAACCCATCGCGATGCGTCAGTCGCAAAAGAGCCTGCTGCAGACCTATCTGGGTCATGGCCCCGCCGAGGAAATCGGTCAGGGGCATATCAAACGCGGGGAACACAAGACCGTCACCGCTGCCATCCTGTTCGCTGATCTGCGCGGCTTCACCGAAAAGGCCCAAACCTGGCCCGAAGCTGACTTGCTTGCCATGATGGGAGAGTATTTCGAGATGGTCGTGTCCCCCATTCAGGATCAGGGCGGCGACGTGCTCAAGTTCATGGGCGACGGCATTTTGGCCGTTTTTGATGTGGATGACAGCGCCCAGACCTCTTGCTTGGCGGCGGTTCGGGCGGCGCATCAAGCCTTGATCAATCTGCGCACCTACAACGACACCGCCGCTGACAAAGGCCGGGAGGCCATAGAATTCGTAATCGGCATTGATTTCGGCGAGGTCACCTATGGCAACATCGGCAGCCCCGACCGCCTGGATTTCACTGTCGTCGGTCAGGCCGTGAACGTGGCCAGCCGCGTTCAGGACCTGTGTAAACTGCTGGGCGAAAAGGTGCTCGTAACCCAGAGCGTCGCACAGCACATGACCGATGACGCCCAGTCCGTCGGTCGCCATTCCATCCGCGGCCTGCGCGCGGATATTGAAGTGTTCAAAGTCTGATCAAGCTGTTGGTGATTTCATCGGTCTGCTGAAAGCGCTTGGTTCAGCCGTATCGGTGACGACTTACTGTCCGAGCCAGATCGCCGAACGGATCGCTCAACCGGCTTGTGTTTCTTCTAAATGTTATGATATCACGTTGCAAATCAAAGGACCAACCGCCCAGAAAAAGCGAGATATCCCCCAGCCATGACCGATGCCCGTCTTCCCGTTACCGTCCTGTCCGGCTTTCTTGGGGCTGGTAAAACCACCCTTTTGAACCGCGTTCTGAACAACCGCGAAGGTCGGCGCGTTGCCGTCATCGTCAATGACATGTCCGAAGTGAATATCGACGCCGACCTCGTGCGCGCGGAAACCGAGCTTAGCCGCACCGACGAGACGCTGGTGGAAATGTCCAATGGCTGCATCTGCTGCACCCTCCGCGATGATCTGCTGGCCGAAGTGCGGCGGCTGGCTGCGGAAGGGCGGTTCGACTATCTGCTGATCGAATCCACCGGCATCTCGGAACCTTTGCCTGTCGCGGCGACCTTTGACTTTCGGGACGAAGACGGCAGCAGCCTTTCAGATGTCGCCCGTCTGGACACGATGGTGACCGTTGTGGATGCGGTAAATCTGCTCAAGGACTTTTCCAGCCATGATTTCCTGCGCGACCGGGGCGAAACACTGGGGGCCGAGGATGAACGTACCTTGGTCCATCTTTTGACCGATCAGATCGAATTTGCCGATGTGGTCATTCTCAACAAGGTCGGTGATGCGGGGTCGGAACGCACCGATGCGGCGCGCAAGATCATCCGCAGCCTGAACGCGGATGCCCGGATCATCGAAACCAACCATTCGCAGGTCGCCAGCGACGCCATTCTAAACACCGGCCTCTTTGACATCGAAGAAGCGCACCAGCATCCAATGTGGGCGAAAGAGCTTTACGGTTTTGCAGACCACGTTCCGGAAACCGAAGAATACGGTGTCTCGTCTTTTGTATACCGCGCCCGCCAGCCCTTTGAGCCCGAGAAGATTCTGGCCCTTTTGAACGGCGACCTGCCCGGTGTGATCCGGGCCAAAGGGCATTTCTGGATCGCAACCCGGCCGCAATGGGTTGCAGAATTCTCATTGGCCGGGGCGCTGTCCAGCGTTCAGCCGATCGGAACTTGGTGGGCCTCGGTCCCGGAAACGCGATGGCCGGAACACCCTTCTGTGCTGAGCTACATCAAACAGCACTGGTCCGAGCCCTGGGGTGACCGAAGGCAGGAACTGGTCTTTATTGGCGCAGGCATTGACTGGCCAGGGCTGAGATCGCGGCTGGATGCCTGTTTGCTGCCAAAGACCGTCGCGCCCGGCCCCGACACCCTGCCGACTGACTTGCCGGATCCGTTCCCGCTGTGGCGCAGGGTGGAGGATGCCGCATGAGCTATGTTCGCACAGAAATCAAAAACGCCGCCGTCGGTGTTGGCATTGCCGACACGCCCGAAGGGTTGGCCCGGATCGGAATGCCCGGATGTGCCGCTGCAATCTGGCGACGCCAGGTCGGTTCGGCTTTTCAGGCATGGATCAATGCGCTCGACCCGGCACACCTGCCCAAAGGGCGTCTGATCCTGCGTCCAACGGCCGTGCCCGAGGCGGTTCAGCATCTATGCGAGATCTCAGCCATGGAAAACACAACCCACCGGAGTTGGCTGGAAAACGATATCGCCGATCTGGCGACCCGGTTTGCCGAGATCATGCGCGCGCCCTATCTGCGGCTTCGCCTGGACCCGATCAGCACAAACGCCTGCCGGAAATTCCACATCGACGCGATCCACGCACGCCTGATCTGCACCTATCGGGGCACCGGAACGCAATACGGAATATCGCGTGATGGTCAGGACCCAAAACGGGTCTTCACCCTCGCCACCGGAGCCCCGATGATCATGCGCGGCACGCTTTGGCCGCAAACCCCATCACCCGGCCTGTTGCACCGTTCGCCGCCTATCGCGGGCACCGGCGAAACGCGTCTGGTCCTTGTGCTTGACCCTGTTTTCGATCTGGATGAGGTCGGCTAGCGGGCCTTGCTGCGCGAAGCTACCGTATTTTCCAGCCGTCAATCAGCCCGACCGCCGCCTCGGCGTAGCTCTGGGGAAACTGGTCCGTGGTTCGGGCTTTCATGATCGTATGAAGGCCCAGCAAAAGGCCGATCAGCACCCGTGCGGCCTCATCCGGGTCGACCTCGGACCGGATGGCCCCGTCTGTCTTGGCCCGGTTTAGTATCGCCGCGAACCGCCCCTCCAGCGTGGTCAGGTAGCGCTCGATCCGTGCGTTGACCTCGGGGTCAGAGCGGTCGAATGAACTGATCGAGTTAAAGGCAAGGCACCCCGCATCTTCGATCTTTGGCATCCGCTTGGCCGAGGCGATGCCCCGGAACCAACCGGCCAGATCATCCAGCGAGTAGGTTTCGGGATCAGGGAAATGCCGGGCCTCGGCGTTGTCCAGATAAGTGTCCAGCGTCTTTAGGAAAAACTTCTCTTTCCCGCCATAGGTGGTTTGCAACGTGAACCGGGTGAGCCCCGTCTCATGCTCAAGCTCTCGCGTGCTGGCACCGTGATATCCCCGCCGCCAAAACAGGTCCAGCGCCCCGGCCACTGCACTGTCGTGATCCGTCTTGCGTTTGCGCGCCACAGATTTCTCCTTGCTTTTTCTATCCATGTGGATAGTAATCAGTTCCTATCCACATGGATAGCATTGCGGACGCGCGGCAGCAAATGCCGTGTGGCCCACTTGAACCGGAGACCTGACATGACCGCCATCAACCCGACGCCCGGCGCTTCAAAACCCGTCACGCTGCGTGTGATCTTCATTCTGAACGCGCTGAAAATTCTGCTGGCCTTTGGCTTCTTCGCCGCCTTCAAATTCTACGGCCTGCAGGTCGGAGAGCTGGCTGGCCCGCAAGCCGCCAACCTGATGCTCTATACGATGCTGGGCTATATGGTGACCTTTGCCTGCATCGTCGCGTCGATCCTAAAGCGCAGCATGATCGGTATCCACGCCGCGATTGCCGTTGATTTTCTGGTCTCGATCCCGGCGACCGCAGTCATCGGCTTTATCATCGCGATCATCAGCATGGGCCTGACCTTCACCGCCCCTGTCCGCGCCTATTTCGCGTATCATGGTTGAGATCAGCCTCCGGCCCCGCATGGTATGATGAGGCACTGGGATTGATCGAAGAGACTCGCAACGCAGAAAGGGCGGCCCAATGAGTAGCGAACAGGGGATTTCACCCGACTTCCCGTATGACTCGAAATATGTCGAGGTGAACGGGCAGCGCATCCACTATGTCGATGAAGGCGAAGGCGCACCGGTTCTGTTTCTGCATGGCAATCCGACCTCGTCCTATCTGTGGCGCAACGTCATCCCCTATGCCGCGCGGCAGGGTCGCGCCATTGCGATGGACCTGATCGGCATGGGCAAATCGGACAAGCCGGACATCCCCTATCGTTTCGTCGATCACGTCCCCTTCGTGGACGGCTTTATCCAGGCGCTGGGGCTGCAGAACGTGACGCTCGTCATCCATGACTGGGGCTCGGCTTTGGGGTTTCACTATGCCCACCGGAACCCTGAGAACATCCGCGGCATCGCGTTCATGGAGGGCATCATCCGCCCGATGAGCTGGGCCGGATTCCCGCCAGACTTCCGTACCGGGTTTCGCATGATGCGGACGCCGGGTCTGGGGTGGCTGATGATCTCGGGCCTGAACATGTTCGTCGAGAAGATCCTGCCAAGCGCCATTCTGCGCGACCTGACCCCGGCAGAGATGGACCACTACCGCGCGCCCTACCCCACCGCGCGCAGCCGCAAGCCGCTTCGGGTCTGGCCCTGCGAGATTCCGATCGACGGAACGCCAGCGGATGTTCATGACGTCGTCAGTGGCTACAGCCGCTGGCTGGGTGAAACCCAAACCCCGATGCTGATGTTCCACGCCACGCCCGGAGGCACCATCGGGCCAAAAGAGGTCAAATGGTGCCGTCAAACCATCCAGAATCTCGACGTGGCGGATATCGGCAAAGGCATTCATTTCCTGCAGGAAGATAACCCCCATCTGATCGGAGAAAAGCTGGAGGACTGGCTGGCGCGACTGCCCGCGTGACCCTGTCCTGTCATGTTTAGCGGCTGAACCGTATACATAAATCGGATTTCCTGATTTTATGCTTTGACGATCGCCCAACGCGTTCAAAGGCCTAGCACCGGAGGGAAAACCTGTTGAATCTGACAATCCCCATACCTTTGATTCTGGCGGCTGTCCTGCCCGCCTTTCTGGACCGGTGCTCGGGCTCCGATACCAGCGTCGCCTTGGGCGTTTTGGCGCGCGACCGGGTGGCTTTGACCGCGACGGCCAGCGAAATCGTTGTCGATTTGCCGGTGGCCGAGGGCACTGTTGTCAAGGCAGGCGACACGCTGGTTCAGCTTGACCCCACCCTGCAAAGCGCAAAGCTGGCCCTGGCGCAGGCTGAACTGGAAAAGGCGCAGGCCACGCTTCTGAAACTGCAGGTTGGCCCGCGCGAGGAAGAGATTGCGATTGCCGAGGCCAAGGTTGCAGGCGCGGTTGCGCGTCTTGCCGATGCCGAGGCCATCTATGACCGAAACGCCAGACTGGTCGAGAATTCGGTCGTGACCGAGGCCCAAGTGGCAAATGATCTGGCCCTGCGCGATTCCGCGCGCGCTGAACTGGCCAGCGCTCAGGAGTCCCTGAAAGAGCTACAAAACGGCACCCGCCCCGAAGACCTTGCGGTTGCCGAGGCCAATGTGCGGGCGGCAGAAGCCTCGGTCGCCGCCGAACAGACCGTGCTGGACGATTTGACGGTCACGGCCACCCGCGACGGCGTGTTGGATTCCCTGCCGTGGAATTTGGGCGAACGCGTGACATCCGGCAGCCCGGTTGCCGTGATGGTCACGGGCCAGACGCCATACGCGCGCGTCTACGTGCCCGAGCCGCATCGCGTCAATCTGAAACCCGGCGACACGCTGGACGTGCGCGTGGACGGGCTGGCCGATCCGCTGGACGGCGTGATCCGCTGGATCAGCGATGACGCCTCGTTCACGCCCTACTACGGGTTGAATCAGGATGACCGGACCCGGCTTGTCTATCTGGCCGAGATTGACCTGCCCACCGCATCCCCGGACCTGCCCGCCGGAGTGCCCGTGCAGGTCCCCATGCCATGAATGATATCGTCGTCTCGACGAAAGGTCTGACCCGCCGGTTCGGGGACAACACTGCCGTGAACAATCTGGACCTCGAAATCCGAACCGGCCAGATCTACGGCTTTCTCGGCCCCAATGGCTGCGGCAAGACCACGACCATGCGGATGCTGACGGGGCTGCTGACCCCCAGCAGCGGGGCGATCTCGGTTCTGGGTCAATCGATGCCCGAGGCGGCAGAGCCGCTGAAGAATGAGATCGGGTATATGACTCAGATCTTCTCGTATTACCGCGACCTGACCGTGCTGGAAAACCTCCGGTTTGCGGCCGAGATTTACGGCATTCCGGGGAAATCGGCCAAGGATCGGATTGACGAGTTGCTGCAGACCTACGATCTGACGACGAATGTCCATCAACTCAGCGGCAGCATGAGCGGCGGACAACGTCAGAAACTGGCCCTTGCCGCAACCGTCATGCATCGCCCGAAACTGCTGTTTCTGGACGAGCCGACCTCGGCCGTTGATCCCGAAACCCGCCGCACCTTCTGGGAGCAACTGTTCGATCTGGTCGATCAGGGCGCGACGATGATCGTGTCGACCCATTTCATGGACGAGGCCGAACGCTGTCACCGGCTGGCCATCCTGCAGCATGGGGTAAAAAAAGCCGATGGCTCTCCACGTCAGTTGATGGACGATCTGCAGGCCGACGTTGTCGAGGTTGAAGGCCCGGACCTGCGCAAGGTCAAACACGCGCTGGACGGTCAGCCCAAGATCCTGTCGACGGCGCAGGTCGGGTCGCGGCTGCGTGTGCTGGTGGACAAATCCGAACCTCAGCCAGTGGATATGCTGCGCGGCCAGCTTGCTGAATTTGCCGACCTGTCCCTGACCCCGCAGCGACCAAATCTGGAAGACGTGTTCGTCAGTGCCACACGGGGGCCGGAACAGTGATCTCTGCGCGCCGCATCACCGCTGTTCTGAAGAAAGAACTGCTGCAACTGCGGCGGGACCGGATGACCTTTGCCATGGTCATCATGATCCCGCTGATCCAACTGCTGCTGTTTGGCTATGCGATCAACACCAACCTGCGCCATGTGCCCGTGGCGGTGGTGGATCAGTCCGGAACCGAACTGTCACGCACGCTGGCGCAGATTGTCCAGGCCACCCAAGTCGTGACAATCACCGAAGAACTGACAACCCCGCAAGAGGCCGAACGCGCGATCACCGAATCCCGCGTGCGCGCCGCGCTGATCATTCCGCCGGATGTCAGCCAGCGCCTTGCCCGAAGCCCGTCGGTCGGGCTGGGCCTGCCCAACGCAACCGACCAGACCAGCAGCCGACCGGTTGCCCATTGGATCGTCGATGGCTCGGACACGATGGTCGCCAGCGCGATCAAATCCCTGCGCACGATGCCCTTGACCGAATTGCTGAAACAGCCACCAAACCGGCAAGTGCCCACGTTCGAGGTGACGCTTTATTTCAACCCCGAGCAGCGGTCGGCGGTCAATATCGTGCCGGGTCTTGTCGGCGTGATCCTGACCATGACAATGATCCTGTTCACCTCGGCCGCCATCGTCCGCGAACGCGAGCGGGGCAATATGGAGATGTTGATCAACACCCCGATCAAATCGATCGAACTGATGATCGGCAAGATCATCCCCTATATCTTTCTGGGCCTGATACAGGTCGCAATCATCCTCGGCCTCGGGCACGTGCTGTTCGATGTCCCGATAAACGGCGGGTTGGGTACTTTGTTGGTGGTGACGTTGCTGTTCATCATCGCCAGCCTGTCGCTGGGGCTGGTGATATCCACTTTGGCGCAGAACCAGCTTCAGTCGATGCAGATGACCATCTTTGTCCTGCTGCCCTCGATCCTGATGTCGGGCTTCATGTTCCCCTTCGACGGCATGCCGCAACCGGTCCAGATTATTGCTCAGGTCCTGCCAGCGACCCATTTCATGGACATGATCCGCGGCGTGGTCCTGCGTGACGCGTCGCTGTATGAATTGCGGTGGGACATCTTATGGATGATCGGGTTTGCCGTTTTCGGACTGTTGGCGGCTACCCTGAGGTTCAAGAAGCGGTTGGGATAGGCGGCCCGATTTCACGCCAGATGGACAGGGCGAAGCGACCCCGCGCCCAAAAGAAATCACTTCTCACCTTGCGAAGGCTCAATGGCGTCGAGCGCGGTTATGATCTGCTCGGCATGGGATGTATCGGCAAACAGGGTCCGGAACAAAGCAGCCAGAGGGTAGCCCGGCCAGGCTTCGTCCAATAGCAGTACCGTCGCGCGGGCCTGTTCGAGCTCGCCCAGCCGTTGATAGCTGGCGGCGAGATAGCCGATCGAGATCGCGCTGACCGGGTCCCCCAGCCTGATCGCCTCGTTGAACTGGTCCACGGACCCCTGAAAATCCTGCAGGTGATAGCTGGCCGATGCCAATACGCTGCGATAGGGGAACCTTCGGTCGGTGGTGTCGCTGTCCTGCGCGCGGCGGGCCGATGCGATGGCGCGCTCGAAATCGCCGCTGAACAATGCAATCAAAGCGTCGAAATTCGTGACGTGGATATCGTCCGGTGCCAGGCTGGCCGCGCGCGCAGACTGATCGAGAGCCGCATCGAAATCCCGACTGGCAAAGGACACCATGGCAAGCGCCGAATGGCTCCACCCCTGGTCCGACGCCAGTTCCAGCGCCGTGTTGGCATGTGATCTGGCGCGGTCCAGCAAAGCGCGCTTTTCGTCACCGGGCGGAGAGGTGATCGCCAGAATGCCCAACGCCTGCGCCGCGCCCGCATAGCCCCCGAAATACGTGTCATCCAACGCAATCGCCCGTTCGAACATACCGCTGACAGCCTGAAGGCGTTCACGATCAAGCGCCGGAAACATCAGCGGGCGCGCTTCGCTCACCAGATTGACCGCCTGCAATTTAGTTGGATTGGTGGAAAACAGCGCTTCTCGGACAGCTTGTTGCTGTCTGCGGTCTTCGGAGGGCGCTGTGGCGTTTTGGGGGGGTGGCGACGTCCTGAAATAGAAAACGCTTCCTGCGACAAGCACCAGCGCCGCCAAAACTGCGGCGGCCAAAATCCAATGCGGTCGCGGGGGGCGGATCGGAACCTGGCTCTGTTCAGACTGCAGCACCTCGAACCGGGGCACGTATCCGCCGGGGTCGATGTGAATACGCAGGCACTGATTTTTGCCCGAGTTCGAATAGTAATTGGCCAGTCTTCGGCGCATACGCCCGGCATCGACACGCACGACGGCCATCGGGTCCCCACCCGCGTTCAGTGAAATGCCGTACACATCCTCGGCAATGGACTTGGCGCGAATGTCCCCGGATTGGCCCGCCAACAGCTTTTCGACCACATAGCGCAGAAAGGACTGCAGCCGCTCGGCCCCGTCGAATTCCGGGCTGTCCAGAACGGCCTGCAAGGCCTGCCGAATCTCGGTATCCGGCGGGTCTTTCCGGCCCAGACCGGGACCTGTTTCAGAATCTGGATGTGGTGACGACATCGCTTTGGCAGCTTTCCGGCGGGTCCTAAACCTCTGATAAATAACGTGTTACGTCGTAACATACGTTAAGATACCTGAATATGTAAGAGGGTTTCAGCGATACTGAACCGGAAAGGAGGGGGAAAATGCCCCGCCACCGGGGCCTTGTCAGGAATTCTCCATCAGGAGTGCGATATGGATGCGTTGTCGATGTTGTTTCCGGATCAGGCAAATGAAATCGGACGCCTGCGCAGCTCGGACACGGTGTTTGCCCAGATCTGCACCGATTACGAGAAGCTGGCCGCGCTGCTGCCCTGCGATGCCAGCGCCCCGACCTACCCGGATTTGCACGACAGCCTTCGGGGACTCGAAAGCGAAATCCGGCTTTATCTGGCGTCAAAGCCGACGCCCCCCGTACTCTGACCACGATACGAAAAGGCGATCTCAATGCTGGCCAATCTTCTGTTTTACGCCGGGCTGATCCTGTCGATGACCATCGGGTTCATGTATTTTCGTGACCTCGGGGATGTCAGCCAGATGGTCCTGAAGGTCAAGCGGAACAACATGATCCGCTTCATCCGCAATGAAAATACCTTTCTGGCCACCGGTCTCGGCGGGTTGGTCCTGCTGCTGATCGGTCACTGGATGGGCGGCGGCCCCGGCTGGCTGTTTTTCCTTGGCGTGCCTGCGGTGACCCTGCTGATCATCTTCCTGTTCGTGTTCCCCTGGGTCTGGGTTCATGTGGGATTGCGCAACCAGCAAAACAGCGCGCGCTACTATCCGATCTCTGAGGCGCGGAATTTCATCAACCCCTCTGCCAGCGTTCTGGTGATCGAAAACAATGGCCATGCACGGGCGCATTCGGACGCGCAGCTGATGCGGCCGCATCTGGCCGGGGATGCCCAGGGGCTGGGTGGCGACGACATCGTGATGACCTATTGCGCCATGGCCAATCTGGGCCTGGCCTACAAACCGGTGATCGACGGCAAGCGGCTGGACCTGGAAGTGATGGCCCAGCACGGCAACAACCTGATCCTGCGCGACAACACCACCGGAGAGCCGATCCAGCAGATCTATGGCTATTTCGACAGCGATGCCTCGAAACAATCCGCAATGCAGCCCTGGCCAACCTTCCGGATGAGCTTTCGCGGGTTTCAGAAGGCCTATCCGAATGGCGAGGTTTTTCTGAACAAACCGTCTTCGAACCCGTTGCTCAGACTGTTCGATACGTTCACCGAAACCGTATTCTCCTCGGGCATCGCCAAACAGCATCAAGAGGCCGCGCCGGTGATGGACAACATGAGCCACAGCGATGACCGGTTGCCGAACAAGACCTATGTCTGGGGTGTAACCGTGGGCGACGACGCGGTGTGCTGGACCGATGATTTCATTGCCGAAAACCGCGGGCTGATTAACGCCACGGTCGGCGGCCGTGATGTCGTGGTGTCTTACGACCCGGCCTATGAAAGCGTCGGCGTCTGGTACAATGACAGCGCCGCGCCCGTCCGGGAAATCGACTTTTTCGGCCATGCAGATTGCGGAACGCTCAGCCGCGTTGAAACCCTGCGATCAGGGATGTTCTGGCATGTCTGGGTCGAGTTCTTTCCCGGCACCGACATCAACCGCAAAACCGATCCCGATCCCGCAATGGAACAGACCCAACAAGGAGCTCCGAAATGAAAAACCTGTCTGGCCTGTCGGCGCTCATGTGTCTTGCGGTCACGTCCGCGACCGCTCAGGAAAGTCCCATCATCCATGATGCCGAGTATTATATTCTCGAGGCCCAGAACGCCGACCAATGGGCGGCGGACAATGCCGAGGTCGACCAGCTGCTCGACGCCTTCCGCCGCTCGAACGGGGGCAAGCCGCCCAACATCCTCAATATCCTGATCGACGATATCGGCTTTGGCGATCTGGGGATACCGGAACTGAACGCCGTGCGTGGGTATTCGACCCCGCACATAAACGCCTTTTCCGACGAGGCGATGCGGATGGTGCGCATGTATACCGAGCCGTCCTGCACCCCCACGCGGGTTGCGATGATGACCGGGCGGCTGCCGGTGCGGATGGGCATGGGCGACACCACCGTCGACATCGCAGGGTTCGGATTGCCAGCGGATGAGGTGACACTGGCCGAGGCTCTGTCGGACGCGGGCTATGCAACCGCCCATGTCGGCAAATGGCACATGGGCGACATCCCCGAGGCCTGGCCCCACAATCAGGGGTTCGACTGGGCCGGTTTCCCGGTGCATCAGCAGGGCCAGCTGACGATCTACAATGACGACGCGATCAAGGAACAGGTCTCGGTCGGAATATCGGATTTCGACGACCGGTTCATTCTCGACGATTTCTTTCGCCCCGACCCTGCCGCCATGGTCACCGGGCTGGAAGCCCAACGGGGCGGCACCGCGCGCGAGGTCGAGATGACCGCAGGCGAACGGTGGACGGCCGAAAAATATGACGACATGAACAAGCGCTATCAGGATCAGACGCTTGAAAAACTGCGGGAATTGGCGGGCGGGGACAAACCCTTTTTCCTGCAATACTGGCCCCTGATCCCGCTGGACAATACCCGCGCGGGCCGGGGCGGGCCGCAATCGCCAAACGGCGGGCTTTATGTCGACAAGATGCAACTGCTCGATAGCTGGCTGGGTGACATCTTCAACGAAATGGACGCGCTTGGCCTGACCGAAAACACCATCGTCATCGTCATGGGCGACAATGGCCACTTTACCAAATACTCGCCGCAATCGGGTTTTACGCCGATGGTGTTCGCGGGCGGCAAGGGTGACGTGTCCGAGGGCGGTATCCGGGTCGACAGTTTCATCCGCTGGCCCGGAATGATCGAAGCCGACGGCATCGTCGGCGATATCGTCCACGTGTCCGACCTGTATACAACGCTCGCCCGCTTTGCCGGGGCCGAGGCCGGTATCCCCCGGGACCGGCTGGTCGATGGCGTCGATCAGTCAGCGCTGCTGCTTTTGGGGGAAACAAAAGGGCGGCGGGATCACCTGATCGTCTATTCCGTCCACACCCCCCGGGCGATCATCAAGGATCAGCTCAAGCTGCGCATTCCGGGCTCCGGTGAAAGCGCGATCCTTGCGGATTTCTTCGATGTTTACCGCGACACGCATGAAAAATATCCGGTCTCTACCGAGGTCGGGGCCTGGGGCGGTCAGGAATTCGTGCGCATTCTCGGGCGTCACCTGAAGCGCAAGGAGAAATACCCCGATACCGAACCCGCGCGCGGCGTTCCCTATGAAGGCATCGAAAACCTGCGCCCGGAAACCGAGGCCGCTGTCGAGGCCTTCTTGCTCAAGCAATCCTCGGTCAGCAAATGACCGCAGCACGCCGCGTCGGCACCCCCGATACCCGGATTTCGCCGGACCACACGCAAGGAGATTGACACATGGCCCTACGATCAGCCCCCTGCGCTGCAGGCACCATTGCCCTGTCCTGCCTGCTGGCCTGCGGCGCGTCAGCCCAATCGCTGCCCGCGCCGGGGCAGGCGGATGACGGTTGGCGGCAAAGCTTTGGCCTTTATCTGTTCACGCCGCTCAGAACTACGGGCACATCGACCGTGGCGGGCGTTTCAGCCGATCTGGACCTTGATCTCGGCGATGTGCTGAACGTCCTCGATTTCGCCGCTGCCGGGCGGTTCGAGGCGTGGAACGGGGATCTGGGGATCATCGTCGATGCCAACTACGTGGGTATCGGAGAGGACACGACCCTCCCCGGTCCCCGCGGCTCGGCCGTGGATATAGATGTGCGCCAGAAATGGTTCGCAGTCATGGGGGCCTACCGCGTCGCGAACGGAACATACGGCACCGGGAACCAGCGCTACAGCGTCGATCTTCAGGGGGGCATCCGCTACAACTCGATCCGGCAAGAGATCAAGTTCACCACCCCGGGCCCGACAACCCCACCCACGCTGGGCGGCGACGAGGGCTGGATCGAGCCGGTCGTCGGCGCCCGTGGCATGTGGCGGCTGAACGAGCGCTGGACAACCATCGCCTCGGTGGATCTTGGCGGTTTTGGAGCCGGGGGCAATGACCTGCAGGTCGGCGCGAATATCGGCTTCGACTATCAGCCCTGGGACAGAACCGCGCTTACCTTCGGCTACCGGTTTTTCAGCGTCGATTACAGCGACACGCTAAGCACAGGCGAGTTTGCCTATGATGTCACGCAGCACGGGCCGTATTTTGGACTGAAGATATTCTTCAACTAGGCGTGTAACCCCTCAGCTGCGACCGATCTGAAGGCCAAGGATCGGAACTGATACCCGCTGCTGCCCCGACCCATCCACCTTCTCACCAAGTGGGGATGTCATTTCGCCGAACCACGCCCGGAACGGTGGGGGATTTGACCAATTGGCGGCTGCTCTTTCGGTTCGAATCGCACCGGGATGTTATGCACGGTTTTCGGGTGATTCCTGTGGGATACGGGCCCTGGGGTTTTGATCTGAGCAGGAGTTACGATCATAAGGCATAGGGCTTTGGCGCGCGTTTTGCCCCATGTTGCCCAAAAATGCAGCATCCGTCTGATTTGGCCTGAGGCGGGGTGTCGCGTACCCCAGCTAAAACCCTGCACCTTAATCCAGATCAAATCGCCGCCCCATGGCCCTCCCTATGGTCCGCCATGCCGGTCCCCGGCCATGCCGAGAAGACCGGACTAGCGAAAAAGGGGCTTTTAAATGACAACCAAAGCCAGAACATGGTTCTCGGCGCTGTCGACAGTTTCGTTGCTGACGATGGGTGCCGCTTACCCGGTTCACCAGGCCCAGGCAGAGCAGCCGGGCCCGGTAGAAGCCATTGAGTTCGACCCTGCCAAGGCGGCACTTGGCAAACGACTTTTCTTTGATCCGCGACTGTCGGGCGACGGAGAGCTGGCCTGCGCCAGCTGCCACCAGCCGGAAAACGGGTTCACCGACGGGCAGGCCCTGTCAGATGCCTATACGGGCAACCTGCATTTCCGCAACGTGCCGACTCTGATCAACAGCGCCAAGCGCAACGCGTGGTTCCATGACGGGCGCATAGGCACCAACCTTAACGACGTGACCCGCGAAAGCATCACCGAGACCTATTCCATGAACATGGACATGCGGATGATGCAGGAACGCATCAAGCAGGACCCGGTCTATGTCGAGATGTTCGAAGCCGCCGGATTTGGCGAGCCGTCGAATGGCGGCGTGCGTAACGCGATCCCGGAATATCTGAAAACGCTGATCTCGCGGGGCGCTCCGTTTGATAGTGGCGAGATGTCGGACGAGGCCAAGGCAGGGTACGAGCTGTTCAATGCCAGCGGCTGTAACTCGTGCCACTCGGGCGAGCGGTTCACCGATGACCTGCCGCACAATATCGGCGTTGGTGACAACCCCGACATCTGGGCGGAACCGACACGTCACATCACCTTCGTGACCATGATGAAGTTCCTCGGCGTCGAGAACTACATGAACCTGCGCGCTGACCCCGGTGCCTATATCCGCACCCACACCGCCGACACGTTCGGCACCTTCATGACCCCCACGCTGCGCGAGCTGACCTATACCGCGCCGTATATGCACAACGGCACGATGGAAACGCTCGAAGACGTGGTGGCCTTCTACAACGCCGGTGGCGGTGACGATGAGAACAAGGACCCGCGCATCAAGCCGCTTGGCCTCAACGAGACCGAACAAGCACAGCTGGTGGCCTTCCTGAAGGCACTGTCCGGCGAGCCGCTGACCGGTCCTGACTTCGTCGCCGAGGAAATCGATACGGACTATGCGCCGATCGAAAACTGGCGCGAAACGACAAACTGAGGAGTGGACCCATGAAAGACCTTAAGTCTTACCTTTCAGGCACAATCGCCACCGCTGCCTTGTTTGCCGCCATCGGTTCGCAAGCGTTTGCTGCGGACAGTATCGCGATTGAGGCCGGTATCGGCGGGGCAGACCCTGACCCCGATGCACCGCTGGTGGCGCTGGGCGAGCCGCCCATCCCGCTGGACAACCCGCAGACCGAGGCCAAGATCGAACTGGGCAAGATGCTGTTCTTCGATCCACGTCTGGGCGGGAATGAGACAACGCCCTGTTCGGCCTGTCACCTGCCCGATGTGGGCTGGGACGTCGAAGCGCCGATCTCGTTCGGCTATCCTGGCACGACCCACTGGCGCAACAGCCAGACGGTTGTGAACTCGGCCTATTACGGCAAACTGTTCTGGGCAGGCTCATCGAAAAGCCTTGAAAGTCAGGCCAAATCCGCCGCAAGCGGTGCGGTTGCCGGCAACGGCGAATCCGACATGATGGAGGCGCGACTGGCCTTCGTTCCCGAATATGTCGAACGCTTTAACGATGTCTTCGGCGATCAGTGGCCGCGCATCGGCAACGCATGGCGGGCCATCGCTGCGTTTGAACGGACCATCGTTCAGACCGACACGCCCTTCGACAACTACCTGCGTGGGGATGATGCGGCGCTGAGCGACGAACAGAAACGCGGGCTGGAGCTGTTCACCGGCAAGGCGCAATGTTCCGAATGCCACAACGGCGCGCTGCTGTCGGATGAGAAATACTACAACACCGGCGTTCCGCCCTATAGTGGCTGGGAAGATGACGGTCTGGCGCAGATCACCTTCCGGTACGAGCTTTATTCCAAAGGCTCGACCGAGGATTTCTATCGCCACACCAAGGACGACCCCGGCTTCTATTTCCGCACCAAGGAAAAGGCCGATCTGGGCAAGTTCCGCACGCCTTCGTTGCGCTACACCCTCTACACCGAACCCTACATGCATAACGGCATGCTGGAGACGCTCGAGGATGTGGTCGAATTCTACAATCAGGGCGGCGGCGAGAATGAATTCGCAGCAACCAAATCCCCACTGATCCAGCCGCTTGGCCTGAATGATCAGGAAAAGGCGGATCTGGTGGCCTTCCTGAAATCCCTGTCCGGTGACGAGATTCTGGTCGAAGAACCTGATCTGCCGGATTACCAGCCGCTTCCCGCGGCAGCAGAGGAGTAAGCGTCATGAAAGATCATAACGCAACCGGATGCAGTTGTACGGGTGAGGCCAAGAAGGCCTGCACCGTGAACCGCCGCCAGTTCCTGTTCGCCTCGGGCGCAACAACCTTTGCCGTGATGGTGGCCATGCCCACCCGCCACGGTCAGGCCGAACAGGTTCCTGCCCTTGTGTCCACCTATCCGCGCAAGCTGATCGGCAAACTGTCCGAACTGGAACAGGATGTGCCGGTCGAGTTCTACTACCCCGATGAGGGTGACTATTCGGACTCGATCCTTGTGAAAACCGGCGTGGAAAGCGGCGGCGGCATCGGCCCGCAAAAGGATGTTGTGGCCTTCAACCTCACCTGCACCCACCAGGGCGGGTCGATGTATGACAGCTACAAGCCTGAACATAAGGTGCTGGGCCCGTGCCCGCTGCACCTGTCCACCTATGACGCGACACGGCACGGCATCCTCGTCTCGGGGCAGGCCTATCAGTCGCTGCCGCAGGTCCTTTTGGAACTGGACGGTGATGACATCTACGCCGTTGGCATGTTCGGCCTGATCTACGGCCGCTACGACAACCTGATTGCATAAGGGGAAACGGAAACATGGCAACCCCGTATTACGTACCCGAAACCAACGTCCCGCTGCCGCCCAAAGGCGCCGAGGTCATCTCGACCGCCTGCGACTATTGCATTGTGGCCTGTGGTTACAAAGTCTACCGCTGGCCCGTGACGGCCAAACCCGGTGGCCCAACTGCGGACGAAAACGCCTTTGGCGAGGATTTCCCCGTTGCACCCTTGGGTGCATGGGTCGCGCCGAACCAGCACAACATCGTTCTGCACAAAGGTCAGCCGCACCACGTGGTGATCATCCCTGACAAGGACACGCAATACGTCAACACCGACGGCGACAGCTCCTTGCGGGGCGGGTGTATCGCGCAGAAATGCTATAACCCGCAGACACCGACACGCGACCGCCTGAAGACACCGCTGATGCGGATCTATGGCACGCTGATGCCGGTCCCGTGGGATCTGGCGCTGGATGTGGCGGCTGAGGTGGGCAACCACGTCATCGCCAAACACGGCACCAATGCCTATGGCGTGAAAACCTTCAGCTATCAGTATATCGAGAATACCTATGCGATCTCGAAATACGCGCTGCGCCATATCAACACCGCGAACTTCACCTTCCACGACACGCCGTCCGACGTGACCTCGACCCCCGGTTTCCGGGATGCGGGTTTCGACAATTTCGGCCCGTCCTACGAAGACTGGCGCGATGCGGAAACCCTTCTGGTTTGCGGCACCGACCCGTATGAGACCAAAACCATCCTCTATACCCAGTGGATGATGAAGGGGATGCAGAACGGTCAGAAAGAAATCTATCTGATCCCGCGCCGGTCGGCTGGCGTGGCCCATGCCGAGAAGATGGGTGGTCTGCATATCGACGTTCTGCCCGGTACTGACCTGCTGGTCGTTAATGCCATCGCCCGCGTTATCGTGGAAAATGGCTGGGAAGACAGCGACTGGATCAAGAAATGGGTCAACAACAAGTGGGAAAGCTCCTCGGGCTTCGGTCAGGGCACCCGGAACACGCCATGGCAGTGGCGGACCACCTGGGGCAAGTTCCAGACCAAAGGCTTTGAAGACTGGAAAGATTGGTTGCTGTCGCAGGACGAGTTCTCGCCCGAGAACGCAGCCGCCATGGCCGAAATCGACGTGCAGAAAATCTATACTGCCGCCGAATGGCTGGCCAAACCCAAGGCGGATGGCACCCGGCCCAAAACCTCGGTGATGATCGAGAAAGGGTTCTACTGGTCCAACAACACCGGCAACACGCAGGCGATCTCGGCTCTGGGTATCATCTGTGGCTGTGGCGGTCGTCCGGGTCAGGTCATTGGCCGGGCCGGTGGTCACCAGCGGGGCGGCGTGAAGGGCGGGAAATATCCGCGCAACAAATCGCCCGAGAAACTGCCCGGTCGCCGTCGTCGCGCCATGGATACCGACCGGTATCTGATCGCAGGTCATACCCGTATGGCCCATGTGATCGGCACCACATGGATCCAATCCATGTGCGGCAGCCAGCAACTGGCCGACAAGTTTGAGGAACTGACCGTCCGCAACCCGCACCAGATCGCCTCTTTTGACAAGCAAGAGATGATCGACACACTGAAGGCCCGCGCCGACAGCGGTGGCATGGTGGTGATCAACCAGGACATCTATCTGCAGGACCCGATCGGCAACCGTTACGCCGACATCGTGTTCCCCGCAGCAACCTGGGGCGAAGAGGACTTCCTGCGCGCCAACGGCGAACGTCGTCTGCGCCTTTACCAGAAGTTCTATGACGCCCCCGGTGCGGCGAAACCTGACTGGTGGATCATTGCACAACTGGCACAGCGGATGGGCTTTGACGGGTTCGATTGGCAGAGCTCGAACGAAGTCGCGGAAGAGGCCGTGCGCTTTACCCGCGGGTCGCGCAAGGACTTCCACGCGGTGCACCGTCTGGCCAAGAAAGAGGGCAAAACCCTCCACCAGAAGGTCCGTGAATTCGGCACTGATGGTGTGCAATGCCCGGTCATGCTGGATGCCGATGGGGTCACGCTGATTGAAACCAAACGTCTGCACGACACAACCCGCGAACTGCCCGATACCGGTGCGGCTGGCGCGGATGTGTTCAACAAGAAGCTGACGCATTTCAACAGCCAGACCGGTAAGTGCAACATCCAGAAATCGCCGTGGAATCTGTTCTCGGACTATTGGGAATGGCTGAAACCCAACAAGGACGAAGGCGAGCTTTGGGCGACCTCGGGTCGGATCAACGAACGCTGGCAGTCCGGTTTCGACGACCGCCGCCGCCCGTATATCGTGCAGCGCTGGCCGGAAAACTGGGTCGAAATCCACCCCGATGATGCGGCTGAACGCGGCATCGAAAGCGGCGACTATGTGATGGTCTATTCGGAACGTGTTCCGGGCAACAAGACCACGCTGCTGGGTGTGGAAGGCGATGACTTCCAGTTCTCGAAACTGATGGAGAACGGGCATATCGAACTGACCAAAGCGGCGATCACCGCCGTGGCCATGGTCACGCCCGCCATCAAGAAAAGCGTTGTTTACATGGACTTCCTGCACATGCAGCAGCCTGCAAACGCGCTTGAGGGCCGGATCGTCGACTGGATCAGCGGCAACTACAACTACAAGATGGGCGTTGCCAAGCTGCGCAAACTGGGGCCGAGCCCCTACAAGACCTCGTTCCGCACGATGTCCTTCGCACCGCGCGATATCGCCTGACGGCTTTCCGGGGGGCGGTCGCCATGCCGCCCCCCGGGTCTGGTCCCACTGCAGAAGGGACCACATGGAAGGCAGGCTTCGGTTGGGAAACCTGCCTTCCACTTTCACCCAACCTGTCCCAACGCAAAACATGGCAGACCCGATATGAACATGCATTCCGATACCGCCCTGCGCGATGAGGCCGCTGGCCTGTTTTCCGAATACGCAAAATCCGACTATGACGTGATCCGCCTGCGCGCCATACAGGCCCTGACCGCCATTGGTGCCGCCAACAGCCCCGCACTGGTCGAGGCGCTGCTGGACGATGATGAAGACGTCCGTCAGGACGCGGCGCAGGCGCTGGGCGCGCTGGGCGTGCAGGACGCCGCGCCGCAACTGCTGGAGAACTTGATCCACGATCCCTGCGGTGAGGTGAAACTGGCCTGCGTGACCGCTCTGGCCGAATTGAAGTCCGAAGACGCCGCGCCCTATCTGCGCACCCTCGTCACCGGACGCGGCGAGGATATCACATGGGACGAGGACGAGCTGCACCAAGACGAATGGGACGACTGGCTGGACACCCAGATCGCCGCCATCAAAGCGCTGGGTCGCATGGGTGACGCGGCCGCGATTGAACCCATCGTCATGGCCCTGATGGACGAAGACGGGCAAGAGCTGGGCGATGTGGCCTGCGAAGCGCTGGGCCGGATCGGCCAGCCCGCCGTGCCGACGCTGGGCGTATTTACCCAATCCTCGAACCGCCGCCTGCGCCACCGCGCCCTGCGCACGCTGGCCACAATCGGCGGGGCCGAGGCCGAAGCGATCCTGCGCAAAGCCACCACCGACAAGGACGGGGCCGTGCGCCTGATCGCTTATGAGGCGCTGATGCCCGGCGATCCGGCGCTGGTCGAACAGGCGCTGACCGATGCGGTCGAGGATATCCGCATCGCGGCCCTGACCCAGTCCGGCTTTTCCGAACCCGAACTGCTGGACCGCATGATGCGCGACCCCGGTGCCAAGGTGCAACTGGCGCTGCTCGACCGGCTGGACCGCGACACGCCGATCGCGGACCAAGAAGACCTGCGCTGGCAGGTGCTGGACTTCCTCGCCACCGGTCAACAACCCGAAGTGTCCGCACAGGCACTGGGCCTGCTGGCAGCGCTGGCCCCGGACTTGGTGGCTGATCGCCTGAACGCGCTGTTTTCGGTCGATGCGGACGACCTCAAGGCCGAGCGTATCCAATGGGCCATCGTCGACGCGCTGGCAACTTCCCCTCTGCGCGAGGCGGCGGAATGGTTGCAACGCGCCTGCCGCGCGCCGTTCCGGTCGGTGCGACTCAAGGCCGTCGCGTCGCTGGCGATGATCGTCACCGATACGAACCGCCCGCATGTGAACCAGCAGCAGGGCCGCGAATTGCTGCTGTCCTTCGCGCTGGCCCCGATGCCCGTGGCCGCCGAGGAAACCCCCGAAGAAGAGGCCCCGCAAACCGACATCGCCGCGCTGGAAGAGGCCGGACTGGATGTCTCGGATGGCGGCGAGAACGGCCCGACTTCAAGCCTCGGCGCGATCCTCGGTCATGACGCCATCGCGGCCGAGATGACGCAGGAGGCGCAAGAGGACGAGGTGCAACCGCTGACCCCCCGCGAACAGGCGCTGCTGGCCAAGGCCACCCGCCATCCCAAACGCCGCCGCGTCGCGCTGGACGACAATGCCGAAGCACTGGAACGGGAAACACGCCTATCCGCCATCCGCCTGCTGGGCGAGGTGCCGGGGATGCAGATCATGCTGGCCCAGATCGCGCAGGACCCCGAGACCGAGATCGCGCAACAGGGTTTCTCGGCACTGGCCGCCGCAGTCACCCGCAACGGTGTGGAATTGGAACAGGATCAACTGGTGGACCTGATCACCAAGGGCCTGTCGCACACCGACTCGGGCCTTGCGCTGCAGGCCCTGAAACTGCTGCAACAGGCCGATCTGCCGCCGCAGGACAGCCTGCGCGGCAAGCTGCGGGCGATGGTGAAGACCGGCGATACCGCCTTCCGCATCGACGCCATGCAGATCCTGACCCGCTGGGACGGCACGCCGGATGTGGCGCGCAGCCTGCTGGATGATGTCTCGGCCCCCGTGCGGCAGGCGGCGATGCGGCTGTTGTCGGAAACTGCGCCTGATCAGGCCGGTGCCGCCATCGTGCCCTTCCTGCTGGCCAACCCCGAGCAGCGCATCGTGACCTATGTCAATGACAGCACCCCCGCCGTGGTGTCCATTGGCCACGAACTTCTGGCCGAACTGCGCGATGAAGACCGCCGCGCGCAATGGCCGGTGATGATCAGCGCATTGGCCGATCTGCTGGGGGGAACCTCTCGGGCGGCCTGAACCCCGGAGGGACAGATGAATACTTCGCTGAAACTGGCCGCAGCGATTCTGGCGGGTGCCATGACCTTTGGCCCCGCCGCACAAGCCGACGACATCCCCGAGGTCGCGGTGGTGCATCAGATCATCGACCTGAACGCCGATACCCCGGCCCATGCTTTCCGGTTCGAACCCAAGTTCCTGCAAGTCCCCGCCGGGGCAACCGTGCGCTTCAAGGGCTCGACCGGGCGGCATACCGTGACCGCCATCACCCGCATGATCCCCGTCGGGGCCCGCAGTTTCGAGATTCGCGGCAAGCCCGAGATGGATGTGACGTTCGAGAAAGAGGGCGTCTATGGCATCCGCTGCCGCGTGCATGGCCGCCATGGCATGGTCATGCTGCTGGTGGTCGGCGATCCCAGCTCGAACCTCGAAGATGCCAAGGCCTATCTGCCCAAGCTGGGCGAGGCCGAACAGGCCGGTTTCGAAGAGTTGTTCGATCATCTGACCCAGGAAAATGGCTAGGCGGCTCGCCCGCACCCGACACGCCTGATTTTGCCGTCTGTGGTCGCCCCTGCCCTGCCGAGCCAAGGGCACCTGCACAAACCGGATTGACCTGCGGCGCAATCTGTCTCATATTTCTGTCATGACAGAAATTACCGACCTATCCGACTCGACCGCGCGGGCAAAGTTCATCCTGTACTGGGGCGATATGGGCAGCCAGTGGGGCGTGAACCGCTCGGTCGCGCAGATCCATGCGCTGTTGTACCTCAGCGAGGCCCCCCTGAACGCCGAGCAAATCTCGAACGAGTTGGGCATTGCCCGTTCGAACGTGTCGAACTCGCTCAAGGAACTGGCCGGGTGGCGTCTGATCCACCGTGTCCCCGTCCCCGGCGACCGGCGCGAGCATTTCGCGGCGGAAACCGATGTCTGGGACATGGCCCTGCTGATCGCCAAAGGCCGCAAAGAGCGCGAGATCGACCCCGCCATGCGCGCGCTCGACATCTGCGTCTCGCAGGCGGCGACCGAAACCAGCCTGTCCCCGGTCGTGCTGCAGCGGATGCAGAACATGCAGGATTTCCTGAACACGGCGGATAAGTGGTCGGACCAGATGCTGTCAGTGCCGAAATCCAACCTGTCGGCGCTGATGAAAATGGGCGACAAAATCCTGTCGCTTCTCAAGATCGGGGGCAAGAAGGCCGGGCCGTAAAAAATTTTACTCGCTTATTTCTCTCAATACAGAAATGTCAGTACGTAACGCATAAGGTGTCAGATGAAACAGATCAATTTCTCACCCCACGCGCCGCAAACCGACACCCGGTTTCGCGATCTGATCGGCCCAACCGCCTGGGCCGCCCTGCCCCGCCCGGTGCAGCACCGCTTTGGCCATTGCCTGACCCAGGGGGCCAGCGTGGTCTATCAGGGCAAGGTGGTGACGATGCGGATGACGCGGGCGGGCCGCCTGTTGGCCCATCTGGCGCGGCTGGTGGGCGGCCCCCTGCCCTTTGACACCGCCTGTATCGGCCAGCCTGCGGTTGTCACCGTGACCGAGGACCGCGCCGGGCGTGGCCAGTTCTGGGTGCGCCAATACGGTCGCGCGGACGGGTTTCCGCAGGTCATCCACAGCTCGAAACGGTTCGCCGGGCCAACCGGGATCGAGGAGTATATCGGTGCAGGAATCGGCATCGCCCTGCACGTGCAGGCCGACCGCAGAGGCATCCGGTTTCTCAGCGATCATTACTTTGTGCAACTGGGCCGCCGCAAACTGCGCCTGCCCCGCTGGCTGGGCCCCGGAGCCTTGACCATTGCCCACACCGATCTGGGCGACGGGCGGTTTGAATTCTCGCTCAGCCTGCGCAGCCCCCTGTTCGGAGAGTTGATCCGGCAGGACGCCATATTTCACGACGGATAGGATTTGACATGGACAACCCCCTTCTCTGGACCCTCGTCGCCCTGCAGATTGCCATGGGCGCGTTTGACACGCTGGTGCATCACGAAGGCACCGAGCGTCTGGCCTGGCGGCCGTCACAAAGGACCGAACTGCGCCTGCACGGCATCCGCAACGCGTTCTACGCGCTGATCTTCCTGTGCCTGGGTTGGTTCGAACCGCACGGCTTGTTCACCCTTGTTCTGGCCGTAATCCTGACCCTCGAGGTGCTGATCACCCTGTGGGATTTCGTCGAAGAGGATCTGACCCGTCGCCTGCCCGCCAGCGAACGCATCAATCACACCCTGCTGGCCTTGAACTATGGCGCGATCCTTGCGCTGGCCGCGCCGTATCTTTGGCACTGGTCCACCCTGCCCTCGGCCCTGATCCCGGTCAGCTATGGCGGTTGGAGCGTCATGGCCACCTGCGCCGCCCTTGGCGTGGGTCTGTTCAGCGTCCGCGATTTGCTGGCCGCGAACCGCAGCGCGCGGTTGACAGCTGTCAACCCGGCCCCTCTGGTCGCGCCCCTTGCGCCACGGCAGCATGTGCTGATCACCGGCGGCACCGGTTTCATCGGTCAGCGGCTGGTCGAGGCGTTGGTCGCCGCAGGCCATTCCGTCACCGTCCTGACCCGCGATCTGCGCACCGCCGACACGCTGGCCCATCCGGTGCGTCTGATCACCACACTGGACCAGATCGACCGTACCGAGCGGTTTGATGCAATCGTCAATCTGGCCGGTGAGCCGGTGGCAAACGGCCTGTGGACCGCCCGGAAACGGGACCGCATCATCCGGTCGCGGGTTGCCATGACCAAGGCAATCTGCGCGCTGATCCGCAGGCTCGAACATAAACCTGACTGCCTGATCAACGGCTCGGCCGTCGGCTGGTACGGGCTGAGACAGGATGAGACCCTGACCGAAGACGACGCCCCCTGCCCCGCCTTCATCCATCAGGTCTGCGATGACTGGGAGCGCGCCACAGACCCGATTGCCGAGATGGGCGTCCGGGTCGTATTGCTGCGGATCGGTCTTGTGCTGGGCACGCAGGGCGGGATGCTCGCGCGGTTGCTGACCCCGTTCGAATTTGGGGCCGGTTGTCAACTGGGGCACGGCCAGCAATGGATGCCATGGATCGAGCGGGACGATCTTATCCGCGCCCTCGCCTTTGCCCTGTCGCGCCCGGATATCAACGGGCCGCTCAACGCTACTGCCCCGAACCCGGTGCGCAACGCGGAATTCACGCAGGCCCTGGCACATGCGCTGAACCGCCCTGCCCTGTTGCGTATACCTGGCTGGCTGATCGCCGCCGTCGCCGGAGATATGGGCCGCGAAACCCTGTTGCGCGGTCAGCGGGTGGTTCCCGCGAAGCTGTTGCGCCACGGGTTCCGCTTCACCCACCCGGATCTGGCCCCTGCCCTTGCGGCCATCACCGGCGCACGGATGGCCCCGAACAGCGCCACCCCAAAGGAACGTCGCGCCTAAGCCGCACCGGTCCACGCGACGCCGGGACCCAGACGATAGCCCCATGGCAGCCCGGCGTTGCGCCAGCCATTCACGGCCCGCACGCCGTTGGCGTCCTTGTCGCCCTCGAACCCTTCGATCAGGTTCCAGACATTCTGGTAGCCCGCAGCCGCCAGTTGCCGCACCGCCACCGCCGACCGCGCGCCCGACCTGCAGGTCACGAAAATCGCGTCCGTCTTTGATCTGCCCTTTTCGGCCCGCAAGGCGTCGAACTCGGCCACCACATTGGGGTTGTTGGCCATGCGGTACTGGCCGCCGACCGGGTCGACCTGATGGGTCATTACGCCCAGCGGGATGATCCGGTCCAGCCCCTCGGGATGGCCGACAAAGGAAATCTCGATCGGGTCGCGCACGTCCACGAACAGGATGTCCGGATCGTGCTGCAAGGCCGCGTGCGCCTCGTGCGGGGTCAGGTAGAGGCCCAGAGGGGTGCGCTGCCGATCGGACAGCTGCGCCGGAACAACAGCGGTTTCAATCGGGCTGGCCGCCGCAACCACCGAGGCGGGGCCAACCAGCGCGCTGGCGGCCCCCAGTTTCAGAAGCGCGCGCCGGGTGGCATGGGCAGGCCGGGTCATTGCTTGGCCTACGTGTCGGTGCACAGGCCCAGCATCGCATAGATCGGGCAGAACTTGATAAACGCCGTCACCACAAACACGACCCCCAGCCAGCCCCAAAGGCCGATGGTTCCGGTCACCGCCAGAAGGATCAGAACGCTGCCGAGGATCAGCCGCAGAACCCTGTCGATTGAGCCCACATTAGAGGTAAGTTGCATGGTCGAATCTCCTTGATGATCAGGCCCGAGATTCGCAGGTTTTAAGTCCGGGTTATGTGACGAGGTCACACAGATCCGGATCGCGCGTGGCGGCTCAGGGCAGGGCGGTCGTGCAGGTGAACCACGCCGCGTTCAAGCCGGACCCAGCCCCGATGCTCGAATTCCTTGAGGATGCGCGACATGACCTCGCGGGCGCTGCCAAGCTCAGAGGCGATGCGCTGATGGGTGGTGTGGATATCGGCCGATTGCGCGCCCTGATCCAGCAGCCACTGCGCCAGTTTCTGATCCATCCGGTTCAGCAGAAGGTCGTCGATCACCTCGGAGAGTTCCACGATCCGCTGCGAGAAGGCCATGAAAACCGCGCCCCGAAACGCGGCATCCTTGGCCAGCAGCGAGTTGAACCGGTCCCGCCCGATGGCCAGCGCGGTGACCGGGCCCTCGGCATAGCCGAAGCCGGAATAGGGGATGTCGGACAGCATGCACGAGGTCGTCATCACGCAACTGTCGTTCGGACCAACCCGGTAGAGCACCACCGTCCGCCCCGACGGGCTGGTCTGTTCCACCCGCACGATGCCTGCGCGGACGATCAGAAACACCTCTCCATACGCGCCCGGCGCAAACAGTTGGGCCCCGTCCGGGATGGTCAGATCGGTGCCCTCGGCCATCAGCCGGTCGAGCAGGGCGGTGCTCCAGTTCTGGTCGGTCACTGTCGGTTCTCCGTGCCGCTGTCCCTGTCGATGTAGGCGCGGGAGGGCCTCGGGGCAAACCCGACCACGCGCAAAGTTGACAGCTGTCAACTCAGGCCGCCGCCCGGTTCGATCCGTTCAGCAAGGCCATCACCATCGGCCCGGGCGAGAACGCGCCGAGCGCCGCCTTGCCCGCAAGCGCGCGCAGATAGCCGCCGGGACTGTTGATGTCGCCAAAGCGTTGCAGGATGCAGGCCACCGTGGCGGCGGCGGTTGCCGGACCCATCACCTCCTGCGCCTCTTGCCAGGCCGAGGGGCTAATGCCCATCATCCCGCGCACATAGCCAGCGGCCACGACCAGATCGTGCCAGTCGCGGGGATCGCGCTCGCAATAGGGCAGGATGTCCGGGCAGGCCTTGATGACCAGAGGCAACGGGATGTTCGGAACTGCCCCGTCCACTTGCGCCGTGGTTTGAGGATCAGTCCCGACGTTGCCCCCTTTGCTTTTTTCTAAGCAAGGTTCAGATTCAGGAGTATCTGGTTTTGAATTCTGATACAGCCGCTCAGATTCACTGTCATTGCCGCTCATTTCTTCTGTTTCCAGCGCCAGAAGCGCCCGGATATCTGCAAGGATATCCACAGTGCGGCGTTCAAGATCGGCCAGATCAGTCAGGTCCAACTTGCGGCGCATCTGCTTGTGAACCTCGAGCAGGGAGGCCAGCAGCGCCTCCCAATCACCGGGCAGGGCGTTTTCCTGCCCGTAGAGCGCCAGTTTCAGCGCATCGCGCTTGAGCAGCGAGAGTTTCTCGCGCGCCGCCGCCAGCAGCGCCTGATCGGCGCGGGCCTGTTTGGCGGCCTCGGTGATGTGCGCCGCGTTGTGCAGCAACGGGCGCAGGTCAAAGCCAAAGGCGCGGGCGATCTCGCCATCCGCGCCCCGGCGGGCATAGCGCTTGCCGTTGGGGCTGTCGTGGCGGGCAATCAGCCCCGCATGGACCAAGGCCGCCAGATGCCGGCGCAGGGTGCTTTCGGCCATCCCGTGGGCGCGCTCGGACAGGGCCACGTTCGACGGAAAGACGATCAGGCTGTCATTGTCCGACAGCGCCGCGTTTGGGTGGAACGAGACAAGCGCGTTCAGCACAGCCAGATCGCGATCGGTGACCTCAAAAGCGCGCCGGGCGGTGCACAGATCGCGCAGCAGCTCCCATTTGTCGATATGCGTGACCTCGGGCGCGGCCTGCATCGCCAGTGTCTGTTCGATCAGGCCAGCCGTCACCGGCCGCCGCCCGAAGGGCGTCGTTGTGATGTGTTCCATATGCTGTCACGAGACAAAACTTTTTCACCCGCCGGACTCGACGCCAGTTGACAACCGTCAACTACAAGCCATAGAATCGGAGGTGCTAAATCACCAATTCAGGCCTCTTGGAACTTCGGTTCTGAGGGGTCTTTTCTTTTCGTCCTGTCTGTTTCGTGCCTCCTTGTCGCTGCTCCACGATTGTCCCGCTTATGCGGGGTTACTCATCCCGGCCGGTTTTCCAGCGGTGATGAAGGTCTGAGATATTCTCGGCCAGCCAGTCCTCGAACCCTTTGGCCGTTTTGGTGTTCAGCGTCAGCACGGCCTTGGTGCCGCTGCGCCGCATCTGCCCCAGCGCCGAACCATCCGCGCCCCGCAGCGGCACATCGCTGCGCGGGGCAGGGGGTTTGCGCGGGGTGAGGGCGGTCAGAACGGCCTCGAACCTTGCATCTGACGTCTCGCCCTGCGCCGCATCCACTGCGCGCGGCACCTGATCCCTGGGCAGCAGATCAGCTAGCTTCAACCAGCGGTCCCGGCCCACCGAGGGCGCGGCCCCGATGGCCTGTATCAGCGCCTCAGGGATGCGGTCGGATACGGAAAGCATACGTGATATCAACGTCTTATCCACATGCAACGCGTCGCAGATCACCTTGCGGTCATAGCCCATATCCTGCATCTGGCGGGCGAAATTGACCTTTTCGATGAAGCTCAGGTCGCGGCGGGCCGAGTTCTCTTGGCCTTGCGCCAGGATCACCGCGCGGTCATCCAGCACCCGGATCAGGGCCTTGACCGGCTGACCCAGCTCGCGCAGCGCGGCGACGCGGCGGCGGCCATAGACCACCTGATAGCGCTCGCCATCATTGGGGTTGGGCCGCAGCAGCACCGGCACCTGTTGGCCGTACTCGCGGATCGAGGCGACCAGTTCGGCCAGCCCGGCGTTTTCCTCAAGCCGGTCCTGCAGACCGCCCTGATCAATCATGCGCGGGTCAATCTCCTGCACCGCGCGCGATTTCAGGTCGGAAATCGACTGGCTGACCGCCCCGATCGCGCCCGAGCCGTAGCGCGGCTTGGCCACATCCACACGCGCAGGCGCTTCGCCCTCGGACGGGGCAGGGGGGGCCTCCATCAGCCCTTTCAGCAGGTTCTTACGCGCCATTCATCCGCCCCCAAGCCGATTGCACCAGCGTTTCAATTTCCGAATTCACCGCGTTCAGGCTCTCCATCGCGCGCTCATAAGTCGAGCGGGTGAACTGGCCCTTTTCCACCTCATAGAGCGTCTGTTTGGTGATCCCCGCATCCGAGATCGCGGTGGATTTCAGAACCGGATGGTTCAGCACATGATCACCGAACATCGAGCGCATGAAGCTGACCATCTGGTTCTGCGGCCCGTCGCCCGGTTCATACCGCGTCACCACGTAGCGCAGCCAGTCATAGGACATGTTGCCCCCGGCCTCGCTGACCACGCCCAGCAGGTTCGAGGTCATCAGCAGGAACTGGCACATCGACATCACGTCCAGCATCTGCGGATGCACCGTCACCAGTACGGCGGTCGCCGCAGACAGGGCCGACATGGTCAGAAACCCCAGCTGGGGCGGGCAATCGACGACAACCACATCATACTCCTGTTCAACCGAGGCCAGCGCGTCGCCGATCCTTGTGAAAAACAGGTTACCGTCCCGTTGCGTCAGCGCGCGGGGGGTGTCGTGTTCGAATTCCATCAGGTCCAGATTACCGGGAATCAGGTCCAGATTGGTGAAATAAGTCTGCTGTATCACCTCGCGCAGCGGCACCGGATCGTCATAGCGGATCGCATCATACAGCGTGCCGCCATCCAGCAGGTCGAACTCGGGCTGGAACCCGTGCAGCGCCGACAGGCTGGCCTGCGGGTCCAGATCAATCGCCAGCACCTTATACCCATCCAGCGCCATTTTCTGCGCCAGATGCGCGGCGGTGGTGGTCTTGCCCGAGCCGCCCTTGAAGTTGATCACGGTGATCACCTGCAGATGATCCCCCGGCCGCCGTCCGGGCAGGTAAGTGCCGGGGGCCTTGGCCCCGGCCTCAAGCAACTCGCGCAGCGCCTGAATGTCCTCGGGCGAGTAATACCGGCGGCCCCCGGCGCGGGTCTCGGGCGAGGGGCCACGGCCATCCAGATGCAGCTTGCGCAGATAGGCGTCCTTGACGCCCAGCAGGTCCGCCGCCTCACCGGAGGTAAACTTGCGCAGGGATCGTTTGGCGTCGGGCGGGAACAATTGCGCGCGATGGGCTTGCAGGCGTTCGGACAGCCGCTTTGCGTGATCACCCACCAGCAGGTCGATCCGCTCCTGTGTGTGGCCTGTCTGCGGCGTCCCTGCTAGGGTTGCGTCGTCCATCTCTGCCCTCATTTGGCGCTGCGTTGTTACGCTTGCTGCCGTTTTATTCACTGCTTTCCGTAATTAATGGGGCAGGAACTGCGATTCTTGCAAGTGTTTTTTCCATATCCTGTGGTCTCAAGGGGCTGAGCCACAAGGCAAACAGGGTTGACTTGACCCACAAGTATGACCAAGTATGACTGTGGAGGCCCGCCATGACCATCAAAACCACGCTCAGCTTCACCGACCGGCATCACCGATTCCTCAAGGAAAAGGTGGGCGAGGGGGTCTATGCCTCGGCGTCGGCCGCTGTTGCCGCAGCAGTGGAACGGATGATCGAGGATGACGAAGCGCGCGAGGTCGCACTGGACGCCATGGCCGACGAAATCCGCCGTCGTGCCGCCACCCCGCGCGCGGAATTTGTCGAGCATGAGGATGTCTTTGCCCCGGCCCTGCGCCGTCTGGACCGCGACGCGTGACATACAAGCTGCGCTATCATCCGTCGGTGGCGGATGATCTGCTGACCATTTCCGACCTGATCGAAGACTACGCCGGGCCCCGGGTGGCCCGCCGCAAGCTGGCCGAGATCGCCGAGGTGGCCCAAAGCCTGCGCACGCTGCCCCATCGCGGCACGCTGCGCGACCATATCCTGCCGGGCCTGCGGGCTATCCCCGCCGCCCGCCGGGCCGTCATCGCCTTTACCGTCGATGATGCACTGCGCGAGGTCCACGTGGTGGCGATCACCTATGGCGGGGCAGACTGGATCACGCGCACGGGTCGGCGCGCCTGATCTTCACCCCAACAAATCGGTTGCTGGATTTTCCGCGATATCCACATCGTCGTAGTATTTCTGCGCCTGAGCCAGCGAACGATGCAGCGACAGGCGCATGGCGGCCTGGATCGGGGCCCCGTCCAATGCGGCTTGCGTCAGAAAGCCCGAGCGCAGCCCGTGGGGCGAGGCGAAGCCCTCGGGCAGTCCCGCCAGTTTCAACCGGTGTTTGACGATCTGCGCGATCGCATCCGGGGTCAGGCCACGTTTCAGCACCCGGTCGGCTTTGGAGATTGGCCGGAACAACGCACCGTCCGTGATCTCGCCCACCTCGATCCAATGCACCAGCGCCTGCGCGGCGCGGCCTTTCAGAACCAGCCGGGGCGTCTCGCCCTTGCTCGTGGTCTTGGTTTCCAGCAGCGAGATCCAGACGACCCCGCTTTTGTCGAACTCTTTCAGCGAGACATCCTCGCGCATCAGCCCGGTGATCTCGGACCGCCTGCGCCCCCCGCTGGCCCAGCCCAGCATCAGGATCGCCCGGTCGCGGCAATCGCGACGCGAGCCCCGGCAGGTGGCCAGCAGCTGCTCCAGCACATCCCGGGTGATCGGGTGCTGCGACTTTGGGGCAGGGGGCCGGGCTGCCGCACGACGGGCCTTGGACCGGGCCTGTTTCACTTGCGGCGCATCAAACGGGCTGGCCAGGTTCTTCATCCGGTGAAACGCCAGCCACGACGCAATACGCCGATCCAGCGTCGACGGGGCCGGGCAAGCCATCGACTTGCGCAGCCCTTGCGCGACCAGCGCCTCTGCTGTCTGGCGGGCACGGTCGTCCGGGGCTGCATCGTTCAGATCGCGCGCGTGGTCGAGAATGAAGGTCAGAGCGGTCGCCTCACTTTCCGGCCAGTCCGGTGCCGCACCAAATCGCGCCGCTTTCCAGGCGGTGATATAGAGCAGATCCCGTTCATAGGCGCGCAGCGTATTGGCGGGCGTGCCGCGCACATAGAGATCGGTCAGCGCCTCCTGATCTTCGACAGAAAGCGACGGAGAGGCGGCGGGCAGATATGGGGCAGGGGGCTTCATGAGGTTCATTC
>NZ_JBQFOO010000013.1:0-111291 GCF_056533565.1 Ruegeria sp. G12
CCGGGACAACCCAGCCGGACACCGGGACAACCCAGCCGGACACCGGGACAACCCAGCCGGATACCGGGACCACCCAGCCGGATACCGGGACCACCCAGCCGGACACCGGGACCACCCAGCCGGACACCGGGACAACCCAGCCAGATACCGGGACCACTCAGCCAGATACCGGGACCACTCAGCCAGATACCGGGACCACTCAGCCAGATACCGGGACCACTCAGCCAGATACCGGGACCACTCAGCCGGACAGTGGGGTAAACAAGCCTATCGTTGACACCACCCATCCCGACGCTGGCACGACCCAGCCAGACAGCGGGGCGACGGCAGGGATGGTCTTTGATGATTTCGTTCTGGATATCGCATCATTGCTCGGCAACGATGAGATCCAGCTGAAAGGGGACGCGACCGTCGCGAATACCGGCTCTGGACCGGCGATTCAATTCGACGGCAAGGACGATTACGTAAGCTTCGGTCGCCTTGAAGAGTTCGAAGATTCCGAGCAGATCGCCTTTACGATCGAGTATACCCGGGACGAAGCAGATGGCAGCGGGCAGCGTCTGGTCTGGAACCACACGAAATTCGGCCTGTCCGTCGTCGGCGACGGGCTGGTTGTGAATGTTGCCAACAACGATGCCAAGTTCCACAAAGGCTTCAAGGCATATGATCTCGGCCTGAACGATACCGAAACGCACACGATCACCGTTCTGGTTGACCAGAATGCGGACCGGCTGCAGGTGATCGTTGATGATCAGGTTGTCATCGATGAAACCGGAGTGGACTTCGACTTCACCGGCGGCGGCCAGTGGGGTTGGTCGCTGGGCTCTCCGTGGGGTCGCGACGTGGATGGCGAGATCAGCGCCTTTGCGATCGATGATGAGGTTCAGTTTGTCGACACGACGGTTCTGGACGACACCATGATCGCCTGACGCCAGTGCGTGCAACCACAGGCAAAACGAATGAAATCGAGGCGGGGCGCAGGAAATTGCGCCCCGTCTTTGCTTTCTGCATCTGGCCTTTTGCGGGTTCTTTCCACATAACGCTATGTAAGTTCTGTTTCGTGTTTATGGTTTCGATTTATGATTTTGTCTGACCGGTATCGTTTTGTTTTCATCCATGTCCCCAAATGCGCGGGAACCTCGGTGCGCGCTGCCGTTTTACCCTTTCACGATGCTGACAGCCGGTTCCTGAAAACCGTGGAACATCATCCGAAACTGGGTGAGATCGACTTTCGGCATTTGCCGCTGTCCTTGCTGCGCGAACTGGACCCCGAAGCGTTCGGAAAGCTTGAAATCTACGAAAGCTACGCGCTTTTGCGTGACCCGTTTCAAAGGTTCCGGTCTGCCATGGCGCAACGGGCCAAGATGTATCTGGGCAAGGAATTCGCGCAGCTCGATGACAGCGATATCCGTGACGAGATCGGCAAAGTGATCTCTTATCTCCAATCCGATCCTGCGGTGATCGCACCGGATTACATCCATTTCGCCCGGCAATCGGGGTTTGTCGAGGTCGACGGAAAACGCATGGTCCGTAACCTATACCCCGTCGAACGGATGGATTGTTTCGTTTCTGATCTGGCCCGCCATATCGGCACCGATGCGCTGGAAATCGGCCATGCCAACCAGACCACGGTGTTTCGCTATCAGGGCCTGAGCCGCATCATGTATGCGGGAAGTGCCGTTGCCAGGCGGGTTCTGCCCGGACCGATACATGAAAAGCTGCGTGTCTCGGCCCGGAAACTGTTAATGAAACCAAACGCTTCTTCCGAGCCTTCCGTGTTTGACCGGCCCGAAATCCGGGGATTTGTGCAAGATTACTATGCCGCAGACATTGCTTTGCACCAAAAAGCGCTTGAGGATGTTGTCGCATAATCACACCCAATTCCGGTCCGGGCGCACCCCGGACAAAACCCGTTATCGTCATGGTATTCATCAAAAGTGATTTTTTTCTATGATCTGTTTTCGGGATAACAGTCAGGCAAGGCATAGATCTGCTAACATATGCGCAAAGCGGTGGTGAACTTCATTGGTAGCATCGACAGGTACAAGACGGGATTTGCAGGCGGCGGGTGACAGCACCGGGCGCACATCCCGGCCGTTTGTCGTACCTTTGCTGTTCATCGGCTTTACGTTGCCGCTTTATTTTGAACTCGCGGGCCTGCAACTCAGCGGGTATCGCATTGTTCTGCTGGTTTTCTTTTTCCCGGCCCTGATCCGCTGGCTTGACGGCTCGGGCGGGTATTATGCGCCCGATTTCCTTGTCCTGGGTTATGCGCTCTGGGGCGCGCTGGCGATCTTTTACCACCACGCCCTGTGGAGGTGGGAATATATCGGCATCTCGTTCATCGAGACGACAGGCCCGTATTTCATCGCCCGCTGGATGATACGGGATGAACACGCCTTTCGGGTTTTTGTGCGATGGATCTTTATTGCCGTGCTGCTGATGCTGCCGTTCAGCGTCTATCAGTTCATTGCGGACAGGTCATTGATCCTCGAGATATTCGGGAAGATCGGAAATGTTTACAATGTTGTACAGGAGGAGCCGCGTTTGGGCTTCTACCGGGCTCAAGGGTCGATGCCGCATCCGATCCTGTATGGTGTCTTTTGCAGCGTTGCCTTTTCCCTGGTCTGGTATGTCCTGGGATATGGCAAAGGGTTCACATTCAGGATGTCCCGGGTCAGCAATGTCGTACTTGCCACGTTTGTCTCTCTGTCCTCGGGGGCCTGGCTGTCGATCGTGGTGCAAGTGGCCTTGATGGCCTGGAAGACCATATTCTCCTTCCTCCAGAGAAAGTGGAACCTGCTGCTTTACATGTTTGCGGGACTGTATCTGTTTCTCGAGATTTTCGCGAACCGGCCTCCGGCCCAGATTTTCGCGGCCTATCTGACGATCAAGAAATCGACGGCGATGAACCGGATTTTCATTTTCACCTATTCCTCGGACGACATCCTGAACAATCCGATATTTGGGATCGGGTTCAACGAATGGTCGCGCCCGCGCTGGATTGTTGGAAGCGTCGATAATTTCTGGCTGGTTGTCGCCTTGCGCTACGGGTTGCCGTCGCTGATTTTCATCGTGGCGGCCATCGTGATGACTTTCGTGATCCTGGGGCGGGCCAAGCTGTCCAGCAAATTGGAAAGCTACCGCTTGGGGTATCTTTTTGCTCTGACCGGGTTCTGTGTTTCAGCCATCACAGTGCATGTCTGGGACGCCACATTGTGTCTTTTGATGTTCCTGCTGGGTGCGGGGATCTGGATGGTCAATGCCAAAGAGGAAAGCGATCAGCCGCAGGTCGAGGCGAACCAGCGCCGCACGCGGCGGATTCGCTATACGCGGTTCGGGCCCGAGGGAACATAAGCGGCCAAAAGGGGGCGGCGCGTTTGGTGATAAGTGTATAAGGAAGTCGACAGGTGTCAGTTCAGCAAAGCAAGATTACGACAGATGCCGGGATTGGCCGCAAGCCGAAGCGGTCGGAACTGCAGAAAAAACTGACTCAGGTTCCCATTACGTTTCGCAAGAATTACGGGCTTCTGAAAAACCCCGAATTCTGGCAAATCCTTCCGCTTCTGATGGCCAGCCGGATGCGGGCGCGGGGTTCTGAAGAAGAGCAGCCGAAAATTTTTGTGGGCACGCACCACAAGGCCATGACCACCTATTTCAAGGCGGTGCTCAAGCTTCTGGCCTTTGGGCTGAACGCCCGGTTCGAGGATATCTCGAAAGAGGCTCCGCAACCGAAGACCCGGGTTTTTCTGTCAACGCACAGCCGGACACCATGGTCTGAAATCGGGCGCTACCGGGGGATACATATCATGCGGGATCCGCGCGATATGATCGTATCCTCCTATCATTACCATCTGTGGACGAACGAGCTTTGGGCTCATGTCCCGGATGAAAACGGACGGACCTATCAGGAAAAGCTTCAGGCGGCGGACAAGACCGAAGGTCTGTTCATGACAATCCGCCACTTCATCTTTTTCAGCCGCGAAACGCTTGAGAACTGGGATCTGGATGACCCGGATATCCTTGAGGTCCCGTATGATGCGCTCATGGGTGATCAGCGAGATGAGCTCTATTCCGAGATGTTCACTTTCTTGGGGCTGACCGGACAGGAGCATGAGTTGGGTGTCCGTCTGATGCGCCTGTTCGAGGCTGGCAAGCGCAGCAAGGTTTCGGCCACGAAAACCAACGAACGCGCGCATATCCGCAGCGGCCGCAGCGGGCAGTGGAAAGACGAGCTAGAGCCCGAGCATCTGGCCTATATCGAACAGGAACTGGGGCATGTTCTGGATAAATTCGGCTATGCCCGGTCCTCGGTCACAGGATCGAAGGACGCCGTCTGATAGCCCTATCGCAGCGGCAGAAGCTGCTTTCTGATCATACCGACCGCGCGGCGCATGCGCCGGGCCACAGGCATTTGTCCCGCCAGTATCGCGTCAATCTCAGCCGGTGTCATATCCCCACGCAGGGATGTGCGTGGGCGCAGAAAGGCATCGCCATTCATAGGCCCGGTATCACTTGAAAACGCCGTCTCATACCCGTGATGGCGCAGGGCGCGCAGGACTCGGGCGTTGTACCTGCCGAACGGTATTCCGGCCTGGGTCACAGGGGTGCCGCACAATTCCTGCAGCACATGGCGGGATTGGGTCAGTTCCTGTTCAAGCGCTTCGGCACTAAGCGTGCTCCAGGCGACATGGGCGATCCCGTGGCTGCCAATGCCCATTCCGGCGGCCAGCAGCGCCGTGACGTGGTCGCGGGCCAGAGAGCCGGTTTCGTCCAACCGCCCCGTCAGCACAAAGAACGTCGCGGTCAGCCCGCGCCGGGTCAGGGCGGGCAGGGCGATTTCATAATCCGACAGGTTGCCGTCATCGAAGGTCAGAACAAAGGCCTTCGGATCGGGGCTTGCCGCAACCCGGTCCAGAACGCCGCTAAACTGGGCCTCGGACAGCCAGTAGGGTGCCTCACCTTCTTCCAGGTCGCGGGCCGGGGTGCCTATGCCGTGGAAGTTCAAACCGATCAGGCGGGCCATATCAGGACCTCAGCCTTTTGTGCAGGGTTTCGGCCAGATCGATCAGACCGGCCCCAAGCCCGCTTGGCCGGGCTTCATAAGGCCCCGCCGCCGTGACGTCCGTGCCGCCCGTACGCAGTTTGAAGCGGGTGACGCTTGGATTTGCCTCGGCGTCGATCCCGCCCAGATCGAAGCATTTCACCCCCCGTTCGCGGCAATACAGCATGGACTGCCACATCAGGTAATGCCCGGCATTGAGCTTCCGCCCGGCCTCGGACGTGGCGCCGAACAGATAGGTGGCGTTTGGACCGGACACTCCGATCGTCATCGCGCCGATATCTTCGCCATCCTTGCGGGCAGTCAGAACGTCATGGTCGAAATCCTGCCCCGACAGCGCATAGTAGAATTCCGGAGGGATATCGGGCTGAAACCCCTTGGCATCCCGCACCTGTTCGTAAAGGTGGCTGAAGCGGCCTGACAGGTCCGAGATCGGGCCGGTTTCAAGCTCCAACCCGGCTTTCAGCGCGTTGCGCAGAGGGTTGCGCCATTTGCCATGCAGGGCGCGCATCAGGTCGTCGTCCTGCTGATCCGGGTCGATCAGCACGGTGCGATAGGGTGCGGCCCGTTCGGTCGGTGTGAAGCCTGCGCGCGCAATCGCATCCTCTGCCGGGGAGGCATGAACCGGAAAGCGCAGGCGCAGGATATGTCCTGCGGCATGCGCATGATCGCGCAGCCCCAACAAAATTGAACAGAGGGTGTCCGGGTCGGGTTCGGGCAAATCGTTGGAAGCGGTCAGCGGCCCTGCGGCGACCCACGCAATGCCCCGGTTCAGAACCGGAATCCTTTTGATCCGCAGGCAGGCCGCGGCAACGGGCGTTTCCTGCGCATCATACAGGGCGACAAATTCCGTGGTTGCGCCGATCCGCTTGGCTGCCGCGCGCGCGTAGGTCAGGCTCTGTTCATAGGTCAGGTCCCGGAACCGCGCGCTAAGCGCGGGCCATTCCTGTTCGGACAGAACTTTTACGGACAGCTGTTCAGTGATCATGCCGGGGTCATATCCGTGTTCTGATCCAGGCGGACCATAAAGGTTTGTGCCCCAGCGGGATCACCGATCGCAGGCGCGGGGCGATGCGACCGAACCAGAGCCTGTAATAGGCCAGATGCAGAAAACGCGCCCAGCCGAGGCTGATTTTGATCACGAATGATGACCACGCCGATTGCCGCGAGACGATCAGACGGTGGGTGGCCACCGATTCACCGCCATAGATCAGTTTGTAGCCATATGCGCCGATTCCGGCCTCGATCCGGGTTACGCCTGCGCTGATCAGTTGCTCGATCATCTGGATCAGGCCGATCTTGCCCAGGCTCAGGCGTTCCAGTTCCGGGTCGGTCGATCTGGCAGGCAGCCGCCAATGGCAGACCTGCCCCGAGACCAGACAAAACTGTGTGGCAAGGGGCCCATCCCCGCCGTGCTGTTCGACGAACCAGGTTTCATGGCTCTGTAACGTTGCCTCTGCCAGATCGCTGTAGAACGCGGCGCTGCCGGGCCAGTCCACGAAATGGCCACCCTTTCCGATCTCTTGCCATTGTCGGTTGTGAAAGCCGACAAAATCCCGGAACTGATCGCTGCCGGGATGAACCAGCGCTGTGGTCAGCCCGTGATCTTTCTGCAGATGTTTCAGGTCCCGTCGATACTGGCTGCGCCGTTTCTTGGACAGGTTTGCAAGATAGCCGTCAAACGTGTCGGGCAGTTCGAAAACGGTATGTGTGCCCGAGGGGGCATCGGACAGGGTCAGGGCCGGGGCGTTGTCGTTTTGATCCACGACATCCCGGACAGCGGCGAGTATGTCTCCACGCTCGGATGCCGGGCTGAAGCTGACCAGATGGGCGCGCCCCTCATCAAGCAGGCCGGTGAGCGCTTCGGTCAGGCTCTGTGCCAGCACGTGGTTTTCGGCTGCAAGCCGGAAAAGCACCGTATTTGGGTCAGTCGCGGCCAGTTTGGCGATGCGAATTCTGACCGGCCCGGCCCAGACCGAATGGATCATGAAGGGCAGCAGGGCGACCAACTGGCCCTGCGCATCGTGCACCACAAGGGTTCGGAGCGTCCTGCCGCGTCCGAAATGGGCCCACCAGGTCAGGACCCAGACCGGCGTGGCATAGATATCCGCCCCCGTCCGCTGGGCCAGAGCGGCCCATTCTGCGGTGATGTCTTCAAGGGGCTCTGTCCCGTCGACCCATTGAAACATCATCTGGGTGCCTGTGTCCTTCACTCTGCCGGCTCCTGCCGGGTCAGGTGATACCGCAGCGAGGCCCGCGCCAGACGCCGCCTTGCGGCAGCCTCGTCCTGCTGGTTTGCGGCTGACAGGGCAAAACGCAATATGGAAGAGCCGACAAAGATCATCCGGCCCAGCAGCGCGCCGCTCAGACCATAGTGCTTGCGCAGGTAGATCATCTTGCTTTTCTGCATCTGGACGAACATGCGCGACCGGATCTGAACAGTGCTTTTTCCACCGCCGTCCAGATGCAGGATCTGCGCCTCGGGCGCAAAAACGCAACGCCAGCCTGCATCGCGAATGCGGCGGCACCAGTCAGCCTCTTCCGAGTAGACAAAGAACGCCTCGTCCAGCAGACCCACAGCCTCGAAAACGCGGCGGGGCACCAGCATGAACATGCCGGACACCACATCGACCTCGCGCTCGGACCGCCGGTCCCAGTCGCCATATTCGGCATGGCTGAGGAACCTGTTCTTCGGTGACAGGCGGCGCAATCCGAACTCGCTCAGCGCCAGATTGCCTGGACCGGGATCGGCAAAGCAGGTGCGCTGGATTGTGTCCTCATCCTCCAGAACCTGACATCCGACACAGCCCACGTCCGGATGCTGCGCCAGCCAGTCCAGCATGGTGTCGATGGCACCGTTCAGGATGATCGTATCGGGGTTAAGCAGCAGCAGGTTATCGCCGCGCGCGATCTCCAGCCCCTGATTGTTCGCGGCGGCAAACCCCCGGTTGGCGTCATTGGCAATCAACCGGACATCGGGAAACTCATCGCGGACAAGATCGGCCGATCCGTCGCTTGAGGCGTTATCGACAACGATGACCTCATGCGGGTGCTGCGTTTCGCGCGCGATCGAGATCAGGCAGTCCCGCAGGATGTCCCGGGTGTTCCAGTTCACGATTACGATGGAAACAGCGCATTCGGCATGCGTGCTGTGCGACGATGAAATCATGAAACCCTGTTCTCTTTAACCGCTTACATCTTCAAATTGTTTAGCCATTGTTCGAATCTATGAATACACTGAACTCGGTCAAACGATGACTGTTGTTAAAAAGTAGCTGTGAAATTCAAAGTAAATATATCAGCGTATTGAGGTATTAGTTTGGCAGTGCAGCAATTTGCGGGGCAAGACAGCGTTAAGATTGAATGCACTGAGGCCCTGAGCGCAGAGCAACGTGCCGAGTGGGTGGCGTTCCTGAATGCGGCCAAGCGCCAGCATCCCCGGCAATCGCCACTGTTTGCAAATTCGGAACAAAAGTTGGGAAACAAGGTGATTTATGCCTTGGCGCGTCGTGGTGAGGTGCTTGCAGGTGTCGCCCTGCTTTCGCTTGAACCGCACCCGTTTTTGCCCGGTGCCTGGTCCCGTGCCTTTTGCCTGAGCGGGCCGGTTTGCGACAATGCAGCAGACATGGAACGCTTTCTGGAGGCCCTGCGCCAACAGCGCGAGCTTGCCCGGGTCGGCAGCCTGAATGTCACGCCGTTCTGGACCGAAAAAGATGCCGAAACGCTTGATGCGGTTCTTGCACGCGCAGGGTGGCGCATCGCCGAAGAAGAACAGTTTCGTCAAACCGGATGGGTCGACATAACCGGCACGCCGGACGAGATCATGAAAGCGTTTTCCAAAAGCGCGCGGCGCGAGGTCCGGCGTGCCGAGCGGCAGGGCGTTTCGTTCCGTGCCGCACGCACAGCCGATGAATTCCGCATCTTCATAGAAAGCATGAACCGGTTGCGGCACCAGCGGGGGCTGCAGGAACTGGATGTGCCCGCCTACAAGGCGACGTTCGAAGACGTGCTGTTGCCGGGCGATCTGGGCACCGTGCTTCTGGCCTGGCAGCAAGAGGTCTTTCTGGCGGGGCTGTTGGTGTATCGCAGCAAGGATGTCGTGCACGGGCGGCATTTCACCACCGAACCGGACCATCTGCGCGCAGCGGGCAACCTGCGGATCGCGCCCGCCTTGTGGCTGGAGGCGATGATCTGGGCCAGGGAAAAGGGCTGCACCATTCTGGATGTCGAAGGGTACCGGACGCCGGTTCCGGGCGAAAAGAAGTTCAACATCCACAAGTATAAATCGGAATTCAATCCGCAGGTGGTCCAGCGCATTTCCGCGCGGGAAAAGATTGTGAACAGGCATGTCTATCTGACAGGGAATGCGCGCAGTCTGATCCGGGGGCAGCTGAAAAAGGTCAAGCGGGCCGTTACGGGGTGACCCCGCACGCCCGGACGAATGGTTGGTGACACGAAACATGAAGCTGGCAAAAAAAGGCAAGACGCAGCTGATCCTGGGGGCCGCGCAGCGGGGACCGGGGGCCTTGGTCCGGCAGGTCTGGCTGGCCCTGATGGACAGCTTTGTCCGCAAGCGCCATCTGGTTTTTCGGCTGGACGCAGGCAGCCGTGAAGGCGGCCTTGAGGCTGATCAGGAGGCGGCGCAGGTCCGGGAAATCCTGTCGCCGGACGATTTCCCTCAAGACGAACTGGCCTTGCTGAATGACTCCGAGGCCTCGCATGACTGGGGGGCGATGGGCTGGCTCGAGGCCGGATGGCGGCTTTGGGTGCTGGAAAAAGACGGTCACGTTCAGGCGCTGGCCTGGGTCCGGGATGCCGCCCATAGCCGCGATTTTTTTGTGCCCCTGAATGAGCACGAGGAGTTGTTCTGGCATATCTACGTCCTGCCGCAGTATCGGGGCCGGAATTTGCAGGGCCAACTCTGGAACGCGATCATCGCCGACCGGGTGGCCGATGGGGTCCAGGGGTTTTTCACCAATTGCCGGGATTACAATGTGCCCTCCAAGCTGAATATTCAAAAAGTGGGGTTTGTGCCCGTTGGACATTGCGATGAAAGCCGCCTGACACGCCGTCGCGTCTGGCGAAGCTATTGAAGGGCAGGGGGTGAGATGACCACCGATACAGGGAAGAACGCGCTTTATTGCGGTGATCCGCCAATGCGGCTGGCCAATCTGTTCCGCCGTGACCCTGCGGGCGGATATGCGGCCCTGTTTCAGGACCGCTCGGTTTTCTGGAGCTTCAACACCCGTGTCGCGATCCGGGCGGCCTGCGATCTTCTTGACCTGAAACCCGGGGATGAGGTTCTGGCCCCGGCCTATAATTGCGGGTCCGAGGTTGACCCGCTGATCGACGCCAGTCTTTCGGTCCGGCAGTACCCGGTTGCCGAAGATCTGCTGGCCGATCCGGACCGGATCGAACCGCTGATCACAGGGCGGACGCGGGCCATCTACGTGACGCATTTCTTTGGGGTGATCCAACCGGCCCTGGCAGAGTTGCGCGCGCTGTGTGACCGGCACGGTCTGCGCCTGATCGAAGATTGCGCGCTGAGCCTGCTGAGCGGCACCTCTCCGGCGGAGGGTCGCACCGGTGATGTTTCGGTGTTCTGCTTCTACAAATTCCTTCCCGTCCTGGGGGGCGGGGCGTTGGTGATCAACGCTCCGGACCTGACCACTGCAAATCCGTTTTCACGGCCTGCGCCGCATAAACGGGTGGCAAAGACACTTGCCCGCACCGGTTTGGTCAATGTGCTGGGTCCGCAGCGTATCAAAGGGCTGAAACAGGCCTTGCGCGGATCGGATCAGGCGGAACCACAGGCTGGTCCTGTCGACGGGCAGCTCGAAGATATCCCGTGGCATTACTATTTCGACCCGACCCTGCGGAATGCGCGCATGAGCTTTTTTGCGTCACGCCCGCTACAGGCTTTTTCCGTGTCTCAGGCCATTGCGATCAGGCGGTCGAACTGGAAACGCTACCGGGACTTGCTGGAGGGCATGCCGGGCCTACAGATGCTTGTTCCGCAGCTTGCGCCCTCGACCTGCCCGCTCAATATGCCGATCATGGTGGACGGACGGGACCGGATCGTGCAGCGGTTGCAGGACCGCGGGATCGGGGCGACGCCCTGGTGGGCAGGGTTCAACCGCAATCTGGACTGGACAGGTCAGGAGGAGGCGATGGCGATCAAGGACCGCACTTTGACATTGCCGTTGCACCAATATCTGTCAGACGCGCATGTCGATCACATCGTATCCGAACTGAAAGACGCGCTGCCGGTCTGAGCTTCAATGCGCCGCGACGAATCTGGACCTGATCTTGGCCACCAGTTCCAAAACCAGGCTTTCAACACCCTTGGGTCGTCCGACCAGTTGCCACAGCAGCAGGTGTGTGCCGACATAGGCGAACACCCCGACCAGAACCTTGACCGCAAACCGGAAGCGCAGCAGCGGCAGGTCATCCGCCGTTTCGTAGGCCCAGCCCACCGCGTCGCCACTGCCATAGGCGCTGCTGACGAACAGCACAGCTACGATCATGGCCAGCGTGGATGCAAAAGACCGCCAGGCGACGGTGAGTGGCCCAAAGAACGTGCGGGTTCCATAGCGCTTCGCGATCATCAGGGTCGTAAAGATCGTCACCAGACTGGCACCCCCCGCTGCCAGCAACGCGCCTGTAAAGCCGAACTGAACGCCTTCGCGCATCAGCAGGCAGACAAAGATCAGAAGAAACGTGTTCCGGATGAACAGGATCTTGGTCGACCCTTCAATGTACGAGGCCGATCGGACGTTTTCCTGTAGTGTTTCAAGCGCCTTGAGCGGTGCCAGAATCCAGATCACCTGTGCCACGCCCAGCCATTGCCAGCCGATCACCACAACGACGATGTGATTGGCGACCAGCGCCATCCCAAGCGAAATCGGCAGCACGATGGCCAGCAGCAACTCGTTGAGCCGGTTAAACGCCTCATCCTGTCGGTCGGTGTTGCGCGAAATATCTGCCAGCCCGGGGTAAAGCACCCGTTGAAGCGGGGCAAACAGCTGGGTGGTGACAAGCGTGCTTAGCCGGTTGCCCAGCCGGAAAATACCGGCATCGGCCAGCCCAAGGGTCGCGCCGATGATGAGCTGCGGCATGTTGTTTGAAAAGAACAACGAAACCTGGGCACCCGTGGTCCAGACCGAAAAGGACAAGCAGTCGCGCCAGCGGGCCAATGACAGCCGCACGGTCATGGGCGCCATGCTGAATGTCAGGATACTGCGGGTTACAAGCGCACAGAAACTGGCGACAATGATGGCCCAGAAATCACCCCACAGCCAGGCCAGGCTGATTGCAATGATCGAATACACGATCCGGCTGATGGTTTCTTCTCCGGCCGCGAAACCGAAGCGCAGCTTGCGTTCGAACAGGACAAAGCGCGGGCTTTTCAGGGCGATGATCAGGGACAGGACACACAGCACCGGGGCAAGCTGGATCAGCTCGGGTATGTCCAGAAGGGCAAGCAGGGGCTGGGTCGCGTAGAAAAACAGCGCCCCGGCAACGCCGAGGATCACCTGAAAGGTGAACACCGTGCTCAGGTGTTCCTGAGTGACGTCGTCAAGCCGTATGAGAACGACGGCGATCTGCCGCTGCATCATCTCAAGAAAGGCTGTCGCAACCAGGAAGTAGGCGGCGATGCCGAAATCTTTGGGCGTCAGCAGCCGGGCGGTTACGATCAGGGTGAGCAGCCCCAGCACCTGCCGAAACAGGCTGGAGGCCAACAATGTGGTTGCCCCCACCGCAAGAGCGGACGTGCGGGAAGATGTGCTTTTAGCCGGAGCAGGGTCAGACGGCTGCTTCAAGTTCTTAACTTTCCAAACTCATAACAAACGACGCATTGCTGCGTTAGTGTTTCCAAATCGGCGATCCTGCGGGAGGCCCCGAGACGTACAGGAACGCGATTCTGGCATTCTGGCCGGACGGCTGATAGGTGCCCGCATAGTGCTGTTTTGTATGTGCCTCGCAACGATTTTGTTTCATGTATCAGAAGATACTCGTATCTCGTACCAGTAGATTGAATTCTGCTTCAAAGTGTATTCTCAATTGGTGTCATGAATTGGACATCAAATACAGAAAGAAACCAAGCGTGACGGTTCGCATGTCTTTGGGTGCTGAGTTTTAGAGCGGTATTACGGTATGAAAATTGCGATTTTTGGTTTGGGCTATGTGGGCTTCACGGCGGCGTGCTGTCTGACCCGTGAAGGGCACGAGGTGGTCGGTGTCGATGTGAACGCCGACAAGGTCTCTGAGATCAATGCGGGGCAGCCCCCGATCAAGGAACCGCAGGTGGCCGAGTTGCTGACCGAGGCGTTGGGCAAGAACCTGATCCGCGCCACGGTCGAAATCCCGGACCTGTCCGATGTGGATCTGGCCATCGTCTGTGTCGGCACGCCCAGTTCCACCGATGGCTCGCACAACATGAACTTCGTGGCCGAGGTGACGCGCCAGATCGCCAAGGCCGTCTCGCCCGACCGGGCGCGGCCTTTGACCGTGGCCTATCGATCGACCTTCCGGCCCGGCACGGTGCGGCAACTGATCGAGCCGATCTTTCAAAGCTATCTGGGCGATCAGACCGCGCAGGCGGTCGAGATCGTCTATAACCCCGAATTCCTGCGCGAAGCCTCGGCGGTGGAAGATTTCTTCAACCCGCCCAAGATCGTAGTCGGCACGGCCGATGGCAATCGCTCAGCAGTGATGGACGAGATGCACGAAGGGCTGGACGCGCCGGTTTTCTACACCGCCTTTGAAGAGGCCGAGATCACCAAATTCGTCGACAACACCTGGCACGCCACCAAGGTGGCTTTCGCCAATGAGGTGGGCCGCATCTGCCACAGCATGGGCGTGTCGGCCAAAACCATGCACGAGATTTTCGTCTCAGACACCAAGCTGAATATCTCGGCCTATTACACCCGTCCGGGTGGGGCCTTTGGCGGGTCCTGCCTGCCCAAGGATGTCCGTGCTTTGCAGCATATCGCCGGTGAGGTGGGCGCGCATACCCATCTGATCGACAGCCTGTTGCAGACCAATCAGGCGCACAAAACCTATCAGGCGCAGGACGTCATGGCGCGCCTGCCCGAGGGTGGTCGGGTGCTGATGGCGGGGCTGGCCTTCAAGGCCGGAACCGACGATCTGCGCGAAAGCCCCAATGTCGATATTGCCCGGCGTCTGCTGCAGGCGGGCTATCAGCTATCGGTCTATGACCCGGCGATCAAACCCGCCGATCTGCGCGGTCAGAACCTGGGCTATGCCTTTACCCATTTGCCCAACGTGGGCAGCTTGCTGGTGGATCGCGCCACGGCCGAGGCCGGGCCCTGGGATCTGGTGATCGGATCGAACCGGATCGTGAACGAGCTGACCCTTGGCGATGCAGAGGTGGTAAGAACCTATGAATATGACTAGCCCCGTATCCGCCGTTCAGCCGATCTCGTTCGACGAGCTACGCCAGAGCCAGCCCTTGAAGGGGCTGAAGGTTCTGATCGTGGTGGAAAACCTGCCCGTGCCCTTCGACCGCCGTGTGTGGATGGAGGCGCGCACGCTGGCCGCCGCCGGCGCGCTGGTCTCGGTCATCTGCCCCACCGGCAAAGGTCATGAGGAGCGGGTCTGGGAAGACGAAGGCATCAAGGTCTATCGCCACCCGCTGCCTTTGGATGCCAGCGGGGCGCTGGGGTATCTGCTGGAATATGGCGCGGCGCTGTTCTGGGAAAGCTGGCTGGCGCTGAAGATCAAGTTCACCCGCGGCTTTCACGTCATCCACGGCTGCAACCCGCCCGATCTGATCTTTCTGGTGGCGCTGCCCTTCAAGCTGTTCGGCGTGCGCTATCTGTTCGATCACCACGACATCAACCCCGAGCTCTACGAGGCCAAGTTCGACAAACGCGGCTTCTTCTGGAAGCTGATGAAGACGTTCGAACGGCTGACTTTCGCCTCGGCCCGGGTGTCGATTGCCACCAATGAAAGCTATCGCAAGATCGCCATCGAACGCGGCGGCATGGCGCCCGAGGATGTGTTTATCGTCCGCTCTGGCCCCGATCTGAGCCGGTTGCAGCATCTGCCCCCAAACCCGGACTGGCGCAACGGGCGCAAATATATGGTGGGCTATGTCGGCGTCATGGGCGATCAGGAAGGGATCGACCTGCTGCTGGAATCCGTGGCGCATCTGGTCAAGGTGCAGGGGCGTGAGGACATCCAGTTCTGTCTTGTGGGCGGTGGTCCCAGCCTGGACAAGCTGCAAGAACAGTCTGCCGAGATGGGTCTGTCGGAGTATGTCACCTTCACCGGCCGTGCGCCCGATCAGGATCTGTTCGAGATCCTGTCGACCGCCGATGTCTGCGTGAACCCGGACCGGGTGAACGAGATGAACGACAAATCCACCATGAACAAGATCCTCGAATACATGGCCTTCGAAAAACCCATCGTTCAGTTCGACGTGACCGAAGGGCGGTTCTCGGCGCAGGAGGCGTCTTTGTACGCCAAGGCCAATGATCCGGTGGATATGGCCGACAAGATCGCCGAGTTGCTGGCGGATGAAGAGCGCCGTGCCGTCATGGGCCGTTACGGCCGCGCCCGGGTCGAGGCGGAAATGGCCTGGCCCCATCAGGTGCCTGCCCTGATTGCCGCCTATAAGCGGATCTGGAAAGGGTAGGGTCCACCTATTTGGCGGTTTGCTTGGCTTTGATGCGCTCTGGTGCTTTGATCCGATGCCGCAGTTTCATGGCGGGCGCTTCAACCAGATGCCAGGACAGAACGGCGCAGATCAGGGTGAAGGGCATCGCGATGGCCATGTTTATGGCAGGGGTCGTGACCCCCGATTGCGCCACAAGCTGCTGGATGGGAAAGGCGTAAATGTAAACGCCATAGGAATAGTCACCCAGCCGGTTGTAGCTCAGCAGCAGCGGTACTTTGGCGTATCCGGCAAAGAACACCGCGTAAGACAGGCTGACAGCAAACACAGGCATGAACAGTGGCGTGAACCAGGCGGCGACGGTCACGGCTGTCGCCCCTGCAAGCACGCCCCAAGACAGGGGGATTTTGTCGCGCCAGATGTAAAACACCATCCCGGTCAGGAATGTCAGCCCAAGCTCGGCAAGCTGTTCAATGCGCGGGTTAAGCTGCAAGGCCATCGTCGCGGCATAGATGCACAGGAACAGCAGCGTTATCCCGGCAAAGACCTTTCGGCTTTTCAGCAGGCCAAGAAGGCCGCAAATAAAGACGCCGGTATAACAGGTGACCTCATAGGACAGCGACCAGAGCGAGCCGTTGATCCCCGCGCCGCCGGGGTTGGATTCGAACACGCCGGGCAGGTCGTATTTCAGATCGAACAACAGCATGTTGCGGGCGAAATATTCGCCGGTTGCGGCCCAGAACACAGACGGATCAGCGTCGGTCACCACGAAGCCGGCCACCAGGATGGTCACGACAAGCACTGTGGCAAGGGCGGGAAACAGCCGTAAGAGCCGGGCTGTCAGGAATGAAACCACGGATGATTGCCGGTCAAAGCTGCGCGTGATGAAGAACCCGGAAATGGCGAAGAAAATCCACACACAGACCGTTCCCAATGTCAGGCCGTGCAGCAGGTTTTCAAGCGGCTGCGGGGCCCCTCCGCCCCAGCTAATTGGGTAGGCGTGCGACACCAGAACACCACTGGCCGCAAGAATGCGGATCAGGTTGAAATTGTTATCGCGGCCGTCCGCGCGGTCCGCGATGAACCTGATGGTCCCTGTGGGTGATATGCTCGCAGCGCTTGCTTTCATCTATGGGTCTCTGGGTCGATCATATCCTGAAGGCGGGGCTATGGGGATGTTGCGCGCTGATACAGCGTCCACGGCTCGGCTGCGGCCAATATCCTGAAACCATCGACTTGTTGCCGGAAGGAATCCACCGCACAGACCACGACGGTATCCGCCTTTGCCTGCGACAAGACAGCCAGAGCGGAAGGCACCGTGTATTCCGTATCTCCGCTGATCTGCCGGGTTGCCGTCTGGATATCGTTCAGCGGTCCGACCAGCCGAATGGGCTGCTGTGTGGGGTTGGCAAATGTCGGCACAGCGGTCCCGTTGAACACCATGAGAAACGACAAGGGGATACAACTGGGCCTGAACATCTGCGGGTTCCGGGTGTCCTCCAGATAAGCCCCCGCGCCCAGGCTGAGCGTGTCGTGGGTGTTGAGTGCGTCGAGGAAGGCCGCGTAGTTCCTGCCATCCTGATACCACCCGGTGGTCAGCACCAGATTCCGGATCAGCAACAGCCCGGCAAGCGTTGCGATCGCTGCCTGCCGGTAAGGCAGTTTTGCATCCGGATTCAGAGACAGGCTGGCCGCCAGAAGCGTCAGCAACAGAAGCGGGGTCCGCTCGCTGAGATGCCCGACCCCAAACAGGTTGGGCGGAATGATCAGGACCAGCACGGCACAGAGCGCAACGGCAAGCTTCATGCGTTTGTCGATGTGCCAGACACCGGCCAGCAGGCCGCAGATCAGCGCCCCCCACAAAACAACGCCGAACCCGTAATCGAATGCGCGCCAGGTCGAATCTGCCACGCGCAGAAAGCCGTCGATGCGCAGGAAAACCTCGGTGCTCAGCCGCTCCCACAAGGTTCCTTTTTCCGCATGTGCCAGCAGGTTTGAAACCGATGAGGCCGCGCCGCCACCTGCGGTTTTCGTCTGCAGGAACAGCAGGACCGGGGCGACGGCGATCAAGGCCAGCCGGCCCGCCCGTCGTGCAAGGGCGGCAAACCCCGAATGCCCGGCCCGCAGCGCAAGCGACAGCTCGACCATGCCCAGGATCAGGCCCCAAAGCGCGAATGCAAAGCCGTGGATGAAAAACAGCAAAAGACCCAAGGCTGCTGTCACAAGCAACTGGCGCGTTGGGCGGTCCTGCGCCGCGATCCAGTATCCGGTTGCGCCCAAAAGAACGCCCAGCCCCAGCAGAAAGTTCGAAAACCCCCAGATCAGGATGTGGTTATAAGCCACCAGCCCGGCCAGCAGCACGTTCAGCGTTGTGATCCGGCCATGCAGGACATGCGACAGGTACAGGACACCGGCAAAGGGCGCGGCGATGATGAGCCCCGCGATCAGTTTGGCCCCAAGCAGCGGGTGCAGCACTTTCATGATGCTCACCCCCACGATATCGAGGCCGAGATTGGGCAGCAGTTGCCAGGCGGATTCGTAATACTGTTGCAGCGCATTTGAATCCGGCAGGTTCGCCAAAACATAATAGCGCGCAATATGGGCGTAGAAATCGGTCAGAGGCAGGACGGGCGTCACGAACAACGGAACCAGACTGACGCATATGGTCAGTATCAGAACCATGCGCTGGTCGTCACTTCGGATCGACGTATTCATCTCTGCCGTACACTCATACTTTTTCATATACTCAATAATCAGAACGTTTTGTCGGCGAATAATCAGAACCACTTCACCATACAGTTATTAGGCTCGGAAGTGATTTGAAATTTTAGATACACCTGTCATGCGGCAAAGGTTTGGCAGCCGTGTAAATTGATCGCGTTCTGGAAATATCTCCTTCACATGCGCCGTTCTGAATAGGGGAAAGAAATGGGTTGGTCGCTCATATCTGAAATGGCCGTCATTGCGGGACAAAGCGGGGCAGCGGTCTCAGGCTGGGTTCCATGAAGCGTTGTAGTCTTGCATCTGCGTCAGCCTCGGTTTCGCCGGGCAGGATGGGGGTGACAAAGCGGACCAATGCGCCATCGGTCCGACCCATGGTGAACCCGTCTTGAATGACGCTGATCTTGGCGCGGAAATCGTTGACCATGCGTTTGCCGCGCTGTTCGAACCAGTAATAGACAAGCTGTTTTGACAGTTCTTTCTGGATGATTGCGCGGTTGACGGTGAAGCTACCATAGGGGGTATCGCCGGGATTGATCTCATAAGGTTCCAGGCTGAAGATTTCCCAGCCGCCGACCGGCAGGCAGACCTCGGGCGAGTGGATGCCGTCGCCATCGGTTTGCTTGTTGTAGAAGGCCACGAACATGTTCACGAAATCGCCGGACCCGGTGTCGATATAGGTGGCATTCAGATAGTCGTCCGCGCCCAGGGTCTGTTCGACCTTGGGATCAAGGCTGGTGGTCGACCCGGACCAGTCACCAAGCTGACGGGGATAGAGGACAAACGGATCGCGCTCAATGGGCTGCACGTCCGAGGCCGGTCGCAGGGCCCAGGCGGTTGAGACCGCAAGTGTCAGCAGCGCCGCCACCGCCAGCGCGACCGAGGCGCGAATGCTGAAGATGCGCAGCGCAATGGCCCCCAGCCCGTCAGTATCCAGGTCGATGGTCTCGGCAAAAGGCTTTGGATCGGGGGCAAGGCGCTGCAGCCCGATCGCCATGAGAAAAAGAATGGCCACACAGAGCAGGAAGATGATCCAGCCTTCGAAGAAATGCATGAACCCTTCGGCTTGTTCGATACCGTGATGGTTGACCAGAACGCCGATCACGCCGATGCGGACCGAGTTCATGAAAACGGTCAGCGGCGCGGCCGAGATCAGCAGCACGGCCTTGTGCCAGACCGGGCCGCGATAGAGCAGGGCGAACAGATACGAGAAGCTGAGGATCGGGAACAGGTAGCGCAGCCCGGAACAGGCCTCGGCCACCTGCAGTTTATAGACCCCCAGATCAATGACATTGCCTTCGATAAAGACCGAAACCCCGGCCATCTGTACGAACCAGACCCCAAGCTCGGACGAGACCCATTGCAGAAAGATCGTCAGCTTCCAGTAGACGAACTGCGGCAAGGGCAGCATGAAGACCAGATGGATCACCGGCAGCTGGTGGTATTTACCGCGCTGCCAGCCGAACACGGTCAGCATGACGCCGCCGGTCCATATGATCATGGCATAGGTGACGATATCCGGAATACGCGCCAGATTGCCGAGAATGGCGATGGCCAGAGCCACGGCAATGATCGCGATGCCCGGCCAGCGGTCGTGAACGGCCGGAGTGGCGGGCGGGTAATTGCGCAGCTCGCGCAGGAACAGATACAGCGAGATAATGGGGATCAGCGGCCCGTGGCTGTATTCAGGCGTGCTCCACGCCGCGCCCAGAGAGACAATTCCGATCCAGAAAACGGGGATCGATCCGACCAGCAGCAGGACAAACCAAAACAGCCCGGCGGCGTTGATCGCCGGCAGGGACAGTCGGGCCGCCTCAATCACCTTGGTGCGGCTGTCATTCGATTCGAAATGCTGCATCGTTTTTCATCATGCACAATCGGATGTGATCTGGAATTACAGGGGTTCGGGGTCGCGGGCTTTTGATCCCGTGCGGAAACAATCAGCTTACCGGGGTGCGTTTGTTCGAGATTTCTGGCTGCGTTAAAACAGGTCAGGGTTTCAGGATGAACCGCCGCCCAAGGGTCAAAAAGACCGAGCTTGAACTTGCGGTAAAGCCGTTCTGGTCATCTCTTTCGTATTGGTACCCGACGTTCATCGCCCAGTCCCGTGTGATCGCGCGCGAGTAAGACGCGTTGAACGTGCCGCGCTGACGCGGGTTCGACGGGCCTGACCCTTCGGTTTCCTGATCAATGAAATCGACGCTGAAGGACAGGGCAGACACGGAGTTGATGGTATAGTCATATGTCAGAAAGGCCAGTGTCTGGCGGGTTTCCAGACTGTCAGTGCTGGTGCCGACCCGGCGCTGGATCGTTGCCCCGATCCGGGAACTGGGCAGCCGGTACGAATAGTCGATCTGACCGATTGGGGTGATCTCATCAAACGGTCCCCGGGTGAATCCCACATTGAAACCCAATGTTCCGCTGGCCCGCTGATAGTTGCGTCCGGCGGTTGCGTTAAGCCTGGAGCCGTTCACCCCGAAAATCTGGTCAATCTGCACATCGGCATTACCGTCGGCCAGTGTCTTGTTCCAGGCGAAATTCCAGACAAAATCTTCGGTGACGTTATTCGTATTGTTGGCGCGTTCCGTGTCATCAACCCGGGTGTATCCGGCATTGGCGGTGACAGTGGTTATGGCCGAGATATTATAGGTCCCGCCCGCCGTAACGGTCGTTGTCTGCCGGTCGGTCTGCACGGTGTCATCCGCCGTAAAGTCTTCGTAATTGACCCTCAGATTTCCCTGCAGAACTGGTGAAAACCTGAACAACGTGGTTGCGGTGTAAATGTCCGAACTGTTCTCGAACAGGTTCGGATCGATGGTATTGCTATAGCGGCGTTCGCGGTGGCTGTAGTTGAACTGGAACCCCAAAGGGGCGTTCAAGCCCACGGCCCAATCCAGGTTTGCGCGGGTGTTGACCTGATCCCCGACGGTGCCGATCACGTCGGCCGAGTCGATGATCCCGTCGAAATTGGTGTCCGTCAGCGACCGGTTGAAGGCCAGATCCTGTTCGCGATAATCCAGCACCAGGCCAAGCTGGCTGTTCGACCGGGTGCGCTGATACGCCAGCTGCGCAGAGGGATCTGAAAACGACGATTCCGTCCCGATGATCGGCTCGTTGGCGATCCGGTACAAACCCGACAGATCAAGCGCCAGAGTGGAATCCGAGGCTTGCCGCAGAACGCTCAGGGCAAGCGTGTTTTCCCACCATGTCGTCGACCCCAGCGATGGGTCGGTCAGCCGGAGATTGTTGTCATGTCTGAGCGAGGTCAGATAATCCAGCGTGATGCTCAGACCCGATCCTGTGCCGGTCGCCAGACCGGTTGTGGGCAGACCAACCTGCCGGGCCGGGTTCTGCAGGGCCTGTTGCGTGATCAGCTGCTGGCTGGGCGTCTGCTGAACGACCGTTGACGGCACGGTTGTCTGTTGCAGGGTCGTTTGCGCCGAAGCCGTTGGCTGTGCCGTCGCCTGCTGTACAGGGGCCTGCGGTAGCTGGGTCTGTTGCCCGATTGCCGGTGTAAGCGAAACTGCAAAAGCTACCCCGCCCCCCAGTGCGGTGGACAGCCTGTTCCTGGATTTCCCCACCTGTATAGCCCCTATTCGAACAAGCGGCGTGCTGGCACGACAACCACGTCTCCGGGTTTAAGGACTGTATTGCCCTGAATACCACCGCCCGAGCCGTTGTAATTGTAAGTATATGTGTTCATCACGCCTGTTTTATTATCAGCCCGACGCAATTCGATGCGCTTACGGGCCGCGAAATTGGTCAGGCCGCCGGCCTGCGCCAAAACCTGAAGGATGGTCGTGCCCTCGGTCGCCAAATGTTTTCCGGGTACGTTGACCTCGCCCATTATGAAGACCTCGATCGTCGGCCCGGTCGGGGCCAGTCCACCCACCAGCGGCGGTGGCGCAAGCGATGCGATCGAGATGAATACGGTCGGCGGTGTGTTGAAATTCCGCGACAGCGCCGAAGACAGAGACGAGCTTAGCCCGTTGGTAGACTGACCGGCGGCCCGCAATGAGCCAGCCAGAGGAAAGTTGATAGAGCCATCGGGCAGAACCAGAACGGTCCGGTTCAGCGTGGGATCTTCCAGAACCTCAACCTGCAGCGCATCGCCCGGCTGAATTTGGTATGAGCTTTGCGCCCATGATCCCGTCGCCACGATCATGGCAATGACAAGAGTGATCAATGATCCGATAACTGTACGCATATTCAAATCTTTCACTTTTTCTCTTCGTTTATGCCTGCCTGCAACTTTCTAGACAATCCACGGGATGTTTGAAGAGGGCAAGATGCGGCAGAAATACAGCGCTCTTTTTTATTGCCCTGCGACGTTTGCCGCGTTCAGTTGCTCGATTTCCTCCTCAAGCGTCGGGGAGATATCCAGGGCAATCCCGGTCTTTTGGGCGGCTTGAAAGGCGCGCATGGCTTCGTCTGTCCGGTCAACCGCGGCCAGGGCCTTGCCCAGATGATAAAGAACCAGGGGTTGATCCGGGAAGGCGCGGGCTGCCGGTTCAAGGTAAATCAGCGCTTCCTCATAGCGGCCCAGCCGATAGGCAACCCAGCCATAGGTGTCCTGATAGGCGGGTACTCTTGTCCCGCGCAGCCGCCGCACCAGATGCTGTGCCTGCTCCAGGCTTTTGTCATCGCTGCGGTGGGTTGTCAGAAGGCTTGCAAGATTGTTGGCCACGACCAAGGACCGGTTGCTGAGCGGGTATAGCGTTTCATAGACCGCAATCGCTTGATCCAGCTCTCCGGCGCGTTCATGTTCTGCCGCCTGCAGCATCAGAAGATCCGGGTTTTCGGGCAGGGCGGCCAGTGCTTCCACCAGTACGGCGCGGGCCTGCTGGGGCTGTGCCCGCTGATTGTGCAGCGAAAACAATGAGGCCCAGGCACGGGCCGCATTCGGGTGATCCTTCAGGATCGCGCGGTAAAGCTGTTCGGCGTCGTCAAGCTTTCCTTCACCGGTCAGAACGCGGGCCTTCACAAACCGCAGGATCAGCGAGTCCGGATCTTCCGCAAGCAGCTCATCCAGGCGTTCGGTGGCCCCGGCCACGTCGCCCTGCGTCAGCATCAGCCGGATGAGGGCAATGTCGGCGGACAGCCCGAATTCAGGGTCATTTGCCAGTTCCTGCAAAAAGGCTTCCAGTTCATCTTTGCGTTCCTGGGTCGCCAGCATCTGTGCCCTAAGTTCGTTTGACCGCCGCAACGCCTCGGGGTCGTCCAGAGCGCGGACAGTGTTCAGCACCACCTCGAGCCGCTCCCAGTTCTGCAGGTTCAGATAGACGCTGCCGAGTGCCAGCAACAAATCCGGGTTCTCGGGATTTTGCTGCAGGGCGTCGATCAGAATACGTTCGGCGATTTCCAGATCGCCCCCCGCAACCAGAAACTGGGCATAGTTCAGCGTCTCTTCCGGCGCGTTCTGGGACACCTCTGTCGCAAGCGCCAGCATTTCCCCCATCAGTTCCCGGTCGCCGTTGCGCTCATGCGCGCGGGCCATCAGGGTCATCAGCCGCGAATCCCGAGGGGTCTGGTGCAGCGCTTCGCGCAACAGCACGATCGCATCGCCGGTTTGTTCTTCCTCGATCAGCCAGGCGGCCTTGAGTTTTACCGCTTCAGTCTGTGTCGGGTCTTCGGCCAGAACCTGTTCGATCACGGCCCGCCCCTCGTCGGACTGGCCGACAATCAACAGCATCCGGGCCAGTTCCACTTCGCTGTCGCGGGTCTGGGTGGTGCGTTCGGCGCCTTCAAGCAGTTCCCGCATCTCGCCAAGCGCGGTTTGGGTGTCACCAAGCTGGAATTTCAGCGCCGCCCGCATGGTTTTGAAGCGCGGCGTATTGGCCCCCCCGGTTGCGATGATGTCATCCAACTCGGCAATTGCCGCGTCAGAGCCACGGTGTTCTGACAGAAACGCAATGAGCCTTTGTATCGAAAACGGGTCCTGCGCCTGCGGGTCTGCCTGATCGCGCAGAACACCTTCGGCGGCATCCAGATTGTTCTGGTCGACATAGTGTTCAAACAGCGTCTGCTGCACGCTGGTATCTTCGGGGAAGATCTGCAGCATCTGCATCAGCTGCTTTTCGATCTCGTCGGGCTTTTGCAGTTCCTGCAAGGCGCGCAGCCGAATGGCATATAAATTGCTCTGCTCCGGGGCAAAGCCAAGGGCTATGTCGGTTTCGTCCAGCACAGCCGCCCAATCCCGGGACCGGACCAGATCGTCGATGACAATCTGCCGCGCGGTCATCAGATCGGGGCGGTCATTCAGGATTTCATGGGCGGTGTCGATGGTCTGGGCCGCCCCGACATCGTTGTTGGCCTTGACGGCATCGGTATAGGCCAGCGTGTTGTTGAGCGATTTGATTTCGATGTCATCGGGGGCAAGGTCCTTTGCCGCCCCGGCGTAACGACGCAGGTCTTCCCAGTTCCCTATTCCCAGGGCCATCTCTGCCAAAGCGCGGTGCCCTTCCAGATTGTCCGGATATTGCTCGACCAGCAGCAGATATTGCCGGTATGCGGCTGAGATATTGCCGCGGTCACGCTCGAGCCGGGCAAAGGTCAGGCGGGCCTCTTTGTGCTGGCCGTTCAGCTTGAAGACATTCCTGAATTCGACCAGCGCGCGTTCAACATCACCGTTTTCCAGATGGGCCAGACCGGCCTGGAAATGCGCTTCTGCCCGTTCCTCGGCTGAATCGCAGGCGCTGAGAACCAGAGATAAGGCAAAAAAGACAATCGCCAGGCGATTGCTGGCCACAAGGGACATTCTTCTTATGATTGACATGCTCATTTACCCGGTGCCGGAGGAAAGGTGGTAGGCCCGATTACACCCGGCAGCGGGTCAGGTCGTCAACAGCCGGTGCCACGCAGCACAACGGAAACCGTCCGCGCCAGGATGGAAATATCCGAGGTAAAGGACATGTTCTTCCAGTATTCGGTATCGTGATGCGCACGTTCGGCGAACGAGGAATTGTTCCGCTTTGAAACCTGCCATGCCCCGGTGATACCGGGAAGCATCGAATAGTAGGTCGTGCTGGGATAAATGCTTTGCTGGTTCACCATCATCGGGCGGGGACCGATCATGGACATATCGCCCACAAGCACGTTCCAGAATTGCGGCAACTCATCCATCGAGGATTTCCGCAGGAACGAGCCGAACTTGATGATGCGCGGGTCATTACGCAGCTTCTGATTCCGGTCCCATTCCGCGCGCGCGTCGGGATTGGCCGCCAGATGGTCCTTCAGCACCGTCTCGGCGTCATGCACCATGGTGCGCAGTTTCAGCAGCTTGAATACCTGACCGTTCTTGCCGACCCGTTCCTGCCGGTAAAACGGCGTAACGCCCTGAAAGGCCAGAAATACAGCAAGGCCCAGAACCACCGGCACGACAAATGGTATCGTAAGCAGCACGAATGCCACGTCGAAGACGCGTTTCCCTGTGCTTCTGTAAAACCCCGAAGACTGTGTCGGGGCCCGCATAACAGAGATGTTAGGGTAGCCCGCACCAGCGTTGGCCACCTCTTTCGAATGACTTGTCACTATTTAAACCCCCAACACACAACTCATACCCAAGAACCACTTACCAAACTCAGGAACTTACTACGCTCAACCTCAAACTTACTTATATGCGAAAAGTATTATATTTTTATGTCTCTTAAAGTTCTGCCACTACTCACATCACAGGCAGACCCCCGTTACCAAGTGTTAACAAATTCCTGCCTGCTTGCAAAACATTAATCATAAAGACGGTTGTCCCAAGTTCGTGACATACCGGGCGTGCCGAAGGCTGACAACGCAAAATATTTATACCAACCGGGGAAGGTATGCGGGGTATTTGTTCGAAAATAGTGGATAATGGGCAAAGCTTGGCGTTTTTGGTTCCAATCCTGGAAATCAGACGCATTTCTGGCGGGTGGCGTTTTCCGAGACTCAGTGCCGTTCAATTAGGCAGTCTGCGTAAGAGTGTCGGGGAAACAATGGCTTGGATTCCACCGGATTGAGAGGGGCGAGGCGTCAATTTCGAGGCTGTGAATTTTAGTAATGCCCGCTATCTTGATTTTATGGCAGAGTAATTACCAAGTGCTTTTTTAGTTCATATGATAATCTGCGTTGTATAAGGGTTTACTGGTGGTTCAGGGTGCGATTTCGGATGATCTCAGGGGGGCCAGGATCAGGTTTGACAAGGCGGAAGGCAACCGTGGTGCAATGGCGTCCAGCGACGGGTTTTATCTAGATTTCTTCGGGCTTGACCGGCGGCCGTTCACACTGCTTCCGGACCCTGGGTTCATGTATTGGTCGCCGCTTCACAAGCGGGGCTATTCGGTTTTGCAGTTCGGCGTCATGAGCTGCGCACCGATTACCGTGCTGACGGGCGAAATCGGGGCGGGAAAAACAACTCTGGTCCAGCACCTTCTGAGCGAGATGGAGCAATCGATCACGGTCGGGCTGATCTCAAACGCTCAAGGAGGGCGCGGAGAGTTGTTGCAATGGGTGCTGCATGCCCTGGGGCTGCCGATCGAGAAAGATGCAACCTATGTGCAACTGTTCCGGGCGCTGCAGGATTTCCTGGTCTCGGAATATGCCGCGGGCCGCCGGGTGATTTTGATTTTCGACGAAGCGCAGAACCTGACCGTCGAAGGTCTGGAAGAAATCCGCATGCTGACGAACATCAACGCAAACACGGATGAGCTGATCCAGCTTGTTCTGGTCGGCCAGCCCGAGCTGCGTGACATGGTTCTGGACCCCAAGATGCGTCAGCTGACGCAACGGGTGGCCGCAAGTTTTCATCTGGAACGGATGGATGAGGCCTCGGTCGCACGCTATATTAAACACAGAATGAAGATCGCCGGCGGCTCGGGCGAAGAGTTCACGGAAGACGCCTGCAAGACGATTTTCCAGCAAACACGCGGCGTGCCGCGTCTTGTGAACCAGTTTTGTGATTTCGCCCTTCTCTATGCCTGGACAAGTGAGTCAGACAAGGTGGATGAAGGCGTCGTCAATCAGGTGATCGAGGATGGTGTGTTCTTTGGTGGCAACTCGCTTGAGAAGGAGCTGACGGTCTGAGATGGGTCCGGTTCGTTATTATTTTTCCATTTTCCTGAGACGGCTCCCGTATTTTCTTGTTGTGGCGCTGGTTGTTTCGGTGACGTCCGTCATCATCGCAATGAGCTTGCCGTCGACCTATGTGTCGCAGATGCGGCTGATCGTTGAATCACCACAGATTCCGGGCAACCTTGCGGCCAGCACCGTCAATACCTCGGCCGGTGAACAGTTGCAGATCGTTGAACAGCGCCTGCTTACACGGCCGGTCCTTCTGGATATCGCCCGCCAGATTTCCGTATTGCCCAACCAGGACGAAGCAACCCCGGATCAGATCGTTGACGCAATGCGGTCGAGCACCCGAATCCGCATCAACTCGGGCCTGAACCAGGCCAGCCTGATGAGCATTTCTTTCGAGGCCCGGTCCGGTCAGATTGCCGCCGGGGTGCTCAATGAATACCTGACGGAAATCCAGAAGCTCGACGTGTCTTACCGCAAAGGGCGCGCGTCGGACACGCTGAGCTTCTTCCAGCAGGAAGTGGAACGCCTTGGCAACGAGTTGGACAAGCGCAGCTCCCGTATTCTGGAGTTTGAAAGAGAGAACTCGGGCGCCCTGCCCAGCAGCCTGCAGTTCCGGCTGGCGCAGCAGGGGGCGATGCAGACCAACCTCGAACAAACGGATCAGCAGATTTTCTCAAAAAAAACCCAGCGGGAAAATCTTCTGGAGATTTACAATTCGACCGGTCAGATCAGTAACGTAGCACCGCAAACCCAGACAACTGCACAGTTGGAGTTGGAACAGTTGCGACGCGAGCTTGACGCGAAGCGTGCGATCTATTCGGAGGCCAATCCGCAGATCAAACTCCTGCGGGCCAGAATCGCGCAGCTGGAAAAGACGGTGGCTGCCGAGCAGGCGGCCAATACCGCGCCGGTCAACCCTCAGACGGGGAACTCGTCAGTGGATCTGCAACTGGCCCAGCTTGATTCCGAGATCGCAGCACTGGAAGATCAGAGCGTTTCGATTGCGGAACGCCTTGCCAAGCTGACGCTGACCATCGACCAGACCCCAGCCAATGCGATCACGCTGGCGGAACTGCAGCGGGATCACGACAACATCCAGGCCCAGTACAATAGTGCTGTCGACCGCTTGGCCGCAGCATCGACCGGTGAGCGGATCGAAGTGACCTCGCAAGGTCAGCGCATTTCGGTGATCGAATATCCCGTGGCCCCAAGTTCGCCGACCAAACCCAACCGCATGTTCATTGCCGCGGGGGGCATTGCCTTTGGGATCTTGCTTGGCACGGCCCTGGTTGTGCTGTTGGAGCTTCTGAACCGCTCGGTGCGCCGGCCCGAAGACCTGATCAACAAGCTGGATGTCTGGCCGATCGCGACCATTCCCTATGCACCCTCGCGCGGTGAGATGATCCGCCGTCGCGTTGCTTGGATTGCGGTGATTCTGGCCATTCTGATCGGTGCACCCGCAGCGGTCTGGGCCGTGCATACCTATTATTTACCGCTGGACCTGATCGCTGAAAAAGTGATCGACAAGTTGGAGGTTTATTGGTGATTTTTGCTTCTACAGGATTGGATAGGGCATAATGGACCGTCTTCAGGAGGCAATTCGCAAAGCCCGCGATGAGCGCGCAAACCGCCAGCCAGAACCGCCCGTGTCCCCCGAAGCACCGCAGCCCGTTCCAGCGGAAAGCCGGGGCGGGGCCTGGGATGCTCTGCCCGAGTTGCAGATTGAACAGCACCTGATTACGCGCAATCGCCTGATCGCCTATCACGGCGGTGCCGAGGCCGCGCCCTATGACATGTTGCGCACAAAGATGCTGCAGCAGATTCAGGCCAACGGTTGGCGTCGTGTGGCTTTGACATCCCCCTATAGCGGTTGCGGCAAAAGCACGGCCACAGCCAATCTGGCCTTTAGCCTGGGTCGGCAAAAGGACCTGCGCACAATCGTCATCGATTTTGACATGCGGCGCATGGGACTGGCCGAGATCCTGCGGCAAACCGGCAATCACAGCATGGCGGATGTCATTCATGGTGACATCTCGTTTCATCAGCATGGCCTGCGCCATGGTCAGAATGTCATCTTCGGGCTGAACTATTCCTCGACGCGCAATCCGGCCGAGGTTCTGCAAAGCCGGGCCATGATCGAGGCGCTGGAACGGATCGAGGAAGAGTATCAGCCGGATATCATGCTGTTCGACACCCCGCCGCTGATGGCAAGCGACGACAGCCACGGGTTTCTGAAGAACGTCGATTGCGCCCTGCTGTTGGGTGCGGCCGAGGAAACCAGCATCGACCATATCGATGTGGCCGAACAGCAGCTGGCGGAACTGACCAAGGTCATGGGCATCGTGCTGACCAAATGCCGCTATATCAGTGAGGCTTTCGGCTATGAGTACGGCTCTTACTGATCCGGGCCCGGCAGATGCGGTCATAATTCCCCATTACAACGATCTTCCCAGGCTGGAACGCTGCCTGCGGGCGCTGATGGACAATGACATCGCCGACACCGAAATCGTGGTGGTGGACAATGCCTCACCGATCTCGTTGGAGGGGATAAGCCAGGCCTTCCCGCAGGTGCGGTTCATAACCGAAACGCAAAAGGGCGCAGCACATGCCCGCAACAGGGGCGTGGCCGAAACCACGGCGCAGCGGTTGTTCTTTATCGATGCCGATTGTGTGCCCGCGTCTGACTGGCTGACGGTCGGTCGCGAGATTGCAGACCGGGCCGATCTGATCGGGGGGCGGGTCGATGTCTTTGACGAAACCCCGCCGCCACGCAGCGGTGCCGAGGCGTTCGAGGCGGTTTTTGCCTTCAACTTCCGCAGATATATCGAGGTTCAGGGGTTCTCCGGCGCGGGCAATCTGCTGACCCGGCGCGATGTGTTCGATGCGATTGGCGGGTTTATCAACGGCGTCTCGGAAGATCGGGAATGGACCATGCGGGCGGTGTCGCGCGGGTACACTCTGATCTATGAAGACCGGTTCAAGGTCAGCCATCCGTCGCGGCAGGACTGGCCCGCGCTCAAGACCAAATGGCGGCGGACAACGCAGGAAGCCTATCAGTTGAACGGTGGCGGATTGGCCGCACGCCTGCGATGGGCCCTGCGTGGTCTGGCTATGCCCGCCAGTGCGGTGGTGCATACGCCCAAAGTTCTGGCAAGCCGCAAGCTGGCGTCACCAGGTGAGACCCTGAAGGCTGTCGTGACGCTGATCCGGCTAAGGTGCACGCGCATGATCTGGATGCTGCGGCAGGCAACCGGCGGCAAAATCTGATCCGGACATAAAAAAGGGCCGCGTGACGGCCCTTTTACCATAACATCGCTTATGAAGCTGTTCTTATGTCGCCATCTTGCGACGGCGCATCAGGCCCAGCCCGCCAAGCGCGGTCAGAAGTAGCACACCGCCAGCAGGCAGCGGAACCGCAGCCACGTCAAAGTCGAAACCGATCGTTCCGCCATTTGTCGGAGTGGCCGAAGCCGCCCACGAGAACACCAGGGTCTGGTTCAAGCTGGTGGTTGCGCTGCTGAAGATCGTGTTGAGCGTCGTCTGGAAGCCGTTGCCCAGGATCAAAGCCGTGGCAAATGGCACACCGCCGGGGTTGGCCGTATCGACCCAGCTCATGGTCAGGCCTTCGAACAAGCCGAACACATTGATCGTGACCGACGCGTTTGCCTTCCCGCCCAGCGGATCAACGGGCGAAAAGAAATCCACCGAGTAAGAACCGGGGCCACCCGGGCTTGTCGCTGTACCGATGAACAGGTTGTCGGCCGTGATGTCGTAAGGACCTCCGCCGGTTGTCACCGTTGTCACGGCACTGGCGGTTCCGGTCATCAATACGGCGGCTGCCAAAGCGAACGCCATCGTCTTTAAGGTTTTGAACATTATTCCCACCCTCGTAACTCATTAATATGGCGCACCGCACGTCTTTGCCTTCGGCAGCACCCTTAAGACTTGATTAACGATTACATATTTTGTCACTTGGACGCGAGCGTTTTTAGCAAAAATATGGTTTTTTTGTGTTTACTTAGGTGGCTTTGGTCCCCCAATGGCCAGTTGACGTGGGCACTGTTTCCTCATCGTGAACGACCCTTCACCATGTGCGCTTGGCCCACCACCCGATTCCCGCAGTAATTGAGCACAACCATGCCTGCAAACCCGGGCCCTTGCGTCGCTCACACTCTGTCAAAGATTCCAGCCTCTTTCGCGCAGCGTCCTTTGCCACCTACGGAACAATATCGCCGCGATTCCCGGATTGTTGCACTCGCCGTCAGCGGCGGGTTCCGAGGGCTGCATCCTGCGGGAAAAAATCATGAAATCCGCAACGCTTTCATATTTATCCTTCGTCCCCCCAAAAACTTCGTGTAGCGTCGGACAAGATGTACATACTGAGTGCGGGCACTCAATTTTGCAGCCGAATTCTGTATTTTATTCGTTTGTAGTGTCTGGCCGTTTTTATAAATCCGATACGCGCTGATGCCGGTCGGGACTTAACTGCAGAGAACGCTGATGAACGCGTCTGATTTTGACCACAACGACATGCATCTGACCGCCAAACGGATTCTGGTAACAGGAGGCGCCGGGTTCCTGGGTTCGCACCTGTGTGAAGCCCTGCTGGAACAGGGGCACGAGGTTATATGTGTCGATAACTTTTTCACCGGGCGGCGGGGGAACCTGTACCATCTGCTGAACAATCCCCGGTTCGAGGTCATGCGCCATGACGTGACCTTTCCGCTCTATGTCGAGGTGGATCAGATTTACAATCTGGCCTGCCCGGCCTCGCCCTTTCATTACCAGCACGATCCGGTGCAGACGACCAAGACGGCGGTGCATGGGGCGATCAACATGCTGGGTCTGGCCAAGCGGGTCGGCGCGCGCATCCTGCAGGCCTCGACCTCCGAAGTGTATGGCGACCCGCAAATCCATCCGCAGACCGAGGATTACGTCGGTCACGTCAATCCGATCGGGCCACGCTCGTGCTATGACGAGGGCAAGCGCTGCGCCGAGACGTTGTTCTTTGACTATTACCGCCAGCATAACCTGCCAATCAAAGTGGCGCGGATCTTCAACACCTACGGGCCGAACATGCATCCCGATGACGGGCGCGTGGTGTCCAATTTCATCATGCAGGCCCTGAACGGCGAGCCGATCACCATTTACGGCGATGGCAGCCAGACCCGGTCTTTCTGCTTCGTGTCCGATCTGATCAGCGGGCTGATCAAGCTGATGGAATCCCCCGAGGATGTCACCGGGCCGATCAATCTGGGCAATCCGGTCGAGATGAGCATCCGCGAACTGGCCGAAGCCGTGATCCGGCTGACGGGCTCAAAATCGGAACTGGTGATGCGCCCGCTGCCGCAGGACGACCCGATCCAGCGCCAGCCGGATATCACCCGTGCCCGCGAACAGCTGGGCTGGGCCCCGCAGGTGGCGCTGGAGGATGGGCTGAAAGCCACAATTGCTTATTTCCAGCGCATAGCTGTGGCAGCGGAGAACGCTGTAGAACGGATATGAACGTATCGGTTCCCTCTGATAAATCATCTTGGAGGGTTGGCGCATTCCTGCTGCTTGCCTTGGCCGTGCTTGCCTGCTTGTCAGCGCTGCTGATCAATGGCGGCCCGCTCTACTACTACGACACCGGCAGTTATATCCGGCAGGGCAACGTGGCGCTGAACAGCCTGCTGCCGACGGTGACCGAAGGCGGCGGCGGTGCCGCTGGCGGGATACGCGCGGATCAGGACAGTACGGCAACCGGTTCCCGGTCGCTGATCTACGGCCTGGTCATGGCCCTGTTCTTTCGCGCCAATGCCCTGACGGCCATTCCGTTCTTTCATCTGGCGGGGGTTTTGCTGGCCGCATGGCTGTTGGTGCGGGCGGCCAATCGGTCGCTGGACGGGGGCCAGAACACAACCCTGATGACCACGGTTCCGCTGCTGGCTGCCGCCATCACCTCATTGCCTTTTTACATCGCCTATATGATGCCGGACATCTTCGCGCCCATTCTGCTGATCGTCATCGCGGCGCTGACAGCGTTCGGCCGCACGATGCGGGTTTGGGAACTGCTGTTGATGTCGGGCCTGGCTGTGTTTTCCGTCATCTCGCACCCGTCGCATCTGGCCATCGCGGGGCTTATGGTGCCGTTTGTCATTCTGGCCGCGCTGACCGTCAAAGGCCCGGGGCGCTGGCGGGCGGTGACGCTGGTTGTGATGGTTCTTGCGCTTGCCGTTGCCGAACGCAAAGCCTTTCAGATCACCGTCGAAACCAGAACGGATAAAGAGGTCGTCTATACCCCTCATATCACCGCGCGGCTGATCGTCGACGGGCCGGGCATGGACTATCTGAATGAGGTTTGCCCGGATGAAAACATCCCGACCTGCGCCCTGCACGAGGCGCTTTCGTGGTCCGATGATCCCTACCGGCTGACAGCCTCGCACATCATCTTCGAACGCTCCCCCCAGCTTGGGTCATTCCGGCTCATGTCAGCGGAAGACCAGAAGAACGTTGCCCTTTCCCAGCGTGAATTCGCCAAGTCGGTATTTCTTTCGCGCCCCGTCGCCACGTCTCTGGCACTAGCCGAGAATGGCTATCGCCAAATCCTGCGCGACAGCGTCAGGATGACGATCCCGACCGAGCAGGCGCTGGACAATGCCCGCCATCTTGCCCGGCTGGAGGATTCTCAGGTGGATATGATTCAGGGCGGCCTGTTGTCGAAAGATCGCGGGTGGATTGCGGCGGCTGATATTCTGCACGGCACCCTCTATGCGGCCTCCTTTGCCGTCATTTTGGTTCTGTTGCTGATACCGCGCAGCGTGCCACGGGATATCAAGCTGTTCGCCCTGTTCATCCTGATCGGAATTGCGGTCAACGCGCTGGTTTGCGGTGGCGTGTCACAACCAGCGGACCGCTATGGCGCGCGCGTGATGTGGTTATTGCCGTTTACTGCGGTCTTTCTTCTTGTCGTACGGTTGCAGGCCGCCAAAAAGGATTTGTGATGTCGGATCAGTCTCTGTCCATCAGTGTCGTCATGCCCGCATACAAGGCCGAGCATCTGTTGCCGCGCGTCCTGACGCCCCTGATTGAAATGCTGAATGCCGGTCAGGTGCAGCAGGTGCTGGTTGTGGATGATCAATCCCCCGATGGCACCGCCGCGCTGGCGCGTGAAATGGGCGCGACGGTTCTGACAACACCGGTCAATGGCGGGCCCGGCGCGGCGCGCAATCTGGCGGCAGAGCACGCCACGGGCGACATCCTGTGGTTCGTCGATTCCGACGTCATCGCCTGGCCTGACGGGCCAGAACATATCCGCCGGGCCATGTCCGAGGATAATGTCGGGGCGGTGTTCGGTTCTTACGATGACGCGCCCGACGGGCAGTCGTGGTTTTCACGCTACAAGAACCTGCTGCACCGTTATCACCACCAGCGCGCCCGGCGCGAGGCGCGGACCTTCTGGGCCGGGTGCGGGGCCATCCGGCGCGATGTATTCCTCGAGGTCGGCGGCTTCGACGTAAAAACCTATGAAGTCCCCTCGATCGAAGACATCGAACTGGGCTACCGGATCGCCAATGCCGGATATCGCATCCTTGTGGAACCGCTGTTGCAGGGCAAACACCTGAAGGTCTGGACCATGCGCAACAGCCTGAGCACCGATATCTATTGCCGCGCCCTGCCCTGGGCCCGGCTGATGATTTCGCGCGAAGGGCTGACGGATGATCTGAACACCTCGATGGCCGAACGGGCGCGGGCGGCGATTGCGGGCTTGTTGCTGCTGTCGATACTGGCTCTGCCGTTTTGGCCGGGGGCCTGGCCCCTGCCCGTGCTGCTGCTTGTGGCGGCTCTGATCGCCAATTTCGATCTGGTGCGCACGATGGCGGGGCATGGCGGGCCGTGGTTCGCGTTCAAATGCCTGCTCTATCATCAGGTCTACTACGTCTATTCGGCCACCATCTATGTCTGGTGCCTGTTCGAATATCACGTGTTGGGGCAGAAGCAGAAACTCCATGTCACCCGGAACTGAAGCTGCGCCACGGATGCCGGATTTCCTGATCCTCGGCGCCGCGCGGGCCGGGACGACGGCGCTCTATAGCTATCTGCGGCAAAACCCGAGCATCTTCATGCCCACGGCGAAAGAGCCGAATTTCTTCGCTTTCGAAGGAGAGCCGCTGAATTTCGCGGGCCCGGGTGCGGATTACGTCAACAACTCGGTCACGCAGATCGAAGATTATCGCGCCCTATTTGCCGATGCACCGGCGGGCGCGGTCTGTGGTGAGGCGTCGCCGCTTTATCTGTATGCCCCCAAAGCACCAGAGCGCATTCACCGCCGCATCCCGCAGGTGCGCATGGTGGTCATTCTGCGCAATCCGATTGATCAGGCGCTGTCCCATTACCTCTATGCGGTGAAGCAGCGGATCGAGCCGCTGGAGGATTTTTCCGCAGCGCTGGGTGCCGAAGACGAGCGCCTTGCCGCAGGCTGGCAGCCCCTGTTCGGATATTCCCGCTTTCCGCTCTATGCGCAGCAATTGTCGCGTTATTTCAAGCTGTTCGACCGCAACCAATTCCTGATCCGCACCTATGAAGAATTCCAAAACGATCCGGAAGACGTCCTGGACAGCATCACCGCATTCATCGGGGCCGATACCGGTTTTCGCCCTGATCTGTCGTCGCGGGTCAATGCAGGCGGTGTGCCGCGCAGCCGTCTGTTTCAGGACTTTCTGATGAAGCCCAACCCGATCACCGGCATGATCGCCCGCGTCATGTCGCAGGAGCTGCGCTGGAAAATCCGGGACCGCCTGTCGCAGTTCAACCTCAAACGCGAGGTCGAGATGCCGGACCGGGCCCGCGCGATCCTGCGCGAAAAGCTGCTGCCTGAAATCGAGGATCTGGAACAGCTTCTGGACCACGATCTGAGTAGCTGGCGGGCCTGATCGCGCATGGCAACAATTTCCCCAAAACCCACAGAATGTGCATGCTGCACCCGGCGCTTTGCATTTCTGCCTTGGCTCCGCCGACAATACTTTGATTTTGAGCCGCATGCTTTAGGATAGGCCTTGTGTTTTTAGGCCCGTTACACGGTTGATCGTAATTTACGCCGGACAAGGGCGGTTTAATGGTGACGGTTTTTCATGGACAAAATTGACAGAGCAACAGCCTCGCCCGGAATGACCCCGGACAGCACATCGCGACGCTTGTTCATGAGCCCCGTTCTGGCCCGGCGCGTCACCCTTGGTCTTTCGCTGCTCATGTGCGCCATGGCGATGGCCTATCTGCTGCTGAAGATCACGCAATTATCCGCCCTGCCCGCGGGGTATGATTTCCGGTTCATCTGGGTGGCCGGTGATATGTGGCATGCGGGCATAAACCCCTATGGGCCAACCTATCTGGCGCATGGGGAAGCCAATATCGATGTCGGACATGTCCCGGTTCTGTGGCCCTATCCGCCGACATGGTGGGTGTTTGCCACCCCCCTGGGCGCGCTGGATCTGAACACGGCAAATGTCGTCTGGAATATCTTTGGCCTTGGCATTGTCATCGCCATGTGCGGCTTGCTGACCAGCGCCTTCACAACCGCCTTTCCCGCGCGCAGCCAGATGATCGCCGAATTCACCGGAGGGCAGATTTATGTCCCCCTCTTCAGCGTGCTGTTCTTTCTTCTGGCTATTCTCGAGGCCACGGCGATCCTGTTTTCCGTTGGCCAGACAACGCTGATCGCAGGGCTTGGCATTACCCTGATGCTCTGGGGGCGCGTCAGCGGGCGCTTCTTCTTCGATGCCGTGGGGCTGACGCTGGTCTTGCTGAAACCGCAGATCGGTGCGCCCTTTGTGGTTCTGTATCTGCTGTTCGATGCGCAGTCCCGGAAAGTGGTTCTGATGGCCATTCTTCTTTCGGTTCTTCTGACGCTGCCGTCGCTTTTCACCGCCCCCAGCACCATTCTGGATTTCTTCCGCAACCTGGCCGCCTATGACGGCTTTACAATCGCCAACCTGCCGCAATCCATGACCGGCCTGCGGCTGATCATATGGGAGTTTACGGGCCTTGATATCGGCAGCTCAGCGGCGACGGTCATCACGCTCGTGATCATTCTGGCGCTGTGTTACGGCCCCACCCGGCTGACGCGAGCCAATGACGCCAACGAACACAGCTGGCAGGTTTTCGGACTGGCGAGTGCTGCCATCGTCGCGCTGGCCCCGCTGCATATTTATGACTTTGTGCTGCTGGCCGCCCCGCTTGCCCTGCTGTTCAGGGGGCGGATCGTCAGCACCCTGTTTGCCGGGCTTGGGGCCTTGCTGATCTGGCGGTCAGAAAACCTTGTCGATGTCTGGGCCTTCCATGTGGAGGGCGTCGAAATCTTCCCAAGCTCGCGTCTGGCAACCATCGGTGCGCTGCTGTTTCTGGTGGCGGTCATTGACACGGTTCTGCGCCTGAACAGCCAAAACGCCAGCGCATCAAACCAGTCTTCCCGCGCATGACCGTTTTCATGAACTCATCGCCCGCGCCGTCACGGAGGTTAAGGTTTGTGCTGGCCGCTTTTGCCGGTCTGGCAGCGGTGTTGATCTTCGCCGGTTCAGCGCAGGGTGCCCTGTCCGGTGTCCGCGATCTGGCGCATTGGTGGGTGCTGATGGTGGCGTTGTCGCTGGCCGTCTTCTCGCTTTTTGCGCTGAGGGATCTGACACTGCCGGGCCTGATGTTGCTGGTTCTGTTTGTGGGCGGGGCATCGCAGCTTTATGTGACACAGCCGCTTTGGTACCCGGCCCTGCGCCTGCCGCCCAGATCGGCCATCGAAATGGCGATGTATGCCATCATTGTCGGGCAGGCTGTCTTTTCCACCTTTGTGCTGGTCAGACATTCAGGTGGCACCAAAATCGCGCAGGTTATCGGCGCTTTGGGGCCAAAACGCATCGCTGTATTCCTTTTGCTCAGCGGCGCGTTCACCGTGCCGATCCTCAACCATCTTCGTCTGGACGAGATCGACGTCTATGTCCTTCAGCTTGTGGCGGGGCTGATCCTTGTGCTCATCAATTTGGTGACGGTGATCGCGCTCGCCACCACCTTGCCCAAAGGGGTACAGCTACCCACGGGCTGGCGATGGGCAGGCTGTATGGCGGCCGTCTTTCTGACTGCGACGCTGGTGCTGGAATGGTTCGCCTTTGAACGGGTTCCCCATGTTCAGGATGAGCTTGCCTATATGTTTCAGGCCCAGACCTATGCGGGCGGTGCCCTGCATGTACCGGCCCTGCCGGAAGCCCCCCGGGCGGCTTTTGAGCACTACCTACTCGACCATCACAACGGACGCTGGATATCAGTCTTCACGCCCGGCTGGCCTGCGATCCTGGCACTGGGGGTTCTTTTGGGTGCACCCTGGCTGGTGAACCCAATCCTGGGCACAGCGTCCATCTTTCTGGCGCAAGGCGTGGCGCAACGGTTAACGAATGCCCGCACGGCCAGCATCAGCACCCTGATCTTGGCCACATCCCCCTGGTTCATTGCGATGGCGGCCTCTCTGATGGCGCATACATTCGCGCTGTTCCTGCTTTTGCTGGCGTGGTTTCTGATCCTGCGCGCTGAAGAAGGGGAGCTGAAGCGGGCTGTTTTGCCGGTCTTCGTTGCCGGGTTGGCGCTGGGATGGCTGTTTCTGACCCGGAATCTGGATGGCCTGCTGCTTGGCATTCTGACCGGTCTGTTCCTGCTGTGGCGCGGCGGTGTTCTGCGTCACCCCCTGACCGTGATCAGCTACAGCGCGGGATGTATCGCAACCGGCAGCCTGATCTTTTTCTACAATTACTACTTCACCGGCGACCCGCTGCTGACAACATTGTCGGACTATTATCACCGGGTCTGGATCGACGGGTCCAACGCCTTTGGCTTCGGCCAGAACATCGGCGCACCCGAAGGCTGGGGCCATATGGAGCTGCGCCCGCACGAGCATTCCCTGTTCGAAGGTGTGATCAACACGCTGACAAATATCAGCGCGCTGCATACCGATTTCATGGGCTGGGGGATCGGATCGCTGGTCTTTGTCTGGGTTCTGCTGATCTATGGCCGCATCGATGCAACAGACCGGATGATGCTTGCGATCATTATCGTCGTCGCCGGTGCGCACGCCCTGTATTGGTTCGTCGCCAGCTTCTACGTGGGCCCTCGGTACTGGTTCATGATGATCGCGCCGCTGGTGCTGCTAAGCGCCAAAGGGGTTCTGAAAACCGGCACCCGGTTGGAAGCTGTCGGCCTTGCGTCAGCACCGGATAAGCTGAACGCCGTGTTGCTTATTCTGTGTCTGTTTTCCGTGACGGTCTTTTTATCTTATCGGGGCGTCACCAGATATCACGACCATCGCACCTACGACGATCACTACCGCTCGGTCGTGCTGCCCGAAACCGAAGGCACAGCGCAACCGCTTGTGCTGGTCACGCTCCGAAGCCAGCTTGCATCAGCGCTGTTCTTCAATGATCCGTGGTTCCCGCTGGACAAGCCGGTTTATGCCAAGGATCTGGGGGGCGACGCGAATGAGGCCGTGATCAAAGCCTTTCCGGGCCGTCCCGTCCTGTATTACGACGAGCGCGCAGAGACCTTTCGTCAGGAATAGGCCGTCCGGTTATCTGAGCCCCAACAGCTTTGCGACATCCCAGACCTGGCGCGGACCGCTTTGGGCACCGCGGCCAAAAATCGTTTCCAGCGGCACCTGATACGCGGGCGCAATGCTGACCGGGGCATCTGCGTTGTGCATATCCGCCTCATAGGCGGGCAAATGGTTTGTCACCAGAACTCTGCCGTCCAGAGCGTCACCCAGCACTGTTTCACCAGCCGCCAAGGGCTCGGATTCCATGCGAACGAAATAGTTGGGCGTGACGCCAGCCGGAACCGGCCCCCGCGCATACATATAGACCGAGACGCTTCCTGCCACGTACTGGTCCTGTAACTCGGCGTCGGACCAGACCGGGGGAAAGGCATTCCGGATCAGGGTCGGCGTGACCCGGATCTCATCAAGGTCAAAAAACGGATCGGCTTCGATCTCAATCGCAATACGCTGCCCCAGATCCCGGGTCACGGTAAAGGGGCGCAATGTCTCGGGCCAGCTAAGCCAGGCACCGCAGGCAAGACCCGCCAGCGCCATGGCAAATGCCGGGGCCGGGGCGGCCTGAACCGGGCGCAATCGCCAGAACACGATCAGCGGAAACACAATCACCGGGGCGAAATGATGCGGCAGAATGCGATAGGCCTGCACGTAGAAGAACAGAACATAGGCGACCGTCATCAGCGTCAGCGTTCTGGACAGCGTGTCCTGCCAGCGCCACGCCGACAGCGCCAGACCGGGTAAAATCCCGCAGGGCAAAAGCCAGAACAGGAACCGATGTGTATCGAATATCGTCACATAGCGCAGACGCCGCAGAATGGCGCCTGTGCTGAATTCACCGGAAACACCTGTCAGGCCCGTTTTTTCCAGCACGGCCATGGCCAAAGAGGTCAGCATCAGAACCGCCAGAGCAATCAGCCCGCCCAGGATCACCTGCTTGATGGGTTGGAACCACCCCAAAAGCAGATGCGCCATCAGGAAGAACCCGATCAGCAGAATGCCGTTCGGCGCCGTGCAAAGGGCCAGTGTCGAAACACCCGCCATCCAGCCGAATTTCCTGTCACGGAAGAACAGGATGTAGCCCAGAACCCCCAGCAGGATAAGCGGCTCGCGCGTCATCGGCATGGCGATATCGGCAAAATACGGGTTGTAGGACGGGTTAAATGCCATCGCGAAAGAAAACAGCAGCAAGCCCGCACCCAGCCCGCAAACGGACCACACGGTCGTGCGGTTATCCGGCGCACGGATAAAACCCAGCGTCACGCCGAACAGAACCGCCACGCCAGGCAGATACGCGAACCGAAGGGCGGCCTCGGACGCGCCAAACACCCGAATGAAACTGGTTTGCAGGAACACCTCGGTCATCATTTTCGGGTTCGGATAGCTGGTCAGCGGCCCGGACTCCGGCGGCCAGAAGGGCAGGCCACGGGTGATGAACAGGGCCGCGCTCAGCAAGCTATGCGCCCCGTCATCGTTGAACGCTTCCCAATAAAATTTGGGCGTCAGCAACAGCAAAACCAGCAGCGGCAACAGCACCATGCCAGCTATATCCAACCCCCGGCCCCGGAAGATGTCCGACGCGGGCTTTCCCCGGATTAAGCCAATCCCGGGCAGACACAGCAGAGCGATCAGCAGGATGAAGGCCGTTCCCGTCATCTGGATGCCGCTGAGGGCCTGCACAATGGCCGCCAGCGTGGATACGCCGAACAGCGAGAGCGTAAATCCTTTTAGCAGGATAAGTTCGAAACGGTCATCGGGCCGGGCAATTCCCAGCGCCAGCAGCAAACCGGGGGCGAGAATAAGCGCCGAGGCCGCGACCGCCACCAGAGGCACCCAAACATACAAAAACAGCGCATCGCTGGCGATGAAATAGGGCGACGGCCCGTCTGCAAACGCGACCTTTGCCGCAATCGGGCCTGCGATATCCTGTCCACTCCAGACAATACCGACCAGAAGCGCCAGCAAGACAAGATATCCAAGTTGCTTCACAGTTCCGGTCAACCCGTCGTTTCGAAACTCAGGAGGCTATGCGCCCAAAATGCCTGCTTAGGTGAGCCCTAAAGCTCACCCGCTCATTCGAGGACGGCTTCCTTTCTCAAACGCTGTATCAGAGGTTTTCTTTTTCGGCTTAGCCTCGAATTCCTCGTGATAGGACCGTTCGACATTGACGTCCCAGATGTCGTTTTCCTCGCCCATGATGTTGCGGGCCGCATACATGGCGGACAGCATCGAATGGTCCTGGTTGTTGTACCGGTGCAGGCCGTTGCGGCCGACGGTCTGGAAGTTCTCAAGCGTTTTCAGCCAGTCACTGACGGTATCCAGCGCTTCTTTGTATTCGCCATCATAGACCGGATAGGCCTTGGGCTGCCGGATCACGGTAAAGTCGACGACATCGGTGGCCTTGGCCAGACCCAGCTGCTCCAGCTCATGGCTGGCCAGTTCCCTGAGGTCCTCATCGGAAGACGACCACAGCCCGTCCCCCTTCTGACAGAAATATTCCATCCCGATGGACGAGGTATTTTCGTCAGGCAGCATTTCCTTGGACCAGGCGCGGAAGTTCTGGATGCGTCCGACCTTGACCTTGGGACTGTGGATGTAAATCCAGTTGTCCGGGAACGGATCGGCGTGATCGAGCACCAGAGTCACGATCAGGAAATCGCGGTATTTCAGGCGATCGGCGGCCTCGACAACCTCGGGCGGCGGCGGTGGATCAAAGGCATGGATCAGATCGCGCACGGCCATCGAGTTGATGAATTCCTCACCCTCGACCCGCTCGGTTGTTTTGTTGCCGCTTTCGTCCCAATGGCGCACATCGATCGAGGTGACACGGTTGCCATCACGGTTCACCTGCACCACTTCGGACCGCATCTCGACGCTGCCGCCCCGTTCCCGGATCAGATCGCGGGTCTTTTCCCACATCATGCCGGGGCCCAGACGGGGATACTGGAATTCCTCGATCAGGCTGGCGGTGTCATTGGCACCGGAAATGGCGTTCCAGACAGCCTTGGGCAGGGACAGGTTCTTGATCCGCTGCGCGGCCCAGTCGGCCCGGATCTCCGACGGCGGAATGCCCCAGACCTTTTTGGTGTAGCTGTGGAAGAAATGCATATAGAGCCGCCCGCCAAAGCGGTTGATCACCCATTCTTCAAAGGTGTCTTCCTGCGGCTTGGGACGCAGCTTCCATTTCACGAAGCTGCCGATGATCTTATAGGTCTCGTAAGGACCGATATTGCCCAAGGCATTGAAGATGCGCAGCGGGTAATCGTAGAATTTGTTGCGGTAGAAGATGCGGCTCAGGCGTTGCACGGTGATGAAATCATCGCCCATCACCTCATGCCACATGTCCTCGACTTCGCGCACTTTTGTGAAAAACCGGTGGCCACCGATATCAAAGCGGTAGCCTTTATGGGTTTCGGTGCGGGAAATGCCGCCAACCATATCCGAGGCCTCGTAGACCTTGGGAACATGCGTCTCACTAAGTTTCTGAAGCTCGTGGGCTGCAGTCAACCCGGCAGGACCGCCACCGATAATTACGACAGGAACGGTATCTTTTTGCAAATGACTAACACCCGTACTCAAAAAAACTGACATCAAGCTATAAGAGGATAACATCGATTCACAACAAAATCCTCACAAGCCGTCCAAATAATGAGCGCGGGATTTTCGTGCGGCTGATACGTGCTGAAAAAATGTCACATGGGCCGGGCCGATGACCCCGTGAAAAGTCACCGCATAACGTATGCCTGTTTTCCTGCCAAACCGGATAGCAGCGGATTGCCCGAACCCCAAGTGGGTTCACGGGTGGGGCGTCCATCGGCACCGTTCAACGGCTTGAGTTGTAAGGTTTATTTCTGCAATGCCGGGGGCAGCATGAAAGATCACTCCGACGGCGCGGCAAACATATCGCGAGTGGTCCCCAAAGCCGTATTCCCCATGCTGTACCAGAAGGACCGCCCAAGCAGCGGCAGGGGCAAAAATCCGCCCCACCACCGGTTAGAAATCTGCATCAACAATGCGATCAACTTGCCCGCATTGTGCGCCCATCAGGATCAGTTCGGGTGCAATTCCCAACCCCCAAACTTCGCTGTCCGGTGAATCTTGACATGGGCATGGTGCTTCCGCCTACTGCGCTTGAATGTTTGTTGGGAACACGGTCATGGCTGGCCAAGGTTCGTCGTTTACGATTGATGACTGACCCCTTATTGCAAAGGGAGCAATTTTATGAAGTGCGTTATTCTGGCTGGTGGTTTCGGAACCAGGCTCAGCGAAGAAACCGTTAGAATACCAAAACCCATGGTCGAGATCGGCGAGCGGCCCATCCTCTGGCACATCATGAAGATATATGCGGCCCATGGAATTACCGATTTCATCGTCTGCCTGGGTTACAAAGGCTATGTAATTAAAGAATATTTTGCGAATTTCTTTCTGCACAATTCGGATGTGACGGTCGATCTGGCCAATGGCAAGCTTGAGATTGCAAACAGCAAATCGGAACCGTGGCGGGTGACGCTGGTGGACACCGGCGAAGACAGCCAGACCGGCGGGCGGCTGAACCGGGTCATGCACCTGCTTCAGGATGAAGAGGCCTTTTGCATGACCTACGGGGACGGGGTCGGGAATGTCGACATCAGTGCGCTGGTTGCGTTTCACAAAAACCACGGCAAACGCGCGACGCTGACGGCGGTTGTGCCGCCGGGGCGTTTTGGCGCGCTGGAACTGGCCGGTGACCAGATCGAACGTTTTGCCGAAAAGCCGGGCGGCGACGGCGGCTTTATCAATGGCGGGTTCTTCGTGCTGCACCCCTCGGTCGGTGAACTGCTGCATGGGGATCTGGAAATCTGGGAGCGCGATCCGCTGGAAAAACTGGCCGCCGAGGGCGACCTGATGGCTTTCCGCCATCACGGCTTCTGGCAGCCGATGGACACGCTGCGGGATAGGCGTCAGTTGGAAGAACGCTGGCAGGAAGGCAATGCTCCATGGAAGGTCTGGGAATGACGCTGGGTTCCGCTCCGAAAATTATCCTGCTTGGCAATCTGGGCTATATTGGCCCGGTGGTGGCCGCGACCTTGCGAAAATCCTATCCCAACGCCAATCTGATCGGCCTTGATCCCGGGTTTTTCTCGGACCGGCTGACCACGCATGACGCCTGGCCCGAACGGGTTCTGAACCAGCAGATCATTGCCGATATTCGTGACATCGACGCCTCGCTGTTCCAAGGGGCGGACGCGGTTGTTGCGCTGGCGGCCATCTCGAACGATCCGATGGGTGCGCGGTTCGAAACCGTCACCACCGAGATCAATCAGGACGCCATTGTCCAGGCAGCGCATCTGGCCGCCGAGGCGGGAGTGTCGCGCTTTGTGTTCGCCTCCAGCTGTTCGGTCTATGGCTTTGCCGAGGGCGACGCCCGGTCCGAGGATGCGCCCCTGAACCCGCTGACCGCCTATGCCCGCAGCAAGATCGGAACCGAGCGCGCGCTGGCGGCCATGGACACGCCGGGGATGCTGCGCACCGCGCTGCGTTTCGCCACCGCTTGCGGGCCGTCGCCCCGGTTGCGGCTTGATCTGGTGCTGAACGACTTTGCCGCCTGCGCCACCACCGCCGGCAAGATCACCGTACTGAGCGATGGCAGCCCGTGGCGGCCGCTGATCGATGTACGCGACATGGCGCGGGCCATCGACTGGGCCATTACCCGAACCGAGGAAGCCGGTGGCCAATGGCTGGCGGTCAATGCCGGGTCGGACGTATGGAATTACCAGATCCGCGATCTGGCGCAGGCCGTGGCCGACGCTGTCCCCGGGGCCAGCTATTCGATCAATCCCGACGCCTCGCCCGACAACCGGTCTTATAAGGTCGACTTTTCGCTCTACAGCCAACTGGCCCCCGAACATCAGCCGGTTCAGACGCTTGAAGGCACCATCCGGGACCTGCTGCAATTGCTGAACGATATCGGTTTTGGCGATGCCGACTTCCGGTCCTCGCCACTGATGCGGCTGAAAGCGCTCGAAGAACATATCCGCAATGGCACGCTGAGCGAGGATCTGCGCTGGAGGATGCCGCAATGACACACCCCGTTTGCCGGAGCTGTGGCGCGACCCTGACCCAGACATTGGTCGATCTGGGGCTTTCGCCGCTGGCCAACTCTTATGTTCCGCCCGAACGCGCGAATACAGCCTGTCCGCGCTATCCGCTACACGCCTGGGTCTGCAACGACTGCTATCTGGTTCAGGTCGAAGATGCGGTACCGGCGGATGAGATATTCAATGCGGATTACGCCTATTTCTCAAGCTATTCGGACAGCTGGCTGGCCCATGCCAAGGCTTATGTCGAGAAAATGGTCGCCCGGCTTGATCTGGGGCCGGATGATCTGGTGATCGAGATCGCCTCGAATGACGGATATCTGCTGCAGTATTTCGTCGAACAGGGCATCCCGGTGCTGGGGATCGAGCCTTCGGGCAGCGTGGCGGCGGCGGCCGAAGAAAAAGGCGTGCGCACGCTGGTCGACTACTTTGGCGAGGCGCTGGCACAAAAGGTTGCAGCGGCCGAAAAACCCCCGTCGCTGATCGCCTCGGCCAATGTTCTGGCGCATGTGCCCGATATCAATGATTTCGTTGCCGGGATCGCCACGCTGCTGACGGGTGATGCGGTCTATACGGTCGAATTCCCGCACCTTCTGAACCTGATCAACGAAGTGCAGTTCGACACGATCTATCACGAGCATTATTCCTATCTGTCGCTGCTGGCGGTCGAGAAGATCTTTGCCAAAGCGGGTCTGCGCGTGTTCGACGTCGAAGAATTGCCCACCCATGGCGGTTCGCTACGGGTGTTTGCCTGCCTTGAAGGAGCCAGCCATTCCGAAGGACCCGGTCTGGCCAAAGTCCGCGCCGACGAGGCTGCGGCGCAGTTTGACCGGCCTGAAGGCTACATGAATTTCACCGGTCAGGTCGAAGCGCTGCGCGACGGGCTGCTTGCCTTCCTGCGCGAGGCCAAAGCCCGGGGGGATACCATCGCCGCCTATGGTGCCGCAGCCAAGGGCAACACGTTGCTGAACTATGCCGGGATCGGACCCGATCTGATTTCCTACTGCGTCGACCGTAACCCCGCCAAGCAGAACACCCTGCTGCCCGGCAGCCATATCCCCGTGCACGGGGTCGAGGCGCTGCGCGAGGCACCTCCCAACTACGTGCTGATCCTGCCCTGGAACATTCGGGACGAGGTCACGGACCAACTGGCCGACCTAAAAGACCATGGCACCCGGTTTGCCACCGCCGTGCCCGAGGTCCGGATCAGCTGATGGCACGGGTCCTGCTGACCGGCGCAACCGGCCTGATCGGACGCGCGACGGCCTCGGCTCTGACCAAAGCGGGGCATGAGGTGATCACGCTGGGCCGGAACCCGACCAGCGATATCCCCTGCGATCTTCTGGACCCCGATGCGACGACCAAGGCCCTTGAAACAGCCCGCGCCAGCCATCTGGTTCATCTGGCCTGGCATGACGGGCCGCGCGACCGCTGGGTTTCCCCGGCCAATCTGGACTGGATGGCGGCTACGCTGCATCTGGTTCAGGGCTTCGCACGCGCAGGCGGCCAGCGTGCGGTCTGCGCCGGAAGCTGCGCCGAATATGACTGGTCTGTACCGGAGCTGACCGAAACCAGCCCCTTGCAGCCCCGCACTCTGTACGGGGCGGCCAAGGCCGGGACCGGTCTGGCGCTGTGCAAGGCGCAGGACGCGCTTGGCCTGTCGCTGGTCTGGGCGCGCATCTTTTTTGTCTACGGGCCGGGGGAGCCACCGGGGCGGTTGTTTGGCGATCTGATCTCGAACCTCCGGGCGGGTCAGCCGGTGGACTGTACCGACGGGTTGCAGGAGCGGGATTTCCTGCATGTGGACGATCTGGCCCGCGCACTGCTCTGCCTGCTGGAAACCGATGTGACCGGCGCGGTCAATGTGGCCAGCGGCACCACAATCCCGGTGCGGGACCTGATCGCAGAGGTCGCACACCAGATGCATCACCCCGATCTGATCCGGCTGGGCGCAATCACCCGCGCACCGGACGACCCGGACCGGCTGGCCGCAGACGTGACCCGGCTGCGGGACGAGGCCGAATTTGTGCCGCAGCATGATATTGTTTCGGGGGTGGCCCAGGTTCTTGGGACCAAAAAGGAACCGGCATGAAACGCGCACCTGTTCTTCGCAAGCAGTCCTTTATGCTTTTCGCCCTGGTCGGCGTGGTGAATACCGCTTTTGGCTTTGCGCTTTTCAGCGTTCTGAACCTTGCGGGCCTGCCGCCGCAGGTGGCCCTGATCCTGGCCTTCATTGTCGGCATAATGTGGAATTTCATGACCCACGCCCGGCTTGTCTTCGACACCAAAGGGTTCGGAAGACTGCCGCTTTACCTGCTGTCCTACGGGGTGGTTTACATATTCAACGCCCTCTCGCTGGAGGGGCTGCTGATCGCAGGCCTGCCACCGATCGTCGCACAAGGGCTGGTGGTCCTGCCGGCTGCTGTTCTGGCCTTTGTACTTGTTTCAAAGGCGCTCACCGACCGCTTTCCCTGGCAGCCCGAAACCTGACAGGCCGCTGTCTACTCGGTATCTCCCAGATAGATAACCTCGCGCCCGGGGAAGGCCTCAATCACGGCCGCGTTCTGCTCGGCCCCCAGATCGCGCAGGAAAATCGGCTTGTCGGGCGGCAGAAACGGATCGTTGAGGTAAAGCGCGGACCCGATATTGCGTTGCGAGGACACAAACACCAGCGCGTTGCCAATATCGTCGGCCTGCGCCATTCGTCTGATATCGCCGGAATAGTTGCCGTAATCCTGATATTTCGAAACACCGCGCCATGTGGTGAAGCTGACGACCGAGACCGCGCATAACAACAGCACAACACCACCCAGACGGCCGTGGTATTTTTCCGGCAGGCGGCGGCGAACCTCTTCAATCCCGGCCCCGGCCAGAACCAGCGCCGGCAGGGCTGCCGTGTACCAGTATCGCGGACCGATATAGAACCCGCCGATAAACCAGTAAAAGAACAGTGCGCCGATGATGGTCATGAAAACCACAAGCATCGCCCAGTCGAACTTTGTCAGGCTGTTGCGCCAGAGCAAGGCGACCCAGATCGGTATGAGGGACCCGAAAACCCAGCCCAGAAGCTCCATATTGAGCGCCGCAAACCCGTGCAGCATGTTGATCAGCCCTTCCAGCGGGCTGTGACCGGGCCACATGTCGAGCGCACCAAAGTTTTTCGCGGGCGGCCCGACGGTTGGGCCGAACCCAAAGGCATTGCCGGTTTCCCCCCAGATGCGGACAAAGTAATCCGCCTGCGGCGTCAGCAAAATCTGCCCGGTGAAGGCATAGTTGAACAGCAGGAAGGCTGACCCGGACAGCACCCCGCCCACGGCATAGGTCGCAACCTGCCCGAACCCGGTGGGCAGGCGACGCAGCAGCCACAGGCCCGCCAAGCCTCCTACGATCACCCCGTCGAGCGGTCGGATTACAAAAACCCAGCCCAGGGCCAAACCGGCGACAAAGGTCAACGCAACACTGCGCAGCGTTGATCCCGACCCTGCCCGCAGCAGGCACCACAGGCCAACAAGAATCATGAAGACGGTCGCCGAATGCGCCATCAAAGACGCGCCCACGGCCAGAACCCATGGTGAGGTCGCCATCAGCAGAGCCACCAGATCGGCACGCTCCTGACTGACGGTGCGCCGCAGGATGTCATGGGTCAGCCAGACCGAGGCCCCGGTCAGCAGCGGGTTGATCAGCCAAGGTGCCCCGATGAGCACGCCGATGGACAGGATCGCAGACCAGCCCGGCGCAAAGACCGAAAGCCACCGGTCATCCCGGATATCGAGCAGGAAATATTCCAACGCAGGCTGGGCGGCCTCGGGTGGGGCCGGGCTCCACAATGCACCACTGGCAAAGATGCGGGCCTGGAAAAGATAGCACAGCTCATCCTCCACATGCGGCACGCGGTCAAAGGCTGTCCAGGCGAGTACGGCACTGGCAAGGGTCGCAAAAAGGGCCAGACCGGACACCGGCAGGCGCGGGGCCTGATCGGGGCCAGAGACGGTGAAGACCGCAATCAGCGTGGCGATCTGCACAAGGGACAAAACGCCCCCGACACCGATCTGCAGCCCGAAGGCGGTGTAGTAGCCATAGTTGATGTAAGGCGTGGCCGATACGCTGAAAGCCGCGATCAGCACCACCAGCAGGGTCAGGCGCAATCCCCCTGCCTGCGCGAACAGGCCACGTATTGCGGCCCGACCGGCAGGCCGCATCAGGACGAAAAACGCCAGCCCCGCCTGCGCGGCCAGTATCGCCAGCATGATCAGGTTTTCAGGCGGGTCTGCCGAAATTTCGAGCCTGGGAAACCAAAGCGGCTGCGTCAGCCACAATCTGGCCGCGCTGCCCAAAAGCACCGCCGCGCCCAAAAGGCCAAACAGCACTTGCCCGCGAGACCAGAACACGGCCAGCAAAAGCACCGATGCCGCAGCCATCGCGGCAAACCAGATACGCATCTCGGCCAGCGTGGCATTCGTGACCGCAGCATCCGCAGCCCAGACCGGCCCGGCGCATGCCAAAAGGGCCAGCGCAGCACCCCACCACCGCAGTGGAATCAGACATGTCTTCATGCCAGATGCTCGTCTTTGATCAGTGCTGGATCCCGGGCGGGGCCTTCGATATTTATACGTTCCTGTTCGGTGACAATCGGGCCGCCTCGGACCTGATTGTGGATCGAAGTGATATATTCCCCGAGCATGCCGATAAACAGCATCTGAATCCCCGACAGGAAAAACAGCGCCACGATGATGGTCGTGGTCCCGCGCGGGGCCTGATCGGGATTGATGAAATACAGCAGCACGGAAATCAGGGAAAACAGGATACAGCTTGTGGCGATCACCAGGCCGCTGAGCGTGCAGAACCGCATCGGTGCGCGCGTGAATGAGAAAATGGCATTCAGCGCCTGATCGGTCAGCGCCATCAGGCTGTGTTTGGACAGGCCTTTTTTCCGCGCCTTCCAGACATAAGGAAGGATGATCCTGCGAAACCCGCAGCTTGCGATGATGCCGCGGATATAGGGATAATGATCCTTATGGGACAGCACCGCAGTCAGAACCTTGCGGTCGATCAGTTGAAACTCTCCAACCGAAGGCTCCAACCAAACATCAGACAAGCCGTTGATTATGTTGTAAAATACCCCGCGTGCGCTGCGCATCAGGAAGCCTTCTTCACGCGTGCTGCGCGCACCGGCCACCACGTCATACCCGCTTTCCCAAAGCTCGACGAATTCGGGGATCATCTCGGGCGGGTCCTGCAGATCGACCGGCAGCATGACGACGATACCGTCGCCGGTTGCATAGCGCAGCCCGTTGAACGTGGACCGGAACACCCCGAAATTACGGGCATTCACCACGATCTTCACATCCTGATCTTTTTCGGCAATGTCCCGCAGAATTTCCACGGTTCTATCGCTCGAGGCATTGTCGATGAAAATATGTTCCCGCCTGTACCCAGGCAAATCCTTGTCGAAAATCGCTTTAACGGTCTCGTAGCAATCCGCCACGTTGTTTTCTTCGTTAAAGCACGGCGAGACAACAGAAATGGTTTTCATATCATATCTTTGCTTAACAACTACAAACACCGGTTACCCACCGCCGGTTCGGTCACGCTTATACCATCCTGCGCCCTTGCAGATTCGCGCAACAGGCAATCGGCGGGAATGTTTTAAAATGCAGTGTGCTTGCCGCCACAGACCCGGTCTAATTCCCCGGGCATGGCACCGGATACAGCCTGCGTTCTTGCGTCCTTCTTTTCGACCCAATTAATTGCATTACTATCACCCGAATCCATTGGCCGATTGTGTTCACATGACTCGTAAAATCCGTAACCAGTTATTCCGGCTTCACACCTGGATTGGGTTATATCTTTCCGTCTTTTTCACCTTCATGTTTCTGACAGGCACATTGCTTGTGGCCGGGTTCGAGCTTGAATCCATAGGCAGGCCCGCGATCTGGACCTCTGCCACAGAGGAAGAACGTACAGCCAGCTTTGGCGATATCTACGAAGGGATCAAAGCCGCCCACCCCGAAGGCGATGCTTTCGTGATCCTCAAACGTCCCGCGCCGTGGTTTGTGGACCGCACGTTCGGACGTTCGGGATGGGGCGAACGCGTCAGCTATTGGACGGACCCCACCACCGGGGCCGTCGTCTATGAGACAGGCGATCCCGGGTTCGCCAGCATTCTTGCGGGCCTTCACGATACGTTTCTGACCGACAACAGAATCGTGTTCATTCTTTTTAGCGCGACGTCGATCCTGCTGCTGTTTCAGATGGTCAGCGGGTTGATCACCTACCGGCGGTTCTGGAAAGGGTTTTTCAGATGGCCCAGCAGCGCGGGCGGGATCAGATCATGGGCCGGGGGGGCCCATCGGCTGACGGCCTTGTGGACATTGCCGCTGGTTCTTGTGATTGCCATCACCAGTTTTTACTTCCTGCTGGGTGGTTTGGGGATCGAAGGGGAAAAGCTGAAATTCCCACCCCCCGCCCCGCGCGAAACCGCCCTGCCCGAAGGGTTTGACGGGGCCTTTATCGACCGGGCCGAAGCCAATGCGCGCGCCGCCCTGCCCGGCCTTGAGCCGAACATCCTGGTCATTCCCGGCGGCAAGGGTGGCGCTTTGAAATTCGGTGGCCCGCATCCGGATTTTTCCCAGCTTCTCGGCGGCAGCACCGTCGCCGTGGACCCGCTGACGCTTGAGGTTCTTGGCGTCCACACACCCGCTGACCTAAAGGGGCTGGGCACATTGGAGCTGTTGATGGAACTGCTGCATTACGGGCTCTGGGGCGGCGCGTTTTCAATGGCGCTCTGGATTGTGCTGGGGCTTGTGGCCACGGGTCTGGCCTTTACCGGCTCGCTGATCTACGCGGCCCGTCTGGCCCCTGCGGCCCCGGCGCAGGGGTCTTTCAGGCGCATCTGGCGCGGGATGGGCGTTCTGCGCTGGATTTATCCGCTGCTCCTGCTGGGCATGCTTTCCGTCATATATTGGCGTGTGAATCCGGATGCCTATATACCGTCGCGCGTGAACCCGGTTGATGCCAAAGGCGCGGTGGCACAGCTGATCCTGCATCAACCGCTAAGGCGCGATACCCCGATCGAAATCGAGCTGCAAATTGGTGCTGCGGATGTCGACACGGCCCTGATCGAGGTCAACGGCGCTGCAGCCCAGCCGGTCGATCTGACCCAGGACGGAGATAAAGCTCTGGGCCGTTTCGGATTTGATCCGCTGGAGGCGGGAAATGAGGTCATCGCTTACCTGAAGAAACAGGGGGGCGACGAACAGAAGGTCACGTTCCGAATGGGCAGCCCCATCTGGTGAAATTACACCCGGGCGGCCAGCGCCTTGAGCACAGCGAACCTGTCCCGCATCGTCATGAAGGCGAGGCATGTGTAAATCACCACACCTGTCGCGATGCCCACGGCCAGACGCACAATGTTTGCCTGATCGCCCAAAAGCGCCAGACATCCCGCAACACCCGCCGCCATGATCCCCGCCGAGATCAGGGGCAAAGCATGCAGCGACGCCAGCCCAACCGCAGGCTGCCCCGAGATCGCGGCCAGATTGGCGAATTTGAACGGCCACATGAACAGAAAGACGGCGATAAAGGCGGCTGTCACAACCGGCACCCCGTAGGGGGCGGCGACCGTGATCGCAATGGCGGCCAACACCACCTCGATCCACGACAGCACCGCCAGCCTGCCGGGCTGACCTGACGCCAGGCAGAATGTCTGCTGCACCCTCTCAGTACAGAGATACATTCCGAAAACCGACATCAGGCTCAGAACCGGGGCTGCCGGAATCCACTTCTGGCCAAACAGCAGGACCAGCACCGGCTCCGACAGAACCGCCAATCCGGCAAAGGCCGGAAAGGTCACGAACCCGGTCAGGCGCATGACATCCAAAAGCATCTCGGACGCCTTGCCGCCTCCGCGCGTCACCGCCGCAAATGCGGGCTGCGAGACCATGCGCAACGGCGTGATGGTCAGGAACGAGGCCGTTTCCACAACCCGCCAGGCTATCGCATAATACCCGGCTGAGACCGGACCCAGCATCGCACCGATCAGAACCGCAGGGGACTGCACCGCCACCAGTTCGGCCGCGCGCAGCCCGATGATGCGGTGGCTGAAATGCAGAACCTGCCGGATCTGATGCCCCGAGACGTGGAAACTGGGCCGCCACGATACGGCCCCCCAGGCCATCACGATATTGGTGGCGGTCATCGCCACCCGCTGGCCGACCAGGCTCCAGACCCCATAGCCCGCAAGGGCCATTCCGATCCCGACCACCCCGCCAACGATGGCCCCAAGCACCGCACGCAGGGCGAGAACGCGAAACCGCATCTCGCGCCGCAACAGCGCCACCGGCACCGCCGTGAGCGAGATCATCAGCACCGTTGGCGACAACCCGATCAGCAATTGCCCGGCAATCGGCTCGTCATAAAACCCCGAGACCGGCCCCGAACCCAGAATAATAAGCGCGGTCAGGCCAACCCCCAGAAGCGCCAACAGCCAAAAGACCGAGTTCAGCCGTTCAGGCGTCAGCGTGTCATGGGTCAGCAAAATCTCGGATATGGTTTCGCGGACCAGAAATTCGGAAAACAGGACAAAGGCAGCGGCCATTGCCACCAGGCCAAAGGCCTCGGCCCCAAGCAGTCGCGCAAGAATGGCAATGATTATGAAATTGAATGCCTGCTCGGCCCAGACGCCAACGGACATCCATGCAACGCCGCTGGTGAAACGCCGCCCCCGTGACATCAAAATCCTTCCCACTGCCCTACTGCCAAACGAAACCGCCGGCATTCTGGGGTGTAGCGTATCGGTTTAGAGACAACGCTGTCGAGACGCCTGCCAATGTCCCGGTCACGCGCCTGCGCTGTAACTCAGAGCAGTCTGGTGAATCCGGGATCAAACCGGCGCTTAGGCCCTGATAAGAGCCAATTTGGAAACATTCGCTTTGCGGCATACAGGGCCCCAGACGACCAAACATTCCGGAAAACCTTGTGTTGCGCTGCCGCACAGGCGCAGAGACAGTTGAAAGCATTGAAATACAAGGCAGGATGACAGTTTGTGGGCGACGCTTACAACAGGACGCCGGAAAGATCGAATTTGGTCAAAATTATTGTCTATATTCAGCCTGTCTGTGTTTGAATACTATGGGCGGCGGAAGGAATTAGGCCCGTCGCCACAGACGCCGTGCGGACAAAGCCGGGCAGAATACATATTAAGTACGTAAAGGGTTTCCATTTTCATGAACAAGGTTGCCGAGCAGATTACCCCGGACAACTCCACAACCGGTGCGCCGGACACATCAGGCATGAGCCTGAGTGTGGTCATCCCCGCCTATAACGAAGAAAACGCCGTCCGTGGCACCGTCGAGGACGTGCGCACCCATCTGGAACCGCTGGGCATTCCCTACGAGATCATCGTGGTCGACGATGCCAGCCAGGACAACACCCGCACCGAGGCCGAGGCCAGCGGTGCGACCGTGACCTTCAACGACGTCAACTCCGGCTATGGGGCCAGCCTCAAGCGTGGGGTGCGGATGGCGCAGTATGAATATGTGGCCATTCTGGATGCCGACAGCACCTATCCCGCGCGTTACCTGCCCGGCATGCTGGCCATGTGCCGCGATCAGGACATGGTCGTCGGCGACCGGGGTGCGGCGATGAAAAACGTGCCGCTGCTTCGCAGGCCGGCCAAGAAATTCCTGTTCGCCTTTGCCTCGTTCCTGGCCGAGCGCAAGATCAACGATCTGAACTCGGGCCTGCGGGTGTTCCGCAAATCCGAGTTGGTCCCGTTCCTGCCGCTGTTGCCGCAGAACTTTTCGTTCACCACCACGATCACGCTGTGCATGACCTCGAACGGCAAGCGGATGATCTATACGCCGATCGAATACGGTAAGCGGGTGGGCAAGTCGAAAATCAGACCCATCGATTTCCTGAACTTCATCATCCTGATCCTGCGCATCAGCACGCTGTTCAACCCACTGCGGGTGTTCATCCCGCTGGGTCTGGCGTTTTTCACATTAGGCACGGTGAAATTCATTATCGACATGTTCTACTGGAACCTCAGCGAAACGGCGGTGTTCTCGTTCCTGGCGGCGATCATGATCTGGTCGCTGGGGCTGATCGCCGACATGATCTCGCGGCTGCATCTCAGACCGTGAGGTGAGCGGTATGCTTTCCGATCCAAGCCAACGGCGGTGGCTGATCCGGGTGGCCGGGTCAGTTCTGGTGCTGGCGGTCCTGTTCTGGATTCTGCCCGCTGACGCCATCGTGGCCGCGCTGAAGGCGATCCCGATCTGGGTTTTTGCCTGCGTGCTGATCCTGTTCCTGCTGGCCCATGTGGGCGCGGCGCTGAAATGGTGGTTGCTGCTGGGACGTGGGTTTGCCGCCCCGCTGGCCATCCGAGCGCATTTTGCAGGGCTAGCCGCCAATCTGTGCCTGCCGGGGGCAATCGGAGGTGACACGGTGCGCGCCGGTCTGGCGCAAGCCACGATGAAAGACGGAGCGCAGGTCGTTGCGGGTGCCACGGTTGACCGGCTGATCGATATGGTGGCGCTGCTGACGCTCTCCTGTCTGGGTCTGGTGCTGACATGGGAAAGTGCGGCAGGCGGGCATGCGATCTGGCCTGTCGCGCTGATCCTGCTGGCGGCGCTGGCGGGCATGGTCGCGCTACCGCGCCTGCTGCCCCTGCCCTGGCGCTACATCCCGTCGCTGCCCGGCAAAGGATTTGCCCATCGTCTGGCCGATGCGCTGGCCGGGATGGGGCGCAAACCCGGCACGCTGGCCGTGGCCTTCATCGCCTCGGTCCTGATCCAGCTGGTGCTGGTCCTGCTGGCCTGGTGGCTGGCCATTGCGGCGGGTGTCGATGTGGTGGCTGGCCCGTGGATATTCGCCTGGCCGCTGGCCAAGATCATCGCCGTGCTGCCGGTATCCCTGAACGGGCTGGGCCTGCGCGAGGCGACGCTGGCCAGCTTTCTGGCCCCCTTCGGTGCCAGCGCGCCCGCAGTCGTGGCTGCCGGGCTGGTCTGGCAGGTTGTGTTGTTTACAGCGGGCGGGTTAGGCGCGCTGGTTCTGACCATGTCCGGGATGCGGTTCAGCGCCCCGGCAAGTTCCCAAAAGGAAGAGTGCAAGTGACGGATGTTTCCCGACCCAACGGCGGTGACACGCCTGAAATCATTATCCTCGGTGCCGGACCGGCTGGTCTGGCCGCCGCCCATGCCCTGACCGGGCAGGCCAAGGTGACCGTGATCGAACGTGCGTCCATCGCGGGCGGCAACTCGGCCTCGTTCCCGGTCGAAGGGGTGATCTGCGACTATGGCTCGCACCGGTTTCACCCGGCGGCAGAGCCCGAGGTACTGGCCGATGTGAAATCCCTGCTGGGCGACGATCTGCTGCTGCGTCCGCGCCACGGGCGCATCCGGTTGGGCGGCAAGTGGATACACTTCCCGCTGAAACTGACCGACGCGCTGATGCGCCTGCCCAAGCCCTTTGCCGCATCGCTGATCGGGGACATGGCGTTGAAACCCTTCCGCAAAAAAAGCGCGGGCCCCGAGACATTCTCGACCGTGCTTTATGACGGGCTGGGGCCGACGATTTCGGACAATTTCTACTTCCCCTATGTACGCAAGCTGTGGGGGCTGGATCCGGACAAGCTGGCGGTGAAACTGGCCGAGCGCCGGGTCGGCAGCGGCTCGGTCGGCAAGATCCTGATGAAGATGCTGCGCCTGTTGCCGGGGCTGCGCAGCGAAACCGCGGGTCGGTTCTTCTATCCGCGCAAGGGGTTCGGGCAAATCTCGGACGCGATGCGGAACAGTGCGGAAAGCAACGGGGCCGAGTTCCTGTTCAACACCGAAATCACCGCCATCGAGCGGGACGGCAATCGCATCACCGGGCTGACGATCCGCGACGGCGAAGACGAACGGCACCTGACCGGTGATCTGATCCTGTCGACCATCCCGCTGACCGGGCTGACGCGCCTGATCAGCGACCCTCCGGCAGAGGTGGTCGAGGCCGCCCGTGCCATCCGCTTCCGGGGTATGATCCTGCTGTATCTGGTGCTGGAAACCGACCAGTTCACCGAGTTCGATGCGCATTACTTCCCGGAACTGTCGATCCCGATCAGCCGCATGTCCGAGCCCAAGAACTATAATGCCAGCGGCGAACCAAAGGGCGTCACCGTGCTGTGCGCCGAACTGCCCTGCGATCCGGACGAAAAATGGTGGTCCATGTCCGACGAGGAGCTGGGGCAGGAATTCACCAAATGGCTGGGGCAACTGGGCCTGCCCGTCACCGTGCCGGTGCGCCGCTGCGAAACCCGGCGGCTAAGCCATGCCTATCCGGTTTACGATGTGGGCTATGAAGAGCGGTTCGATACCGTGGATCAGTGGCTCTCAGATCTGGACGGATTGCTCGTATTTGGACGGCAGGGCTTGTTTGCCCATGACAATACGCACCACGCCTTTGCGATGGCCTATGGCGCGGCGGATTGCATCGATGGCAAGGGCAATGTGGATCGCGCGAAGTGGAACAAGTATCGCGAGGTCTTTGCCACCCATGTGGTGGAAGACTGACCCATGCCCGCCTGGCAGGCCGATATCCTGATGTATCATTCGATCTCGGATGCGCCGGGGCCGACCTCGATTGCACCTGAGGTGTTCAAGGCGCAGATGCAGGCGCTGGCGGAGTCGGGCCTGCCAGTGGTGACACCGGATGCGCTGGCCAACCCGCCTGCCCCCCGTGTAGTCATCATCAGCTTTGATGACGGGTTCGCAGATTTCGACGACACCGCCTGGCCGATCCTGCGCGATCATGGCTTTTGCCCGATCGTCTACCTGCCCTCGGGCCTGATGGGCGGCAGTGACAGCTGGGCCGGGGGCAACATCCCCGCCCGCCCGCTGATGGGCTGGGACCGGGTCGAGGCGCTGGCCGGTGAAGGTGTTCAGTTTGGCGCACACAGCATCAGCCATGCCGACCTGTCCTCGCTGGACCTCGAGACGCTGGAGGAGGAAGTGACCGGATCAGGCCAGGACATCACCGCCCGGCTGGGCCAGCCCGTCCGGCATTTCGCCCCGCCTTATGGCGCGTCAAACCACCGGGTGCTCAGGCAGATTGCGCAGCATTATGATACCTCGGTCGGCACACGGCTGGGCGTGGCCGGTCCGCAGGATGACATCTACGACCTGCCCCGGCTCGAAATGTTTTATTTCAACGACCTCGCCCGCTGGAAGGCGCATCTGGCCGGGCGCGGCGGCCCCTATCTTGCGGCACGCAAAATGCTGCGCGGGGTGCGCGCGATGGTGCGGGGAAAATCATGGTAGGCACATCGGACTCTACCCTTGGCTATGGCCGGGGCGTCTGTGAAATTAGTTCTTATAAAGTGACTGGTACAAACACATGCATATTCTGATTACCGGCGGGGCCGGGTTCATAGGGTCCCATCTGACGGAACGGCTGATTGCCGAAGGGCATCGGGTCACGATCCTTGATGATCTGTCGACCGGGCTGATGTCCAATCTGGCCTCTGTCGCGGACCACCCCGCGTTCACCTTTGTCAAAGGCAGTATTCTGGATCGGGGGCTGGTCGCCGATCTGGTCGCCCCGGCGGATGTGGTGTTTCATCTGGCCGCCGCCGTGGGCGTCAAGCTGATCATGGATGAACCCAGCCGGTCCATCCTGACCAATGTGGCAGGCACCGAGAATGTGCTGGACGCGGCGCTGGTCAACAAAACGCACACCTTCATCGCCTCAAGTTCCGAGGTCTATGGCAAAAGCACCAATTTCCCGTTTCAGGAAGAGGGCGACCTGACCATAGGCGCCACCCGCAACCTGCGCTGGTCCTATGCCTGCGCCAAGACGCTGGACGAATTTCTGGCGTTGGCCCATGCGCGTGAATCCAACCTGCCGGTTACGGTTCTGCGCTTCTTCAACACCACCGGCCCGCGCCAGACCGGACGGTACGGCATGGTGCTGCCGAATTTCGTGAAATCCGCGCTGGAAGGTGCACCGTTGATGGTCCACGGCACCGGCGAGCAATCGCGCTGCTTCGGCCATGTGGCTGATGTGGTCGAAGCCATGTGCCGCCTGATGACCCTGCCGGAAGCACGCGGTGACGTGTTCAATGTCGGCACCGATCAAGAGGTCACGATCCGGCAACTGGCCGAACAGGTGATCCGCACAACCGGGTCCAGTTCTGAAATCCAATGCGTGCCCTATGACACGGTTTACCCCGAAGGGTTCGAGGATATGCAGCGCCGCTTGCCCGATGTCTCGAAACTGGAACGCGTCACCGGGTTCCGCCCGATGCGTTCTCTGCAGCAGATCATCGACGACATTGTCGCCGAGATGAAGCGCCCGGTTTCCGCGTGATCGGCGGGGTCCTGTGACTGATCTGGTCATCGGATCGGGGCCGTCGGGCGTATCCGTGGCCACAGCGCTTCTGAACCGGGGCCGTCAGGTTCTGATGTTGGACGGGGGTCGCAGACTGGAGACCCCGGCGCAGGAACGGCGTGAGCAACTGGCCGCTTTTGGCCCCGACAGCTGGACCGATGGTGATGTACAGGGCTGGCAAGCCCCGCAATTCGAAACGCCGCCGGGACAGGTGCGCCGGTTCGGGTCGGATTTCGCGATGGTGCCGGGGGACGAAACACTAACGTCGCCGGATCGGATCGGGCTGCGCGCTTCGCACGCGGCTGGCGGGCTGTCCAACCTCTGGGGCTCGGCGGTTCTGCCCAACCGCGCCGCCGACATCACCGACTGGCCCCTGACGACCGAGGATCTGGCCCCGCATTACCGCAGCGTCGCACAGTTTCTTCCGATCAGCGGGCGGCAGGACGCCTTGCAGGACCTGTTCCCCGCCCTGTCAATGCAGGACCGGGTGCCGCTGACCCCGTCGGCACAGGCACAGCAAATGTTGCAGCGTCTGGAGCAGCAGAAAACCGACCTGTCGGAACTTGGCGCCCATGTCGGGCAGGCCCGTCTGGCTGTTGAGCCCGACTGCCAATATTGCGGTCAGTGCCTGCATGGCTGCCCATGGGGCTATATCTACTCCGCCCGAAAAACGCTGGACGAATTGCGCCACCACGCAGCCTTTCGATACCGCACCGGCCTTGCCCGCCGGTTCGAGGAACATCCCGACCACGTCACGGTAACGCTGGAGGATGGCGAGACTCTGCAAGCGACACGCATCTTTGTGGCCGCAGGCGTTCTGGAAACGGCGCGTCTGCTTCTGACATCCTCGCCTGACCCGTCCGCCGGTCTGCAATTGCAGGACAGCCAGCATTTCTTTCTGCCCAGCCTGCACCGCTGGCGCACACCGCGCCGCCCGGATCGCAGGCCCTATCACACCCTGCCGCAGATTTTCATCGAGCTGGACGCGCCCGACGTCTCACCCCATCTGGTCCATGCGCAGGTCTATACCTGGAACGAGTTCTACGCCCATGACCTGATCAGCAGCTACGGCGCGAAACTGCCCGGATCGGCCCCGTTGTGGCGCATGCTGGCGCGGCGGCTGATCGTGGCACAGGCATTTCTGCATTCGGCCCATTCCGCCCGGATCAACCTGACGCTGGCCTCAGATGGGCGGCTTGTCCCGACCGTGCAGAGTAATGACGAAACCGAACAAGTCATGGCCCGCGCCACGGCACGCATGGCGCAGGCCTTGAAACTGGCAGGGCTTACACCGCTCAGCTTCGCCCGCCGTCCGGGCGATGTGGGGTCCAGCTTTCACGTGGGCGGCTCGGTCCCCATGGCCCAAGCGCCCGGTGCGGGACAATCCGATATTCTGGGGCGGCCCAAAGGGTTGTCGCGGGTGCATCTGGTCGATGCCTCAAGCCTGCCCAGCATTCCGGCCACAACCATCACCTTTTCGGTCATGGCCAATGCCCATCGGATTGGAACGCTGGTCCCTTAATCCAGTTCCCGGACAAGACGAAAGACATGGCCATAGCCACGATTGTAGTGATGCGGCCCGACACGAAACCCGGATCGGCTCTGCCAGTCCTGTGAATACGATCCTCCACCCCGCATGGCCCGGAATTCACATTCGTCCAGCACATAGGCAGAGCCGTCGATCTTCACGGGATCATGATAAGATTCATAACAATCCTCGACCCATTCGAAACCGTTGCCGTGCATGTCATAAAGCCCGAAATCATTGGGCGGATGCAGGCCCACCGGTGCCATCGTGCGCTCGGGCCAGATGGTAGAGCAATTGATGCAGACGGCGTTGTCCTTCCCGACCTCATTACCCCATGGAAACCGCGTCACAGACCCGGCCCGGGCGGCGTATTCCCATTCCGCATCCGTTGGCAATCGGTAGGTGTGCCCTGTCTTGGCGCTCAGATAGGCGGCGTAAGCCTTTGCATCGCTCCATTCGGTCGGCGTCATGGGCTGGTCGTCGCGATAGCCCGGCTCCACCTCGGGAAAATATGGCTCGCGCCCGGTGATCGCAAACCAGTCGGGATCTTCCTGCGCCTGTTTCCATTGCCCATACGTGATCTCATAGCGGGAAAAGGCCAACGGGCGCGGGGTACGCGCCAGACGCCTTGGACCTTCCCGGTTGGCATGTTTCAGCTGTTTCCGAAGGGGGCGGTAAATAAACAGATGCGCATAGCGCCCCTTTTCAAAGAGCGGAGAGCCAAGCAGGAAATAGCCTGCCGGGACCTCGATCAGTTCGGGACATTCCGCGCAATCCCGGAAAACACGGCCCGGTGTGATCAGATGATATCCGGGCTGGCGCAAGGGCAGCACCTGAGCCGTTACAAAAAGCGCGGCCCTTTGCAGACGTGACAGATCGGGTTCGGGCAGGTGTTCATGGTCTTCTGTCGCGCGCATGGTGAACTCGAGATCCCGCAGCGCCGTGTTCGCGGTTACGACCAGCAGAAGGAATACGATCAGCATCACAAAAACCACCAACAGCCCGGACAACAAAAGCCGGAATGGCCACAGCACCCATCGGGCAACCCGCCCGAGAAACGAGCTTGTCGGCCTTTTGTCAGAGCTCATTGGAGCGCCCGTTCTGATCTGGCAGGGGCGGCCCCACGCTCAAACGCTCCGGCCTCCAGTGCTTTGGCCAACGCGTGGTCGCCCTTGTCATGCGCCGCGCGGGCCAGCGCGGCCCCATAGGCTTCGAGCACCGAGGTCTCGTGCCAGATGTCCAGAAACGCGTCGCGCGCAGCTGTCCCCTGCCCTTCGCGTCGATCGGGCTGATGTTGCAGATCGCGCATTGCGGCGATCAGGTCATCCTCGGTTTCAAACAGCGACCCGCCGCCTGCGCGTTCGACGATTTCGGGGAAGGGTCCCAGCCGCCGGGCGATGACCGGCGTGCCCAGCCGGAAGCTTTCGATCAGGATGATGCCGAAAGTCTCATAACACACGGACGGTACGATCAGCCCGATGGCACCGCGGTAATAGGCGTTGAGTTCCTCAAGCGTTTTGCGGCCCAGAAACTTGATCCGGTCATTGCCCGCAGCCTGTTGTTTCAACTCATCCGCATAATCCCCGTCCCCAAGGATCAGCAGATCGGCATCGGGATAGCGGTCAAAGGCCGGAAACACGTCCTGCAGCCCTTTGATCTTTTCCAGCCGTCCGACGAACAGGAAATAGGGGCGGTCGTGCGCCGCCGGTTCCGGCAGGGCGCTCTGATCCAGATCGGGCAGGAAATAGGGCAGCACCTGCATGTCCTGCCGCAGGCCGAATTCGCGATGCTTGGCGCGGCTGAATTCGCTTTTGGCGATGATCAGATCCATGTGATCCAGCGCCCGGTCCAGCGCCCCGGTATAGCGCCACAGCTGCGGCGGACGCTTATAGTTCAGCACACAGCGCAAGCATTGGCGGTCGTCGCACAGCTCGCGCCCGTGCCGCCACAGAACATGGGTCGGACAGACCAGCCAGTGCTCATGCGCCTCATAGACCTTCAGCCCCTCGCCCATCGGCAACAGGCCCGGCCCGCCGATCAGAGAGGTGTTGTTGTGCCAGATGATATCCGGCTGCCGTTCGTCCAGAATCTGACGAATACGGCCCGCATGCACCACCGGGCGGCCAAGCTGTTGGGTCAGCAGGTTCGACATCATACCGCTGCGGCTGCGCAGGCCGATCCGCCGCACGCCGTCGGGGTCACCCTCGGGCTGGGGTTTGCCGCCGAGGATCAGATAGCTGTCCTCGTCATGCACCACCGTCACGTCATGCCCCCGCGCCACCAGCGCGCGGGCCATGCGCTGAATGCCCACGGCATCGCCACCAAAGGAATAGGGCGGGTAAAATGTGGTGAACATCAAAATGCGCAAAGACTGCATGCGGATCGTACCGGGCTACTAATAACTGTCCGGTATGAAACACGATCCCCGCGACAATCGAAAGACACAAGCTATGCGGGCCGCCGGTTCGCCCCCGGTGTTGCGGACATGCTGCAAACGGATGCGGGTTGCGGCAGGCCGTGATCACGGCATGGGCAAACAAGGCACGCATGGTATGATCGGAGCATAGTTCAGAGATTTGGCCCGAACCCGCTTCAGATGCAGACCGATCCCCCCTCAGACCCTCTTCACGTTGTCGAAATGGGCACCCAGTTCGGGATGGGCGGCATCACCCGGCATATCCTTGGGCTGAGCGACTGGCTGCAGGCGCGCAATCACCGCATCACGCTGGCGGGCACTGCCGATATCTGGGGCGGCCCTGACCAACAGCCGGATTTCCTGGACCTGCCCACCCGTTATGTCGCGGGCGATGGTGGCAGCATCATCAACCGGCTGCGTCATACGGCAAGTGCCGCCTGGCGGTTGCGGCGCTGGCTGGCGGACAATCCCGCCGATCTGATCCATTGCCATGAATCCGCCCCCGCCCTGGTCGCCAATCTGGCCCGCACCGGACGGCGCATTCCGGTGGCCGTCACCTATCACGGGTCGGAACCCGAACGCATTGCCGCCTTTGGCCGGATTGCCGCGAAATGCGATCTGGTGATCACGCCCAGCCACCGCTCTGCCGAAGACCTGGCCACCATCGGGAACGTGCCCCGCAACAAGCTGAAGGTGATCGGTCTGGGCGTCTCACCCCCCCCTGACGACAGCGCCGAGGAGATTGCCGCGCTACGGGCCGAACTGCTTGGGAATGGCGACCGGCTGATTGTCACGCTGGCCCGCCTGCTGCCGCAAAAGGGGATCGACATCCTGATCGACTGCGTCGCACGGATGAAAGAGACCCATCCCGGCTATCGCTTCGTGGTCGCCGGAGACGGGCCGGATGAGGCGCAATTGCACGCGCTGGCGCGGGACAAGGGGCTTGGCGACCACCTGCAGTTCATTGGCCGCACCGACAAGCCAATCCGCCTGCTGCGGGCCGCCGACCTGTTCCTGCTGACCTCACGGTGGGAGGCCCTGCCCTTCACCATTGCCGAGGCGTTTCAGGCCGGAACCCCGGCCGTGGCCACCGCCTGTTCCGGCGTGGTGGAACTGATCGACGACAGCGTCGGCGCGGTTGTGCCCATCGGCGATATCGATGCGATTTGCGCAGCGGTTGCGGATGTTCTGTCAGATGAAGGACGCCGGCAAACACTGGCCGAGAACGCTCTGAAACGCAGCCGCGAGGATCGGTTCGACCCGGATTGGGTGCATCGCCAGTTCGAAAATACCTATTACGATCTGGCGGGCCGGCAGAGGTGACGGCCCCTTAGGGACGTTTGGTGATGTAGCCCCAGACCTCACCCAGGGTCCACGCCGTGGACAGCAGCATGACGTAAGGAAGCGCTTTGAGATAGCGCATGCCCCGCCCCTTGCTGGCCTGCAGCTTATAGTGACGCACCCAGAGCAGCGGCGGGATCAGCGGACCGGCCAGGATCAGCATCAGGCGCTTTGCGTTGCTTTGATTGCGCACCCGGATTTCACCAAACAGGCGGCCCCAGTCGAACCGTTCCGGCAGCAATTCCCGGAAGGTTGCCTTGGGGCGATGGTGATGCACGACCACCTCGTTCGACAGCCACAGCTGTTCCCCCTGTTCGATCAGATACCAGTGCACGATCGGCTCGTGATAGCGGTCTTTCCACAGGTGCTGCGTTTCATCCAGCGCCTTGCGGCTATAGGTCAGGTTCACGTCCGAGACCCAATCCGCCGGGCCGGTCTCGAATGGACGCCCATAGCGGCCGAAATCGGTGACGTAGAAGGCCCAGTTCAGCGGGCTGACCGGCTCCATGCATTCGATCGCGCCGCCGATCACGTTCTTGCCGGTCTCTGCATAAAGCCGCACGATGGTGCGCGCCCAGTCGGATTGCGGCAGGCCGCGGTCTTCGAGAATACCGATGATGTCGCCCGTGGCCGCAGCCAAACCTGCCGAGCGGCGGCGGTCATAAAGCTCGTGCTTGCCCGCCTCGGACGTGATCGGGCGGATCGGCTCGATCACGCCAAGGTCCAGAAACCGCACCTCGGGATAGTCATCGGCATATTGGGCAACATCGGCGACGCTGGCGTCGTAGGGGATGATCACATCCAGCGGCGGCGGGTCGTCGAAACTGCGCACCGCTTCAAGGAAATCCCGCACATAGCTACCGCCTTGCACGATGGTCAGAACGATGGAAAGGGTCGGATCGCTGCTCATCAGATTTTCATGTCCCCAAGATTTTCCAGAATGACCGGCTGGCCGCTGCGCGTGCTTTCCGGCACCGCCGCCGCAACCTCGACCGCGCGCAGGCCCGCATGGCCATCGGCGCAGTTCAGGCCGGTTTCACCACGGGTCAGCCGGATGAAATCGGCCAGTTCTTCACCAAAGGATTGGATTGCGGTCGATTTCCAGGATTTCAGTTTCTCGCGCACCATGATTTCCGGATAGAACTTGCGCACTTTCTTGGGCGCGCCACCCGGCTTGTCCATGGTGATGACAAGGTTCTGCATTGGCGCATAAGCCCCGCGCACCATGCCGCGCGATCCATAGACCTCGATCACGCTTTGATAGCCTTTCCAGTCGTTCCAGCAGGCCTGATAGATCGCCGGAATGCCATCGGGGTTCTTGAAGATCGCCACCGCGTTGTCCTCGGACCCCGGCACGTTCCAGACTGTGTTGGTGGCCACGCCGTAGACGCTGGTGATCTCACCCAGAATGAAGCGCGCCATGTCGGTCATGTGGATGCCCACATCCCATAAGGCACCGCCGCCCGAGAATTCAGCCTGATATTCCCAGTCATGGGTGAAATGGCCCAACCCGTCATGGCCGCCATAGACGCGGACATGGTCGATCTCTCCGATTTCGCCCGATTTCGCGACCTCTTTCACATGCGCGAAGGACGGGTAGTAGCGCATGTTGAACCCGGCCCCCAGGGCCTTACCCGCCTTTTTCGCCGCATCAACGATCCGCCTTGCGCCTTCAACCGTCGGGGCCAGCGGCTTTTCGGTCAGCACATGCAGACCTTCCTCGAAGGCGCGCACGCATAGCGGTTCGCGCACATGGGCGGGGGTCGAGATCACCACCGCATCCATCGGTGTGGCAAAGAACCGGTCGAGATCGGTAAAGGCCGGGGCTCCGTCGGCCACGGCCACAGCCCGGTGAAATTCCAGATCCAGAGCCACCGCCAATTCGGCGTCAGGCGACTCGTGAATGTTTTGAACCCGCATCTGGCCGATCTTTCCGGCCGCCCCGATCACACCGATCTTCATAAAATTCCTCTTTAACAATCACGGGTGCGCAACTGGGTTACACCCGGCATCTCTAACAACAATTCATCTGCAAGCGGAGTAGCATAGGCTCTGCCTCCACGCTAGGTTTCTGAAAGACAGCGCTTGCCAAAACAGCGGAATCGAAGAGGGGCCCAAAACTGTGAACGTCGCCGGATCGGAACACCTGAAGGGCAAGTCCGTCTTCGTGACCGGGGCGACCGGCTTTATCGGCAAACGGCTTGTCCCCGCCCTGCTGGACTCTGGTGCCAAGGTCACCGCCCTGCTGCGCAGCCGCCACGGCGCGCGCGCGCTTGAGGCGATGGGCGCACAAGTGGTGACGGGTGCGCTTGGGGACAGGGGCGCGATGGAAACCGCCCTGCGTGGTCAGGACGTACTGTTTCATCTGGCCTATGACATGCGCGCGCCTGCGGCTGACAATCTTGAAGCCTTCGATGCGCTCAAACAGGCCGCTGAGGCCGCAAGCGTAGGGCGGATCATCCATATCAGTTCCATCGTTGTCTATGACGGCTGGCCGCAGGACGACCTGACCGAGGACAGCCCGCTGTCCCAGACCGGGGGCACCCCGTACAGCCGAGCCAAAATGGCGATGGAACAGGCTCTGATACAGGGGAATTGCCCGGTGGCGATCCTGCAACCGACGCTGGTTTATGGTCCCGGCAGCATGCTTTGGACCGACCGGCTGGCCGATTGGATGGCCGCAGGCAGCGTGGTGCTGCCGGAGCCCGAAGGGCAGTGCAACGCGGTCTTCGTCGATGATCTGGTGCAAGCCATGCTGCGCGCCGCCGTGCTGCAGGGGTTGGGGCAAGAGCGGTTCATCATCTCGGGCACCCCTTTTTCATGGTCGGATTTGCTGACCGGCTATGCGGGCATCATCGGCAAGGGCACGGTGCGCCATGCACCACTCGCCGACCTTGCGGCCCGGCTACCCCAAGGGGAACCGGGTGAAATCCCCGACACACCGCCGCTGGCCGCCCGGATCAGTGCCGCCGCGCGGGGCTGGATCGGTCGGGAACGGTTCGAGGCACTGGTGCAAATGTTCAAAAGGCGACTGCCGCAGCAGGATGAGGTTTACCCGGATCGCTACATGCTCGATCTGTTCTCGACCACCGGTCAGTGCCGGATCGACCATGCGCGGGCCAGACTGGGCTATGCCCCGGAATATGACCTAGAGGCCGGGCTGGCCGCCACCCGCGACCATCTGCACGCCAGATACGGAAAGTAGTTTGTTTGTAATCGGTTACCACATGTTATCAGGGATAAAGACATTTGACCCACATCGCCATTGACGCCACCCCCTGGGACAACGAACGCGGCTTTGGCCGGTTCACCCGCAATCTGGTCGCCGCTCTGGCCGCCCGCGATACCGGCTTTCGCTATACGCTTCTGTTCGATCAGGAACCGACGCGGCCCGTGCCCGATGGGGTCGAAATCCGCATTGCAGGCTCTGAATTGTCGATGTCCGAGGCCTCATCCGGGGCCAAGGCCCGGGGCGGGGCCGATCTGCTGACAATGGCCAGGGCGGCACGGCGCATCGACTGCGATGTCTTCTTTTACCCGGCGGTCTATTCCTATTTCCCCCTGCCCGCCCGACGCCCGACGGTGGTGTGTTATCACGACACGATTCCGGAACGCTTTCCTGACCTGATCTTTCCCAAAAAACTGAATTTCCGGCTGTGGCAGGCCAAATGCTGGCTGGCCAAGATGCAGGCAACGCGGGTGATGACGATCTCAGAGGCCTCGGCCAACGACCTGACGCGTATCCTGCGCATCCCCCGCGACCGGATCGACACGATCACCGAAGGGGCCGAGGCCATTTTCCAGCCGATTGACGATAATTCGGCTCTAATACAGGTCAGACAGGCCTATGACATCCCATCCGATGCGCCGCTGCTGGTCTATCTGGGCGGGTTCAACCGGCACAAAAACGTGCTGCGGCTGATCGAGGCGATGCCCCAAATTCTGGCAAAGGTGCCGGATACGCGTCTGGCCATTGTCGGGCGCACCACCGGCGCGCGGTTCTGGGACAATATCGAGGACCTCAAAGCCAGCGCCGCCGCCGATGCGGCCCGGTCTGAAAGCATCGTCTTCACCGGCGAGATTGATGACCCCGAACTGGCCGCCCTGCTGAACGCAGCCGATGCGCTGGTCTTCCCTTCGCTGTGGGAAGGGTTCGGCCTGCCCGCGCTCGAGGCGATGTCCTGCGGTACGCCGGTTTTATCCTCGGATCGCGGCAGCCTGCCGGAAGTGGTGGGCGATGGCGGGCTGTATTTCGATCCTCTGTCCAGCCAGGCCCTGGCCGATCAGGCCATCCGCCTGCTGAGCGAACCGGGCCTGCAAAACGATCTGTCGCAAAAGGCGCTGGCACAGGCCGCGGGCTTTAGCTGGGACAAGGGCGCGGAACTGGCCGAGGCATCGTTTCGGCAAGCGTTGCGCCCGAAATGAGAAAAATTTGCCCGGTTTCGGTTTGTCAGAAACCCCTCAACAATGTCGCCATCACCCAAAAATTGAGCCCTTTCGGGAAACACGGTACTGCAGTCTCGAACCGGGCAGACAAATATGTTGGATTCGCACCCGTTCCGCCCTATCCGTGGATGAGGTCGGAAATTTCGGCGGCCATACCGCGAATTGATTTCAGTCTGACTTTGTACGATCAGGATAGATTATGAATTACGAAACCTCGCACCATCAGAGCCTCAGACAGCTTATCGCCGCGCGCGACGCGCGGGTGGCTGTGGTTGGGCTGGGCTATGTCGGCCTGCCACTGGCGCTGACTGCTTATGATGAGGGGTTCGACACCACCGGCGTTGATCTGAACCCCGACCGGGTGGCGCGGATCAATCAGGGCGCTCAGGTCATCTCGTATCTGGCCTCCGACCGGATCGCGCAGGCCGTGGGCAGCGGCAGGTTCCGTGCGACGCAGGATGCCACCGCATTGGCCGAGGCCGATGTCATCCTGATCTGCGTGCCGACCCCGCTGACCGATGCGCAGGACCCCGACATGCGCTTTGTCGCCGCTGCCGCCCAGACCATCGCGCAGCATCTGCGCCCGGGTCAGATGGTGGTGCTGGAAAGCAGCGTCTGGCCTGGGGCCACAACAACGCTGGTGCAACCCATCCTTGAAGCGGGCGGTCTGCGGGCGGGCGGTGATTTCTTTCTGGCCTTCTCGCCGGAACGCGAAGACCCCGGCAATGACAAGTTCGACACGCACAGCATCCCGAAAGTGGTCGGTGCCGACGATCCGCTGTCGCTGCAACTGGTCGAGGATTTCTATCGCGCCATCGTCACCAGTGCGGTGCCGGTCAGCTCGGCCGCCACCGCCGAGGCGGTCAAACTGGTCGAAAACAGCTTTCGCACCGTCAACATCGCACTGGTCAACGAATTGAAGACCGCGCTTGAGGCGATGGATGTGGATGTCTGGGAAGTGATCGAGGCGGCGGCCACCAAGCCCTTTGGCTTCATGCCCTTCTATCCCGGCCCCGGCATTGGCGGCGCTTGTATCCCGGTGTCGCCCGCCTATCTGGCCTGGCGCGCGGCAGATGCAGGATCGGACACACCAATCATCAATCTCGCCCGCTCCAGCAACGACGCTGTACCATCGACGCTGGCCGCGCGGATGGCGGCGGAATTGGCCGCGCGCAACGGCTCGGCACTGGCGGAAACCGGACAGCCCCTGACCGGGCAGCGCATCCTGCTGATGGGCATCGCCTATAAGCGCGATGTCGAAGATACCCGCCGCAGCCCCGCGCTGGTGCTGCTGGACGAGTTGGAGAAACTGGGGGCCAAGGTCGATTACCACGATCCCTATTTCCCCAGCCTGCCCGAAGGCGGCGAATTCCCCCAGCTTGCGGGCCGGTCCTCTCAACCGCTGACAGCCGAGACCCTGAACCGCTATGCGGCGGTGGCCGTGATCACCGATCACAGCGCCCCCGATTACGATCTGGTCGCGCGCGAGGCGACGCTGGTTTTTGATACCCGCAATGTCTTTGAAAAAGCAGGGATTACCGTGACCGGAGGCCGGCTCGTCAAGCTCTGAACGGGTCAGGCCCGCGCAACACACCCGACATTTTCAGAACAGGTAAAAGGTTAATAAAATTACGTACTTTCAATGATGTAACCATCAGAAGTAGACTTCCGGTAATGAGTGACAAGCCCGAGAAAATTTTTGTTGATCTGGATGGGACGCTGATCAGAACTGATCTTTTTGTCGAGGCGATCCTCCAGTTCCTGAAGAGCAACCCGCTGAATATCTTCACCGTCATCCTGTGGCTGTTCAAAGGTATTCCCTATGCCAAGGACCGCATCGCCCACGCGGTCAACCTTGAGGCCGAGGCGCTGCCGTTCGAACCCGCGCTTCTTGACTATCTGAGACAGCAGAAGGCCGAGGGCAGGCAGCTGGTGCTGGCAACGGCCTCGCACCGGATATACGCCGACAAGGTTGCCGCGCATCTGGGGATATTCGACTCGGTGCTGGCAACGGATGCCGATCACAATCTGAAAGGGACCAACAAGCTGGCCGCCATACGCGATGCCGCCGGGGACAAGGCCTTTGCATATGCCGGAGACAGCACAGCCGACAGCCCGATCTGGGCCGCCTCGGCTTCGGGCATCTTCGTCAATGCGCCGAAATCCGATGTGGCAGTGGCGCAGGCTGCGGGCACAGCCGAGAAAGTCATCACATCGCGCCCGCCGCTGTGGCGGGCCTTTGTCAAATCCATGCGGCCGCATCAATACGCCAAGAACGCCCTGATCTTTGCGCCGATCTTCACCTCGCAGCAGTATCTGCCTTTCTCGTCGGTTCTTGCGTCCTTGCTGGCCTTCATCTGCTTCAGCCTCTGCGCGTCGGGGGTGTATTTCCTGAACGATCTGGTCGATCTGGCCGCCGATCGCCAACACACAAGCAAGCGCCACCGCCCGCTGCCATCAGGAGACCTGTCCCTGCATGCAGGCGTTGTCGGGGCCATCGCCCTGCCCGTGACCGCCTTTGCCCTGACGCTGGCCTTCCTGCCGCCTGTCTTTGCGGTTGTGCTGATCGCCTATCTGATCATCACCATGGCCTATTCCTTCTGGCTCAAGCAGATCGCAACGGCGGATGTCATGGTGCTGGCGTCGCTTTACACGCTGCGCGTCATTGCCGGGTCTGCAGCCACCGGCATCGTGCTGTCGTCGTGGTTTCTGGCGTTTTCGATGTTCGTCTTTGTCAGCCTCGGCTACCTGAAGCGCTATATCGAAGTGGCAGCGGCCCCCGAAGAAGACGGCAATGTCCATGGCCGGGATTATTCCTATGCCGACAGCGAAACCATGTTCAGCCTGGGCGTGGCCAATGTCACCGCAGCCGTCGTCATTCTGGCGCTTTATATCAACAGCCCCGAGGTGAAAGAGATTTACCGGACCCCGGAAATCCTGTGGCTGCTGTGTCTGCTGCTGCTCTATTGGGGCAACCGCATCTGGGTCGGGGCCCGGCGTGGCCGGGTTGCCGACGACCCGGTTCTGTACGCCCTGCGCGACAGGATCAGCCTTATGGTCGGTGCGGCCTTTGTCCTGGTCACTCTGGCCGCCAAATATCTGGTCTTTTGATCAAGGCTCCGGTCTGCAGATCTGAACACGAAGGAGAACACCCATGTCGCTATACTGGTCTGCCCTGCTGGTTGCGGTCTGCGCGAACATTTGCACCAACGTCTCGTTCAAGCTGGCCGTACAGCAGCTTTCAGGACCTTTCGACATTCGCGCCCTTATAGCCTCGCCCTGGGCATGGGCCGGTCTGATCAGCGGGTTGCTGCTGCTAAGCAGCTTCATCGTCGCTATCCGCGGCCTTGAGCTGAGCATCGCCTACCCCGCCGTCACGGGCCTGGCGATGGTGGGCATTCTGGTCGTCGGTTACTTTCTGTTTGCCGAAACCCTGAACCTGCAGAAAATCGCAGGCATCGGGCTGGTCATCGCCGGTGTCTTCGTCCTGTCTCAGGTCAAACAGGGCTGACCGGAAAAGTTTACCCAACGTCACCGTATACAGGCGGAGATTTGCACGTTTTAGCGGCCTTTTCGATCCCGCATTGCCCGTGTAAAGATTTTACGAAACAATTCGCGCAGGCATTCTGATGCCTCAATAATACGTAGTTTCGAGCGAGTACTGGGGCAGTGCCCCGTCGGGTATCCAATAACCAAATTTTAACCCCTGGTGGTTCAAAGTTTTGCCATGATTCCGTGCCGGAATTGTAAGTGGGTATCTGCCCATGGCATGGCTGCCGCCCACCTGGGATCGCGCTAAGGCCAAGGCCATAACCTGGAGGGCTTGGAACAATGCTGGGAATTATTGGATTAGCTGTCCTTGTCGGCCTCGGCGCTGGTGGGATGGCTTTGGTCTCCGGTTATTCCATCCTGATGGCATTGGGGTTCTACGCGCTGACCGGCTGGCTGATCATCGCAGCGGCCATCCTTGTGGCCTGCACCGCCCGGTCGATGAAAACACGCACGCAGAAACAGGGCCACGCCTACACAGGCTGACCCGTCAGTCCCGCCCCGCCACCCGCTTGGCCACATAGCCCAAAAACGCCCGATGCGGGTTTCTGATCTGCGGACGCCCTGACGCGGCCCAATAGGCCAGCCAGTCCGCCTCCAGCGCATAGACATCGCGACCCGGCGCCATCGCCCGCGCCTCTTCCAGCGCCTCTGACGGCAGGATCGGCTTGTCCGGCCCTTCGACCACCTGACCGCGGCGGGTAAAGCGGATCAGGTCGCCCGGCTCTTCGGTCATCTCGTAATCGGGCAGGTGATCGGCGGCGATCATATCGCGGATCATCTTGCGGAACACCCGGCGCGGTGAGGCCGAGCCGGATTTCTTCAGCAACACCTCGACCGAGATCCGCCACTCGGGCTGGCGACCGCAGTGTTTACGTGCCAGTTCATAAATCCGCCGTTCAAGCGGTTTGCGCAGGCGAAAATAATCGCGGCTGAGGGTCAGGACCGATTTCGCCAGCACCGCGCGGAACAGCCAGTCCGACAGTTTCACGCTGACGCTGACCATCCGGCCCGCCCTTGTGTGGCGGACGATCTCCCAGCTTTCGATCAGGCCGAAGCCGGTGGTGGTCTCTTTCTCGCCGGTGACGATGTTGGTGGTGATGCGGGTGCCGGCCAGCCGCTCGAACGCCTCACGCAGGCGCTTGTAGCCATCGCCGCTGGTTTCGCGGTTGGTCGCCACCAGCAGATCATGCGCCTTCAGGTGCAAAACCTGGCTGACTGTCCGGCCCGCATTGATCGCCGCCATCAGCTGGCTGATGCAAAAGATCAGGATGTCCTTGTCATGGATCGTCGCCAGACCACGCACCGAGGGCGTCACCGTAATCTCGACCCCGTTATGTTCGTAATTCAGAATCCGCCGATCCGGCCGGGTCGAGAGCGAGAACATCGGATGCTCCATCGACCCCATATCTGTCTTGGGCAGCGCATCGAAGATATCGCATACAAAAAAATCGCCCGTTGGGTGCCGGTCAGGCAATAACGCCCCTGACCCGCTCATACTGCCCTGCCCATATGTTCCTGCCCGAATCTTTGTTCGTGGTTTTATTGACGCCCACCGTAGAGTTATCCACAGGGGGCGTAAAGCCGCCGGAACGTGGGTTCAGAGTCAGTCCAACGTGGGTTCAGAGTCACCATATCGTGGGATCAGATTCACTATAGATACCAAAAGTGACAAAAAGCTGTTTTTTTTCTTACGCTTAGAAAGACCAAGATAATGCCGTAACTAATAAGATAACAGGATTCTAACAGAATAATTTTTTCCAACAGGCCAAAAAGCCACCGTTCAGAGGGTCTTTACCCGTTCTTTTTGCTTAGAAAATCCAGCTTTATGCTCAAAATGCTTCCACATGCCATCTTTTATGGTATATTGAAGAAAACATAGAACATGGGCAGGTTTTCAATGCGCGCGGGCACATCCGAGGGGCTTCCCCCCTATTTCAACATCGACCCCGATCTGGCTTACGCAGAGCTTGGGGATCCCACCGGCACAGATGATTTCTCGGGTATCGCAGATGCCTGTGCCCGAGGCCGGGCCGATCTGGCAAACCGGGGACTGGAAGAGGGCGGGCAAAAAAAGCTGCGGCTGTTTTCAACCTGGGAGATCACCAAATACCTGATCCCGGTCGCGCCTGCTCATTTCCGACGAGTGCTGAAAAGCAACCCGGATCTGCCGCAGGGACAGTCGGAGACCGAAGGCGGGGCCAAGTGGTTCACGCTGGATGAAGTGCTGCGCCTGCGCCTGCATTTCGCCTCGGAAGGGTCCAAGGCGAAAGAGTACCGCCCCTACCGCCCCAAGGGGCTGCCCGCCAAGATCGTCTCGGTGGCGAATTTCAAGGGCGGCGTCGGCAAGACATCCACCTGCGCCCATCTGGCTATGTCGGCGGCGCTGGACGGCTACAGGGTGCTGGTGATCGATCTGGACAGCCAGGGCTCGATGACCTCGATCTTCGGCGGCAAGGTAAGCGATGAGTGGCAGACCGTATTCCCCCTGCTCGCCCGCCACTATGCCACCCACCTGCGCCGCGACAATCAGGGGCGGCTGGACCGGGGGGAGGCCCCGCATCCGATCGACGACACCCTGTCCGAGGCACTGAAGCGGCGCAGCGGTGATCTGATCCAGAACACACACTGGCCGAATATCGATCTGATCGGGGCGCAGTTGAACCTCTACTGGGCCGAGTTTCAGATCCCGGTCTGGCGCATGCAGGGCCGCAGCTGGAAGCTGTGGGATGCGCTGACCGAGACGTTGGAAGAAGATGGCGTACTGGATGACTATGACATCATCTTCATCGACACCCCCCCTGCCCTTGGCTATCTGACCATCAACGGTCTGGCCGCATCCGACATTCTGCTGGTGCCCATGGGGGCCTCGTTCCTGGAGTTTGATTCTACCGGGCGCTTCTTCGACATGCTGCATTCCACTTTCCAATCCATCGAAGACGGAGAGAACATGGCCGCCCGCGCGCTGGGGCGGCCTGAGATGGCGTTTCAGTGGGATGCGGTGCGCACGGTCATCACTCGCTATGACGGCAGCCAGCAAGCCGAGCTGGCCGGGCTGATGCAAGCCTATCTGGGCCGCACGCTGTCGCCACACTGGCAGGGCTACACGGCGCTGATCGGGCAGGCCGGGGAACAGGTTAACGGCATCTACGAGGCCGATTACCGTGATTTCAACCGCGAGACCTATGTGCGCGGGCGGGAAACCTTTGATGCCACCTATGCCTCGTTCAAGAAGCTGCTGATCGGGGTCTGGCGGGGCGAGGAACTGGCGCAACAGGAAGAACAGGCGGGAACGCCGGAACTGACACTTTGAGGGACATGTTTCGCGCGCGAAACACATCCGCCGGTCCCCGAAACAGAGTCTGATCCGCGCCGGAAAAGGAGAATGTGATGGCAAAACGCAAACGACTGACCCCTGCCCGGCCGGATTATCTGGCGGATGGCACCCAGGCCCCCGGGGTGAGGTCCATGTTCCCCACGGATACGCCACGATCCGCACCCCCGGTTGCGCAGGTAGCCGGGGCCACGGCGGCGCAGGCTGCGCTGGAAGAACTGTCCGGAGAACTGCGCGCCGCTCGCGCCGAGGGCCGGTTGGTGCAGGACCTGCCGTTGGACGCCATTGAGGAAACCTATCTGGTGCGCGACCGTCTGGTCGCCGATGACGCCGATATGGAGGCGCTGAAGGAAAGCCTGAAGGCGCGCGGCCAGCAGACACCGATCGAGGTCGTGGAACTGGAGGGCGGGCGGTACGGCCTGATCTCGGGCTGGCGGCGCATGACCGCGCTGCGGGCGCTGGTGCAGGAAACCGGCGAGGCGCGCTTTGCCACCGTGCGCGCTTTCCTCAGGCAGCCACAGAGTGCATCCGATGCCTATGTGGCCATGGTCGAGGAAAACGAGATCCGCGTCGGGCTGAGCTATTACGAACGCGCCCGGATCGTAGCCCGCGCGGCCGAGCAGGGCGTTTACCCGGACGAGGCCGCCGCCCTGCGCGGGTTGTTCGCCTCGGCCAGCCGGGCCAAACGATCCAAGATCGGGTCATTTGTTGCAATCTATCGCGCGCTGGATGATCACTTGCGCTTTGCTTCAGCCATCCCCGAACGGTTGGGGCTGTCAATTGCGAAGGTTCTGAAGGACGAGCCGAAGCGGGCAGGGCATCTGACCAGGGCGTTGGACGCTGCTGCCTCCCCGAACCCCGAAGCTGAAATCTCGGCTCTAACCAAGGCGATCAGCGCGGCGCAGCCAAAGCTTACCAGCCCGGAACCCAACGCGCCCCTGTCCGAAGAGATTGGGGATATCCGTCTGCAGCTCAGCCGCGATGCTTCGAAACTCACATTATCGGGCCGCGGCATGTCAGATGAATTTTATCTGGACCTGTGTGAGTGGTTAAAGTCCCGGACCGTATAGGCCTGGGGTCGCTAAACCACGGAACTGGGTTTAATTGCCCGCGGCCTGCAACAGCGCGTCCGCATGGGCCTGCAAATCCGATGTGACACGCAGAAACTCGGAAATGTTGTTATAGGCCAGAAACGGGATGGCAATGACCGCCATGGTCAGAAAGAACGGGCGGCCTTTTCCAAGCACGGAAAACCCGGCTAGCAGGAACATCGCCGGGACGTAGCTCATGGAATAGAGGAATGTCTCATCGCCGTAGAAGAAATGCAGCACCCCTTCGAACAGCAAGTATAAAAGCAGGGCTTGCGCGACCGGCGCATTCGGTCCCGGGGTGAGGATGGCCCGGGCAAGACCTGTGATGAACACGATGGCCCAGAGCACGAGCCCCGCAAGACCAACCCATGCCAGTGTCTGAACAGGGGAAAACTGCACGGACAGGCGCATCCATTCGGGGAAGACCGGATTGTCCAGAAACGGTACCTCGGGAATGGCGATGGTATAGGCAAAGAACGCTCGGATTTTGTCCAGCGGCCCCCCGGCCAGATCGTGCAGCACATAGGCAAATTCCGATTTGAGGCGGGGAATGAAGAAGTCCGAGCGCGGAAAGGCGATCCGCTGCAGGGTGAAAATGACCGTTGCGATGGCAAACCCGTCGACCAGAATGCGGAAGGCGCGTTTGTAGGAGTTGCAGGCCAGCACGGTCAGAATGCCAGCCATCCAGTTGGTGATCGTCATCGAGAATGCAATCATGCTGGAAATCGACTGCAATATCGGCGGGATCGTTCCGCGCTGCATCAATGTACCAAACGCCAGGGCAATCGTGACTGTCAGACCGGCAAAGGCGTGCACCTCTGGCACAGACATCCAGAAGATGGCCGCGCTGGATACCGCGCCCAGAGCCGTGAAAACAACGGCGTCAAAGCGGGGCAGGCCAAGGCCGCGGAATCCTCCGAACAAGGTCGCACTCCAAAGGCCCGCCGTGGCGGAAAGCACGCCGAGAACGGCCAGCCGTTCAGAAAGGCCCGCCACGATCAGCGCCTTGGTCGGCGTGTACATGATGATGGCCTGCAGCGGGTGGACATTGGTTCGGTAATTGTTGGCATAGCGATCCAGCATCACCGGATGGACCCGGATCAGATCGGCCTCGAACCAGACCCATGCATCGCGGTTCGGGTCGATCAAGGCCAGGGGGATCTGGCTGGCCAGAAACCAGTACCCTGCCCCGACCAGAAGGCTGATCACAAAGGCCAGGCCCAGATCGGCCTTGCTGGCCACAAGCCAGGCTTTGAAACGTCCAAGGGTGTGGGACAGCGTCAGGCGCGTATCGGGAATGTCATTGACAATTTCGCCCAAAATTCGTCGCAGCATCCGTAACCTCAAACCCGAAAATAACGCAAAACAGTGTTAGTTAGACACCAATTGACCTGAAATCTTACCTTTTAAGCCGCCACCGGTAAAAGGCGCGCGCTGATGTTTCGCGCGCGAAACACTGTCGGATGTCATGGGCAACTCCAGGCGGTGACGTCTTCTGCGGTTATCGGGTATCTGCTTGCTTCCATAACCTCGGGTACCTGATTGGCGTCATACCGATCCATGACCCATTCCCAGACAGGTTCGCCACTGCTGGTCACCTCAAGCGCGCGACCGGCGCGGGATTCGGTCAGCAGCAGATTGCCATTGGGCAGCTTTTGCCATTTCCCCGACCACTTGGTGTAGAACGGCATGTCGGGCTGTTTGGGGAAAAGGATGGCACGTTCCTCCGTATGGGGCTGGATGGCCACCACGCGCGATCCGCCCTGCAGATTGCCCCCTTCGGTCCTGTCGTAATTGTTGTCGAAGATGCCGATCCATCCGTCACCGATGAAATCGGGGTCGTGCTGAAACAGCGTGTCTGAATAGGTGTGCCATTTCACCACAAGCGTATCGGGGTCGAGCACCATGACCATGTGAAGATCGCGCAGCGACACGACGATGTCGCCCGCATCGAACAGCGGGTATTCATCGGCCATCTCTGGCGACAGTTCTTCTATGTCGTTGAGGTGGAAGATATCGCCGCGATAGCGTCGGCCCGTCCGCAGATACACATCGCTCAGGCCGTTTTTCTCGAACACTTCGATCGAGCTGATGGATTTCAGGACCTCTCCATCGGCGCTGACTTTCATGAAGTAATCTTCGTAAACGGGGAAGGCCAGGATATCCATAAGCTTTTCGTCCCGCCCATCGCGCGAGCGAAGCTCCTGATTGCCGGACACCCAGAACGAGCCGTCATCATTTGCCGAGATTGAATGATGCGCCCGAGGCTCTGACAGGGCCCACAACACGTCGCCACAGGCCGACATCCGGGCGATCCCGATGAATTCGAAGTTGAACAGGATGTCGCCATTGGGAAAAAGATGCGAGCCGTGAATATACGGGTAGTTATGCCGCCCGCCGAAAATCTCGCTCGGGTCGGGGGCCCAGGAATGCAGGACAGTGCCAGAGTCGTCGATCAGCCGGACACCCGCATGCCAGTCGAATTCCGGGAAATACGATGTGATGAGCGTAGAACCGGGTGCCATGGCGTCGGCGTCGTGAATGCGGACGCCCTCAAAATCATAGCGCACCGGCATCAGCCGGTCAGGTTCCTTCATGAAGGCTTTGACCTCTTCCCAGGCCTCAACCGCGATCCTGTAAGGGGCCAGATACAGATAGGCCGACGCAAGCCCTGCGATGAACGTGATTGCCAACAGACAAGCCAGCGACAGCAATGCAAGTAGGCGATCAGACATAACCACAAAACCCCAATCTACAGATCTATGGGGCAACGTTGGATTTTTGACTGGCGGCGATCAAGCCTAAATCCGCTCAAATCGATTGTTTGGGGATGAGCGTGTCCGATTGCGGGGCTTATTGCAGCGCATTTGAGACGGGTTTGCCGCTTTGGGCGCGCGCCTTCAAAAATGCCTGATCCAGCAACAATGCAGTTGATTTTACCGCATCGTCATTAAAGCCTTGCAATATGGGCGTCTGATGTTCCTATTTTTTTGCCAAGAGGTTTAGTCTTGGACCGCAAGGCAAATGTATTACCGGGTAACAAGTTCAGTGTTAGGGGGTTTGAAGCGCGCAGAGTGAAGCACGTCGTCAAAAAATTGCCGGACTGTTCGGGTCATATTTTTCTGTCATTCACCATTGGCTTGTTTTCGGACCGCGGGGCCGGTGGTGTTTGCCGGGCAATCCCGGACATCGGGCAGATGCGGGACCAGATCGCCCATGCAAAATGTTACCCATTGAGCTATTTTGAAACCGATTGGAAGGAATGCACGCAATGAGTTGGATCACGAAAATCCGGGCCGGAGGGCGTCTGATGCCGCTGTGGCTGATCGCAGGGCTGCCGTTTCTGATGCTGGCAAGCCCGGCGCATGCCTATATCGGCCCCGGTGCCGGATTGGGTGCGGTCGCGGTCACGATTGCCGTGGTGCTGGGTGGGCTCTTTCTTATTGTCGGGCTGATCTGGTTTCCGCTCAAGCGGCTGCTTCGCGGCAAAAAGGGCCCGGCTGGTGCAGGTAACGAAACCGACCCGGCGCAATGATACTGGCTGTAGCCGTTTCGCTTCTGGCTGTTGCAGGGTTCATTATCGCCCTGTGGTGGACAAATATTGCGGGAATTGCCCATAAGATCGTTGGCGCAAGCATGGCAGGCGTGGCGGCGCTGTTTGACAACCAACTATCTGACGATGCCAAGGAAGCCGCGGCACGGCGGGCAGGGGTGCAACTGATCCTGGGCGGTTTGAACCTGACATGGCGCATTGCTCTGGCGCTGGCTGCGGCGGGTCTGCCCATCCTGCTGGCCGATTTTGCGGGGCTTGTGCCTGCAAATGCGGTGCTGGATGTCATGCTGCGGCTGGATTACATCGTCATAGTGTCTGTTCTGGCGTTTGCTGCGGTCAAGATCGTCAGCCGCCTGCGTCGCAGCGAAACACCGCAGGATAATGGCGGGTCCCAATACTCGCCCGTGGACCAGTTCGTTCATAACCTGGCTTTCTCGGGTCCGGCGGTTCAGAAAGCGGCCGCGCGGATCGAGGCGCGCTTGATACCGCGCCCTCCGATGCCCGAAGCAGCGAACCCCATTTTCGTGACCTCCCTTGCGCGGGGCGGCACTACAGCGGTCCTCAACGCGCTGCATGATGCGCCCGAAGTGGCGACGCATACCTACCGCGATATGCCTTTTGTGACGGCCCCGGTGCTGTGGAACAAGCTGGCTGGCGGCCAGCGGCGCGGCGTGCGGCGGCGGCAGCGGGCCCATGGGGACGGAATGGAGATCGACCTTGAAAGCGCGGAAGCGTTTGAGGAGGTCATCTGGAAAATGTTCTGGCCGGACAGGTACAAAGGGGCCTCGATCCCCTTGTGGGAAGCTGTGGACACCGATGAACAGGCCGACCAGTTCCTGCGCCATCACATGAGCAGCATCATCAGGGCGCGCAATGTGCAGGCCGGGCCGCAGAGCGTTCAGAAAACGCGCTATTGCTCGAAGAACAATGCCAACATTGCCCGGATACCCTATCTGTTCAAATCCTTCCCGGATTGCAGGATCGTCGTTCCGGTGCGACGTCCTGAAAGCCATGCAGAGTCCCTGCTGCGGCAGCATAACAACTTCAGCAAACTGCAGTCCCGAGACAGCTTTGTGACCCGCTACATGTCGGATATCGGTCATTTCGAATTCGGCGATCTGCACAAACCCTTTCTGTTTTCCGGGTTTGAGCCAGCGCAGAAAGACACCCACACGCCCGACTACTGGCTGCAATACTGGACCTGCGCCTTTCGGGACCTGCTTGCGTACAAGGACAAATGCATCTTTCTTCTGCAGGATGATCTGCGCGCGTCTCCCCGGGCAACGATGGAAGGGCTGTATGACACCCTCGGCCTGTCACCCGATGGGCAGAGTTTTGAGCAATATTTCCATTCAAAGCCCGATCTGGCCGAGGCTGAGAGGTTCGATCCCGCACACTTGCAGGAGGCGCTCGACATCTATAGTGCGTTGGAGGACTGTGCCCATCGGGATCAGTTACAGAAGGTGGTTTGACGTCAATCCGCTATAGAAATCAAAGCGGTTCTCGGAGTGCGCGCATTTTCTGTGCTTTTTGCAAATAACCTTCCGGCTGCTAAGATACGTTCAGTCATCTTCGATAAGTATCGCTTATCAGCAATTATTGATCTTGCGGGGAAAACCGGTACTTCGCAAAGGCAATTCTCAACAAAAGAGGAGAAGCGTGGCTAAGGCCGGTGTGGAAAGATTTCTTTCAGTGGGCGGGCATCCTCGGCTTTGTGTTCGACACGCCAGTGACTGCCGGGGGCGGTGCCAGCATGCTCGATGCGCAATGCCGAAAATGGCTCACCGGTGGTTTCAACAAACCTGTGGCAGAGACCGTTCATCTCGGTGGCCAACGCCTGCGGGTAGTAGCGATGCTGTCTGAGCCGCGCGCCTGCACCGTCCAGTTGGGTGACAACGATCTGCCCGTTGCCGGGATCTATATCGGCGCAGGTTTGACCAATCAGAACCGCGATCGTGTCTGAATAGCACAGCGCAGCGTCCCTGTCTGCGGCCAGCGAAAAGCAGTTGGATGGTGCCGAAAGGGGGGCAGATGCCTCAAGGCAGACGAAAAGCGTACCTTCGGCCATGAAAACAGAGCCCTCTTCCGGGAAGGCCCCGCAGGGTTTCGGCGGTGCCAGCACCGATCCGGCATAATCGGTTGCGCCATAGAGGATCTGGAAAATGGAATTCATGTCGATGTCGCGGCCAAACGTGCTTGGGGTCTGAAAGCTGCCGAAGCTTTGATTCTGCTCGGCAGGGCCACCCACGGAACGGATCGGGGTCGACTTGATATCAAACCCGTCGATAGACCGGGCCCGTTTCACAATCGCATCGGCCAGATCGACATCCTGTTCCGCCACGCGCTGAAACAAAGGCCAGATATGCGACGAGGCCACCGTTTGACCAAGGCCAAAGACCAGCACCAGGGCCAGCCCCCCTGCCGGGATCAGCCGGGATGCGGGCTGCCCCGCCATCCCATGTGCAAAGACCGTGGTGCAGGCCAGAACAACACCGGCAAAGACAAAGCCCATGAACCCGATGGTTCGCCCGATCAGATAGGGCTCTGGGTAGAGGAACCAGATCAGAACCGGCAGGATGCACAGCGCACCGAACCCGCCAAGCAGCACCCGGATCGCCCCGAACCATCCCCCGCCTGAAAAGGCGCGTGGTGCAACAAGCGCTCTGATCGCCGCTAACAGCACCATTATGCCCGCCGCAGCAGCCGTGAGCAGGAAAATACCGCGATAGGGATGCGGCATACCCACAAGCCCGCCGCTGTGAATCCGCCTTTCAATTCGGGGCAGGGCAGACAGTTTTTCAAGGATCACGCTTTGGTCCACGCCGCCCGAGAAGCGAAAATTGGGGACAAGGTCCAGAACGGAAATGGTGGCCCGCAACTGGAGCTGATACAGCACCAGAGCAGCCACCGAGGCGACAAGGACACGACCAAGGCAGAACAGGCTTTCCCGGTGGTCGTACCGGTCAACGCGGATCAGCACCATGGCGGGGATCAGAAAGCCCAACAGCGCATAGCTTTGATAAAAGCCGATCGCGATGGCCAGAAGCTCGGCTGCCACAATGACCCGCAAGACCAGACCCCAGGGGGAAGTCCCTTGCGCGGGCGCAATCAGCGTCATGGCCCCCACAGAGGCCAAAAGACCAAGGCAAAACCACGGGGCCTGCGTTTGAAAATGTAAAACGGCGGTCAGATAGACATGTGAGATCCCCGCCAGAAAGACCAGCAGAACAGACGCGATGGTCATCCCCGGTCCGGTCGGCGCAACAGCTATGCGCGCGATCAGAACCGCGACGGCGAACAAGGCTGCAAAAAGGATAAAGAGCAGAACCGCAATCGGTGTGTCCCAGCTAAAGAGGACCTCATGCGCCCAATGCGTTGCCCAGCGGCCATGTACTTCGGCAAATCCGGTTTCGAGCCCGGCGGCAAACCTCCATTCATCGGGGTTGAAGCCTGATTGCGCGATGCCGATCCCGGCCGTTGGCAGGAACATGAGGGCTGCAAGACCCGCCGCCGCAAGATACAAAACCCAGACCGGGGCTTTGGCACCGTTCATCTTTCAACCGTGTAAATCGAGACCATCAAACAATATCTTCCTGCAAAGCCGGACCCGATTTTAACGAAATTCAGGGGCATTTCAAACCTGTCAAAGCCGGGTTAAAGGAACGCGATGTGCTGTGTCGGGGGATCAGTTCGGGGCAAGTACGTCGACAATTGCATCGGCCAGTTTCTGATGGCCCGCTTCCGACAAATGCCCATCCGGGAAAAGATAATCGCCCGTGCCGAGTATCTCCGGCGTGTGCAGGATCTGTAAGTCAGATACCTTTGAGCGCAAAAGGCCAAGATTTGGGACGGTCGAGAGGACCTCTGTGAAAAGTCCGCCCCGGCCGCCTGTGTTGACGTCGAAGACAATCAGTTGCGGCGGGGTGGCGCCCCAATCCCAGTTGGTCAGAACCTCGATCAGAACATCGGGGTCTTTCAGCTCTGCCATGGGCAGTGCGCCGTCTTCATCCTCGCCCTCGCTACCGCCGAAACGCCCGCGCACCTCCTGAAAGAGGGCGGGCAGATAATGCCCGAAGCCTCCGCCCGCCTCTTCGTTTCCGGCGACGAGTTGCGCATAGGTCTCTTCCGGCATGGCCGACAATGTGCCTTCGGAAAGAAAGCGGCGGTTTTCGTAGCCGTCATTGTCGCTGTACTGGATGATCACCGTCTTGAGGTTACTGAGGTCGAGCCGGTCCAGCGTCATAAGCTCTCGGGCGGTGCCATAGGACGACACGCCGGTATTCAGCGTTTTGCGCCCGGTTTCGGCCTCGATAATGTCGGCAAAGGTCTTCCCTTGTCCGACACCCCAGCCCATCGCCTGGCTATCGCCCAGAACCACGATCTCGGGCGCATCAAGGGACGCGTCGTTGTCGCGATAGCCCGCCGAATTCACGTCGATTTCAGTTGAGAAGCCGGTGTTTTCGAAGATGCAGCTTCCGGGTCGCAACGTATAGCCCAGATCAGAGTCGTAACGCGCGCAATCCGGCAGGTATTGCACATACGAGACATTCGCCCAGTAAATTTTCCGGGCCAGCCGGTCAACGGAACGGATACCGGTCGGAGAGTCCCGTGCAACAAGCCAGGCAAGCGCGGCTTCCAGACCCACCAGAAGCACCGCAAGGATCAGGATGTTGATACCAATGACGCGCCACATCCGGTTTCAGTCCAACCTGTCGCCGGTTTTATCGTTCATAGCCTTCAACCGGCCCTTAATCCGCAACACCGTAAACCCCTTAACAAAGTAACGTTACGCCCATAACACGGAACGCCGATTCAAGGGAATGGCGTTGTCCGTCCTGCAGCATCTGCATGGTGTTCTTGTGTACCGGGATGGCCCGTACCGGCGCGTCTTTCATCACTGTGTCCGCGACAAGGACAATGACGACAACACGGGGATTCCAATTGACTTGCCCTAAAATGCGACGAAACTGGCAGGCAATGTGCATGTTCGCGGTCCGGTTTTAAGGTTTCATTTGTTCAGGACCCGGCACGTGGAAAAGGGTTACGAGTTTTCTTTTTTAGGTTTGATTCCAGAGCGTTATGTTCATTGATCTGCTGTCTTGGGAATTCCTGCTGTTTTCGGCGTTTACCATCATCTTGGTTGCGTCTTCGACCGGGCTTGTGCGGACAGTCGGCTTTCTGAGCGCTAATATCGCATTCGTTTTTGCGCTTCTCGGTCCAATCGGTCTGGCCTCGACCCTGCTCTTTGCCGGTTTGGGGTGGGTCCTGACCCGTGTGCATCTGACGGCGTCCAAATGGGGGGCAATCCTGTCGGCGACCCTGCTGATCCTCGTTTTCATCTACATGCTGGATTACGAGTTTCTGGGGCTGTTCCTGCCTGACCCGGCGCGCCTGTCCTTTCTGCAGACAGTTGGTCTGAGCTTTCTGCTGTTTCGGATCCTGCATGTGATGATCGATGCCCGGTCGGGTGTCATCGACCGTATCGACCCTGCCATTTACCCCAACTACTTGCTGGCATTCACCACGTTCATGATGGGTCCGATCCAGCGGTATCAGGATTTCCGCGACCAATGGGAGGACCGCAGCCGCGCCATCGAGATGACGTACGAGGCCCATCTCGACGCCGGGCTGAGGATCCTCTGGGGGCTGGTGAAAGTTTACGTCATCGGAACGCTTTTCTTCCGTTTCGCGCTGCAACCCAACACTGATGTCCTGACGCTGAGCCCGGGTGAATTCTGGGTTCAGTTGGCGGCGTTCTACTTCTTTCTCTACATGAATTTCTCGGGCTACTGCGATGTGGTGATCGGGATCGGCAGCCTGATGGGCATTCGTCCGCCGGAGAATTTCAACAATCCGTATTTCGCCCAGAACATTGCGGATTTCTGGTTGCGCCAGCACCGGTCCCTGACGTTGTGGCTGACCGATTACGTCTTCAATCCGGTGTATAAAAGGGCGCTCAGTTCCGGGTCATTCGCCAGTCTGCCGCTGGCGGCCGGTATCATCGCGGCGATGTTGACCATGCTTGTCTCGGGCCTGTGGCATGGCACCACAATCGGGTTTTTGATCTTTGGTCTGGTGCATGGGACATGGCTCGCCATCTACCGGATATGGGATCATGTCCTGACGGCGCGTCTTGGCAAGAAGCGGCTGCGCAAGATCAGGGCAAGCTGGCCCGGACGGATCGTCGGAATGGCGATTACATTTCACGCCGCCGCTTTTGCCTTCCTGTTCTTCCAACTGGACACGCCAAGCGTGGTGGCGCTTTTGAAAGGTCTTATGTGATGTGGTCGACCCTTTTTCCCAACCGGTCCCTGCGGATGACCGTGAAGGTTCTCGTCGCCGTTGGGCTTGTCGGTGTTCTGTTTGTTTTCTCCGCGACGGAGGTCGATTTTGTCTACACGGGTTTCTAGGAAACTGCGCCTTTCGCTCGCGGCCCTTGGCACGATCGGGGCTGTCGTTGCGCTGGTCTTCTCGGCGCTGACATGGCTGGCCATCAGCGCCGAGCGCAATTTCTTCATGTTCCCGTATAAACAGGAAAGCTGGTATCGCTTTCTGCTGCCATCGCAATTTTCGGACCGGGACAAGCCTGTCCTGATGCTGACCGGCCCCTCCACCGTGCGCGAGAACCTGCGGTGGGAGCAGATGCAGGACGCGTTTCCCGACTATCACGTCTACCAAGGGGGCATCAGCTTAGGGACAATCGAAGACGTGATGATCGCGCTGAAACTGATCGAGGCAGCCTATGGCGAAGATGCACTTCCGGATTATGTCGTCCTTGGCCTCGGCCCCCGGTTCGTTGCCAACCTGCCGTCTGATCGGCCCTTTGAGACAATCGTCGAAACCTACAGTCCCTGGTCGGTGACAACTGGCCCGGATGGGGTTGAGATACATAAAAAGCCCCTGTTTAGGGCCGCTTTGGCCAAAATCGACTTCCTCAGCAAGCAGCCCGAGCGTTTCAGATCCGCCCTGCGCGCCTGGGCGGCATATCTGGGACACTCGGTCGAGGACTGGCCCCCCGGCGAAGCCCTTTTGCGTAAAACCGGGGTGCTGAATGTATGGAGATCGCAGACCGAAAGACAGCGCAGGCTGGTGTCGCCGTATAAATTCTCCAGAAGCACTGGTCTGCCAGAAGAGGATCTTGCGGTCTATATGTCCGGCAGTTGGTGGGAGTCTGTCTTTGCCTGGGATGCGCAAAAGAACGGCAAGGCTGCAGCTGCGCGTCTGCGCCAGCTTCTGGATTTCCTCGACGCGCACGATATCGGCGTTGCGGTCGTCAATATGCCGGAACGGTCATATTCCCGCGACCGGTTTGCCTTCGACTACGAAGATTACCTGGGCGCGATCCGTGATGGCATCGGGACGGCTCCGTTCCTCGACCTGAGCACATTCGCGCGGGATGATGAGTTCCACGACGCCGAACATACCATACCGGCAGGATCACAACGTCTGACGGACCGCGTCATAGTTTGGGTGCAATCGCTGCTGACATAACGTATATAAGTAAGAGAATAAGATACCGATGTTATTGTGATTAATTATATTGGGTGAACAGGTACCCTGATTTTGGGGGTGGGTAAGTGGTTTTAGATGTTAAGGCCGGGGATGCGTATCCCGGCGCAGATGTTGTCAGTGATACGGCGCGGACACAGGTTCTGGGCGCGCTGCGTGCAACTGAATCCATCCAGGATTACCTTTCTTTGTGCCGCAAATGGCGCAAGATCGACCGGACCGCCGGCGATGACGGGCGCAACGAATTGCGCGTCGCGCTTCTGAGCGGCGCGACAACCGATTTTCTTGAGCTTCCTCTGCGCGCCGAACTTGACAGCTTTGGCCTGCGCACCCGCATTCACCGCCCGGATTTCAACACCCATGTTGCCGAGCTTCTGGACCCTGCAAGCGCGGCGGTCAGGTTTGCGCCGCAGATCGCAGTTCTGCTGCTTGGGCCGTCCGACATCACGGACTGGCCTGCCGTCGGCGACACCGAGGCGGATGTGGCGATGCTGGCCAACCGGTTCGTCGATCTGTGGCTGAACAGCCTCTGTGCAGCGTTCCATCGGGAAACCGGGGCTGACATCATACTCGGCAACCTGCATCTGCCGCCGACATCAGCGACCGGCCATCTCAGCCGCCGCCTTCCGTGGGATCGCACCAATTTCGTGCGCCGGATCAATCAGCTTTTGGCGGAGCAGGCCCCGAAATTCGTCCATATACTGGACGTGGAGCTTCTGTCTGCCCGCCATGGGGTCCAGCGCTGGTTCGATCCCCGTTTTTGGCATCACGCCAAACAGCCCGTCTCGTTCGATTGCATGATCCCGCTGGTGCGCGACACGGCGGGGATTATCGCGGCCATCTACGGCAAGACCTCGAAATGTATCGTGCTTGATCTCGACAATACGCTGTGGGGCGGCGTTGTCGGGGATGACGGGGTGAACGGCATCAAGGTTGGTCAGGGCAGCGCCGAAGGCGAGGCGTTCCTGGCCTTTCAGAATTACCTGCTGGAATTGAAGGCGCGGGGCATCCTGCTTGCCGTGGCCTCAAAAAACGAAGAGGCCAACGCGCGCGCGCCGTTCGACACGCTGGATGACATGGCGCTGAAATTCGCCGATTTCGTCTCGTTCAAGGCGAACTGGGGGCCCAAGCCCGATAGCATCGCTGCCATCGCAAAAGAGCTGAACATCGGGCTCGACGCGATCGTCTTCGTCGATGACAACCCGGCGGAACGTGCTTTGGTGCGGCAGAGCCTGCCTGAGGTGCGCGTGTTGGAACTGGGCGATGATCCTTCAGAATACCCGTATCTTCTCAGCCGGTCAGGCTGGCTTGAGACCATCGAGATCACCAGCGAGGACCGCAAGAAATCCGAACAATACGCCGCCAACCGCTCGCGCACGGAACTTGCGGAAAGCGCGGTAGATTATGACAGCTATCTGCGTTCGCTGAACCAGAAAGCCATAATCCGCCCGTTCGAGCCCGAACATCTGGACCGGATTACGCAGCTCATCAACAAGACCAACCAGTTCAACCTGACCACCCAACGGATGACACGATCCGAGGTCGAAGCGCTCGCCGCCAGCGACACCGCCCTTACCGCCTATATGAGGTTGAAGGATACTTTCGGTGACAATGGCCTGATCAGCGTTGCCGCAGGAACGGTGGACGGTGAAACGCTGACGCTCGACCTTTGGCTGATGAGTTGCCGCGTGTTCAAACGGGGCGCCGAATTTGCGATGGCGAATTACCTGATGCAGGAAGCCGCGCGCCGCGGGATCTCGCGCGTCAGGGGTATCTATCGGCCAACGGCAAAGAACGGGTTGGTCGAAACCCTCTATGCCGATCTCAATTTTGAACAGGACGGTGTTGCGGAAGATGGCACCAAAACATGGGGTCGCGCCCTTGCCGGGTTCGAACCGGTTCCCGTCAGCATAGATATAGTGGAGGATTTTGCGTGACCGAGAGTGAGGTATGGCAGCGCTTAACGTCGGTATTTCAGGACGTTTTCGAGGATGACGAGATCACGTTAAGCCCCGAGACCACCGCCGAAGACATCGAGGACTGGGATTCGCTGACGAACATCCAGTTGCTGATCGCCATCGAGAAAGCGTTCTCGGGGCTTGAGTTCAGCACCGGAGAGGTCGCGAACCTGCAGAATGTCGGCGATCTGGTGTCGGCGATCACAAAGCGCGTTACAGCCTGACGCATCCGAAAAGAGGGGACGATACACTCGGGAACGGATGCCATTGCGCCTGTCCTGCGGGATCAAAGCGCGGGCTGATCTTTGGGTGCAACAGGGGGCTCATCTCTTCGCATCCCCTTCATGACAGCCCGGTATTCAGTTGCTATGAACATGTTGTGTTAACACGGGTTTTGAGTACATGCAGATTGAAGATACCGCCTTACCCGGCGTCCTGATCCTGACGCCAAAGCGGTTCGGTGATGAGCGCGGGTTTTTCTCGGAATCCTGGAACCGAAATACTCTGGCCGCGCATGGGATTACCCTGGATTTCGTGCAGGATAACCATTCGGTTTCGGCCAGTGTTGGCACCCTGCGCGGGATGCATTTCCAGTCACCGCCCCATGCGCAGGACAAGCTGGTGCGCTGTGGGCAGGGGGCGTTGTTCGATGTGGTGGTCGACATCCGCAAGGGCTCTCCCACATATGGGCAATGGCTGGGTGTCGATCTGACCGCAGAGAACGGAAAACAGGTTCTGGTGCCCAAGGGGTTTCTGCACGGTTTTGCCACGCGCGCGCCCGGCACTGAGATTTGCTACAAATGCACCGATTATTATGCGCCCGATTGCGACGGGTCGGTGCATTGGGACAGTTGCGGCATCGACTGGGGGCTGACCGGCGAGCCGGTATTGTCCGACAAGGATAAAATCGCACCGGCACTGGCCGATTTCGACAGCCCGTTTGTCTGGGGGGATGCATCATGAAGCTTCTGGTAACAGGCGGTGCCGGTTTCATCGGCTCGGCCGTAGTGCGGCGGGCGATTGCGGACGGGCATCAGGTGGTCAATCTGGATGCGCTGACCTACGCGGCCTGTCTGGAAAACGTTGCCGGGGTGGCGGATCACCCCAGTTACACCTTTGTAGAGGCTGATATTCGGGATCGCGCCGCCATGGACCGGGTCTTGGTCGATCATCGTCCGGACGCGATCATGCATCTGGCGGCGGAAAGCCATGTGGACCGGTCAATCGACGGGCCCGGTGCCTTTATCGAAACCAACGTGACCGGCACCTATACGCTGCTCGAGGCGGCGCGCGCCTATTGGGAAGGGCAGGGGCGGCCCGATAGTTTCCGGTTCCATCATATCTCGACCGATGAGGTCTATGGCTCGCTGGGGCCAACCGGGCAGTTCACCGAAGAAACGCCCTATGATCCCCGCTCACCTTATTCGGCCAGCAAGGCGGCCAGTGACCATCTGGTGCGGGCCTGGGGGGAAACCTATGGCCTGCCGGTGGTGCTGACGAATTGTTCGAACAATTACGGGCCCTATCATTTCCCGGAAAAGCTGATCCCGGTCATGATCCTGAATGCTCTGGCAGGCAAGCCACTGCCGATTTACGGTGATGGCTCCAATGTTAGAGACTGGTTATACGTCGAAGACCATGCCGAGGCGCTGCTGCTGGTGGTGCAAAAAGGCCAGCTTGGGCGCAGCTATAATATCGGTGGCGAGAATGAACGCTCGAACCTGCAATTGGTACAGACCCTGTGCGGTATTCTGGATCGCCTGCGCCCTGCGGTCACGCCCTATGCCGATCTGATCACCTTTGTCACCGACCGTCCGGGCCATGATGCGCGCTATGCCATCGACCCGACTCGCATTCGGGACGAACTGGGCTGGCGGCCCTCGGTCACGGTCGAGGAAGGGCTGGAGAAAACCGTTCAGTGGTATCTGGACAATGAAAGCTGGTGGCGGGCGCTGCAAAACCGCGAGGGCGTGGGCAAGCGGTTGGGCGTGACGGCATGACCCTCCTCGTCTTTGGCAAAACCGGGCAAGTGGCGCGGGAACTGGCGGCTTTGGCCGATGTGACTTGTCTGGACCGATCCCAGGCGGATCTGGAGCAACTTGAGACCTGCGCGGCAGCCATCCGGACCGCAGCGCCCAAAGCCGTGATCAATGCCGCCGCCTATACCGCCGTGGACCGGGCCGAAGAGGAGGAGCCGCTGGCAACCGTTATCAACGGCGAGGCACCCGCCGCAATGGCCCGGGAATGCGCCGCCTTGGGTATCCCATTCGTCTCTATTTCGACGGATTACGTGTTTGACGGGTCGGGAGACACCCCCTGGAACCCCACCGATCCGACCGGCCCGCTGGGGGCCTATGGCCGCTCAAAACTGGCCGGAGAGCAGGGGATCACGCAGGCAGGCGGTACCTATGGCATCCTGCGCACCTCATGGGTGGTGTCGGCCCATGGCAACAACTTCGTCAAGACAATGCGGCGGCTGGGGGGCGAGCGGGATCAACTGTCCATCGTGGCGGACCAGATCGGTGGTCCGACGCCGGCGCGGGATATCGCGGCGGCCTGCCTATCCATGGTACGCCAACTGGCCGAGGACGCGGATAAGACCGGCATCTACCACTTTGCAGGCGCGCCGGATGTCAGTTGGGCCGGGTTTGCGCGTGCAATTTTTACCGAATTAGACACTGATTGTAAGGTAACGGATATCCCCTCCAGCGATTATCCCACACCTGCGCAGCGACCGTTGAATTCCCGCCTTGATTGCTCCTCACTGGAAACAACTTTCGGCATTAGCCGTCCGAATTGGCGGCAGGGTTTAAGAGATATCCTGAGAGATTTGGAAGGCGCATCATGACGACACGCAAAGGCATCATACTTGCGGGGGGATCGGGCACCCGGCTCTATCCGATCACGATGGCCGTGTCGAAGCAGCTGCTGCCGCTCTATGATAAGCCGATGATCTATTACCCGCTGTCGGTGCTGATGCTTGCCGGTATCCGGGAAATCTGCGTGATCACCACGCCGCAGGATCAGGACCAGTTCAAGCGCACGCTGGGGGATGGCAGCCAGTGGGGGGTCAGCCTGACCTATGTGGTGCAGCCCAGCCCCGACGGTCTGGCGCAGGCTTTCATTCTGGCCGAAGAGTTCCTGGCGGGCGCACCTGCAGCGCTGGTTCTGGGGGACAATATCTTTTTCGGTCACGGCCTGCCAAAGCTGCTGGCCGCAGTGGACAAGCAGGCCGAGGGCGGAACCGTGTTCGGCTACCACGTGGCTGATCCCCAACGCTATGGTGTGGTCGCCTTTGATGCGGATGGGCGCGCAAAAGAGATCATCGAAAAACCGTCTGAGCCCCCTTCGAACTACGCGGTGACGGGCCTGTATTTTCTGGATGGCACCGCGCCAGAGCGCGCAAGACGGGTGAAACCTTCCCCTCGGGGCGAGCTGGAGATCACCGATCTGCTGCAGATGTACCTGGAAGAAGGCCAGCTTAGGGTCGAAACCATGGGGCGCGGCTATGCCTGGCTGGATACCGGCACCCATGCCAGCCTGCTGGACGCGGGCAATTTCGTGCGGACGCTGGAGGAACGGCAGGGATTGCAAACCGGCTGCCCGGAAGAGATCGCGTGGCAACTGGGTTGGATCAACGAGCAACAATTGCGCCAGCGCGCCGAGATGTTCGCCAAGAACGAATACGGCGCTTATCTGGACGGTTTGCTGAAATAAGCGAACAAGGCCATTGGGCCGGGGCGCGCAAGGCTTGCAGTCAGACCCAAAAAATGCACCCTGAAAGCTGATTGACGTAAATTGAAGTGGTGAAAATTTTTCGGGTTAATTGGTTTATGTGAACGGTGTGTCGAAAATTTCCTACAGACCGGACATTGACGGGCTTCGCGCTGTCGCCGTAGTTCCCGTTGTCCTGCATCATGCTGGCTTTGCCGCGGTCCCGGGCGGGTTTGTCGGTGTGGATATATTTTTCGTCATCTCTGGCTTTCTGATCACCAGAATTCTGACGCGCGAAATTCGCGACGGGCAGTTCTCGTTGCTGTCCTTTTACGAACGCAGGGCCAGACGCATCCTGCCCGCGCTTTTTACCGTGCTTGTCGCCTGTCTGGCCGTCGGGTGGTTTCTGCTGTTGCCCAGCCAGTATGACGCGCTTGCACGATCCACGGCGGCAACGCTGCTTTTTGTGTCTAACGTGTGGTTCTGGGACGCCGCGGGGGATTACTTTGGCCGAGGGGTCGAACTGGCGCCGCTGCTTCACACCTGGTCTCTGGCGGTTGAAGAACAGTTCTATCTTGGGTTTCCAATATTGCTGTGGTTGATGGCAAAGCAATCGCGCCGCTTTTGGGTCGGTGTGATTGCGGTGATTTCCCTCCTGTCTCTGGGGCTGTCCATATGGGCCACGACCGCCGCACCCATTGCCAACTTTTACCTCACGCCGATGCGGGTGTGGGAACTGGGGCTGGGGGCGTTGCTGGCGGTCGGGGCCTTTCCCGCGCTCCGCCGCCCGTGGGCCGCCGAGGCAATCGGGCTGATCGGGCTGGCCATGATCGCTGGCAGCATCGTGCTGATCTCGGAAGATACGCCCTTTCCCGGGTTGATGGCTGTGCCGCCCTGCGCCGGTGCGGCGTTTTTGATCTGGGCGGGGATGCACGGCACCTCGGCTGCAGGCAGGCTGCTGGCTTTGCGCCCGGTCGTCTGGATCGGGTTGATCTCTTATTCGCTGTATCTGTGGCATTGGCCGATCCTTGTCGCGGCCCGGGTGCAAAACGGCAGTGCGGATCTGCCGGTGATGACGGCGCTGGCCTGTGTTTTGCTGTCTGTCCTGCTGGCGGCGGCAAGCCTGTACCTGATCGAACGACCCTTCCGCATTCCCGCAGGCAAAGGCGGGTTTTCAAGGGGCCGTATCTTTGCGGGTTCAGGTGCCGGGGCGGCGCTCATATTGGGGTTGGCCGTTATACTGGTGGCGAAAGAGGGCGTCCCAAGCCGGGTTCCCGCCGAACTGGCGGCCAAAATGAACAAGTTCAAGGAATCCCACTATCTGATGGATGCCTGCAGACGGTGGGTCGAGGGGGAGGAGCCCTGCAAGATAGGGGCACCTGCCAAGGCCGATGCAGGACCCCGTGTTGTCGTGTGGGGGGATTCCCACGCAGGGTCCTTGCTGCCCGGCATAGATTCCTGGCTGAAAGACAACGAGATACCGGGGGAAGCCTTTGTTAAGTTTGGCTGCCCCGCGCTGCTGGGGGTTCGCCGCGCCGATATGGCCCCCGTTCATGGCTGTGACACCTATAACGAAATGGTGGTGCGCTATATCGAACAACTGCCCGATCTCGATGCCGTTGTCGTGGCATCGCGTTGGGCTTTGGCGACGGAGGGCGTTCGGGTGTCGGGGGAAGAGGGCAAATCAGCCGTTCTGGCGGCAACTGATGAGCGCCCCACCGGGATTGCGGATAATCCAAAACACGTGGAACAGGGTCTAAAACGGCTTCTTGAGCGGTTAAAAGACCGGGGGATCGAGGTTCTTATCGTCGGGTCGATCCCAGAGATCGGGTTCAACGTTCCTGACGCCCTTGCGGGCAGTGCCGCGTTCGGAACCCGGTTGCGCGTGCCCCCATCGCGGGAAGAATTTGACCACCGCAACACCCGCTCTTACGCAATTCTGGCGGCAGCCGGTCGGGAATTCGACGCAGCGCTGGCCCGCCCGGCCGATATTTTATGCGATGAGTTCTGCCGTATCCAACTGGATGGCCGCCCGCTTTACCGCGATGACGATCATCTGAGCGAGTTTGGCGCAAATTGGATTATGCCGGTCCTGCTGGATCAGCATTTATTGCAGAACTGATGCGCTCTGCTTGTACATTATGGCATATCTGTAAGGCCGAATTGCTCAACCCTTCAACAACCCGGGTCCTGTATTGAAAATGTCTGTAATCCAGAGACAGTTCACATCAAAATGTGCCAGCGCCGGTACATTCGTTTCGACGCAGGGGCTGGGAACGGGGATAATCGGGCAGGTTTCGGCGGGCGGCTGTGTCCGGCCCCGCGCAAGGTCAGGATTGGTTTGATGCCCGGAGATGCGAGTGTGATCGGAGAATCTGACATGACCCCGCCATCCCCCGCGATTGGCCGCAATGATCTGGCAATTCTTCTGTTCATTCTGTTGCTGGCCGCAGTGCTGCGGACTGCGGGGCTGAACACGCCGCTTTGGTATGATGAGATCTGGACCGTCGACACGCATGTTCGCCTGCCCTGGGGTGACATGATGCGCGAATATTCGATGAACCATCATTATTTCTTCAGCATGAAGGCCAAGCTGTTCTCGCAGATTTTCGGGGAGGAAGCCTGGGCCTATCGTTTCCCGGCGGTCTTGTTCGGCGTCGGCACCGTCGCTGCGATCTGGTGGCTGGCGAAAGAGGTCGCCAGCACCAGGATCGCGCATATCTCGGCCTTGCTTGTGGCTCTGTCCTACCATCAGGTCTGGTTTTCGCAGAACGCGCGCGGATATACCGAGCTTGCGTTCTGGAGCGTGCTTGGCCTCATTCTCTTTCTGCGGGGTATGCGCCGCCCGACGATGGGAACCTGGATCGCCTTTGGCCTGACCGCCGCTGCCGCTGTTTTCACCCACCTGACCGGCGCGTTTTTCTTTGTTGCGTTGGGGCTTGTCTGGCTGGTTTCTCTGGTGACCGGGTTTGGGCGGGAGGTCTTGAGCCGCGAATGGGTGCTGCAGCCGCTGATCGGCGTTGCCATCGCGCTGGTTCTGACCTTTCTGGTCTATCTGCCGATTTTGCCCAGTCTTCTGGACACCATGGGCGAGATTTCAGCAACATCCGCCGTCGATAAGATGCAGGTGTACCAAAACCCGGTCTGGACTATGGTCGAGGGGCTGCGAACCACAATCGGAAACACCGGTTCCCTGACGCTGATCGTGGCCATTGCCGGGCTGGCAACCCTTGTCTTTGGCGCAATAGGGACGCATTCGGCGCAGCCGCTGTTTTTCGTGTCTATTGCGATGCATATCGCGGTGACGCTGGCCATCCTGATGTCGCTGGATATGCGGATCTGGCCGAGGTTTTTCTTTGTCGATATCGGCCCGGTCATCGTTCTGATCGTTGTTGGCTGCAGCTATGGGGCCGGTCTGGTGGCGCGGATGTTCAGGCGGCCTCAGCTTGGGCGGGCGCTGTTTGCTGCGGGTGTTCTGGCGATGGTTGTCGTGTCCCTGTTTCTGGTGCAGCGCAACTATGATGCCCCGAAACAGGATCTGGCCGGGGCTTTTGCTTTTGTGGAAGAAACGCGCGGGCCGTCCGAACGGATCTATGCCATCAACCCCGGCGGTCCGGTTTTCGAAAGCCATTTCGGTGCCGATTGGACAACCATCGGTGATGCGGATGCTTACGCCCAGGCGATGGCCCAACCCGGTCCCGTGGCGCTGGTGGTTCTGTTCCCAAACCGGATGTTTCGCGTCATTCCAAGGCTGGAGGTCGATGTCGAGGGGCAGTTGGACTTCGTGCGCGCCTTTGCTGGCACGCTTGGGGACGGGCGGGTTCTTGTCTATCGGCGCCAGTGAATCGGGCTGGGTGGGCAATGTTCAGATCGTGAACAATCTGCCTGAAAACAACCGATTGAAATAAAACCGAACCGTCTGTCGGACGTCTTTCAAAAGGCCTATTTGTCCCGCGTCAGGCCCAGGGTGCTTTCCACGATATAGAGCGGGCGTTTGCGCGACTCCTCATAAAGGCGTCCAAGATATTCCCCGATCACGCCCAACACGATGAGTTGCAGGCCGCCGATCAGCAAAACCGCGACCATCAGCGAGGCATAGCCCGGAACGTCGATGCCGTAGATCAATGTCCGCACGATCAGAAAGATACCGTAAAAAATCGCACCAATCGCAGTGAGCATTCCGATATAGCCAGCGATCCTCAGCGGCACCGTGCTGAAGCCCGTGATCCCGTCCAGCGCAAAGTTCCAAAGCCGCCAGTAGTTGAACTTGGTTTCCCCGGCAACGCGCTCGGGCCGGTCGTAATAGACCTCGGCATGGCTGAACCCGACCCAGGCAAAAAGCCCCTTCATAAAGCGATTGCGTTCCCGCAACCGGCCGACCTCACCAACGACACGCCTGTCCATCAGGCGGAAATCCCCGGTGTTAGCGGGGATGCTCACGCCGGATAGCCGGTTGATTGTCTGATAGAATTTCGCCGCCGACCAGCGTTTCAGAGCGGTATCGGTGTCGCGATTGCGCCGGACGCCATACACCACGTCATACCCTTCGCGCCACTTTTCCAGAAACTCTGCGATCAGTTCGGGCGGGTCTTGCAGGTCGGCGTCAATCGGAACCACAGCCGCGCCCGAGGTGGCATCCAGCCCAGCCGTCAGCGCGACCTCTTTCCCGAAATTGCGCGAGAAATTCAGCACCTTGATCCGACCGTCACGGTCATGTGCCTCGGCCAGCACTCTGGCGGTGCCGTCTGTACTGCCGTCATTGACGCAGATGATTTCATAGCTTTCGCCCATTTTCTCCATCGCCTCTCCAAGGCGCTGGAACAGGGCGGGCAGGGCATCTTCTTCGTTGAACATGGGAATGACGAGGCTCAGCGTCGGCGTGGCCGGGTTGGCGGCTGTGGCTGCCCGCGACTGGGGGGTGGGTATGTTCATGTTCAGCGGCACCGTGGCAAATGTCTTGCTTCATATCTTTGGCAATAAATGATCATGGTTTGGCGACAGGTTCAAAGAATTCGGCGAAGAGCCCGGGTATTTTTTGTTTTTCAGTGGTAACTTCCGCTCAACCGGTTCCGATGCGGTCGCGCCCGGAACCCGAGAAGAATTGAGGCTCAGGTCCGACCGAACAGGGAGAGACAAATCAGTGCGCAGCAATGTCTGGATCGGGCTCATTGCGCTGGCGGCCTTGGCTGTCAGCCTGTTGGTCTTCGCGGTGATTGGCACGCCGATGGGGCATTCCTACGGTTTCAACATGAGCTGGACGGTGGCCTTTGCAGACGCGCTGAGCGGCGGCACGATTTACCCCCGGTTCCTGCCCGCCCTTTGGGATGGGGTCGGGGGGCTCGACTTTTTCTTTTACGCACCGCTTCCGTTTTATGTCGCGGCTGGCCCGGCCCAGTGGCTCTGCCCGGGGTGCAGCCCGCAGGTGCTTTTTGGGCTGTCCGGCGGTTTCCTGTGCTGGCTGTCCGGTGTGACGTTCTGGATCTTTGGTCGGCAGTTTCTGCCCCCAAAGCCCGCATTGGTGGCGGCCTTCGTGTGGGCACTGGCCCCTTACCATGTGGGCATCGACTGGATGGTCCGTCAGGCTGCGGGCGAGTTCGCAGCCTATGTTTTCGTGCCCCTTGTCGCGCATGGGGTGCTTGTGGCCCTGCGTGACCACCGCCCGGTCTGGTCCTTGCCGGTTGGGCTTGCCGGGCTTGGCCTCAGCCATCTGCCGACCCTGCTTTTGGTCGTGCATGTGATGGCCGTTATCGTCGTCGCGTGGATTTTGTTTTATCGCACCCGCTTTGTGCGGTCGCTTTTCATATTGGCTGTTCTGGGAATTGTGGGGATCGCCCTGTCCGCATTCTATTGGCTGCCAGCCATTATATTGCTTGGGGATGTGTCGCCCGAAGGCCTTTATACAAAGGAACTCATTCCAGAAAGCTGGTATCTGATCGGGGCGGATGTTCTGCCCGACAGCATGTACAAGCTTGCCCTTTTGATTTGCCAGTTGACCGCTGCCGCCGTGGCCGGGCTGGCCGTCGTGATGACGCAGGGCGAGGCCAGAAGAAACCTGATCATCTGGGCGCTGGTGCCCGCAATTCTTGTCCTTATGCTCAACAGTTCGGTCTCGCGGGTTCTGTGGGAGAACTGGATTATCGCCAAGGTCCAGTTCCCTTACCGGTTGACGGTGATTTCCGATCTGGCGCTTGCCCTTTCGATTGGCGCGCTCAGCATGGCCTTCGCCCGTGACCGCCGTTCGCGCCGAATTGCGTGGGTCGGTATGGGGGGGCTGGTGATTTCTTTCCTTGCTGTGGGGATGCTGCTGCCGGATCGCATTACCAAAGGCATTGCGGCGCGCGGGCAACCGATTGCGATGATTGGCGCGCCGGAATATCTGCCGCCAGCGGTGTTTGACCCGCTTGCCGAAGACGTCAAAGCCGAAGGGCAGCCGATCTGGCGATTGTCACGGCATATGCTGGAGCTTGCGGCAGAGATCGAAGCTGCGGGGTCCGGTTTCATCCAACCTGTGCACGAGGCACCCCGCCAGTGGGTCGTTCGCGTTGCAGACCCCGACCAACCGGAAAAGCCGCTGCGCGTTGCGCTGATGTATTGGTCACATCTGGAGGCCGAGACCACAGATGGAACCCCGCTGACACTCTCCCCAGACCCGGAAACCGGCTTTGTTACATTCGCCCCGGCAGACACGGATGTCAGGATCACCCTTCCTCGGCATTGGAGCGAATGGGTTGGCGTGCTTCTGGCCGGGCTCGGCCTGATCGCGGCGGTCTTTGCTCTGTACCGGGCGCGCAGGGCCGAGCCGGGCTTAACCCGGTTTGCGGAACACCCAGAGGGTTGAGATCACATAGTTGACGGCAAAGGACGCGCCGATCGCCACCAACAGGATGAACCAGAAGGGCAGGGCGGTGACATAGCCCAGCCCCGCGACCACGGCGAGCCGCACGACCAGCGAGGAGACCACTGCCATAAAGTACTTCACGTATCCTCGGACCGAGATCGTGCTTTGGCTGGTATGTTCGTAGCTGAAGATATTGTGCCCGCAGTAATTAATGACCGAGCCGAGGACAAAACCGCAGGTCGACGCAAGGACAGGCGGCGCAAGCAGAGCCGCAGCCAGCAGCAGCGCCAGCAGGTAATCCGCGATTGTGCCCAGGGCGCTGATGCCGAGAAACCTGAAAAACAGGCCTTTGTCTTTAAGATCCGAGATCATGGCAGGGCTGCGGGTTGGTGATTGGGAACAGGGCGGGGCAAGCTTTCACAGCGTTGGTTTCTAAAGGTCATCATTGGCACTCGGAACATCTCAGCGCCGCGTCGGGTAGTTTTTGACAAGTGTGGACCCGGCATTCAGGCGATCGACCTCGCTGCCGGGGCGCACCCCGTATTCGTGAAATCCATTGGCGGCACCGGTCGCATAGTAGATGAATTCCCGGTCATAGTAGCCGGGTCTTGCCGGGGACTGGTCTTGAACGATGGCGTTGTTGAGCACCGCCCAGTCCTTTTGGTTCTGATACCCGTTGATCGCGCTGACAACGTTTTGCTCGATCACGACATAGGTCGAGGATGAGACATTGATCCTTGGGATCGTGACCTTGCCGTCATTCGGCTGACGCACCCGGAGGATCGAGTTTTTGCGGATCGAAAGATTGTCTGCCCCGTGCACCGAAATGCCATGCAGATGCGCGTTGTAGATCACGTTGTTTTCGATCAGGACGTTCTTGTGGCGCAACAGAGGGTCATTCGTATCCTTCCCGCTTTTGCCCATGAAAATCGTCTGGGTGAAATCTCCGGCCCCGATGTCGAAGATATTGTCCCGGATCACGATGTTCGAACTGCCCCGGTTCGAGGTCCGCATAAGCTGGATCATGTCCCGGTGGTCGCGGCTGTCGCCGCCGCGAAATGTGTGGAACCGGTTATACTCGATCACCAGATCATCCATCCCGCTAAAGGCCATGCCATCGGCCCGGATGTCATAAAACTGGTTTCGGCTGAGCGTCAGGTATGTCGAATGAATTCCGGTCAGCGCCTTCCACCACTTTCGAAAAGTGCTGTTTGAAATGGTGACCTTGGAACTGTCCATGATCAACAAGCCACGGCCATGGCCGATGCCCCTGCTGTAATCGCCATCGAAGGTGGAATTGGTGATGGTGATATTGTGGCTGTTGCCAATGCTGAAGAAGTTGCTGCGGTGTTTGTCACCAGACTTGTAGGAATAGTCGAACACCAGCCCATCCAGCGCAAGATTGCCAGCCCCCTTCAGGCGCAGTTCTGTAAAACAGGCGGGTGCGTTGGGGTCTGCGGACCGGATCACGACCGGAGTTTTGAAGGCGTCCCGAATGCGCAAGGCACCATAATTTCCGCCAGCCAGCAGGATGGTTTCGCCGCCGCTGGCCGTGCTGAGCGCCTGCGACAGGCCTTGCGCGTCATGGATGATCTGCCCGTCCTGGGACGCTGATGCGGCGTTCACCCCGGTGCAGGCCGGGGCCGCACGCACTGGCGTTGCCGGTGCCATTAACAGAAGCATGGAGCAAAGCAGGATGCCAACAGAGATGTATGTGCGTCGCATGGGCGGTTGCTCTTCATAACATTGGCGGCAGGAAAACATTACGGGCATGCAAAAGCCTTGTCTATGACGGCCCCTTCACCAGCCCGCGAGCGCCCCTTAAAACCGGTAAAACGATCTGCCGGCAACGAAACCGTCAAGCCCGACAGAGCGCGCGAATTTATACAGATCGCTCGTTTTGTTGATGAAGCCCGAGCGTTTGAAGTTCAGCGACGTGTTGCACAAAACGCCGACGCCGCTGACCGCCTTGAACTCGGTCAGCAGGTCATACAGCATCGCATTCTGGTCTTTTGTCACGGTCTGCACCCGGGCTGACCCGTCCACGTGGCTTACGGCTTTGAGCCTCGGGTCAGTCACCTGCTGGAAATGCAGCATATGCGGCGAGGGGCCTGACCAGTCGAAATGTTTCGACACGTCGTCCTCAAGACAAACGGGGGACACCGGCGCAAGGCCCGCGCGGCCTTTGATCCTGTTCACCCGGTCGCGTGTTTCGGTCGAAAAAGGGGCTGCGAGGATTGATCGGTTCCCCAGCGCCCGTGGGCCGATTTCGCAATTTCCCATGACCCAGCCGATGACCATTCCGTCCTGCAGCGCGGCGGCAACCTCGCTCAAGTTTAGCTCGCGGCTGGTGACGCCCTCCATCTCGACCCGGTCGTCGTTGAAGGGCTGGCCTGCGTACACCGCCCAGTCCAGCTTGGCCCGCCCCGTGAAATGGCGCATGGCATCAACCGCCGTGCCAATTGCACAGCCGGAATCGTTGGTGCACGGAGGGATAAAGACATCGCGGAACAGGCCGCTGTCCCGCCAGCGTGTATTCCAGCGATAGTTCAGCCCGCATTCCCCGGAAATCAGCAACGGATAGCGCTTGGTCAGATTGGTCTTGGCGAAGTCATGGAAGCGGGAAAAGACCGCATCGGAATATCTGGCTGCAAGGTCGTGGAACCTTGGAGAGGTGACGCCAATGTTGTGGTAGGGCGAGTCCCGGAACGTATCCTTGTTCAGGAAATCGGGCCCCGCGCCGTTGTTCAGAAGCGCGTCAATCAAACCCTGCGCGTCGCCATCACTGGCGCCGGCATTCCCATGGGCGCTGGCGGATTGCAGCTTGCTGGAAAAGTCCTTTGCCAGGGTTTTTCCCGGTCCCGAAAAAGCGGGGTCCGCAAGCGCGTAGAGAAACGAAAACCGGCGTCCGGGCGCGGCCAGCACCCGCCCCTTGTGATGTATTTTCAGATCGCGGTCGATTTCATAGAAATCGCCCAGCTCATCTTCCCAGGCCAGCACATAACAAGGCTCGCCCTGTTCGAAGGGCGACATCGCATAGGCCGCCCAGATAAGCGAGCGCTCGTGCGAGGAGGAATAATAATCCAGCCGTTTGCCAAAGAAGTTCTTGGTCCCGACAATGGTCGTGCTTTCGTCGATGCCGAAACTTCCGGCCCCCGATATGACCGTGTGGCTTTCGCCCGGCGTCGACCAGCCGCTCAGCGCCAGAACGTCAGGCAGTTCGTTGAACCATAGCCCGGCGTCGAGCAGCGTATTGGGGTCGATGGGCGAGTTTCGGGGTAGGCTGTCTTTCTCGGCTTCGTAGGAAAACATCAGGTGCTGATTGGACGCATCAACACCTGCGACCGCCCCATCATGCCCGGATTTGAAGGAAAGAATTTTCATACCAGCACCCTAATCCAACCAGCCTTTCGTCGTCAGGTGATCAAGGACCGTCCGCGCGACGACCTGATGCCCCTCGGGGGTCCAATGTTCATCATCCAGAAAGTAGACCAATGTCCCGTCTGCGGCGGCCCTTTGCAGGGCAGGCGTCAAATCCATGTAGTTTACGCCGTTCCCATCTGCCCATGTCTGAAGCGTGGTTGCCAGTTCCAAAGGCACCCAGTCCTGCACAACGCTGTCATCGGGAAAGGCCAGCAGATCGCGGTAGACATCTATTTTCATCGGAATATGCGCGACCAGAAGTGTGCCGCCATTTTCCCGAACCAGCGCATCCCCTTGCACCAACAGGTCCTTCAGGTAGGGCAATCGCGCCTCGGCCCGTTCAGGCGGGCCATAGTCGAAATACATGGCCGTTTCCTCGGACCACGCCACGTCAGGGAAATTGCCGGACCGGGTCCGCGCATAATTGTCCTGCTGCAGGTTGCGGGCCGCCAGCGAGCTCCACGAGGCCAGGCTGGAGGACAGGCTGCCAAAGAACGACCGCTCGCTGAACCGGGCCGGTCCGGCAGAGGCCGCACTGCGGGACACAAATTGCTCATGGCTGATCGGGAAATAGGGCAGATCGTTGCCTTCAAACAGAAACCAGACCACGACCTTGGGCGAATAATCCTCTAGGTAGTGCAGCATCGCGCTGAGCCCGTGGTAAAGCGAATAGTCGCTTTGGGCGAGGCTTATGGCCGTATGGTCAGAGCCCGCCATGATCTGCTCGGTAACGGTCACATCCTGACCGACCTTGTAGCCTTCGATAAAGCTGTCACCGACAAGCAGCAGATCAGGATTTGCGATTGGGGTGCTGTTGCGAAAACCATTCTGATCATAAGTGTAGTCGGCTTCGTACAGGCGGTCCGTCTGCGCCCCCAGCGTCAGCACGGAATCCCCCGGTCGCACTTCGCTGTACTGGTCATTTGCGGGGCGGTGGAAAAAGCCGCCCGGCTCATAGATCCGGTTGTGAGGGCCGGTCAGGCCGACCCCTTTAGGGATAAAGACCTGCCGGTAGTCGATGAAGCCGGTCAGGGCGGGCAGTTCGATCAGAAGGGCGACAAATCCAAATGTCGCAACGCTCAGGGCAACATTCTGGGCAATGTCCCGGCGTCGGTCAGCCCGGGTTGTGAACGCATATACCAGTAGCGCCGCCATGCTGAGCAGGAGATTGAGGTAAAAGCTCTGCGGCAGATAGACCAGAAAGAAATGCTCAAAGCTTTCGGTGGGCTGGCGCGTTGCCGCCCAGATATAAAGAACAAAGCCAAGCAGGATCAGACCCAGCCACAGGCGCTGGCGTCCGAGGTTCAGAAAAGACAGCCCCACTGTTCCCAGCAGAATCTGAATCCCGATGATCGCGTAGATGATCAACTCGGAGTCGATCTGCCCGTCCGAGGCGACCACTGCCTGCACTGACCATTTGTTGAAACCCACACCCGCAGCTACCAGGAGAACCCCAAGCAGTGTCCGGTAGTCGAATTTGGATCGGGCGAGCATCATTTCTGTCTCATGCATCGAAATCAGGGGGACACATGTTGAACGCGCCGGAACCAACGCGATGAGAGATGCCAGCGCTAGTCAAGCTCGAACGCTTCTTTGTAGTCCTGTTTCAGCGCCTCATCCTGATCGGGTTTCCGCAGAACGCAGCGGCCAACAACCAGCATGTCCAGATCCGTGCCCATGAAACAGCGGAACGCGTCTTCGGGCGTACACACGATCGGCTCCCCCCGGACGTTGAAGGAGGTGTTGACCAGAACCGGGCACCCGGTGCGCTGTTTGAATTCGGAAATCAGCGCGTGGTACAGCGGGTTGGTTTCGGAATGGACAGTCTGCACGCGGGCGGAATAGTCGACATGCGTCACCGCCGGAATGTCCGAGCGCACAACGTTCAGCTTGTCGATCCCGAAAAGCTGCGTTTCCTCGTCGGTCATCGCGCGGCGCAGCTTTTCCTGCACATCTGCAACCAGCAGCATGTACGGGCTGTCATAATCCAACTCGAACCAGTCGTTTACATCTTCGCGCAGAACTGACGGGGCGAAGGGGCGGAAGCTTTCGCGGTACTTCACCTTGAGGTTCAGCGTCTTTTGCATCGACGGGGACCGCGGATCGCCGATGATCGATCTGCCCCCAAGCGCACGGGGGCCGAACTCCATCCGGCCCTGGAACCAGCCAAGCGCCTTGCCGTCGACCAGCGCCGCTGCCGCCTCGGCGATCATGGCGTCGGTCTCGAAGATCTCGTATTTTGCGCCAATGGCGGTCAGGCGCTGTTCAATGTCATCCTGCGCGAACTCGGGGCCCAGATAAGACCCTTTCATCTTGTCCGAGGCGCTGTCGCTTTGACGCTCGTTCTGCAGTTCCGTGTGCCATGCGGCCAAAGCGGTGCCGACCGCACCGCCGGCGTCCCCGGCGGCAGGTTGCACCCAGATATCCTTGAACGCGCCGTCGCGCAGGATGTGACCGTTGGCGACGCAGTTCAGCGCCACCCCTCCGGCCATGCACAGATTTTCGATGCCGTATTCCTGCGCGGCCGAGCGGGCCAGCCGCAGAACGATCTCTTCGGTGACGGCCTGAACCGAGGCCGCGATGTCCATGTGGAACTGGGTCAGCGGGTCTTTTTCCGGTTGGCGCACAGGCTCGCCAAACAGGTCCGCGAACTTTTGGTTGGTCATGGTCAGACCAACGGCATAGTTGAAATACTGCATGTCCAGCCTGAAGGACCCGTCCTCTTTCAGGTCGACCAGATGCTCAAGGATGACATCCTTGAAGCGGGGCGTGCCGTAGGGGGCCAGCCCCATGACCTTGTATTCACCGCTATTGACCTTGAAGCCCGTGTAATAGGTGAACGCGGAATAGAGCAGGCCGATCGAGTGCGGGAAATGGATTTCCTTTTCGATCTTCAGTTCTCGCCCACGCCCGATGGCCAGGGTCGTCGTCGCCCATTCGCCGACACCATCCAGGGTCAGTACCACCGCCTCTTCAAAAGGCGAGGGAAAGAACGCGCTGGCAGCGTGGCTGAAATGATGCTCGCTGAACATCAGCTTGTCGCCGGGCCGATACTCGGGGTCGTGGCGGCGCAGCTCGCGGGCCAGCAGGTCTTTCTGAAACAGCTTCTCGCGCAGCCAGACCGGCATTGCCATCCGAAAGGATTTCAGTCCGCGCGGCGCGTAAGAGACATATGTTTCCAGCAGCCGCTCGAACTTCAGAAACGGCTTGTCGTAAAAGGCGATGTGATCGACATCGCCAATTTTAAGCCCGGCCTCGGCCAGAACGTATTCGATTGCATGAAACGGATACCCCGCATCATGCTTCTTGCGCGTAAAACGTTCTTCCTGCGCGGCGGCAACCAAGGTGCCATCGACAACGATAGCCGCAGCGCTGTCGTGATAGAACGCGGAGATTCCCAGAATTGCGGTCACGGTTCGAACCTAGAACAGAGTATAGATGAACGGAGCGATGGCCGAGCCCTGGCTGAGCACGATCAGCCCGCCGAAAATCACCATCATGATGAGGATCGGAAGCAGCCAGAATTTCTTTCGAATTTTGAGAAATTGCCACATCTCTACCAGAAACGACATCCGATACTCCTAAAATTGATTTTTCATCGGGCCCACATCATCCGTGCGCTCGATCCAATATGTGTTCGCATCTTTGTTCAGCTTTTGCCTTAAAAGGTCTTTGCCCAAAGCCCGCATGACCAGCCCGGTCGGGGTCACCGTCAGGAAGTAGACTAAAGCCATAACAATGGGGGCAACAATCGAGCCCAGAAGCAGGCCGAACTTTGTCCACAGCCGGTTTGGCCCGGACAGCAGCAACGGGCGCAGCAGGGTGATCAGCACAAACGCGACCGCGATCGCCAGCGCCCAATACCGCAGCCCCCCGCCATGGATCAGCGGCCAGAGACCGATGATGGTGAAGACGGCTGCGAAAACAAATCCAAAGTTGCGGTTGCTGCCACCCTCGACTTCGTGGCGTGCCTCAATATCAATCATAATAAGATTATCTCATTCGGATAACGCTAAGAACTCATACGCTGCCCTGTACAACCAGTCAGGGAAACCAACTTTGGTAATTTATACACCCGGACTGTGGCATTGTCGCAAAGTTTTTTGGCGAATGAACCCGATTTGCCAGCTTCGGGACACAAGCGCCGGTTTTGCGATCTGCATGAGCGGGAAAATCGCACTTACTGTCGTGAGCAGGGAAACAAATGGGGCTGGGGTCCGGGATTGGCCGAATCCCGCAGTTTCGGCAGAGCGCTGCGAGGCCGCGCGCGCAGGTGGGGCTGTTTTCAGCCTTCGATCTGTGCCGTGCCAGTGCGTGGTGACCCGTAAGGGGCGGTGCAAGAATCCCCGATATGCGCCCCGCGATCCTGCCTTGCCCCTTCCAAACCCCTTATTTGTATCGGTCTGAGACCACATGGCGCAAGCCGCGGGACCTTCTGGAAGGGTGACGTAGCGGAACCCAGCAACTCATTGCCGATGCCTGACGCAAATACGCGAGGACACGCCTGAATTATGGCGATTTGGTGTCCATTGTTGCGATGAAGGAATCAATTGGGCAAACCCTCAGGTGACCGCTAAGGGAAATGGAACAATTCCCGGTATCGAGTATCGAGTTCACTCGGAAATGAAGGCAATGGGGCGTAATTGTCCCAATACAGGCAACAGTTTCCAAACATAGCCATATTCCGGCCAATCTGTCGCCCTTGTGCGACTGTTCCATCCGTCCTGGGTGAGCGGGATCTTCTGCGCTTTGGGTAAGCGCGTTTGGAAACACAGGTGTAAGATGACGACCATCACAGTAACTTCCGCGGCCGAGCTGAACCAGGCTCTGTCGCAGGCAACGGGGGGTGAAACCATCCTCCTTGCAGCAGGCGATTACGGCGCGTTGAATCTCGGGGCCAAATACGCGTCAACCGTCACGATCAAATCGGCGGACGCGAATGCGCCGGCCACAATCTCGTCGATGAATCTGAACGGTGCTTCGAATATCACGTTCGAAGATATGAACTTTGACTATACTTTTGGCGGTGAGGCCAAAAGCTACAAGCCCTTCCAGATTCACAACAGCTCGAACATCACCATCGACAACTCCACGTTCTCGGGCGACTGGGCCTCGGGCGTTTCGGCGACGGATGATGGCTATGGATGGGGCATGGGCCTGCTGGTTCGCACCAGCTCTGACGTGACCATTTCGAACAGCGAGTTTTTCGACTGGCTCAAGGGGATGAATATCGGGTCCAGCAGCAATGTGGCGGTCACGGGCAATGACATACATTCGATCCGCTCGGACGGTATGTATGTTGACGGTGTTCAGGGCGTTGTCATTGAAGGCAACTACATCCATGATTTTGAGCGCTCGCTGAACTCCGGGGACCACGGCGATTTCATTCAGTTTTCCAAGCTGTTGGGCCCCAGCAGTGACATCACGATCCGCAACAACGTCATCGACATGGGATCCGGGGATTGGGCCCAGTCGATCTTTATGGGAAGCGGCCATTCGGATCCCGGCGATCCGGCCATGTTCTACACGAATGTGCTGATCGAAGATAACATGATCTACAATGCACATACGCATGGCATCTCGGTGGCCGGTGCAAAGGATCTGACGATCGCGAACAACACCGTGCTGGCGGTACCCGGCGCATTGACCGGCGGCGTGTCGGTTCCAAAGATTTTCGTGTCCGGCGGTTCGCAGGATGTCACGATCCAGCAGAACGTCGTGTCCGCGATATCCGGATATAGCGGGCAGTCGGACTGGAGCGTTACGGATAATGCTTTGGTTAAGCCCCAGAACTATGACAGCGTGTTCACCTATCACGCGACTGGGGCAAAAGACGGGTACAACCAGTTTGGCGTCAAACCGGGCAGCATCATCGATAATCTGAATGCGGGATCCGACCTGGCACAGCAGTTCCCGTTCTCTTACGACCAGTGGGTCGGATCTGTTTCTACTGGCGGGAACAACTCGAACACCCAGCCTGGTGGTGGGACGACCCAGCCGGATACCGGGACAACCCAGCCGGACACCGGGACAACCCAGCCGGACACCGGGACAACCCAGCCGGACACCGGGACAACCCAGCCGGATACCGGGACCACCCAGCCGGATACCGGGA
>NZ_JBQFOO010000014.1:0-37609 GCF_056533565.1 Ruegeria sp. G12
GCATGGGTGATTGGGTTCGGACGGGCTGATGCCGGTCCAACGGAAGCAAGGGGGCTCTGCCCCCTTGGACCCCCGGAATATTTTTAGCCAGATGAAGAATGGATCCTGGTTTTGACTTTGAGTGATGTGCAGAACGGGTTGGCCGCGCAGGGCTATGTTGCCGATGATCGGTTGGCGATGGCGTTGCATTTGGCGCAGGCTTTGGGGCGGCCTTTGCTGCTGGAGGGGCCGGCCGGGGTTGGTAAGACCGAGGTGGCCAAAGCGATGGCGGCCTGGCTTGAGGCGCGGTTGATCCGGTTGCAATGTTACGAAGGGTTGGATGCCAGCCACGCGATCTATGAGTGGAATTATCAGCGGCAGTTGTTGGCGATCCGAGCGAGCGAAGCGCAGGGTGGGGTTGGCGAGGCGCAGTTGTTTTCTGACGCCTATCTGCTGAAACGGCCCTTGTTAGAGGCTATATCGCAGGATGTGCCTCCGGTTTTGCTGATTGATGAGATTGACCGGGCGGATGAGGAGTTCGAAGCGTATCTGCTGGAAATCCTGTCCGACTTTCAGGTCACCATTCCCGAGCTTGGAACTGTTGAAGCCAAGGCGCGGCCGATTGTGATTCTGACGGCCAATGGGACGCGGGATCTGTCGGATGCGCTGCGTCGGCGGTGTCTTTACAGTTTTCTGGATTACCCGTCGAAAGAAACCGAGATGGCGATCCTGCGGACGCGGATGCCCGAGGTTGAGGCGCTGTTGGCGCGGCAGATCATTGGCGTTGTTCAGGCGCTGCGTAAGGAAGACCTTGAGAAAGTGCCGGGGATTGCCGAGATGCTGGATTGGGCAGCGGCCCTATCCGGGCTGGGGGTCAACGATCTGGCGCAATCTCGAGATGAGGTACAGGCCACGCTGGTCTGTCTGTTAAAGACCGCCGCCGACTATGGCGCCGCGCCGCCAGAAGTCATGGATCGTTTGATCGGGAAGGTAGCCTGATGCAGGTGACGCGCTTTCCATCTCGGGCTACGGGCCTTGCCGACCGGATGTCAGGGTTCATCGAGCATCTGCGCCTGAATGGTCTGCGCGTCGGGCCGAGGGAAACCGGGGATGCGCTTGCGGCCCTGACCGCTGTGGACGCGACCGATGCCGATCAGGCGCGGCGGGCCTTGTGCTCGCTTCTGGCGGGGGATGCCGAAGATTGGCGGCGGTTTGATGAGCTGTTCGACGCGTATTGGTTCAACGCCGGAAAGCAGCGCGCAGGCATGGCCCAGACATCTCATGTGCGCGTGCAATCTGCCAAACCGATGATCTGGCAGGGGTCGGATCAGGATCAGACAAATGCGCATGGGGATACAGATCAGGCAGCCACCACTCCTGATCCGGGCGACGGGGAGGCCGAAGGGATGGACGGGAAGCTGATTGCGACCCGTACGGCCAACCTGTCGCGCCGGGATCTGAGAGAGGTGCTGGATGAGCAGACCCTAAAACAGGCAGAAACGGCGGCTTTGGCGTTGGCTCGCGCGATCCGAGACCGTCGGTCCCGCCGGCGAAAGCGGTCACTGAAAGGCCCGGCGTTGGACATGCGGCGCATTCAACGCGCCAGCCTTGCCCGTGGGGGCGAACCGCTGGACCTGTTCCGTCGTGCCCGTCCGCCACGCCCGATGCGGATCGTGGCCCTGTGCGATGTCAGCGGGTCGATGACGGTGTATTCGCGAGTGTTTCTGGCTTTTCTCAAGGGCTTGATCGGCAGTGGAACCGAAGCCGATGCCTACCTGTTTCACACCCGTCTGATGCGGGTCACGGACGCCCTGCGCGATCACGACTCGATCCGTGCTGCGGGACGGTTGTCTCTGATGGCCGAGGGGTTTGGCGGCGGCACCGATATCTCTGGCAGTCTTGAGAGCTTTCTGAACGGCTATGGCGCGCGCGCCCTGAATGGCCGCACCATCGTGCTGATCCTGTCGGACGGGTATTGCAGTTCTGATCCGGACGCGCTGGGCGATGTTCTGGCCCGCATCCGGCGTAAGGCGCGGCGCATTGTTTGGATGAATCCGCTGAAGGGCTGGCAGAACTACCAGCCGGTCGCGGCGGCGATGCAGGCAGCCGAACCCTATCTGGATGCGCATCTGCCCGCAAATACGCTGGATGCACTGGCGGCGCTTGAGCCGCAATTTCGCAAACTGTGAAAGGAGGCCGAGATGGCCAGTTTCGACATTTTCGACACCATAGATCAGTTGCGAAAGACCGGAGACGCCTTTTGCGTCGCGACGGTGCTGCGCACGGCGGATGCGACCTCGGCCAAGGCGGGTGGCAAGGCGGCGGTTACGCGGGATGGGCGAATCCTCGGCCATCTGGGCGGGGCTTGCGTGCAGCGGGCGGTCCGGGCCTCGGCACAAGAGGCTCTGGCCAGCGGCGCACCGCAACTGATCCGGGTTAAACCTTCGGAAAAGGTGGTGAATATGACGGACCCTGACGGCGTTCAGACTTTCAAAAGCGGATGCCCTTCGGGCGGAACCGTCGATCTTCTGGTCGAGCCCTACCAGCAGGCACCGCGTCTGGTGATTTTCGGAGAGTCTCCGATCGCCACCGCTCTTGCCGATCATGCGGCGCTGGCCGGGTTTCGCGTCTGCGTAACAGACGAAGACAACGCAACACATACTCAGGTCGCGCCGGATCAGATCGCCGATCTGGGGATCGAGGCACGGGATTTCGTTGTGGTCGCCTCGCAAGGGCAGGGTGATAGCGCGGCCCTGAAAGCGGCGCTGCAGACGGATGCGGCGCGGGTATCAATGGTTGCCAGCCGCCGTAAGGCCGATACACTGACAGCAAAACTGATCGCGGCAGGCATGGACCCGCTTCGGGTGGCGCGGCTCAAATCCCCCGCCGGGCTCGACATCCACGCCATCGATCCGCACGAAATCGCGGTGTCCATTCTGGCCGAGATCGTCATGTGGCGAAACAGTGATAAGTCCACGGAGGTGTCCCATGATGAAAAGCTTGCGTAAGCGGTTGGCGGCCTTCTGGTCCCAACGCCCCGAACAAACCCCCGAAGACGCGACCGAAACCGCGCTTCGTGTCTTCCCAAGATGCTGCTGAACAAAGGAAAATCCGAATGGAACTGAGTGACGAAATCCGCATCGCCGCGCCGCGTGACGTGGTCTATCAGGCCCTGAACAACCCCGATGTGCTGCGCGAATGCATTCCGGGATGTGAAGAACTGACCCAGAATTCGCCCGACGAATTGGAGGCCAAGGTTGTCTTGAAAATCGGACCGGTCAAAGCAAAATTCGCCGGTCAGGTGACGCTGGATAATTCGAACGCACCGGACGGGTTTTCATTGATGGGCGAAGGCAAGGGCGGCGCTGCCGGTTTTGCCAAGGGAGGTGCCGAAGTGACGCTGACCGAAGACGGGGCCGAAACCGTTCTCACTTACACCGCCAAGGTCGACGTCGGCGGCAAAATCGCCCAGTTGGGCAGCCGCCTGATCGCAGGCACCGCTAAGAAACTCTCGAGCAAGTTCTTCACCCGGTTTGGTGAGATCGTGGCAGAGCAGTCTGTGTCCTGACCACCAACGGGTGCTGGTCGCAGATACCACATCTGCGGCCGCTGTGAACGTTTGTTTGCAGTGTTGGGATATTTGGTGCCCAGGAGAGGACTCGAACCTCCACGTCCATACGGACACTAGCACCTGAAGCTAGCGCGTCTACCAATTCCGCCACCTGGGCAGGTGTCGTGGAGGGGCGTTTAAGCCGACTGGCGGGGGGCGTCAACCGGATTCGGGAAGAATCTTTAAAGTTTTTTGAACCCCGCTGAGCAGCGCTCTGATCCAACATCGGAACCTTGGCGTTGCGCGGCGAATTAGCGCCTTGTTTGCCGCCGGTCCCGGCGCTAATCCTAGGGCGCATTCAGTTCGCAGGAGCCTTCTCATGTCCAAGCTGGTCACGATCTACGGTGGATCGGGTTTTGTCGGTCGCTATATCGCGCGGCGCATGGCGAATGAGGGTTGGCGCGTGCGGGTGGCCGTTCGCCGCCCGAACGAGGCGATGTTTGTCAAACCCTATGGTGCTGTGGGCCAGGTCGAGCCGGTTCTGTGCAATATCCGCGACGATGCCTCGGTTTCTCTGGCGATGCAGGGGGCGGATGCGGTTGTGAACTGTGTTGGCGTCCTCAATGAACTGGGCAACAACGCGTTTGACAAGGTACAGGCCGAAGGTGCCGAGCGGATCGCGCGGCTGGCCGCCGAAAACGGCGTGGCGCGCATGGTCCATGTGTCTGCCATCGGGGCGGATGCGGACTCGGACAGCGTGTATTCCCGGACCAAGGCGCTGGGGGAGGCCGGTGTACTGGCCCATATGCCGGATGCCGTGATCTTGCGCCCCTCGGTCATTTTCGGGACCGAGGATCAGTTCTTCAACCGCTTTGCCGGGATGACCCGGATGGGGCCGTTCCTACCTCTGGTCGGGGCTGGGACACAGTTCCAGCCGGTTTATGTGGATGATGTGGCCCAGGCCGCCGAGATGGCCGTGTTGGGGCAAGCAGAGCCAGGTGTGTATGAGCTGGGCGGGCCCGAAGTGAAATCCTTCCGCGCGCTGATGCAGCAGATGTTGGATGTGATCCACCGCCGCCGGGTCATTATCGGCATGCCGTTCGGGGTGGCCCGGATCATGGCGGGTGTTCTGGACATAGTGAAGTTCGTCAGCTTCCAGCTGTTCCCCAATCACATCCTGACCCGTGATCAGTTGAAGAACCTGCGCCGGGACAACGTGGTGTCCGAGGGTGCGAAAGGCTTTGCCGATCTGGGGATCGAACCCACGACGCTTGAAGCGGTGCTGCCCGAGTATCTGTGGAAGTTCCGTCCCTCGGGTCAGTATGACGAGATCCAGAACTCGGCCCGGAATCTGCGGACCTGATCAGCTATAGGCGATCAGCAGCAGGATGGCGCCCAGAACAACCCGGTAGATCACGTAAGGCGTGAAGCTGACGCTGCGCAACAGCCGCATCATCAGGCTGAGCGCCAGCAGAGCCGACAGAAACGCAAAGCAGGCGGCAATCGCGCCGTCTTTGGCCAGTTGCGCATCGGCTTGGGCCATCACATCCAGCGCCAGCAGTGTGCCCGAAGCCAGAATTGTCGGGATCGACATCAGCATCGCAATCCGCGCGCCATCCTCGCGCGTGTATCCCAACTGCCGCGCGCCAGTGATCGTGATGCCAGAGCGCGAGGTGCCGGGGATCAGCGCCAGAACCTGCCACAGGCCCATGATGGCGGCATCGCGCAGGCCCCAGTCTTTTGCTTCTTTGGTCTGGGGGCCCTTCTGGTCCATCAAATACAGCAGCAGGCCAAAGCCCAGCATCGTCCAGCCAATCACCGCGATAGATCGCATGGCCACGGCCAGCCCGGTGACATGCAGCAACAGCCCGGCGATAACGGCAGGAATCGTGGCCACGATCAGCCCCAGCGCCAGTCGCGCTTGCGGCGTATCGGTGCGCCCGGTCAGCGCGCGCGGCGTTCCGGCGATGGCCTGTTTGACGTCCGACCAGAAGTATAGAACCACCGCACCCAAAGTGCCCACATGCACCGCCACGTCGATCGCCTGCCCCTGATCCTGCATCCCGGTCAGGCTGGGCAGCAGGATCAGATGGCCTGACGACGAGATTGGTAAAAATTCGGTAATTCCCTGTATGATTGCCACGAGAATCAAGTGAAAGAGACTCATCTGCCCTGCCGTGCTGCCGCCCCGTTTTCTTTGTGTTCAATGGGTATAAGCGTGGCCGGGAAAAGGAAAGCGCGTAGATAGGTCCGGATCGGAACTAAAAACACAGAGATTTTCCGGATATTTGACCTGCATGGCGGAATTTTTCCCATTTAGGTCAGCACAGTTGACTTTTCATAAGTAATGTCATCCCGTAAAGAGGTCCGACCAAGCCAATTCATGGAGTCTGACCCGTGGCCAAGCAACCGATGCTGAAATTTGTGCAGATCGACCGTGTCATGCCGGAAAAGCGTGCTGCGGATGACCGCAAGGAAGACTTTGACGAAATCTATGCCGAGTTCGCAGCCGAAAAAGCCGTCGAACAGGCCAGCCGGTGCAGCCAGTGTGGGGTGCCTTATTGTCAGTCGCATTGCCCGCTGCACAATAATATCCCCGATTGGCTGAACCTGACCGCGACAGGCCGGTTGGAAGAGGCGTATCAAACCAGTCAGGCCACCAACACCTTCCCGGAAATCTGCGGCCGTATCTGCCCGCAGGACCGTCTGTGCGAAGGCAATTGCGTGATCGAGCAATCCGGCCACGGCACCGTCACCATTGGTACAATCGAAAAGTACATCACCGACACCGCATGGGACAAAGGCTGGGTCAAGCCGGTGGTCCCCGCTGCCGAACGCAGCGAAAGCGTGGGTATCATCGGCGGCGGTCCCGGTGGTCTGGCTGCCGCAGACATGCTGCGCCGCGCTGGCATTCAGGTGACGGTTTATGACCGCTATGACCGCGCCGGAGGTTTGCTGATGTACGGCATCCCCGGTTTCAAGCTGGAAAAGGACATCGTGCAGCGCCGCAATGACTTGTTGGCCGATGGCGGAGTGAACTTCGAATTGAATTGCGACGTCGACGCTGCGAAATTCGAGGACATTCGCGCAAAGCATGACGCGGTGATCATCGCCACTGGCGTCTACAAGTCGCGCGACCTGTCTATGCCGGGCAGTGGACTGGACGGGATTGAAAAGGCCATCGACTTCCTGACCGCCTCGAACCGCAAAAGCTTTGGTGACGCGGTCGAAGATTTCGACAATGGCCGTCTGAATGCAGATGGCAAGAAGGTTGTTGTCATTGGCGGCGGCGATACCGCGATGGATTGCGTGCGGACCTCGGTCCGGCAGGGCGCGACGTCGGTCAAATGTCTCTACCGTCGTGACCGGGCCAATATGCCCGGTTCCCAACGCGAAACGCAAAATGCCGAAGAAGAAGGCGTGATCTTCGAATGGCTCAGTGCGCCCAAAGGCTTCACCGGCGACGACCGGGTTCAGGGCGTGATGGTGCAGAAGATGCGTTTGGGCCAGCCTGACGCCTCGGGCCGTCAGGCGCCTGAGTTGATCGAGGGCGCCGACTATGTCGAGGACGCCGATCTGGTGATCAAGGCTTTGGGTTTTGAGCCCGAAGACCTGCCCACCCTGTTCGGCCAGCCCGATCTGCCCGTGACCCGCTGGGGTACCGTCAAAGCCGCGTTCCAGACGGGCGAGACCGAGATGGAGGGCGTCTATGCCATCGGTGACATCGTGCGCGGGGCCTCTCTGGTCGTGTGGGCAATCCGCGACGGGCGCGACTGCGCCGATGCGATCATCGACCGGTTCAATGCCAAGGCGACCATAGCCGCCGAATAACCCCAGCGATCAGGAGGCGTGTGATGCCCGAATTGCAAGGCCAATGCATGTGCGGCGCGGTCACCGTGACTGCGACCCCAGCGCAAGACGAACTGGGCGCGTGCCACTGCGATCAGTGCCGCCGCTGGACCAGTTCCATGCTGATCGCGTTTCAGGCCGAACCCGGATATGCAGCACTTGGACCGGTGAAGACCTTCACCTCGTCCGATTGGGCCGAGCGCGCCTTTTGCGCCGAGTGCGGATCGGCGCTGTGGTACCGGCTCACGCTGCCCGGCGAGATGCACGGGCAGACACATATCGCGGCGGGCCTGTTTGATGACACAGGCCATGCGCTGGAACTGGAACTCTTTATCGACAAAAAGCCCAACGGGTACGCGTTCGCAGGCAAGCATCGGCAGATGACGACAGCTGAATTCGAAGCCATGTTCGCTGAGCCCCAAGAAGGAGACAGCCAATGACCAAATATGATGCCAATTGGGTGCGGGCCGAAGAAGCCAAACGCCAGTGGATGGCCGAAAACGGTCTCTATTCCGAGCAGGAAGAGCATTCTTCGTGCGGTGTGGGTCTTGTGGTTTCGCTGGACGGCAAGAAAAGCCGCAAGGTTGTGGATGCCGGTATCGACGCGCTCAAGGCGATCTGGCACCGGGGTGCGGTGGACGCAGATGGCAAGACCGGCGACGGGGCGGGCATACATGTGCAGATCCCGGCCCGCTTCTTCTATGATCAGATCCGTCGCACCGGCCATGAGCCGAACATGGACGAGCTGGTCGCGGTTGGTCAGGTTTTCTTGCCCCGCACCGATTTCGGCGCGCAGGAACAATGCCGGACCATCGTGGAAACCGAAGTTCTGCGCATGGGCTACTACATCTACGGCTGGCGGCATGTGCCGGTCGATGTGACCTGTCTGGGCGACAAGGCCAATGCGACCCGGCCCGAGATCGAGCAGATACTGATCTCGAACTCCAAAGGCGTGGACGAAGAGACGTTCGAGCGGGAACTCTATGTCATCCGCCGCCGGATCGAAAAAGCCGCACTGGCGGGCGGTATTTCCGGCCTCTATCTGGCTTCGCTGTCCTGCCGGTCGATCATCTACAAGGGCATGATGCTGGCCGAGCAAGTGGCCGTGTTCTACCCCGACCTGATGGATGAGCGTTTTGAGTCCGCCTTTGCGATCTACCACCAGCGCTATTCCACCAACACCTTCCCGCAATGGTGGCTGGCCCAACCCTTCCGCATGCTGGCCCATAATGGTGAGATCAACACGCTCAAGGGCAACATCAACTGGATGAAAAGCCATGAGATCCGCATGGCGTCGGCCAGCTTTGGCGACTATGCCGAGGACATCAAGCCGATCATCGCGGGCGGATCGTCGGATTCAGCTGCATTAGACTCGGTTTTTGAGGTTCTGGTGCGCGCGGGCCGGTCCGCGCCCATGGCGAAAACCATGCTGGTGCCGGAAAGCTGGTCCAAGCAGGCGGTGGAATTGCCGCAGGCGTGGCGCGACATGTATTCCTACTGCAACTCGGTGATGGAGCCGTGGGACGGCCCCGCGGCTTTGGCGATGACTGACGGCCGCTGGGTCTGTGCCGGTCTGGACCGAAACGGTCTGCGCCCGATGCGCTATGTGGTCACCGGCGACGGTCTGGTGATCGCCGGGTCCGAGGCCGGGATGGTGCCGATTGATGAAGCATCGGTGACGGAAAAAGGCGCTTTGGGCCCGGGGCAGATGCTGGCCGTGGATATGAAGAAGGGCAAGCTGTTCCGCGACAAGCAGATCAAGGACAAACTGGCGCGGGCGCTGCCGTTTGGCGAATGGGTCGGTAAGATTCACGATCTGGATGAATCCCTTGCCGGAGTGGTTGAGACACCGATCTACACAGGTGAAGAACTGCGCAAACGCCAGATTGCGGCCGGGTATTCGATTGAGGAGCTGGAGCAGATTCTGGCCCCGATGGCCGAGGATGGCAAGGAATCGCTGGCCTCGATGGGGGATGATACCCCCTCGGCGGTTCTGTCCAAGAAATACCGTCCGCTCAGCCATTTCTTCCGGCAGAACTTTAGTCAGGTGACGAACCCGCCCATCGACTCCTTGCGCGAATACCGGGTGATGTCGTTGAAAACCCGGTTCGGGAACCTGAAAAACGTGCTGGACGAAGACAGCAGCCAGACCGAGATCGTGGTGCTGGAAAGCCCCTTTGTCGGCAACGCGCAATGGGACAAGCTGGTTGAAAACTTCGACGCGCCGCTGGTCGAGATCGACTGCAGTTTTGAGTCGGGACGTAGCGCGCTGAGTGCTGCTTTGGCCCGTATCAGAGCCGAAGCCGAAGAGGCCGTGCGTTCCGGCGCGGGGCATCTGGTGCTGTCCGATACGAACTCGGGCGCGGGTCGGGTTGCGATGCCGATGATCCTGGCGACCAGCGCGGTGCATTCGCACCTGACGCGTCAAGGTCTGCGGACCTTCTGTTCGCTGAACGTGCGCTCGGCGGAATGCGTCGATCCGCATTATTTCGCGGTCCTGATCGGCTGTGGCGCGACCGTGGTGAACGCCTATCTGGCCGAGGATTCGCTGGCGGATCGGATTGATCGCGGATTGCTGGATGGGACGCTGACCGAAAACGTCGCGCGCTATCGCGAGGCGATTGATCAGGGCTTGCTCAAGATCATGGCCAAGATGGGAATCTCGGTGATCTCGTCCTATCGCGGCGGTCTGAACTTTGAGGCCGTGGGCCTGAGCCGCGCCATGGTGGCCGAGTATTTCCCCGGCATGACCAGCCGGATTTCTGGGATCGGCGTCACCGGCATTCAGGCCAAGGCCGAGGAGATTCATGCTAAAGGCTGGGACAGCGGTCTGGACGTGCTGCCCATCGGCGGCTTCTACAAGGCGCGCAAATCGGGTGAGACCCACGCGTGGGAAGCGACCTCGATGCATATGATGCAAATGGCCTGTAATCGGGCCTCATATGAGCTGTGGAAGCAATACTCGGCCAAGATGCAGTCGAACCCGCCGATCCATCTGCGCGACCTGATGGATTTCAAACCGCTGGGCAAGCCGGTGCCGATTGAAGAAGTCGAATCGATCACCTCGATCCGCAAACGGTTCGTCACGCCGGGCATGTCGCTGGGCGCGCTGTCGCCCGAGGCGCATAAGACGCTGAACGTGGCGATGAACCGGATCGGTGCGAAATCCGACAGTGGCGAGGGTGGGGAAGACCCGGCGCATTTCGTGCCGGAGCCCAATGGCGACAATCCTTCAGCCAAGATCAAGCAGGTGGCCTCGGGCCGGTTTGGTGTCACCGCCGAATATCTGAATCAGTGTGAAGAGCTTGAGATCAAGGTCGCTCAGGGTGCAAAACCCGGTGAGGGTGGCCAGTTGCCCGGCATGAAAGTCACCGACCTGATCGCGCGTCTGCGGCATTCGACCAAAGGCGTGACGCTGATCTCGCCGCCGCCGCATCACGACATCTACTCGATCGAGGATCTGGCGCAGCTGATCTATGACCTCAAGCAAATCAACCCGCGCTGTAAGGTGACGGTGAAGCTGGTGGCGTCTTCGGGCGTAGGCACGATTGCTGCCGGGGTCGCCAAGGCGAAAGCGGATATTATCCTGATTTCGGGTCACAATGGCGGCACAGGCGCGTCGCCCGCGACCAGCATCAAATATGCCGGCCTGCCGTGGGAAATGGGCCTGACCGAGGCGCATCAGGTTCTGGCGATGAACAACCTGCGCGACCGCGTGACCTTGCGCACCGATGGCGGCCTGCGGACCGGTCGTGACATCGTCATGGCAGCGATGATGGGGGCCGAGGAATATGGCATCGGCACCGCCGCGCTGATCGCGATGGGCTGCATCATGGTACGTCAGTGCCAGTCGAACACCTGCCCGGTTGGTGTGTGTACGCAGGACGAATCCCTGCGCGCCAAGTTCACCGGCAACGCCGACAAGGTCGTCAACCTGATCACCTTCTACGCGCAGGAAGTGCGCGAGCTGCTGGCCAGCTTGGGTGCGCGCTCGATTGATGAGATCATCGGGCGGGCCGATCTACTGGCGCAGGTTAGCCGCGGCTCGGCGCATCTGGACGATCTGGATCTGAACCCGCTGCTGATCACTGTCGATGGCGCGCATGACATCGTCTATAACCGCGACAAGGATCGCAACCCGGTGCCCGATACGCTGGACGCCGAGATCGTGCGCGATGCGGCGCGGTTCCTGAAAGACGGCGAGAAGATGCAACTGTCTTACGCGGTGCAGAACACGCACCGGACGGTGGGAACGCGGGTTTCCAGCCATATCGTGCAGAATTTCGGGATGCGGAACACCTTCCAGGACGACCATCTGCATGTGAAACTGCAGGGCTCGGCCGGTCAGTCGCTGGGGGCCTTTGCGGCACCCGGTCTGAAACTGGAAGTGTCGGGTGACGCCAACGATTATGTCGGCAAGGGCCTGTCCGGCGGCATGATCGTCGTGCGCCCGCCGCAGGTCAGCCCGCTGAAGGCCGACGACAACACGATCATCGGCAACACCGTGCTGTACGGTGCCACCGACGGCCACCTGTTTGCGGCGGGCCGCGCGGGTGAGCGGTTTGCGGTGCGCAACTCGGGCGCGAAAGTGGTGATCGAGGGCTGTGGTTCGAACGGGTGTGAATACATGACCGGCGGTGTGGCGGTGATCCTCGGCGATATCGGGGCCAACTTTGGCGCAGGCATGACCGGCGGCATGGCCTATCTTTATGACCCGGACGGCAAGGCTGAGGCGCTGATGAACATGGAAACGCTCGTCACCTGTCCGGTGACGGTGGACCATTGGATGGATCAGATGAAAACTCTGATCGAACGCCACGCGCAGGAAACCCATAGCCGCAAGGCCGCCGACATTCTGCAGCATTGGGATGTTGAAAAATCCAACTTCCTGCAGGTCTGCCCGAAAGAGATGCTGAACAAACTGAGCCATCCTCTGACAGCCGAAGCTGCGGCCGTTCCTGCCGAATAGGCTCTGATACGGGCAAAATCCAAGCCTTGCGTGTTTGAAATGACACGCAAGGTTTACTTTTGGGCGCGTAACAGATGCCCAATTCTTGCCCGGCGTAGCCGAAAACACCTAGCTTTGGTCATAGTTTGTTCAGGAATTGCAGGCAGCCTGCAATCCGGCGGATGTGAGTGAAGTGGAGTTGTCGGATGCCAACGACCTATACGGACCAGTTTTTTGTGCTCGACCCGGCCAATCCGGGGGCGAACGGGACGGTGGTTGGCTCTACTCTGACGGTGCAGAGCTTTGACATTGTCGATCAGAATGACGACGGGTTGATCAACCGGCTTGGCGGCGCAGGCGTTGGGGATTCGGTCGACGGCTCTGACATTACGGCGACTTATTTCGACGACATGGTGACGGTGCAACTGAGCGACGGGTCGCAGGTCACATATACGGGCGTCACCTTCTATCTGGCCGACGGGCGCGAGGTGTTTACCCCCTCGGGCACTCAGGTTCTTCAGGACGGTACGTTTGTGTCCTCGTCCATCACCGATACCAGCGATACCGGCGCGTCCTTTGGCTCGGTGGATATCGCGGGCGGTGACCTTGGGCCGCCCTGCTTTACACCGGGCACCATGATTGCCACGCCGGACGGAGAACGCCCGGTTGAGGCGCTGAAACCCGGCGATCTGGTTCTGACCGCCGATAACGGGCCGCAGCCCCTGTTGTGGATCGGCAAAACAACTGTGGTGGCCGAGGGCAAACTGGCCCCCGTGCGCTTCGAGGCCGGGGTTCTTGGGTTGGACCGCCCCCTGATCGTGTCACCGCAGCACCGGATGCTGATCGAGGATTGGCGCGCCGCGCTGCATTTTGGCCATGCCGAGGCGCTGATTGCCGCCCATTGCCTGGTGAATGGCGAGACCGTCACGCGGGTCGAAGGCGGCGAGGTCGAGTATATCCACCTGCTGTTTGCCCAGCACGAAATCATCATCGCCAACGGGGCAAAAAGCGAAAGCTACTATCCAGGCCATGCGGTTTCGCGGCCCGAGCGTGAGGTGCAGGCCGAAATATTCCGCCTGTTCCCGGAATTGCGTGCCCGCGACCCGGTCCTGCCGGAAACCGCCCGCCCCGTCGTGCACCCGCGCGAGGCGCGCGCCATCGCGATTTAAGCCGTTTCAAACCCGCGTAGCCCGTCGTATAGCTGGACCATGGCAAAGAAGGCAGCCCGCAAATCTCGCGGTAAAAAAAGCAAGGCATCCAGCAGGAAAATCCCATTGGTGAAACGCATTCGCCGGTGGGTGATGCGCGGTGTTTTGGGCGTAGTGGCCTTTGTCGTGGCGCTTGTGCTGCTGTATTCGGTTGTGAACCCGCCGATCACCCACACAATCTGGTCCGAATGGCGGCGTCTGGGCAAGGTCGAGCGGGATTGGGTCCCGATTGAAGAGATCTCTCCGATCATGGCGCGGTCGGTGGTGGCGGCTGAGGACGCCAATTTCTGCCTACATTGGGGGTTTGACGTCGAAGCCATCCGGGACGCGCTGGAGGATGGCGGCAGTCGCGGTGCCTCGACCCTCACGCAGCAGGTGGTGAAGAATGTGTTCCTGTGGCAGGGCCGTAGTTGGGTGCGCAAGGCGCTGGAAACCTCGATTACACCGGTTGTCGAAATCTTCTGGAGCAAGCAGCGTATCCTTGAGGTTTATCTGAACGTGGCCGAGACCGGCACCGGGCTGTTCGGGGTCGAAGCAGCGGCCAGCAAGAACTTCAACACGAGCGCGGCAAAGCTAACCTCGGTACAGGCGGCGCGGATCGCGGCCATTTTGCCCTCGCCCCGCAATCGGTCGGTCACAGACCCATCGGTTCGGACCCGTCGTCGGGCTGCGTCGATTCTGGACGGGGCGGCCACCATCCGCGCAGATGGTCGCGCGGATTGTTTCGAGGATTGAAACCACCGCCCTGCCAAGGCTAAAGCAGAAGAGTACTCATTGGTTCGATTGGAAGCTCATGGCGCGTCTGTTTCACGTCCCCCTCTCCCCTTACTGCCGCAAGGTCCGTCTGTCGCTGGCGGAGAAGAAGATCGAGGTTGAGCTGGTCGAGGAAAGGTACTGGGAGCAGGACCCCGATTTCCTGCGCCGCAACCCGGCGGGCAAAGTGCCGGTTCTGCGGCTGGACGGGCATACGATGTCGGAAAGCACCGCCATCTGTGAGTATATCGAGGAAACCCGCCCCGAACCGCCCCTGATGCCCAAGACCCCCGAGGCGCGGTTCGAAGTGCGCCGGTTGGTCGGCTGGTTCGACGACAAATTCCATCACGAGGTTACCTCGAAGCTGCTCTATGAGCGGGTGAACAAGAAGGTGACCGGTGAGGGCTATCCGGACAGCAAGAACGTCAAGGAAGGCGCGCGGGCGATCAAGTACCATCTGGACTACATGGCATGGCTGCTGGACCACCGGCGCTGGCTTGCAGGCGATCAGATGACGCTGGCTGATTTTGCGGCAGCCGCGCATCTGTCGGCGCTGGATTATATTTCAGATGTGGACTGGAACCGTTCGCAGGCGGTGAAGGATTGGTACGCCAAGATCAAGTCGCGGCCTGCGTTCCGCTCGATCCTGGCGGATCAGGTGCCGGGATTCCGACCCCCGCCCCATTACGCCGATCTGGATTTCTGATAGGGTAATGGGGGGGCTGTCTGCCCCCCATCGCGCTGGGGCGCGATTCCCCCCGAGGATATTTGTGGACAGATGAAGAGCGGATCGGATTTGAAGGAAAGGCTTGTGCGACAGGCTCTTTCCGAGGGGTTTGTGGCTTGCCGGATATGCCGTCCTTGGGATGTACCTGAGGTGCCCGCGCGGTTGGATGCGTTTTTGCAGGCGGGCTATCATGGACAGATGGGATGGATGGCCGAGCGGACCCATTGGCGCGGCGATCCGGCGGCGCTTTGGCCCGAGGCGCAATCGGTGATCGTGCTGGCCGAGAGTTATACGCCCGAGCATGATCCGACCGGGGTGTTGGCGCATCCGGAGCGGGGGGCGATCTCGGTTTATGCGCAGAACAAGGATTATCACGATCTGGTCAAGAAACGGCTGAAGCGGTTGGCGCGCTGGCTGATCGCGGAAGCCGGGGGCGAGGTTAAGGTGTTTGTCGATACCGCGCCGGTGCCGGAAAAGGCGTTGGGTCATGCTGCGGGGCTGGGCTGGCAGGGGAAGCATACCAATCTTGTCAGCCGGGATTGGGGTAATTGGGCCTTCATAGGGTCTGTTTTTACCACTTTGGATCTGCCGTCGGATATGGCTGAGGTGGATCATTGCGGCTCGTGCCGGGCGTGCCTGGACAGTTGTCCGACGGATGCGTTTCCGGCGCCTTATCAGTTGGACGCAAGGCGCTGTATCTCGTACCTGACCATCGAGCATAAAGGGCCGGTTGACGAAGACTTGCGGGCGAAGCTCGGCAACCGGATTTACGGCTGCGACGATTGTCTGGCCGCCTGTCCCTGGAACAAGTTTGCGGTTGCCGCCAGCGACATGCGGTATGCCGCGCGGGATGACCTTAAAGCGCCGTTGCTGGCGGAGCTGGCGGTTCTGAGCGATGCAGAGTTCCGGGCGAAATTCTCGGGCTCGCCGATCAAGCGGATCGGGCGGGACCGGTTTGTGCGCAATGTACTTTATGCCATTGGCAACTCGGGCCGGGCGGAGCTGCGGCCTGTGGCGCAGTCGTTGACCGATGATCCTGATCCCTCCGTGGCCGATGCGGCGCGCTGGGCGGTGGAACGACTGTCCTAAGTGCCGCAAACAGGCTGGACGCGCCGGTCGAAACCGCTACACCCATGTCCAGCGAACAGATGGGAGGACCCGATGGCTTTGGCTTTGGGGGTGGATACGGGCGGCACCTATACCGACGCGGTTTTGATCCGGGATGAGAGTGAGGTGATCGCCTCGGCCAAGTCCCTGACCACGCGCGCGGATCTGGCGATTGGGGTGGGTAAGGCGATCCGGACGGTGCTGGATGAGGCGCAGGTGTCTCCGCAGGATATCTCGATGGCGTCGCTATCGACGACCTTGGCCACAAATGCGCTGGTCGAAGGACAGGGCGGGCGCGTGGCGTTGATCTATGTTGGGTTCAAAGAAAGCGATCTGGAGAAGCATGGGTTGAAGGAGGCCCTGAAAGGCGACCCGGCTTTGGTGATCGCTGGCGGGCATTCCCATGCTGGAGGGGAAAAAGCGCCGCTGGATGTGGCGGCGCTTGAGGCGTTTTTAGACTCTCACAAAGGCGTTTCCGGCTTTGCGGTCGCTGCGCAATTCGCCACCCGCAACCCTGCGCATGAGTTGGAGGTGGCGCGGATCATCCACGACAGGACCGGTGCGCCGGTCACCTGCTCGCATCATCTGTCGGCCAAGTTGAACGGGCCGAAGCGGGCGGTGACGGCTGTGTTGAATGCGCGGCTAATCGGCATGATCGACCGGCTGATCGGGCGGGCGCAAGATACGTTGCGCGACCTTGGCATTGATGCGCCGATGATGGTGGTGCGCGGCGACGGCGCGTTGATGAGCGCCGAGCAGGCCCGCGAGCGGCCGATTGAAACCATCCTCAGCGGTCCGGCCGCGTCGATTGTGGGCGCGTGCTGGCTGACCGAGGCCGAAACGGCGCTGGTGTCGGATATCGGCGGCACCACCACCGATGTGGCGTTGATCCGCGATGGTAAACCGGCGATTGACCCTGCGGGCGCGCGGGTTGGGGGCTTTCGGACAATGGTCGAGGCCGTGGCGATGCGCACCCATGGTCTGGGCGGCGACAGTCAGGTGCATGTCGTGACCGAAGGTCTGGGCGGTGGCGTGTTTCTGGGCCCCCGGCGCGTGTTGCCGGTGTCGCTGATCGCCTCGGAAGCGCCCGAAGTGGTGCATGCGGTTCTGGATGAGCAACTGCGCGCCACAACGGTTGGCGAACATGACACCCGCTTTGCCCGGCGTGTCCCGGGCATCCGCACCGATGGGATTGGCGCGCGTGAGGAGGCGTTGCTGGACCGGCTTGGCGATCAGGTCCTGCCGCTTAGCGGCCTGCTGCGAACCCGTATAGAACACGGTTCGTTGGGGCGGTTGGTGGATCGGGGGATCGTTCAGGTTTCGGGTATCACGCCGTCGGATGCCAGCCATGTGCTGGGTCGGCTGGATAGCTGGGATGCGGATGCGGCGCGCAAGGCGTTGGAACTGATTTCGCGGCGTCGGGTGGGAACCGGCGATATGCTGGCCAGCACGCCCGAGGAACTGGCGCAGATGATCGTGGATCAGCTTACGGAACAGACCAGTCTGACCCTATTAGAGACTGCTTTTGCGGAGGAGGCTGAGGATTTCGGCATTCCCCCAATGGACCTCGCCCGGCATGTTCTGACCCAAAAAGGTCTGGCGCAGCATCGTGGATTGCTGGCGCTGGATGCCGCGCTGAATGTGGATGTGGTGGGGCTTGGTGCCTCTGCCCCAAGTTACTACCCGGCTGTCGGGGAACGGCTGCATTGTCGGATGGTGCTGCCCGAGCATGCCGGGGTCGCCAATGCCATCGGAGCGGTTGTCGGGCGGCTGACGCTGCGCCGATCCGGTACTGTCACCTCGCCAGCGGAGGGGCAGTACCGCGTGCATCTGGAGGACGGACCGCAGGATTTCACATCAGCGGATGAGGCGTTGGGATTGCTGGAATCCGTGCTGCGGCAAGAGGCGGAAGGTGAGGTTCGTCAGGCCGGGGCGGCGGACATCCGGGTCGTGGTCGACCGCGATATCCGAACCGCCCGGATCGAGGCGCAGGAGGTTTTCGTCGAGGCGCTGATCACGGTTGAGGCCAGCGGCCGGCCTCGGGTTGCGACGGGCTAACCCCTCTCGCCCGGGCGAAAGGGGCGGGGCGCGTTATTCCGCAGCGCTGCGCTTGGGCAGGACCCAGCCGGTGCGCGGGAAGTGGCAGGTATAGCCGTTGGGGATGCGCTCCAGATAGTCCTGATGTTCCGGCTCGGCCTGCCAGAAATCGCCCACGGGTTCGACCTCGGTCACGACCTTGCCGGGCCACAGCCCGCTGGCGTCCACATCGGCGATGGTGTCCAAAGCCACCTGTTTCTGGGCGTCATCAACGTAGTAAATGGCCGAGCGGTAGCTCATCCCGATGTCGTTGCCCTGACGGTTCACCGTGGTCGGGTCGTGGATCTGAAAGAAGAACTCCAGCAGTTCCCGATAGGTGATCTTGGCGGGATCAAAGAAAATCTCGATCCCTTCCGCATGGGTGCCGTGGTTGCGATAGGTGGCGTTGGGCACGTCCCCACCGGTATAGCCGACGCTTGTGCGGGTGACGCCGGGCAGCTTGCGGATCAGGTCCTGCATGCCCCAAAAGCAGCCCCCGGCCAGTACGGCGCGATGTTCGGTCATTGGATCTCCTCCACATGGATCAGATAATCGCCATAGCCTTCGGCCTCCATCTGGTCGCGATGGATGAACCGCAGCGCGGCAGAGTTGATGCAGTAGCGCAGCCCGCCCTGGTCGCGCGGGCCGTCCGGGAACACATGGCCCAGATGGCTGTCGCCGTGTTTCGACCGCACCTCGGTCCGGATCATACCATGGGTCGTGTCCCGGAACTCTTCCACATGTTCGTGAATGATGGGTTTGGTGAAGCTGGGCCAGCCGCAACCGGATTCGTATTTGTGGGTCGAGGCGAACAGCGGCTCGCCCGAGACGATGTCCACATAGATACCCGGTTCCTTGTTGTTCAGATGCTTGCCGGTGCCGGGGCGTTCGGTGCCGCTGTTCTGGGTGACGCGGAATTCCTCGGGTGAGAGGGCGGCGATGGCCTCGGGGGTTTTGGTGTATCGGGTCATGGCTCCTCCGATTCCTTTGGTTTGCCACAGTAGATGGGGTTCGGCGGGCGAAAGCAAAGGCTTGTTGTGTAACCTCGCGCAGACGTGCGGCGGATCAGGCCGGTTTTGGCGCAGGTTGGCGCGACAATTGCACCGCCAGAATACCCAGCGTGGTGATCAGAACGCCTGTCAGGTCCAGCGGGCCAAGTTTTTCGCCCAGCAGGATGGCGGCGATGGTCACGCCGAAAACCGGGTTAAGAAAGTGGAAGGTCGCGGCGCGGACCGGGCCGATGCGATCCAGCAACAGGAACCAGATCAGCGTGGCAAGCAGGCCCGGAAACAGCGTGGTATAGGCGAAGGCCACCGCAAAGGGCAGGGTCAGGTGGATATGGATCGTCTCGAACACCGGGGCGGCAACGAACAGGATGGCCGAGCCCACCAGCATCTGCAGCCCCACCACCATCATGAAATTCCCGCCCGAGGTCGCCCCCCGCACCGCCAACGTGGCAAAGGTCAGCGCCAACGCGCCGATCCCGCAGAGCAGGACGCCGAACAGATCAACACCGGCGCTGATCCGGCTGCTCATGATCAGGGCAACCCCGACAAACCCCGCCAGCAGGCCGAGGATGCCAAGCGGGCGCAACCGCTCGCCCAGCAGCAGCCACCCGGCCAGCGCCACCAGCAGCGGCATGGTCGAGGCGATGATGGCCGCGACCGAGGCCTCGACCGTTTGCATCGCATAGAAATTCAGACCCAAATACAAGGCATTCTGGCAAATCCCGAACAGGATCGTGGCGCGCCACTGGCCCGGTGTCAGGTGCCAGCTTTGTCCCATGGCCCGGGCAATCGCCACGCCCAGCAGCCCCGAGATCAGAAACCGCAGCGCCAGCGAAAACAGCGGCGAGGCATCCGCCACAATGATCCGGGCCGAGGTAAAGGCCGAGGACCAGATCAGGGCAAACACAAGCCCCATGGCAATGGCGCGCAGATCCATGCAGGCCCCCTTGGTTGGTTTGCCGGGACTGTTTCTGAATTTCGTAAGCTCTGCAAGCGGCTGGTTGTTAAGGGTTGGGTGGGTAGCTTTGAAGGGATGCGCGTATAGTCGCTGGTGGCGAAGTACGGTGACTGGACCATAGACATACACTACCTCTCAAATGGAGCTTTACCCGGAAAGACGAATATAATTGCAAAGGTGTAATCTCTGTTCTCTTATTAGTTGTTGAAAACAAATATCGGATTCCCTTTGGATGAACGCTGAACGCACCTTAAAATACCTTCTTTTCATTGGTGTGAGCTGTTTTTTTGGTGGCTTGGAAAGACGGATGAATCAGCCCTTGGATTGAAGCCGAGCGACCTCGGTGGCTTTGCCGGACCACTCTTTATCTTTTTTCTACTATTTAATTATATTGCATTTCTTCTGGGCCTTTTCCTCCCCTACCTCTTTATTGCCGGTACTACCGCCGTATTGATTGCATGGTGGAAAGCCGGACAAAAATGGAGGTGGTCATCAGAACGAGTTTCTCTTGTCTTCGCAGGGGCCGCTTCGGCGTTCAGTTTGTTGACTGGTATTGGCCAACCACTGCACTTAGCCTTCACGGCAATTCTGATCGTGATTTTCACAAGACGGACCAAGGGTCGTCCTGTGTTGCACTGGATCGATGCGTTTCGCAAAGTGGAAGTCGTCTTTCTCACAATCGCTGTCATGTGGCTCTTGCCTGATTGGAATTGGGACAGGATTGACCTAAGGGATCGGTCCCTTCGAACTGAAGTTGAAATCCCACCCTATGCAACGCGATATGCCCGGGAAATGGACGAAGCTGCGATGGATGCGGCGGAACGATTTCCCGACCCGCAATCGTGTCTCGTGAACGAACAAGAGAACTCGAAGTCACCTGCGTCGTTGCGGATGGATTGGACGAAGATCCGCCAAACCAGCGAAGCTGAAGTGTGTATTTTTCGGGTACTGTCAGCCTCGGGCGGGATCACGGCGTCCCGCAGCTTCATGGAAGCGCAAGGATTTTCGATGCGACAAGACAGTTTTAGCCCTGAAAATCCTTATGTGGAACCGCGTGACGGCGCACTGCGCATTTCGGCATCGTGGTCAATTCGCAATGATGGGCCAAAGTTTCCCACACGTGGAGTCTTAGACCGAATACGAGCATCCGTACCATATGGAATGAGTGTGAATGTCTACTTCGACCAAGACGGGAACAGCGTATTGGCGGTGCAGATTGGGTACAGTACACTTTGAACGACCACCACATGCCTTCTGCGGTATGCCTCAAAAGCGAATCTGGAACGGGAGAGTTTCCTCCCAGGTCAACGTGAAGTGCATCAAAACACGCTAAGTCGTTACTCCGGCGTCGAGGTCGACGCTGGTGTTTGACGCAGAATATGTCAATTTGGATTCAATGCATACCAAAAGAAGAACCCCGGTACGTGCAACTCCGAATGCCCCTTTTCCCAAACGAAAAAGGGCCCCCCGAAGGCGACCCTCAATCGTTTTGTCCGAGAAAGGCTGAAATCAGCCGTTCACGCTGTCTTTCAGCGCCTTCGCGATGGTCATTTTCACAACCTTGTCGGCCTCTTTGGTGAAGGTCTCACCTGTGGCCGGGTTGCGAACCTGACGCTCGGGGCGTTCGCGGCAGTAGATTTTGCCGACGCCGGGCAGGGTCACTGCACCACCGGCCGAAACTTCGCGGGTGATCAGGCCGGTCACGGCCTCCAGCGCCGCATTCGCGGATTTCTTGTCGGTTCCCATTTCCTCAGCGAGAGCAGCAACCAGCTGAGTCTTTGTCATAGGCTTTGCCATTTCTTGGTCTCCTTAACGTGCCCGATGTCTTGGGCCTCACCGCGTAACTGTAACGGGATATTGTGGAGGAACACAACGAATAGTAGCGTTGAAACCCCTAAAAATATGGGCAAAACGTTGCTTTTTTGCGTCAGAGGAAGGCTGTTTCGTCAAAAGAACGCAATTTCCGGCTGTGCAGACGCTCTAACGGCATGCCGCGCAGGTGCTCCATCGCCCGGATTCCGATCGCCAGATGGCGGCTAACCTGCGTGGTATAGAAGGACGAGGCCATGCCCGGAAGCTTCAATTCCCCGTGCAGCGGCTTGTCCGACACGCACAGCAACGTGCCATAGGGCACCCGGAACCGATAGCCATTGGCAGCAATGGTGGCGCTTTCCATATCCAGCGCAATCGCCCGCGACTGGCTGAGCCGTTGCACCGGGCCGGACTGATCACGCAACTCCCAATTGCGGTTGTCGACCGAGGCGACGGTGCCGGTGCGCATGATGCGCTTCAACTCATAGCCTTCCAGTTCGGTGACCTCGGCCACCGCCTGTTCCAGCGCCACCTGAACCTCGGCCAGCGGCGGGATGGGCACCCACACGGGCAGGTCATCGTCCAGCACCTTGTCTTCGCGCAGATAGGCATGGGCCAGAACGAAATCTCCCAGCGCCTGCGTGTTCCGCAGCCCGGCGCAATGGCCGACCATCAGCCAGGCGTGCGGACGCAGGACCGCGATGTGATCGGTGGCGGTTTTGGCATTCGAGGGCCCGACGCCGATATTGACCAGTGTGATGCCCGAGCCATCCTCGCGCTTGAGGTGATAGGTCGGCATCTGCGGCAGTTTCAGCGGCTGGTCCAGAACGCCATCGGCGTCGGTGATTGCCGCATTTCCGGTCGACACAAAGCTGGTGTAGCCGCTGTCAGGGTCGGCCAGCTGCGCGCGGGCGTAGCTTTCGAACTCGGTGACGTAGAACTGGTAGTTGGTGAACAGTACGTGGTTCTGGAAATGGCTGGGGTCGGTCGCCGTGTAATGGGCCAGACGGGCCAGCGAATAATCCACGCGCTGCGCGGTGAACAGGGCCAGGGGGCCGATCTCATCCTCGGCGTCATGAATGCCGTTGACGATGTCGTCGTTGGTGGTCGTCAGATCGGGCACGTCAAACACGTCGCGCAGGGTGAATCCGGCGGCCCCCTGATGCGGCACCACCAGATCGGGGTTGTTGGCCACCGCGAAATGCACCGGGATCGGCGTGTCCGAGGCGCCGATGGTCACCGGCTGGTCATGGTTTCTGATCAGCAAGGCGATCTGCTGGACAAGGTAGGACCGGAACAGATCGGGGCGGGTGACGGTGGTGGCGTGGACACCGGGTTCTGAGACATGGCCAAAGCTCAACCGGCTGTCGACCTGAGCGTAGGACCGGGTTTTGATGCGAATTTCCGGGTAATAGGCTCTGAATCGTTCGGTTGGTGCCTCGCCGTCCATCGCTTTGGCGAAACTGTCGCACAGAAACCGGATGGCCTGTTCATAAAGCTGTTCCAGCAGCGCCACCGCCGCTGCGGGGTCGGTGAACTGTTCCGGAGCAGGCGCGTCAGGGGTTCTTATGATTGTCATGCCAAAGGCTCCAGCAGGTCGATCTTCTTAAAACTGCGCACATCCACCAACCCGAGGTCCGAGATCCGCAATTCCGGGATCACAACCAGCGCCAGCAGGGAATGCTGCATGTAAGCGTTGTTGAGCGTGCAGCCGCAGGCCTGCATCGCCTGCACCATCTCTTCTGCCTTGGCCGCGACCTGCGCGGCAGGGCTGTCCGACATCAGGCCTGCGATGGGCAATTCCACCAGCGCCAGTTCCTGACCCTCGCGGAAGATGGTGATGCCGCCGCCAACCTCGGCCAGCCGGTTGGCCGCGAGCGCCATCTGTTCGCGGTCGGTGCCCACAACGATCATATGGTGGCTGTCATGCGCCACGGTCGAGGCCATGGCCATCCGCCCCTCATACCCGAAGCCCGAGACAAAGGCATTTGTCACCCCGCCCGTGGCGCGGTGCCGTTCGACCAGCGCGATCTGGCAGACGTCGCCTTCACCCTCGACCAGCCCGCCGATAATTGGCAAGTCGGCCTTTAACGCCTTGGTCGGGGCCTGATTTTCCACAACGCCGATTACATTGGCGCGCACCCGGTTCGCCCCGGCAGGGGCTTTAATCTCAAAATCTACGCCGCTCAGCGCGTGCCCCAGATGCACCGTGTTGCGGGCCTTGTCAGGCCAGTTCAGATGCGGGCAATCGACCGTGATCGCGCCCGCCTCAGCCACGATCTGTCCCCGCGCAATCACCATCTCGATGGGCAATTCCGTCAGGTCAGAGCTGAGGATGATGTCCGCCCGCCGCCCCGGCGTGACCGAGCCGATCTCACGCTCCAGCCCGAAATGCGTGGCGGTGTTGATGGTGGCCATCTGCAACGCAACCAGCGGCTCGCATCCGCAGGCAATCGCATGGCGCACCACCCGGTTCATATGGCCGTCATTGACCAGAGTGCCCGAATGGCAGTCATCGGTGCAGAGAATAAAGTTGCGCGGGTCCAGCCCCTTTTCGGTCACGGCGGTGATCTGGTTTTCCACGTCATACCAGGCCGAGCCAAGCCGCATCATCGAGCGCATCCCCTGCCGCACTCGTGCGATGGCGTCGGCCTCGCAAGTGCCTTCGTGATCATCGGCGGGGCCGCCCGCGACATAGGCTGCAAAATCAGACCCTAAATCAGGCGAAGCATAGTGTCCGCCAACCGTTTTACCCGCCCGCTGCGTGGCCGCGATTTCGGCCAGCATCTTCGGATCGCCATGGATCACACCGGGGAAATTCATCATCTCTCCCAGCCCGATGATGCCGGGCCATGCCATCGCCTCGGCCACGTCCTCGGGGGTGATTTCATAGCCCGTTGTCTCCAGCCCCGGAGCCGACGGCGCGCAAGAGGGCATCTGGGTGAAGATGTTGACCGGCTGCATCATCGCCTCGTCATGCATCATGCGCACGCCCTCAAGTCCCAGCACATTTGCGATCTCATGCGGGTCGGTGAACATGGTGGTCGTGCCATGGGGGATCACTGCGCGGGCGAATTCGGCGGGGGTCAGCATGCCGGATTCGATATGCATATGCCCGTCGCACAGGCCGGGCAGGATATAGCGCCCTTCCGCCTCAATGACCTGCGTGTCCGGCCCGATGCAGTGCTGCGCACTTGGCCCGACAAAGGCGATCCGACCGGACGCAATCGCAACGGAATGATCCGGCAGCAGTTCCCGGCTGTGCACGTTGACCCAGATACCGCCGCGAATGACCATATCCGCCGCCTCGCGCCCGGCGGCAACAGCGATCAGACGGGGGGCGACATCGGGCCAGGTTGGGAAGGGAGTGTAGTCCATGGCTCAACTTTCCCGAATGCGCGGTCAGGTGCAACCCCGGTTATTCGGTATCATGAAAACATCACATCAGACGGACCACGGCCCGTCCGGTCCGGCACGCCCGCAGCGCGCCAGCGCTGCCCGGCCCAACCCAAGGAAATTCCCCGCAAGGGGCATTGACGCCGGGCGGGAGCGTTACCCTTCCGCCCCAATCTCATGGCGTACCCAATTGGCAAACGCCACCGCGCCGGGGGTTTCCTCGGCCTGCGGCGAGAGAAGCAGGTAATACGCCTCGGGCATCGGCGCGCGATGGGCGAACGGGGCAACCAGCAAGCCGTGCTCGATCAGGCGGCCCGCGATGGCATCGTGGGCCAGACACAGCCCGCCGCCCGCCATCACGGCGGACAGGCAGACCAAATAGGTTGTTGCATAGGTTATGGCCGGTTTTTCCCATGTCAGAGCCTGATCCTCCGCCCAGCTTGACCAGTTTGACAGCAGGTTCGAGCAATCGAACAGAGGCTGCTGCTGCAGGTTGTCCAGCGTCACCGGATAGCCGGGCGCACAGACCGGGTAGTAGAACTCGCGGCGCAACAACTCGGTCCGGACTGTATCGGCAGGTCGCAGAGAGAAGCGGATCTCGACCGCGGCCCCTTCGGCCATCTCGCGCGGCTCCCAAAGTTCAGTGAAGATGTTCAACTGCACATCCGGATGCGCCGCCCGAAAGGCGGGTAGGCGCGGGGCCAGCCAGTTCACTGCAAAACTGATGTTGCACTGGACCTGCACCGCGTTCTGCTGCGCGCCGGTGACGGCCTGGGTGCCCCGGACCAGCGTCCGAAACGCCTCACGCACGACCGGCAGATAGGTAATTCCCGCCTCGGTCAGTTCCAGCGCCTTGGGGCGCCGCAGGAACAGGGGCTGGCCCAGATGGCCTTCCAGCGACTTGATCTGCTGGCTCACCGCGCTTTGCGTCATGTTTAGGTCGCGCGCCGCGCCGGTGAAAGACAGGTGGCGGGCCGCAGCCTCGAACGTGCGCAGCCATCCCAACGGCGGAAGCTGTTTCTGCATCTGCATAACCTTGGCATAAGTTCCACTAATGGGATAGATGCGTTTTTTTCGTTGGTCAAATCGCGGGGCCGGGGGCAGGCTTTTCCACAGACCTGCCAAAGGAGCCACCCCATGAGTCTCGCCAGTCTTCGCCCCAATATGGACCATTGGCCCCAACGCGTGGACATGGCCGCCAGTTTCCGCTGGACCGCGCGCCTGAACATGCACGAGGCCGTGGCCAATCATTTCAGTCTGGCGGTGAACGAAGACGGCACGCAGTTTTTAATGAACCCTAACCAGATGCACTTTGCCCGGATTCGCGCCTCGGACCTGTTGCTGCTGGACGCCAATAACCCGGATGTGATGGACCAGCCCGGCGCGCCGGACCCGACGGCCTGGGGGTTGCACGGCTCGATCCACCGCCATTGCCCGCACGCGCGCTGCGTGATGCATGTGCATTCGATCTTTGCGACGGTGCTGGCCTCGCTGGCCGACAGTTCATTGCCGCCGATTGATCAGAACACGGCGACCTTCTTCGATCGCTACGTTGTCGACCAGGAATTCGGGGGTCTGGCGTTTGAGAGCGAGGGTGAACGCTGCGCCTCGATGCTGTCTGACCCGAAGAAAAAGGTGATGATCATGGGCAATCACGGAGTGCTGGTTCTGGGCAGCGACCCTGCGGATGCCTTTAACAGACTCTATTATTTCGAACGCGCGGCCGAGACTTACATCCACGCGCTGCAAACCGGCCAGCCCCTGCGCATATTGTCGGATGAGATCGCCGAGAAGACCGCGCAGGAACTGGACGACTACCCCGATCAGGCCGAGGCGCATCTGCGTGAGATCAAAGCGATCCTCGACGCCGAAGGCTCGGACTATGCCACGTGACTGCAATCTAGTGAGTGACAGCCATGACCGACGCGACGCAGGACCCCGAAGCCGCCCGCTGGCACTACCATCCCGAAGGGCCGGTGGGTTTGAACCCCCTGTTCAACTGGCCGCCTAGGCCGGCAGCGGTGTTGCGATGGTATAGCGGTGCGTGGCTGCAAGTCACCTCACTTACCCTGTGCATGGCGCTGGCCATTATAGCCTATGCGCTGTTTTTCCCCTCATTAGAGTCGATGAGAACCTTCGCGCCCGGCTGGATGGCCCGCATCTGGCTGCTGAACATGGTGCCGCAGATATTGGTAGCGGGCAGCCTGCACTGGTGGCTGTACATGCGCAAAGGCCAGGGCATGTACAAAAAATTCGACCGCCGAGACCTGACCCGCGACAACGGCAACTTTACCTTCCGCAATCAGGTTCTGGACAATATATGGTGGACACTTGGCAGCGCCATGACTGTCGCGACTGTCTACCAATGGGTGATCTACTGGGCGATGGCCAATGGGTGGGTTCCGACCGTCACATGGGCCAGTGCGCCGGTATGGTTCGTGATCTGGATGCTGTTCATCCCTATGTGGTCCGGGCTGCATTTCTACTGGGTGCACCGGCTGGAACATCACCCGAAGCTTTATAAACACGTCCACGCCGTGCATCACCGCAACGTCAATATCGGCCCGTGGTCAGGGATTTCGAACCACTGGTTCGAGAATATCCTCTACTTCACCACATATTTCATCCACCTGATCGTGCCCTCGCATCCTCTGCACCTTCTGTTTCACAGCTATTTCCAGCAGATCAGCCCGGTCCTGTCCCATTCCGGGTTCGAAAAGCTGAAAGCAGGCGAGACCGAGGCCGCGCGGGCCGGTGATTTCTTTCACCAGCTTCACCACCGGTATTTCGAATGCAATTATGGCACCTCGGAAATCCCGTTCGACAAGTGGTTCGGCACCTATCATGACGGGTCGGCTGAGGCGACAACCCGCACGCGGGCCTACAAGAAACAGATGTATACCTAGCTTGTGCGCAGCGCGCGCGGGGTTGTCCCGAACTCTGCCTTGAACGCCCGCGTCAGCGCGCTGGGATCGTCATAGCCTGCGCGCAAGGCAATCTCGCGGATGCTCAGGTCTGTCTCGGACACCAGCTTGCGGGCCAGATTCAGCCGCAGCCGCCGGTAGACCTGCGCTGGACCGGCCCCAAGTTCAGCCTGCATCCGCACCGACAGGGTTTTCTGTGACCGTCCGATCCGGCGGGCGATCTCGGACACCGGCAAAGGCGTTTCCAGATGTTCCTGCATCAGCGCCAGCGCCGCGTTGACGCTGCTACTGGTCGCCCCCGCACCCCCGGAATGCGACCGTGCAGAGTCGCGGGTCATGAACATCTGCGCCACCTCAAGCGCCAGCGCTTGCCCCTGATCCCGCCCAATCAGGTGCAGCACCAGATCAAAGGCCGCCATCGCGCCGGAACAGGTGATGCGGTTGCCGTCTATGACATATCGCTCGCGCACGGCCTCAACTTCGGGAAAACGCTCGGTGAAACCGACCAGTTCCTCCCAGTGAATGGTCGCGCGATGCCCGTCCAGCAGGCCAGCGCGCGCTAGCAACCAGCTGCCGGTGTCGAGGCCCACCAGCGTTTCGAACCGCCCCGCCGCAGCCCGCAGCCCGGCCTGCGTTTGCCAGCCGCCATAGGCGCGAAAGCCGTAAGACGGCATGACCATTAGCATGTCTCCGCCGGACGTCTGAAGCACCCCATGTGGCGCGACCTGCAGGCCCGAGGAGGAGGTGACCGGTCCTTCTGTCAGGGACAGGAAGCGCCAGTCATACAAGGTACGACCGGATAGAGTGTTGGCGGCCCGCAATGGCTCGACCGTGTTGGCAAGACAGTGGTTCGAGAATCCGTCAAACAGAAGCACTCCGATTTGCTGCGGTGCTGCGGGCGATTTTATCCAATCTTGCATGAAATCTGTCTATTTCTGCATGATCAAAATTTCAACCTTCGGCACCATACGCGCAAACCCAGATGCGGAGACTTCAAATGCAATATGGCCTGTCCGACGAACAGGAGATGATCGCCTCGACCGTGCGCAGTTTTGTCGAGAACGAGATCTACCCTTTTGAAGAGATTGTCGAACGCACCGGAGAGGTTCCGCAAGAGGTCGCGGATGAGATCAAGCGCAAGACCATTGAGCTGGGCTTTTACGCCTGCAACTTCCCCGAAAGCGCCGGCTGTGCAGGCCTGAACCATCTGGAGTTCGCCTTGGTCGAGCGGGAACTGGGCCGGGGTTCGATGGCGCTGACCCATTTCTTTGGGCGACCGCAGAACATCCTGATGGCCTGCGGGGGCGAGCAGGTCGAGCGGTATCTGATGCCCGCCGTCCGGGGCGAAAAGATGGACGCGCTGGCGATGACCGAACCGGGCGCGGGGTCAGACGTGCGGGGCATGAAGTGTTCCGCGGTGCGCGATGGCGGCGATTGGGTTGTCAACGGGACCAAACATTTCATCTCGGGCGCGGAGCATGCGGATTTCATCATCGTCTTTATTGCCACGGGCGAGGACCAGACAGAAAAAGGCCCTAAAAAGCGGATTACGGCGTTTCTGGTCGACCGGGGGACCCCCGGTTTCACCATTCGCGATGGCTATAAGTCCGTCAGCCACCGGGGCTACAAGAATATGGTGCTGGATTTCGACGATTGCCGCCTGCCGGATGCGCAGGTTCTGGGCGCGGTTGATGGCGGGTTTGATGTGATGAACACCTGGCTTTATGCCACGCGCATCACGGTTGCGGCCATGTCCGTGGGCCGTGCGCGGCGGGCGTTTGATCATGCGCTGGACTATGCCGCCACGCGGGAACAGTTCGGCCAGAAGATCGGCAAGTTTCAGGGCGTGTCTTTCCAGATCGCCGACATGATCACCGAGATTGATGCCGCCGACCTGCTGACCCTGGCCGCAGCGGATCGGCTGGACAAGGGTCTGCCTGCGAATCGTGAGATTGCCTCGGCCAAGCTTTACGCCTCGGAAATGCTGGCGCGGGTGACGGATGCGGCGATCCAGATCCACGGCGGGATGGGCCTGATGGACGACTATCCGCTTGAACGCTTCTGGCGCGATGCGCGGGTGGAACGCATCTGGGACGGCACCAGCGAGATCCAGCGCCACATTATCAGCCGCGACCTGCTGAGGGCGCTGGGCGCATGAAGCGCCTTCTGAACCCGTCTTCGCTGGCGGTGATCGGCGGCGGTGCGTGGTGCGCCGCCGTGATCGCTCAGGCCCGCAAGTTCGGGTTTCAGGGCGACATCTGGCCAGTTCACCCCACTGCGGAACAGGTTGGCGGCGCGCCGGCCTTTGCCACGATAGAAGACCTGCCCGAAGCGCCGGATGTGGCCTTTGTCGGGATCAACCGGCATGTAACTGTTTCGGCGGTTGCGGCCCTGTCGGCGGCGGGCGCTGGCGGTGCTGTCTGCTTTGCGTCAGGCTTCACCGAAGCGCGGGCCGAGGATGATCAGGCCGCTGACCTGCAGGCCCAACTGGTGGCGGCGGCGGGTGAGATGCCGATCCTCGGGCCCAATTGCTATGGGTTTGTCAACGCGTTGGACCGGGTGGCGGTCTGGCCCGATCAGCATGGAATGCGGGCGGTGGAGCGCGGCGTGGCGATCCTGACCCAAAGTTCGAATATCGCGATCAACATGACTATGCAGCGCCGTGCATTGCCGCTGGCCGTCATGCTGACCTGCGGGAATCAGGCGCAGACGCATCAGGCCGATCTCGCCTCGGCCCTGCTGGACGATGACCGCATCACTGCGATTGGCGTTCACATCGAAGGCTTTGGCGATCTGCGCAAGTGGGAGGCGCTGGCCCATAAGGCGCGGGCCCGGAACATCCCCATCATCGCGCTGAAAATGGGGCGGTCGCGGCAGGCGCGGGCAGCGACGATCTCTCATACTGCCTCGCTGGCGGGAGGGTACGTGGGCGCGCAGGCGTTCCTCGATCGGTTGGGCATTGCGCGGCTGGACGACATTCCCAGCTTTCTGGAGTGCCTCAAGCTGCTGCATGTCACTGGACGTTTGGATGGGAACGGGCTGGGCATGATCAGTTGCTCGGGGGGTGAGGCCAGCCTGTCCGCGGATATGGCAGAATCCCGAGACCTGCATTTTCCGCCTTTGACGGACCGGCAAAAAACGGAATTGCGCGCGGCCCTTGGCCCGATGGTGGCGCTGGCAAATCCGCTGGATTACCACACCTATATCTGGCGCGACACCGAGGCGATGACCCGCGCGTGGGCGGGGATGACCGGGCCGGATAAGGCTCTGACGCTGGCAATTGTGGACTATCCGCACACCGATCCGACGGATTGGGACTGTGCCACGCAGGCCGCGTTGAACTGCGTTGCGCAAACCGGTCGGCCTTTTGCGGTGGCGGCAACCTTGCCGGAATTGATGCCGGAATCAGTCGCGCATCGCCTGCTGGAGGGCGGTGTGGTTCCCTTTGCCGGTTTGCACGAGGCGCTGGCGGCGGTCGAAGCTGCGGCCCGACCGCTACCGGCGCAGATGGAGCCGGTGCTTTTGCCCTCTGATGCGATGGCTGATCAGGTTCTGACCGAAGCAGAAGCCAAGGCGGAGTTGGCCGATTTCGGCCTGTCCGTTCCTCGCAGTATTGTGGCGCGGGCCGAAGACACAGCGTGGGTCCGGGACCTGAAAGACCCCTTCGCGGTGAAGGGCGTCGGGCTCGCGCATAAATCCGAACATGGCGCGGTGCGCCTTAGGGTCCGAGCCTCGGAACTGGCCGAAGCCGTGCAATCGGTCGGGACAGATGAGGTTTTGATCGAGGAGATGGCCACCGGCGCGGTTGCCGAGCTTTTGATCGGCGTCACCCGAGACCCGGCGCATGGTTATGTTCTGACCATCGGCGCGGGCGGCGTTCTGACCGAAATTCTGCGCGATACGGTATCGGTCCTGATCCCCACGCCCCGCCGGACCTTGCGCCAAGCATTGGATCGCCTGGCCTGCGCGCCGTTGCTGGCAGGGTATCGCGGCAAACCTCCGGCGGATATCGGGGCCATCCTCGATGCCGCAGAGGCCGTACAGAACTATGTCATTGCCAACGCGGCATGCGTCGAAGAAGTTGAGATTAACCCGCTGATCTGCACCGCCGACGGGGCGGTTGCAGTGGATGCGCTGATCCGAAAGGCACGCTTATGACTCCGATCAAAACCCGCCGCGACGGTGCCATTCTAGAAGTCACCCTGGACCGGCCCAAGGCCAACGCGATTGATCTGGCCACCAGCCGCATCATGGGAGAGGTGTTCCGGGATTTCCGCGACGACCCAGACCTGCGTGTGGCGATCCTGACCGGCGCGGGTGAGAAGTTCTTTTGCCCCGGCTGGGACCTGAAGGCGGCAGCGGATGGCGATGCGGTGGATGGTGACTATGGCGTCGGCGGGTTCGGCGGCTTGCAGGAGTTGCGACATCTGAACAAACCGGTCATCGCCGCGATCAACGGCATCGCCTGCGGCGGCGGGCTGGAACTGGCGCTGAGCGCGGACATGATCCTGGCGGCAGACCATGCCACCTTTGCCCTGCCCGAGATTCGGTCGGGCACCGTGGCTGATGCCGCTAGCGCCAAACTGCCCAAGCGCATCCCCTATCACATCGCGATGGAACTGCTGCTGACCGGGCGCTGGTTCGATGCGGAAGAAGGCCATCGCTGGGGCCTGATCAACGAGATCACCCCCGCCGATCAATTGATGGACCGGGCATGGGAGCTGGCGCGGCTGCTGGCCAGCGGCCCCCCGCTCGTCTACGCCGCCATCAAGGAGATTGTGCGCGAGGCGGAGGATGCCAAGTTTCAGGACACCATGAACCGGATCACCAAACGGCAACTGGCGACCGTCGATGTGCTTTATGGGTCAGAGGACAATCTGGAGGGCGCGCGGGCCTTCGCGGAAAAGCGCGATCCGGTCTGGAAGGGGCGCTAGGCTTTCTCGAACAGGGCGATCAAAGCGGTGTCGTCTTTGTTCGGCCCTGCGGCGAGGTCGCCGTAGATTCGCACCTCGGACAGGTTCAGATTGCGAATCTGGTCATGGCCAAGCTGGTGCAGCACATCGGCGAAGCCCAGTTTCTGGTAATGCTGGGCGTTGATGGACAGCGCGAACTGCGCCCCATGGCGCGCGACCCGCAGTAAGGCGGGCAGGGCTTCAGGACCCAGATGGCCATGGGTGAATGTGCCGGATGAGACGATGCCGGCGTAGCTGTCATCCGGAACCGGGATGCCTGTGTTCAGATCAGCCTCAATCGCGTCGCGGTAAATATCCTTGCGCATGGCCTGATCCAGCATCTCGGCGCTGATGTCGGTCGCGTCAATCGGTCCGACCCCCAGACCCGCCAGCACGGCACCACAGAGCCCGGTGCCCGCGCCCACGTCCAGAACCGGACCTTGTCCGCCTGCGCTGACAAAAGCGCGGGCGGTGTGGATATGCAATTGATAATCCTCGATCGCGGCGAAGCCTTCGTCGTAATCCCCGGCCCATTCGGCATAGAGACGTTTGTTCTCTTCCGGTGAGGTCAGCGCATAGGCGGCGTGCAGGTCGGGTGTTTTCTGGCTCATGCCCAAAAGAAAGGCGCATTGGGGGATTCGAATCAAGTGCGTCCATCCGGCGCTTGCATCCCCGACCTGCGCAGATCATCAAGAGGGGCATGACACAGACGCTGTTTTCTTTTGGCCACGGCTATTCCGCGCAGGCCCTGTCGCGGGTTCTGAAACTCAAAGGCTGGCACATCATCGGCACCACGCGCGACGCCGATGGCACCGCCGCCATCCGCGCCTCGGGGGCCGATCCGGTGGTCTGGCCCGGAGAGACCGTTGATCTGGACGGGGTGAGCCATCTTCTGATCTCGACCGCGCCGGGCGAGCATGGCGATCCGGTTCTGGCCGCGCTGGGCCGTGAAATCGCGGAGCGCGCCGGGCAGTTCCAGTGGGTCGGCTATTTGTCGACCACTGCAGTTTACGGCGATCATCAGGGCGGTTGGGTGGATGAGAGCACCCCACCCGCACCAACCGCCAAACGGGGCCGCTGGCGGATGCTGGCCGAGCAGCAATGGTCGGCGATCCCAGGCCTGCCGGTGCATATCTTCCGGCTGGCGGGCATCTATGGTCCCGGTCGGGGACCGTTTTCCAAGCTGAAACGTGGCGGGCTGCGGCGGATCATCAAGCCGGGGCAGGTCTTTTCGCGCATTCATGTGGACGACATCGCGCAGGTGCTGGCCGCGTCGATGGCCGCGCCCAATCCGGGCGCTGTCTACAATGTCTGTGACGACGAACCGGTGCCGCCGCAGGATGTGATCGGTTATGCTGCTGAGCTGCAGGGCCTGCCTTTGCCCCCCGCCGTACCTTTCGAAGACGCCGATCTGACCCCGATGGCGCGCAGTTTCTACAATGAAAACAAGCGAGTACGGAATGATCGGATAAAGGACGAACTTGGGGTGAAACTGCTCTATCCCAATTACCGCGTGGGGCTGGAGGCCCTGATGGCTGCACGTTGATGCGGTGGCGCGGGGCTGCCTGCGATCATAATCAAAAACTATGATTGCGATCCAAAAACAAAACTTATTTGCATGATTTTGATTTGCTATGTCTTGCGGGACGAAAGACGGCAGAATCGGTGAGGCCCGGTGCCAGACGATCCCAGTTTTCGGGATTTTAATCTGGGCAAGGGTTGCACCGACATCTTGTTGTGATCTTGTTCGTTACAGATTTGACCACGCAAAAACGGCAAGACCTGAGCCAGGATTGGAGATCGATATGGACGGAAGTGATAACCCCAACATGGGCGGATGCCCTGTCATGCATGGTGCAGGCACGCGGTCGAACCGGGATTGGTGGCCGAACCAACTGAACCTGTCGATTCTGCATCAAAACTCTCCGGCCTCGAACCCGCTGGGGGCCGATTTCAACTATGCCGAGGCGTTCAAAGCGCTGGATATGAAGGCGCTGAAAGAGGACCTGTATGCGCTGATGACGGATTCGCAGGACTGGTGGCCGGCGGATTACGGTCACTATGGCGGTCTGTTCATCCGAATGGCCTGGCACAGCGCCGGCACCTATCGGACGGCGGATGGGCGCGGGGGTGCCTCGACCGGGAACCAGCGGTTTGCGCCGCTCAACAGTTGGCCGGATAACGGCAACCTCGATAAGGCGCGCCGCCTGCTGTGGCCGATCAAGCAGAAATACGGCAACCAGATTTCCTGGGCTGACCTGATGATCCTGGCTGGCAACTGCGCCATTGAATCCATGGGCGGGAAAACCTTTGGCTTCGCCGGTGGCCGCGAAGATATCTGGGCTCCCGAGGAAGACATCTATTGGGGGACCGAGACCGAATGGCTGGCCCCCACCGACAACCCGCACAGCCGCTATTCCGGTGAGCGTGATCTGGAAAACCCGCTGGCCGCCGTGCAGATGGGCCTGATCTATGTGAACCCCGAAGGACCCGATGGGGAACCGAACGTTCTGGCCTCGGGCCGCGATATCCGCGACACCTTTGGCCGGATGGCGATGAATGATGAGGAAACCGTTGCTCTGGTCGCGGGCGGCCACACTTTCGGCAAGGCGCACGGCGCGGGCGATCCCGATCTGGTCGGTCCCGAACCCGAAGCCGCCCCGATCGAGGATATGGGCTTTGGCTGGATCAACAAGTTCGGCTCGGGCAAGGGGGATGACACCACGACCTCGGGCATCGAGGGCGCATGGACCGCGAACCCGATCAAATGGGACAACGGCTATTTCGACCTGCTGTTCGGATATGATTGGAACCTGACCAAAAGCCCCTCGGGCGCATGGATCTGGGAGCCGGTGAACGTCAAGGAAGAAGACATGGCCCCTGCGGCGCATGATCCGTCCAAGAAGGTCAAAACCATGATGACCACCGCCGACATGGCGATGCGCATGGACCCGATCTATGGCCCGATCTCGAAGCGCTTCCACGAGAACCCGGACCAGTTCGCCGATGCCTTCGCCCGCGCCTGGTTCAAGCTGACCCACCGCGATATGGGTCCGCGCGCGGCCTACATCGGAGAAGAAGCCCCGACCGAGGAGCTGATCTGGCAGGACAACGTCCCGCCCGTGGATCACGATCTGATCGACGACGCGGATGTGGCCGACCTGAAAGGTAAGATCGCAGCCACAGGCCTGTCGGTCTCGGAACTGGTCTCAACCGCCTGGGCCTCGGCCTCGACCTATCGCGGGTCGGACAAGCGTGGCGGTGCCAATGGCGCGCGCATCCGTCTTGCGCCGCAAAAGGACTGGGACGTCAACGAGCCGATGAAACTCTCCAAGGCGCTGGATGCACTGGAAGGCGTGCAAAAGGCGTTCAACGACGCGCAGTCCGGCGGCAAGAAAGTGTCGCTCGCCGATGTGATCGTTCTGGCCGGAACCTTAGGCGTTGAGCAGGCGGCAAAAGCCGCAGGTCACGAGGTCGAGGTCGCGTTTGCGCCGGGCCGCACCGATGCGTCGCAGGACCAGACGGATGTGGACAGCTTTGCGGTGATGGAGCCCATCGCCGATGGTTTCCGCAACTACCAGAAGACGGACTATACCGTCTCGCCCGAGGAACTGCTGGTAGATCGCGCGCAACTGCTGGGCTTGTCCGCGCCCGAGATGACGGCGCTGGTCGGGGGCCTGCGGGTTCTGGGCGCGAATTTCGGCGACAGTAAGCACGGCGTGCTCACGGACCGCGTCGGAACGCTCAGCACGGACTTCTTCACCAACCTGCTGGACATGGGCACCGAATGGAAACCCGCGGGCAAAGGCGTCTACGAAGGCCGCGACCGCGCCAGCGGTGAGGTCAAGTGGACCGGCTCCCGCGTCGATCTGGTCTTCGGCTCGAACTCGCAGCTACGGGCGCTGGCCGAGGTCTATGGGCAGGCAGATGCGGGCGGCAAGTTCATCTGCGACTTTGTCTCGGCCTGGAACAAGGTGATGAACGCGGATCGGTTCGATCTTAAGTAGTCACGCATACCACTCACGAAACGACGCCGTCTGAGGAGACTCGGGCGGCGTTTTCTTTTGGGTGAGTCTGGGGTGGAGTCCTGCGACCGGGCGCGAATCCACCGAAACACCGCTCAATTGCGCGTTCGAAGTTGAGTTTCAGCGGATCTGCGGCCAGAAATATTAATCCAACCTATTGTTTTTGTTAACATGAGTGCGTTTCCGCTGAGAAATGTGAAGTTTTTTCAAAATGGGGGTTGCAGGTCCCGGACCCAATCCGTAAATACCCCTTCACCGGCGCTGCTGAGGCGCTTGGGACGCGGCGGAAGCGGCGGTGACACATCGGAGAGACGGTGGCATCTGAGGGAATGTTTTGG
>NZ_JBQFOO010000015.1:2500-6213 GCF_056533565.1 Ruegeria sp. G12
GCCTCGCACCCAAACGATCTCCTTCGGAGATCATTTGAAATCGTATAGAGAGAAATCAATCAACACTGTTTGATCGCGCCGAGTGTGGCGTTGATCTCAGTTGGTCCTCACGTGCTCAAGTAGCCGAATAGGCGGTAGCACACATAGTGAGGAGGTTTGATTAGGGATGTTTCCTCGTCCCTCTTTGAATATCCCGGCTGAAACGAACAGAGTTGTCCAAGTCAAGTACACTAACCCGCATGACCGCAAGGTTATGCATGTCTTCTATCCTCTGCGTGGGGCCGACCGACATCGGCAGCATGGGTTCCAGGATGGAAGGCGGGAAAGTATGCTTTTGGTTCAGGAAAAGGGGTTGGTTGTTCCAGCTTCCGACCCGTTATGGATTTGCTTCGCAAATCCTGTCTTTCTTTTTCTGGATCAAATCAAGCGCGAGAAGGGCGTTTGGTGAATGCCTTGGCAGCAAGAGGCGATGAAAGACGTGATACTCTGCGATAAGCCATGGGGAGCTGAGAATAAGCTTTGATCCATGGATTTCTGAATGGGGCAACCCACTTGAAAGCTTCATATTGTTAGTTTTGCTAATCAATATGTCGCTTAACCAAGTACTTAAGACCTGAATACATAGGGTTTTAAGAGCAAACCCGGGGAACTGAAACATCTAAGTACCCGGAGGAAAGGAAATCAATTGATACTCCCCTAGTAGCGGCGAGCGAACGGGGACCAGCCGAGCCAGATAAGTGACTAGAACACGTTGGGAAGCGTGGCCATAGCGGGTGACAGCCCCGTATAGGAAGCTTTGATGGACGTATTAAGTAGGGCGGAACACGTGAAATTCTGTCTGAAGATCGGAGGACCACCTTCGAAGGCTAAGTACTCCTTGCTGACCGATAGCGAACCAGTACCGTGAGGGAAAGGTGAAAAGCACCCCGACGAGGGGAGTGAAACAGTACCTGAAACCGAACGCCTACAATCAGTCGGAGGATCCTCGAGATCTGACGGCGTACCTTTTGTATAATGGGTCATCGACTTGGTCTCACGAGCAAGCTTAAGCCGTTAGGTGTAGGCGTAGCGAAAGCGAGTCTTAATAGGGCGTATGAGTTCGTGGGATCAGACCCGAAACCGAGTGATCTAGGCATGGCCAGGTTGAAGGTAAGGTAACACTTACTGGAGGACCGAACCCACATCCGTTGAAAAGGATCGGGATGAGCTGTGCCTAGGGGTGAAAGGCCAATCAAACTCGGAGATAGCTGGTTCTCTGCGAAATCTATTTAGGTAGAGCGTCATCCGAATACCCCGGGGGGTAGAGCACTGGATGGGTAATGGGGCCCCACAGGCTTACTGATCCTAACCAAACTCCGAATACCCGGGAGTACTAGATGGCAGACACACTGCGGATGCTAACGTCCGTAGTGGAGAGGGAAACAACCCTGACCTACGACTAAGGCCCCCAATTCATGGCTAAGTGGGAAAGCAGGTGGGACGACCAAAACAACCAGGAGGTTGGCTTAGAAGCAGCCATCCTTTAAAGATAGCGTAACAGCTCACTGGTCTAAATAAGTTGTCCTGCGGCGAAGATGTAACGGGGCTCAAGCCATGAGCCGAAGTCTAGGGATGCGTAAGCATCGGTAGCAGAGCGTAGTGTGACATAGCACTTATCTTGTATTATCGCCGGTCATTTGGCGCGAGCAATCGCGCTCAAGTAGCCGAATAGGCGGTAGCGCAAGATAAAGTGCTTTCGATGAAGCCGGGGCGTGAGCCATCCGGTGGAGAGATCACTAGTGAGAATGATGACATGAGTAGCGACAAAGAGTGTGAGAGACACTCTCGCCGAAAGTCCAAGGGTTCCTGCTTAAAGCTAATCTGAGCAGGGTAAGCCGGCCCCTAAGCCGAGGCCGAAAGGCGTAGGCGATGGGAACCAGGTTAATATTCCTGGGCCAGGAGGATGTGACGGATCACAGGTGTAGTTCAATCTTATCGGATTGATTGGGCTGCTGAGTGGTTCCTGGAAATAGCCCTCCATCAGACCGTACCCTAAACCGACACAGGTGGACTGGTAGAGCATACCAAGGCGCTTGAGAGAACGATGTTGAAGGAACTCGGCAAAATACCTCCGTAAGTTCGCGAGAAGGAGGCCCGGTTCCTAGGCAACTAGGGGCTGGGGGCACAAACCAGGGGGTGGCGACTGTTTATTAAAAACACAGGGCTCTGCGAAGTCGCAAGACGACGTATAGGGTCTGACGCCTGCCCGGTGCCTGAAGGTTAAAAGGAGAGGTGAGAGCCTTGAATTGAAGCCCAGGTAAACGGCGGCCGTAACTATAACGGTCCTAAGGTAGCGAAATTCCTTGTCGGGTAAGTTCCGACCTGCACGAATGGCGTAACGACTTCCCCGCTGTCTCCAACATCGACTCAGCGAAATTGAATTGCCTGTCAAGATGCAGGCTTCCCGCGGTTAGACGGAAAGACCCCGTGCACCTTTACTACAGCTTCGCACTGGCATCAGGATTGTGATGTGCAGGATAGGTGGTAGGCTTTGAAGCGGAAACGCAAGTATCCGTGGAGCCTCCCTTGAGATACCACCCTTCGCACTCTTGATGTCTAACCGCGGTCCGTTATCCGGATCCGGGACCCTGCGTGGCGGGTAGTTTGACTGGGGCGGTCGCCTCCTAAAGCGTAACGGAGGCGCGCGAAGGTTGGCTCAGAGCGGTCGGAAATCGCTCGTTGAGTGCAATGGCAGAAGCCAGCCTGACTGCAAGACTGACAAGTCGAGCAGAGTCGAAAGACGGCCATAGTGATCCGGTGGTCCCGAGTGGAAGGGCCATCGCTCAACGGATAAAAGGTACGCCGGGGATAACAGGCTGATACTGCCCAAGAGTCCATATCGACGGCAGTGTTTGGCACCTCGATGTCGGCTCATCTCATCCTGGGGCTGGAGCAGGTCCCAAGGGTACGGCTGTTCGCCGTTTAAAGAGGTACGTGAGCTGGGTTTAGAACGTCGTGAGACAGTTCGGTCCCTATCTGCCGTGGGTGTAGGAGACTTGAGAGGAGTTGCCCCTAGTACGAGAGGACCGGGGTGAACGATCCACTGGTGGACCAGTTGTCGTGCCAACGGCAGTGCTGGGTAGCTATGATCGGACAGGATAACCGCTGAAGGCATCTAAGCGGGAAGCCCCCCTCAAAACAAGGTCTCCCTGAGGGCCGTGGAAGACCACCACGTCAATAGGCCGGAGATGTAAGCGCAGTAATGCGTTCAGTTGACCGGTACTAATCGCCCGATAGGCTTGATTTGATCCAGTAATGGAAAGACAAAGCCGAAAGCATACACCGACCTTGACAATGGATAGCGTCGTAGCACCTAGCCGCGATGTTGATTGATTAAATAACCGAGTGGCACCGCGCATTCGCTTCGCGAATACGCTGCCTGCCACCCGTCGCTTTCTTGCACAGCAAGAAAGTCGACATGGGCTTTTCCTCGGTTTGGTGGTCATAGCGCAAGTGAAACACCCGGTCCCATCCCGAACCCGGAAGTTAAGCACTGCCGCGCCAATGGTACTTGGGCTTAAGCCCCGGGAGAGTAGGTCACCGCCAAACCTAGTAAAAGCCCAACAGTCTCTCTAACGATGAAAAGAACACCTGGCGCGGGGTGGAGCAGTCCGGTAGCTCGTCAGGCTCATAACCTGAAGGTCAGAGGTTCAAATCCTCTCCCCGCAACCAAA
>NZ_JBQFOO010000016.1:0-4112 GCF_056533565.1 Ruegeria sp. G12
CCTACCTGACGACATAGACGGACACTTGGGAGTGTCTGACCACGCGGGCGGCGTTTGGGCCTAGTAGGTAGTCTTTGAGGTCTGGTTTATGGGCGCCGATGACGATGAGGTCGCTGCCGGCTTCCTGGGCGGTGTGCAGGATTTGCTGGTAGGCGGTGCCGGTGGCGACGACGTGGCGGATCTGGGTGTTACGTTCGGTTCCCAGCGCGGTCTCGCACAGGGCGACCAGCTTGGTGTGGGCCTGTTCCAGCGCCTTTTCGTGGAAACTGGCGTCGAAGAAGCCCGACACCCAGCTTTCGCCAAAATCCGGCAGCACGGTCACCACATCCAGCTGCGCGCCGTCCAGGTCGGCCAGTTGGGCCGCGCGCTGCAACACGCCCGCATCCAGATCATCATTGCTGATATCCACGGCACAGAGGACGGATTTGCTCATGGTGTTACCTCTTGTTCTGTGGTGCGGGCGGCGCGGCCCTTTTGCAGGAAGGCGATCAGGGCCAGCAGGAGCAGCGCCGGGATGAACATCAGTTCCTTGGGCGGCTGGCTTTGCGGGGCCTGCACGGTGGTGATGCGGACGGGCTCGTCGGCGTAGTAGTCGAAGTTCGACAACTCGTCGGCGACGGGCGTGCCGAACAGCGGCTCATCCAGCTTGACCAAGCCATCCTCCTCCAGCGGGATCAGGCCCAGGGCGTCGATGCGGGCGGCGCCATCGGCTTCGTCGCCGATGGTCAGGACCACGGTGGTTTCGGTCATGTTGCCGGTGTCAAAATCGGGTCCTTCAACCTCGATCCGCAAGCTGCTGCCTGGGGCGGCGTCGCCCACGGCTTGTTCCAGCTGCGCGGGTTCGATCTGCGCAAAGGGCGGCGCGATGCGGTTCATGAAGAAGTCCGGACGGAACAGTGCGAACGCAATCAGGATCAGCGCGACGCTTTCATAGATGCGGTTCTTGGTGAGGAACCAGCCCATGGTGCCGGCGGTGAAGATCAGGATCGCGATGGTCGCGGATATCGCCACCAGAATGCCCTGCACCCAGCCCACATCAATCAGCAAGAGATCGGTGTTGAAGATGAACACAAACGGCAGCGCCACGGTGCGCAAGCTGTAGAAGAAAGCGGTAAAGCCCGTCTTGATCGCGTCGCCTCCTGACACGGCGGCGGCGGCAAAGCTGGCCAGACCCACGGGCGGCGTCACATCAGCCATGATGCCGAAGTAGAACACAAACAGATGCACCGCGATCAACGGCACGATCAGACCATCCTGCGCGCCCAGTTCCACAACCACACCGGCCATCAGCGAGCTGACAACGATATAGTTCGCGGTTGTCGGCAGGCCCATGCCCAGAATGAGGCTCAGCAGACCCACCAGCGCCAGCATGGCGATCAGGTTGCCGCCCGACAGGAACTCGACCAGATCGGCCATCACCTGACCCACGCCGGTCAGCGTCACGGTGCCCACGATCACGCCTGCGGTGGCCGTGGCCAGCGCGATGCCGATCATGTTGCGCGCGCCGTCGATCAACCCGTTCCACAGATCGGCAACGCCGTCGCGGAAGGCATTGGCCGTGTTGTTCTCACCCCGGAAGATCGACTTCAGCGGCTTCTGCGTCAGCAGGATCACAAACAGCAGCGAGGTCGCCCAGAAGGCCGACAGGCCGGGCGATTTCTGCTCGATCATCAGGAAGTAGACCAGCACGATGATCGGCAGCAGGTAATGCAGACCGGCCTTGTAGATCTCGGCAATGACCGGCAGCTCGACCTCTTTGGCGTTGGGATCATCGGGGACCAGATCCTCGACACCCGCGGCCAGTTTCAGCAGGATCAGATAGGCCACCACAACCAGCGCCGACAGCACCAGACCCGAGGCCCCGGGCATCAGCGCAATCACCGCCTTGATCGGGTATTGGATGCCATAACACAGCCCGGCAAAGCCCACGAAGAAGATCGCCATGCCGCCGATTGTGCGCCCCATCGACACCACGCGGTTGCCCAGCGTCGGCATGTTCCGCTTCACCGCCTCGAGATGCACGATATAGACCAGCGCGATGTAAGAGATTGCGGCGGGCAGGAAGGCGTGGGTGATCACCTCGACATAAGAAATGCCCACATATTCCACCATCAAAAAGGCCGCAGCCCCCATCACCGGCGGCATGATCTGACCGTTCACGGATGACGCCACCTCGACCGAGCCCGCCTGTTCGCTGGAAAAGCCCACCCGCTTCATCAGCGGGATGGTGAACGTGCCGGTGGTCACAACATTGGCAATCGACGAGCCCGAGATCAGCCCCGTGGCCGCCGAGCCCACCACAGCCGCCTTGGCCGGACCGCCGCGCAAATGCCCCAGCGCGCCAAAGGCCATCTTGATAAAGTAATTGCCCGCGCCCGCCTTATCCAGCAACGCACCAAACAGCACGAAGAGGAAGACGAACTTGGTCGAGACACCCAAAGCGATGCCAAACACACCCTCGGATGTGATCCACATATGGCTCATGGCCTTTTTCAGGCTGGCGCCCTTCCACTGGATCACCTCGGGCACCCAGTCGGAGGAGCCAAAGAACACATAGGCCAGGAAAATCGTCGCAATGATCGCCATCGCCGGGCCAAGCGCCCGGCGCGCGGCCTCGAACAGCAGCAGCAGGCCACCCAGAGCGACCCATTTGTCCACATCATCGGCCAGCAGGCCGTTGTCGACCAGTTTTTCATAGAAAATATAGCCATACAGCGCGATCCCCGCGCCCACCACGCCCATGATCCAGTCCTGAATGGGGATGTAGTTGCGCGGGCTGGATTTCAGCGCCGGATAGGCCGCAAAGGCCAGAAAGATGGCAAAGGCCAGATGGATCTGGCGCGAGTTGTTCACCACGCTGCCCGGCAGCAGCGCATTCGACAGCGGCGAGGCCAGCACCACCTGAAAGACCGACCACAGCACCGCGACGATGGCCAGAAAGACCCCGACATTGCCCGCCGGATTGCGCGCGCCCGCATCGGACGAGGCCACCAGATCCTGAAGCTCTTCTTCGGATAGCGGGCGGTTGGATTGGGTGTCGGAACTCATCTGGCGTCTCCCCGTCGCTCTGCGATCTTGTCGGACCGTTTCGGCCTCATTCGTCACCCCGGTTGCCCCGGGTGCAAAAGGGGCGCGCCCATCACAGGCGCGCCCCGCATCAGGTCCGGCTTACTGCAGCCAGCCTTTTTCCTTGTAGTACTTCTCAGCACCCGGATGCAGCGGTGCCGACAGGCCATCCGCAATCATCTCTTCCGGCTGCAGGTTGGCAAATGCCGGGTGCAGCTTCTTGAAGTCGTCGAAGTTTTCAAAGACCGAGCTGACAACCGCATAGACCGCATCATCCGACACATCCGCCGAGGTCACGAAGGTCGCGCCCACACCAAAGGTCGTGGTGTCGCCGTCCGAGCCGCGATACATGCCACCCGGAATGGTCGCGGTGCGGTAGTACGAGTTGTTGTCGATCAGACCCTGGATCGCATCACCGGTCACGTTCACCAGAACCGAGTCACAGGCGGTGGTCGCCTCTTGAATCGAGCCCGAAGGGTGACCCACGGTGTAGATCATCGCGTCCAGCTGGTTGTCGCACAGCGCCGCCGATTGCTCGGCCGCTTTCAGTTCCGAGGCCAGTTCAAAGTCATCGATGGTCCAGCCCATCGCTTCCAGCACAACATCCATCGTGCCGCGCTGACCGGACCCGGGGTTGCCGATGTTCACGCGCTTGCCCTTGAGATCCTCAAAGCTGGAAATCCCCGCATCGGCGCGGGCCACAACCGTGAACGGCTCGGGGTGGACCGAGAACACCGCCCGCAGATTCTCGAACGCGCCCGCGTCTTCGAACTTCGACGTGCCGTTATACGCGTGGTACTGCCAGTCCGACTGCGCCACACCAAACTCCAGCTCGCCCTCGCGAATGGTGTTGATGTTGTAAACCGACCCACCGGTCGATTCCACAGAACACCGAACCCCATGTTCCTTGCGCCCCTTGTTCACCAAACGGCAAATCGCACCACCCGTCGGATAGTAAACACCCGTAACACCACCCGTCCCAATCGTGATAAACTCCTCTGCATACGCAGCAGGCGCGAGAAAAGCAGCCGTGGCGAAGGCGGTGA
>NZ_JBQFOO010000017.1:0-794 GCF_056533565.1 Ruegeria sp. G12
CGGTCCAGCAGCTTGCGGAACATCTCAACACCGGTGCAGGTGGTTTTCGAAGTGTCGCGGATGCCGACGATTTCGATCTCGTCACCAACGTTGATCACGCCACGCTCGACACGACCGGTCACAACGGTACCACGACCCGAGATCGAGAACACGTCTTCGATCGGCATCAGGAACGGCTGGTCAACAGCACGCTCAGGGGTGTCGATATACTCATCAACAGCCGCCATCAGTTCCTTGATCTTCTCTTCGCCGATTTCCGGGTTGTTGCCTTCCATCGCGGCCAGAGCCGACCCTGCGATGATCGGAATATCGTCGCCGGGGTATTCGTAGCTGGACAGCAGTTCGCGGACTTCCATCTCAACCAGTTCCAGCAGTTCTTCGTCGTCAACCTGGTCCACTTTGTTCAGGAACACGACCATCTTCGGGATGCCAACCTGGCGGCCCAGCAGGATGTGCTCGCGGGTCTGCGGCATCGGGCCGTCAGCAGCGTTCACAACCAGGATCGCGCCGTCCATCTGGGCAGCACCGGTGATCATGTTCTTGACGTAGTCGGCGTGGCCGGGGCAGTCAACGTGTGCGTAGTGGCGGTTCTCGGTCTCGTATTCCACGTGGGCGGTCGAGATGGTGATGCCGCGCGCTTTCTCTTCCGGCGCACCGTCAATCTGGTCATACGCTTTGAAGTCACCGAAATACTTGGTGATTGCTGCGGTCAGCGTCGTTTTACCATGGTCAACGTGGCCAATCGTGCCGATGTTGACGTGCGGTTTTGTACGCTCAAACTTTTCCTTTGCCAT
>NZ_JBQFOO010000018.1:0-648 GCF_056533565.1 Ruegeria sp. G12
GCGGCGTGGCGAATGTGGTCGATGTCGAGGTGTTCTATGGTGCCGATTTGAACAACGACGGTACGATTGGGCATTTCAACACCACAATTGAGAATGCAGGGTCGTCGACCCTCGCCTCGTCAACACGCGGCATGTATCTGATCGACGGCAGCACCGAGATCACCTGGAACGGGGCCACCATGGGGCCAGACAGCCTCAACGGATGGAGCGCCATTCACGTCGAGGCCGACGGCGGTGGATACCGCGTCCTGTGGCAGCACAACAATGGCAACTACGTCGAATGGATCCTTGACAGCCAGGGCGAAAGAACAAGCGGCGGCAGTGTGGCGAATGTGGTCGATGTCGAGGTGTTCTATGGTGCCGATCTAAACAACGACGGTACGATTGGGCATTTCAACACCACAATTGAGAATGCAGGATCGTCGACTCTCGCCTCGTCGACACGCGGCATGTATCTGATCGACGGCAGCACCGAGATCACCTGGAACGGGGCCACCATGGGGCCAGACAGCCTCAACGGATGGAGCGCCATTCACGTCGAAGCCGACGGCGGTGGATACCGCGTCCTGTGGCAGCACAACAATGGCAATTATGTCGAGTGGATCCTTGACAGCCAGGGCGAAAGAACAAGCGGCGGCGGCGTGGCGA